>NZ_VCQV01000027.1 GCF_007845645.1 Leekyejoonella antrihumi
ACCTGGAAGGTGCTCCTCGAACTGGATCAGATAGGGACTTCGCAATCACTATCTTCCCAGGTCAGGGGCACTTTTCAGCTCACGCCACGCACTCCGCGACCCTCACCCGATGAAATCCCCGGGTTAGAACCTGGGTCGAGGCAACTCGTCGGGATGGGCGACCCGACACACAACAGCAGAGATTCGGTTCGGGTAATGCCTGGTCGCTGGATTGCCACCCGCTAAAAGGCCGCACTGCTCAGCCAGACACAGATCGAGCCGAAGCCGTGGCCGGGGGTGCGCAGTGACTCGCGTGCCAGCCCGAACCCGCTGATGTCGACTTGGGGGGTTTCGTCGTGGGCGAGGTTGGTTAGCAGGCGTCCCACCAATGAGGAGTATTTGAAGCCGACGCCGCCACCGATAGCCATGAGCGCGCCGGGGGCTCCGGGGACGTGGTCGATGATCAGATCGCGGTCCACTGGCCCGGCGTAGAGGCAGGTGCGCCCTGAGATCATGGGGCCGTCTACCCCTGGCAGGCGCTGGGATAAGAAGGCTTTGCAGGTCTGTACGACGCCCAAATCGAGCTGGTGCGATCGGGTCTCCGGGGCCACTGTGTGTTTCATGATTTCTTGGGTGATCTTGACGCCGAAACCGGCGTAGTCCGGACCGCCATAGAGCATCGGCTCGTCGCTGCGGAAGGTGAATGTGGGCATCCGGTCCAGAGCGAAGTCGCTGAGTGTTCGTGCACCGAAGTAGGTCACCTGTTCTTCGGTGACGGTGATGGCGAGCGGGTATCCGAGCTGGTCCAAGAGCCGCTGGGTCCATGCGCCCGCGGTGAGGATGATTCTGGGAGACCGGAACTCGCCCGCTGGTGTGGTGATCACCCACCGTCCGGAGTCGTGTTCGATCTTGGTGACGGGTGTTTCAGCGAGTATCGTCGCCCCGCGGTCGCGGGCTATCTCGGCGTGCGCGCGGATCGCGTGTCGGGGGTCGACAAATCCGGCGTCGCCCTGGTAGATGCACTGCTCGTCGCCGTACATCCGAAACTGTGGCCAGCGGGCGTGGACCTGCGCCGGCGACGGCGACTCGAACGGGATCGAGTCTCGCTCGAGTGCTGCGGCCAGGTCAGTGATCATCTGTTGCCCGGCGGCGCTGCCGTCGCCGATTTCCAGGCCGCCAATCGTGAACAGAATCGGTGCGGTCTGCCAGGTGCTTTGCACCGATCGCCACGCGTCGTACGCGGCGGGTAGTAGCTGGCTGTAGCGGCGGTCGCGGTGGTAGGGGCGGATGTAGCGCGAACTGTCGCCGGAGGAGCCGCGGCGGTGTCCGAGCTCGTACTGCTCGAGGCCGAGCACCCGCGACCCGGGGCGTGCGCTAAGCCAGTAGCAGGCCGCGCTACCGAATGCGCCGCCACCGATGACGATGTGGTCGTATTCCCGATAGGCCGGTGATGTCATGCGACGGGGCTCCTTGCCAGCAGATGGCTTCACTGCTTTGTTGCCAGGTTGATGCCGGGCGCGGGCAGGAGCATCTGCGGTACGCCCCACTTGGTGTAGATCTTTTTCATGGTGTCGTTGCTGTAGAGCGTCTTGAGGGCGTTGAGCAGCGCGTTCTGGAGTGCCGGGTTCTGCTTGGATGCGACGAACCCCAGTGGCGATGAAGGAGTTTTGGCGTCGACGAAGACGAACTGGTTGCTCAGCTGTTTGGCTTGATAGGCAACTGTGGCAAGGTCCGCGGAGGTCGCGTCCGCGCGTCCAGACTGAACTGCGAGCACTGCCGTCGGGTGGTCGGGATAGAGAAGAATATTGAGCTTGGCCTTGCCTTCCCGCGTACATTTTGCCGCTTGCGCTTGGATTATCGGCTCCGGCTGGCTGCCCTTCACCACGGCTACCGAGCGTCCGCACAGGTCAGCCAGTCCGTGGATGCTGGCCACGGACTTCTTTGCCACCAGCAGCGCCGGGTGGCTTTGTTCGTAGTCGATGAAGGCGTCTTGCTTCTCGCGCACGGCGGTATCGCCGATACCGGTGGTGGCGACGTCGAAGCGCTTCGATTCAACGCCGGGTATCAGGCTGGAGAACGCCACATTCGCGTAGCTTGGTTTGAGGCCGAGTTTGGCGGCGATGGCGTTGGTGACATCGATCTCGAATCCGGTCGGAGTCTTCGTCCCCGGCTTGAGGAACGTGTACGGCGGGTAGATTGCCGCGATTCCCACCGTCAACGTGCCGGGCGTGACCAGTTGCAGGGCGGCGGCGTTGCCTGAACCGGTGGAGTGGCCGGAACTCGCGGAGCCGCCAGAGCTGCCCGAGCTCGCCGCCGAGGTGCCGCATCCGCCGAGGGCCAGCGCGCCAACACTGATCGCCGCTGCTGTCATCAACCCGGCGCGCCGGCGGCGCGCCATCGTGGTCACGGCGACGGGGGAAGAGGATCGTTTCATTACTACCTCGGTCGTTAGTAGGGGGTCGGGTGATTCAGCTGTGGGCGATGCGGGCGGTGTTAGCCGTCGAGGTGTGCATGGTGATGGTTGGCGGCTGGTGCAGCGTGTTGTGGATCTTGCATCGGGACGGGCTACGCGTGTACCGGTCCTGCTGTTGTGGGGGTAGGCCGGCGGGCAGTTCCAGGTGGACATCGATCGATCCGATGCGCTGGGGCTTGGCTGCGGCCTCGGCCACCAGCTCGACCGCGACGCCTTCGAGCTGGGTGCCCTGGAGGGCCTCGGCTTCCACGAGTGTGCCGAGCATGCACGCCCCCAGCGCACCCAGCAGCAGCTCGCCAGAGCTGAAGCCTCCCGGTTGCCCTCCCTGCGCGGTCGGCACATCAACAGTGAGCGTGGCCCCGTCGGTGTGGACCTCGAATCGTTGTCCCGCGATCTGGGTCACCTGCACCTTCATAGGCGCCCTCCCTCGCATCCCAACGCGGCGGGAGCCGAGCCCGCGTGCGCTGCGCTCGTTGCGCCGTCACGGTATTTGAACGATTCGTTGAAGCGGTCCAGCACGTGGTGGCCGGCCAGGACCGGCTCGTAGCGGGGCTGCTCGTCAGCGGGCAGGTTGGCGTTCCTCGGATCGATCACGGTGTCGAAGTTGGGGTCGAAGAACAGCGGGATCGAGTACCGCTCTTTTCCGGTGCGATTGACGACGCGGTGCTGTGTGGAGGTGAACCGGTCGTTCGACCAGCGGGCGAGCAGGTCTCCCACGTTGACCACGAACGTGCCGGGAATGGGCGGGGCGGCGACCCAGTCGCCTTCACGGTTGAGCACCTCGAGACCGCCGACGGAGTCCTGCCACAGCAGGGTCAGGAAACCGTAGTCGGTGTGTGGGCCGACGCCGAACTGCTCGGCACCCAGGTCGGCCGGCTGCGGTGGGTAGTGGATGATGCTGCCGCGAGCCAGCGGCTTGGTGAAGTAGTCGTGGAAGAAGTCGGCCGGAAGGTCGAGGCCGACGGCCAGCGCGGCCAGCACGCTGCGTGCACATTTAGCCATCTGTTCGAACAGGCCGTACACCGACGCGGAAAAGGTCGGCATGTCACTCGGCCACTGGTTGGGGCCAGTCAGCCGGCCACCGGCGCGAACGTCGGGATCGTCTTCGGGGACCTCCAGCCCGTAGACGAAGCTTTCCTTCAGATCGCTGCGGGTCGCCGACTCCATCTTCGCGCCGCCGACACCGATGTAGCCGCGATGGCGGGCATTGACGGCCACATCACTCTTACGTTCGGGTGGCAGTGCGAAGAACTCCCGGGCGGCGCGAAGTGTGGCGTCGATGGATTCCTGCGGGATTCCATGCCCGGTGATGTAGAAGAACCCGGCGTCCGCGCTTGCCTCACACATTGCTTGGGCGACCTGCTGGACCCCGTTGGTCCGAAGTGGGCCGATGTCGATCACCGGGATCGTCGTGAATGAGCTCTTGGTCGGCGCGTATGCCATTGCTTCTGCCTCTTTCGTTTCGCGGTTTTGCCGAGTAGTTGGCGCAGCTCGCCCCGGGTTGGGTCAGCGCGCGGGGGTGGTCACATCGCTGGAGTAGTAGCCGATGGCGTCGCCGTCGGTGGTCACGCCGAGCCCGTTGAGCAGCCGGTTGGAGTAGTTGAAGTAGGCGCAGACCTGGTTGACTTCCAGAATGTCGCCGTCGCTTGCTCCAGCGTTGCGGCACGCCGTGACGTCGTCGACGGTCATCGTGCCGGGATGCCTGGTCAGTTTGCCGGTGTAGCGCAGCAGCGCGAGTTCCTTGCCGGCGAAGGCATCCTCGGGGTCCCTGTGTAGTGCCGCCAGGACGGCGTCGGCGCGGCGTGTCTCGCCGATCAGGTCGGCGGCGTTGGACCAGTGGTGGGCCAGACTGTACGGGCAGTCATTCAGGATGCTGGTGTAGCTGGCGACGCATTCGAGGAACCATTCCGGCAGCTGGTTCGCCTCGTGGTGCAGCACCGACCGGTACAGGGCGAGATGGCCCGCCATGGTGTGCGGGCGCAGGCTGTGCACGCGCATGACGTTGTCGACCGTGCCGTGCGGTGTGCGCACCCTGTCGAGCATCTCGCGCAGCTCACCGGTGGCCTCCTCGTCGGAGATCATCTTGATCCATGGGCTCATGGCGCAGCCAGTCTCTCGTTGCTGGGTTGGTCTAGTCGAGGGTCAGCGGTTGCGCCGGTCGGGCGAAGATCCGTTGCACCATCGGCCGGAAGAATTCCAGCGGCGCGTTCTCGTAGCGGGGATTGATGGCGCCCTGGTCGTATCGATACACGAACTCTTTGGTCCACTCGTAGTGTTCGTGGCCCCGCCAACGGTCGCTGGCCTGGCGGTCGACGGCCCCGTCGGAGTGGCTTCCCCCGTGGGTGTCCAGGAAACTCTGGTGGTGGCGCAGCATCCAGTAGTTCCGCTCGGAGACATAGCCACCCATCAGTTCGGCCGCGAACACGCCATGCCGCTCCGGACAGACCACGAACCCGACATCGTGGAGCAGCGCGACGACCACATCTTCCTCGTCCAGCCCGTCCAGGTAGGTCATCGTGGCCGCCTGCAGGCAGTGCTGGTAGTTGTTGATCTGGTACCCGAACGAGGGCTCGCTCTCGGACGCCGCGAGCATCGTCAGCACCGATTCCACCTGGACGTCCCGATTGAACTCGACCCGCTGGCTCGCCAGCCGATCCCAGTCCGCTTGGTCGAAGTCCACCATCGCCGGCTTGGCGACCACCTCAAAGGTGTCACGCGCCTGACGCGCCAGCGGCGTGGGATTCCGCGGCAACTCGACCGCCCGCCTCGACCGCTCCTTCTCACGATCCGACATCTGTCCACCTTCCGATCAACTCGACCAATCTCTGCGTGCAGTGTATCCACCACATTCAAAGGGGGTCAAGAGGTTCCGCAGGATTGTCTGCAACGAATGTACTGGATACAGTGAACATGTTGAATGTATTGGATGCGTTGTGGTTTCCCTGTTCTTTGGTGGGTCGATGTGGATGCGCGATCTCTGCGGATGGATCGCCTGACGTCTCGAGCCGGTCGAAAGGCCCGGAGGCGGACCGGGAACCTGGGCGATGATCTGCAGCGCAGGACGATGGTCACGCTGATGGCCAGTGCAGGGCTCGGCGGGGTCGGTGTCTCACTGGCCGTGACTGTCCTGCCGCTGCTCGGGGAACGGATCACCGGATCGGCCAACGCCGCGGGGTTGCCGCAGACCGGACAAGTGCTGGGAACGGCGTTCGCGTCGTTTGGGCTAGCCCTGCTCATGTTCCGCAGTGGCCGGCGGCCGGGTCTGGCTCTCGGCTACGGCGTTGGCAGCTGCTGAGCCGTGCTCGGTGTTGCGACTGGCTGTCTGCAGGGCGGCTTCGGCCTGCTGCTCCTGGGCGCGGCGTTGATGGGGTTTGCAGCGGCCTCGACGGCTCAGTCCAGGTATGCGGCTACTGACCTCGCGCGGCCCCAGGCCCGGGCCGCCGCGCTGTCCGCGACCGTGTGGGCGGGCGCGGTCGGCGCAGTTGCCGGGCCGAACCTGGTCGGTCCGGCAGGCGGGTTCGCCCGCGGCATCGCCCTGCCGAGCCTGACCGGCTCGCTCGTGCTCAGTGCCGCAACCATGGCCGGGGCGGCCGCGATAGTCCAGACCGGGTTGCGGCCCGATCCGTTGGTGGCCACGAAGCTCGTGGCCCACCGGCTCCACGCTGCGCTGCGCCGCGGTCGCTGGTGCGAGGTCGTAGCCGTGCTGCGAGGTTTCACCGGCGTCCGGACCGGTGTCCTCGCGCTCTGTCTCGGGCACGCCGTGATGATCGGCGTCATGGTGATGGCTCCGATCCTGCTGCGCCAAGATGGTGCCACCTTGAACGTCATCAGTGGCCACGTGGCGGCATGTACCTGCTCGCGCCGGTGGTTGGTTGGATGTGCGATCGGGTGGGCCGCCGGGCACTGCTTGCGGCAAGCTGCCCGGTGCTGCTGGTGGCCCTCGGGCTGGCCGGTGGCGCGGCACCGGGGGCATCCACCCGTCTTGCGGTCGGCCTGGTCCTACTCGGCCTCGGATGGTCGATGTGCACCATCGCGGCATCGACCTTGCTGACGGAGTCAGCGCCCCCGGCGCACGAGTCGCGGTCCAGGGTGTCGCCGATCTCGCGATGGGACTCGCCGCCGCCGGCTCGGGCGCCCTGTCCGGAGTGATCGTCGGACAAGCCGGCTACGGTGCCCTCGCCGCGGCCGCCGCCGTGCCCTCGTGCGGGATCTCCCTGGTCGCGGTCCTCGGCAAGGCGGCCCCGCCGGGCCAGACATAGTGACTAGCCGGACGCGACCGCGGGCTCTGGTTTCCGGAGGAATTGGGTATTGCACTCCAGGAACCCGTTGGATACATTGTGTGCAGTAGGTCACAGTGTTGCACCGTTGCGATCAATATGGTGCGGCACGCGGCCCTCCTTCCGGGAAGGTACGTATGACAATTCTCGCCCAGACTCCGGCCGTCGAAGAGCCGCTGCCGGTCGCCCGAAAAGCTCATCCGGGGCGCTGGCTCGCGGCGGTGGTACTCGCCCTCGCGGTCGCGCTGCTGGCCCGTTCCCTGGTGACGAACCCCAACATGCAGTGGGGGGTGGTCGCCCACTACACGTTCAACTCCATCATCCTTCAGGGCCTGCTGGTCACCATCGAGCTGTCGGTGATCTGCCAGGCCTTCGCGATGATCATCGGTGTGCTAGTCGCAGCGCTGGTCCAGTCGGCCAACCCGATCCTGCGCGGGATCAGCGCCGTCTACGTCTGGTTCTTTCGAGCAACCCCGCTGCTGGTTCAGCTCATCTTCTGGTACAACCTGGCCCTCCTGTTTCCCCACCTCTCACTGGGCATCCCCTTCACCGGCATGAGTGAGTCGTGGCCGATGAACGCGCTGATCAGCGGGTACACCGCCGCGGTCTTGGGACTGAGTCTGAATGACGGCGCCTACATGGCCGAGATCGTGCGCGGCGGGTTGCTGGCGGTACCGCCCGGACAGGTGGAGGCCGCCCAGAGCATCGGGATGCGGCGCCTGAAGATACTGACCCGGGTGACACTCCCCCAGGCCGTCAAGACGATGATCCCCCCGACGGGCAACCAGTTCATCAACCTGGTCAAGTCCACCTCACTGGTATCGGTCATCGGCGGAGGCGAACTGCTGACGAACGCTCAGAACATCTACTCGCAAAACTTCAAGGTCATCCCGCTACTCATGGTCGCCGCGATCTGGTACCTCGTCCTGATGGCCATCCTCAGCACCGCCCAGTACTACCTCGAACGGTGGGTCGCGAAAGATCAGCCAGCCGCCCACCGCCCATCCCTACGCACACGGCTCGCCACCATGATCCGACAGAAGGAGCGCGCATGAACACCGCCGAGCATCCAGCCGCCAGCGCGCAGACCGCGCAGACTCCAGCACCGCCCGATCGCCTCGAGCCGATGGTCCGGATCCGGGGCGTGCACAAGCGGTTCGACAAGGTCGAGGTGCTGCGCGGCGTCGACCTGGACGTCCAACCCAACACGACAACCTGCCTGCTCGGGCCGTCCGGGTCGGGAAAGACCACGCTGCTTCGCTGCATCAACCATCTCGAGCGAGTCGATGCCGGCCAGATCTTCGTCGACGGGCACCAAGTCGGCTACACCGCCCGCGGCGGCAAGCTGCACGAGCAGTCGGACAAGGAAATCGCGGCGGCGCGGCGGCGGACGGGCATGGTCTTCCAGCAGTTCAACCTCTTCCCGCACCGAACCGCGCTGGAAAATGTCATGGAGGGCCCCGTCAGAGTGCTCCGCCAGGACAAGCACGAGGCGCGGACGCGGGCAACCCAGCTACTCGAACAAGTAGGACTGGGCGAACGGATGCACCACTATCCGACGAACCTGTCCGGTGGACAACAACAGCGCGTGGGCATCGCACGCGCGCTGGCCATGGACCCGAAGGTGCTGCTGTTCGATGAACCCACCAGTGCGCTGGACCCAGAGCTGGTCGGCGAAGTCCTCGACGTCATCAGATGCCTGGACGGGCGAACCATGATCATCGTCACTCACGAGATCGGTTTCGCCCGTGAGTGCGCGGACACCATCGTGTTCATGGACGGCGGATCGGTGCTCGAGCAGGGCTCGCCGCAGGACGTTCTGAACAACCCCAAGTCGCCGCGCACGGAGAACTTCCTTCGCCGGGTTCTGTGACGCCAACGACCACCGCGTCGCTTATCACCGTCAACCGGTGATGCTCCCGCTGGATGCTCGCGCGGGCTGAGAGGTGATGGCCGCGGCGGCATACGTGTAGGAGCCATCGATGTGCTCGCCCAGGAGCCTGACCAGGCTGGCGCCATCATGCTGCTCAGCGGCGTCGATAAGCCTCGCATGCTCGGCGAACGACCTCCTCGTCCGCTCGGCACTGTCGATGTACCGGTTCGCGATGGTGCGCGCCGCGGGCAGCCGCCACAACTGATCCAGAAGACGAACCAGTAGCTGATTGTTGGCCGGCTGGATGAGCGCCAGATGGAAGTCACAATTCATCGCGAAATAGTCAGCGTGAGCCGGGTCCGCCGACGCCTCCTCCCGATACAGACTGCGCAGCAGGTGGATGTCGCGAGGCGAGTAGTTCGGGGCAGCTTCTTGCACCCCAAGACATTCCAACGCCCGACGCACGTGATGCACCTCCCGCACACCATCCGGCGTGACGTCCGGGACGACATAACCACCCCGCCCCGGCGTCCACATCACGGTGCCATCATTCGCAAGACGTGTCAGCGCGTCCCGCACGGGCGTACGCGAGACACTCAACTGTTCGGCGATCTGCTCCTGAGTGAGTCGCGTAAACGGCGCATACCCCCCGGTCTGTACAGCGTCGCGAAGCCGCCGATACACAAGTTCGGACGTCGGCTGCGATGCGAGCTCCTCGGGAAGCAGAGGGGCAAGGACAACTTCCTCAAACTCATCCGCTTCCATCATGACCTCCAGCGCAGCAAAATAGCGAATCCTACGTATGCAGTGTACACACCATTACGGAGCCTTCCCATGACCGACTAGCAAAACTGTCTGGCGGGGATAGCCTCAGCTGCGAAACGGTCTCGACTTCGGTCTAGGAGTTTCCCTACCCGGGTCGGTCTCGCTGACTATCGACGGATCCTCCTTAGTGCACGCGAACCACTGACCGGTGCGCCGCACGATGGTCCGGCGCACCTCCGCCCTCCGTGGTCCTCCCCGGCCGATGGGGCCACTGGGCGATGCCACGGCTGCGAGGGCAGAGGGGCTGCGGCGGGCCTACAGTCGATGCGTGGGTTCGCCCGCTCCATTCGCCGCGTCGTGCATACCGCTGATCGGCGGGTGGGGCAAGAAGCCCGCACCGCCGTGTCTGCATCGCTGCACCCACCCGAGGGGAGTGGGCAGTACGCCTGGACCCAGCCCTGGTTGCGGCATCGAAACGCTGGTCACGGCTGCTGGTGGCAGCACCCTTTGGTCATGCGACGAATCCGGCTAGGGCACGGACCACGCGGTCTACGTCGGCCTCGGTCGTCCGCCAGTTGCTGAAGGCGGCCCGTAGTGCGGGCGTCCCCGCGTAGACGGTGGGGCTCAAGAATGCTTCACCCGAGACGATCAGCTCGTTGACTAGCTCACCGACCCGCTCGGGATGGTCGGTCAGGGTGAAGCAGACCACGTTGAGCCGGACCCGGGCGAGCAGCCGGTAGCCGGGCAGCTGGGCGATCCTGGAGCCGAACCGTTCGGCGAGATCCAGGTCTCGTCGCACAATGTCCGCATGTCCCTCGTACCCGTATGCGGCAAGGGTGAACCAGGCAGGCAGAGCACGCAGTCGCCGGGAGTTCTCGGGGGTCAGATCCGCGAAGTCCACGTCCTCGCGGCGCGGTTGAAGGTATTCGGCAGCGTTTTGGAACACCCTGACCTGCAGGTCGACTCGCCGAGTGAACTGGACGGCGCTGTCATACGGCACGTCAACCACTTGTGCAGATCGACACAGATCGAGTCCGCCTGACCCATCGCGTCAGTCAGGTGCGCGTGCGCCGGTGACAAGGCGGCGAATCCTCCAAGGCCGCGTCGACGTGGAGCCAGAACGGGAACCGGTCCCGCAGGGCCACGATGCCACCAAGGTCGTCGAAGTCTCCGGTGTTGACGGTGCCCGCGTTGGCCACCACGATCGCCGGGCGGCCCTCAAGCGCGTGCAGCAGGTCCGCGAGTGCGGCAACGTCGACCGCTTCTCGGGACGCAAGGGTCGGAACGAGTCGCAATGCTCGGCGGCCTATGCCGAGCATGGACAGCGCCTTGCTCACGCTGGAGTGCGGGCACCCCGACAGGACGTGGATCGGGCCTATTGCCGACAGCCCGGAGTCGGCGACAGAGACCCCGTGCTGTTCGCCGAGTCACTCTCGGGCAATTGCCAGACCCACGTCGTTCGACATCGTGGCGCCGGAGACGAATGCGCCGGACTGACTGGCCGGCAGCGACAGGAGTTGACGAATCCAGTCAAGGGTCTCGCGTTCGAAGGCTGCTGCACCGGATCCGATTTCGGACATGGCGTTCTGGTCGAACACTGAGGTCAACCAGTCACCGGCGATGGCTGCCGGTGTAGCCCCGCCGACGACGAATCCGAGATAGCGCGGCCCCGGGCTCGTCGAGAAGGTGTGCTTCCAACGGTTCTGGAACTGCCGCAGGGCACCCTCTAGCCCGGCGCCATCCGCGGTCAGCACAGATCGTGCGGAGCCTGGTCGCTTGGTGGCTACTGCCTGCTCGCCCAGCTCGGCTAGGCTCCGCACGGCCAGGTCCCGTACCTCCTGCAGCAGCAGCGGGGTCCTCGTCGCATCTGCCTCGAGCCTCGAATACATGCGATCACTGTATGGCGACGGCTCGCGGCCTGGAGGTGAGCGTGGCTAGTCGCGCCCTAGCCGTCGACGCCCACGGGCCGTAGGCGCGGCCAGGTTGACCAGCCCGGCAGGACTGGCCAGCGCTGAGTGCCAAGTGCGGGCCTGACAATCACCAAGGGTGACGCCAGGCCCACCGGGATTTGCTGGCCACCCCTGAGCGAAGCGGGCTACCGCCTGCGGGAACTTGATGTCGCTCGTCTCCAGGGTCGCCGGGGAGTTGCTGATAGTGCCGGTGACCCGTCATGTGCGGGGTGGCTAACAGGCGAAAGCGGGCCGCGGTAGAACGGGTCGCGGGGGTCTTTGCTCGCGAAACACGGTCCAGCGACCGGCGCGCCGGCAGGCGCATGATCGAGGTGAGGTCTTCGTGGAGTCCTGGAATCTCGGGTGCTGGCTTGCCGGTCGCTGCTACTGGTGAGCTCTCCTCGTCGAGAGGTCGCCGGTTCGTCGGAGGGACGTTCTGGTCCTCAGCCCTGTGCTTCTGCGAGCACCGCGTCGGGGTAGGCGTAGAGCGCTGGCGAGCCGCCGGTGTGGATGAACAGCACGTTGGAGTCGGCCGGGAAGTATCCCTGCTGGGCCAGTCCGATCAGTCCTGCGGCGGTCTTACCGGTGTAGACCGGATCGAGCAGGATCCCCTCGAGTCGGGCGAAGGTCTGGATGGCCGCGGTCATCTCGGTGGTCGGCAGAGAGTACCCGGGCCCGACGTAGTCATCGATGACTGTGAACGCCCCGGTGGGGACCTCGCGCTCGGCTCCGGCGAGCCGAGAGGTCGCGTTGGCGAGCTCGTGCAGCTTGGCCTCCTGGGGGGCTTTCTTCGCGCGCACGCTGATGCCGGTCACGGGGATACCGCTCTGGTTGCCGTAGAAGCCTGCAACGAGCCCTGCGTGCGTGCCACCCGAGCCGCTGGCACAGACCACGTGGTCGACTCGCAGAGACATCTCGAACGACTGCGCCAGAATCTCCTGCGCGCACGACACGTAACCCAGCGCACCGAGCGGATTCGAGGCACCGCCGGGCACAATGTACGGTTTGCCACCGTCGGAGGTGACCTGGTTGGCCATCTTCTGCATCCCGGCCATCAGGTCGGTGCCGCCAGGAACAACCTGGAGCTGCTCAACACCGAGCAGCCGGAAGAGAAGGTTGTTCCCGCTGGCCTCCCGGTCGTACGAATCTTCTACCCGCTCCTCGATCAACAGGCGGCACTTCAAGCCCTCCCGCACCGCGGCGGACAGGGTCAGGCGGCAGTGGTTGGACTGCACCGCCCCGGTCGTGATGATCGTGTCGGCGCCCTGGGCCAGCGCGTCAGCCATCACGAACTCCAGCTTGCGGGTCTTATTACCCCCGGCGCTGAGGCCGAGCAGGTCGTCGCGCTTGATGTAGATGTTTGGGCCGGCCAGGTGCTCGGTCAGGTGCGGCAGGAACTCGATGGGAGTCGAGCCGGCGGTGTAGCGGCGGCGGGGAATTCGCGCCAAGTGCATGGTTCCTTCTTTCGATGGTAAGGACTAAGGGCCTGCGAAATGGTGCCGTGGGGAGCACCGGGGACTCGGTCTGAGGAGGTCGTCTCACGTGAGATGCGTGGTCGGTGCCCAGGCAGGTGCCGGACCGGAGCCGGGGCGGTGTGGTGTTAGGTGACTGGGCGGGGCGTCACGGCGCCTCCGTTCTGATCGAGGCTGGTGGGTGGGGTGGGAAGCTACTTGGAGCAGGCCCCGTTGGCGACCTTCTGGGCGAAGGAGGTGTCGACGTGAGCGGTGATGTCCGCAACGGTGGGGACCTTGTTGATGATGCCCTGTGACTTCAAGAACGTGCCGGTCTTGACCAGAGACTGCACCACGGCACCGTTTTTCACGTTCCCAGGTGCGCCGAGTCCCTTACTGGTCAGCTCGTCCTTGGGCGCGATCAGTGGGTAGGACAGGCCGGTGGGAACGCCGAGGGCTCGAGTCTGGCCGAGGAAGTCCGATGCCTTAGTGATGGCCTGCTTCTTGTTCGGCCCGGTCATCAGCTGGTACGCGCCGGCGTCAGCGCACAGGTAGCCCAGCACGAGTTTCGGGTTCGCTTTGGCGAAACTCTGGTCGACGGTGACCATGTTCAGGGCGGGGAATCCCATCTTGGCAATCTGTGTGGAGTCCACGACCTGGCGGCCACCGGAGGCGATCATGCTGCTGGTGAACGGGGCGTCGTTGTAACCGCCGGCGATCTTGCCGGTCTTGAATGCCGCGACCATCGCCTGGCGATCCAGGTTGACCAGGGTGACCTTGCCCGCCAGGTGGTTGAGCTTCAGCCAGCTCTGGAAACTGAAGTCTTCCGAGGAGCCTTCCAGGTAGCCCAGACTTTTGCCGACCAGGTCCGCCGGTGACTTGATGCTCTTCTGGACGACGAGGGCGGCGTTGTCGTAGGCCTCCACCCAGATGACCGACAGATTGGTGTTGAGGGCGATAGCCCCGAGGACCGGCGGGTTTCCGGTCTGAGTGGTCAGGTTGTAGCTGCCCGACTTCATCCCGGCCAGGGTGGCCGGGCCGCTTTGGACCTCCAAAAACTTCACCTTTCCCGGGATCTTCGCCTGCAGCGATGGTTGGGTCGCCACAACACCGGAGTAGTACCCATTGGAGAAGTAGCTGACAAGCAGGTTGCCTTGCTTTCCGCCACTGGAACTCGTCGCGCCGGTGCCGCTGCTACAGGCGCTGACTAGCAGGGCGCAGCAGGCGGTGGCGGCCGCCAACCGAGCGCTCTTCTGTGCTCTGAACATACTGAACTCCTTGAGGGTTGAGCAGCGGCTCTACTGGGCGGAACGCCCAGCAGGGTCAATACGGGACTTGAGAAGCCGGAGCAGCGCGTCGAGGGTAATCCCGAGGACGGCGATGATGAGCACTCCGGCGAAGATCAGGTCGGTGCGCAGGAACTGCCCGGCCTGCAGGATGACGTAGCCCAGCCCGGCGGTGGCGGCCACGAACTCGGCGGCCACGATGCTGGTCCAGGAAATGCCCATCGCCAGGCGCATGCCGGTGATGATCTGCGGAAGGGCCGCGCGGATCTGCACGTACACCGCGGTCTGGAACTCGGAAGCCCCCAAGCAGCGGGCGGCGTGCAACAGTTCGGCCGGCACGTCGGTGATGGCTGCGGCGGTGGACACCGTCACGATCGGGATGACCCCGATCGTGATCAGCACGATCTTGGGGGTCTCACCCAGACCGAACCACACCAGCAGCAACGGAATGAATGCCAGCGGCGGGAGCGGTCGGGTCAGCTCGATGAACGGGTCGATGATGGAGCGGATGGGGCGTACCGCGGCCATCAACCCGCCGATGATGATGCCGATGATGGTACCGATCGCGAAGCCAACGAGGATGCGGATCAGGCTGATGTAGGTGTCGTACCAGAGCGGCTTGCCCTGCGACGGGTACGGCCGGTCCCAGTAGTGGATGAGCGCACCGACTGTCGCGATCGGGGTGGGCAAGAAGACCGGGTCCCGCACGATCAGCACGGCGATCAGTTCCCAGATCACCAGGGCACCAACGATGCTCACCACCGACAGGTACCTCCGGCGCATCAGCTCGCTCAGGCGGCCGCCGAGGCTCGGTTTCGCATCTCCGGTGGCCAGCCTGGGGTCGAGAATGGCGGTGGGGGGGTTACTAAGCGTCCCACTCATCACTGCACCACTGCTTCCTGCTGCCCTAAGGTTTCTTCGAGGGTCGTGCGCAACGCCCGACGGTTTTCGATGAACACCTGGGACTCCACTGTTGCCTGGGTCCGTGGTCGGGGAATGTCCACGGTCGAGATGGCGTGGACCCGTCCCGGGCGGGCCGACATCACACAGACACGGTCGGCCAGCAGACAGGCCTCTTCGACGTCGTGGGTGACGAACAAGATGGTGGTCCTCTCCTGCTGCCACAGCTCGAGCAGGAAGTTTTGCATCGAGACTCGGGTGATCGCGTCCAACGCGGCGAATGGCTCGTCGAGCAGCAGGATGTTCGGCTTGTTGATCAGGGCCCGGGCATACGCGACACGGTGCCTCATCCCGCCGGACAGCTGATGCGGGTAGTGGTTCTGGAAGGCCCCCAGTCCAACAATGTCCAGCAGCTCGGCGGCTCGCTCAGATGCGGCCGTCTTGTCCATTCCGGTCATCTTGGGGCCGAACATGACGTTCTGTTTGGTGGTCATCCACGAATAGAGCGTCGGCTGCTGGAACAGCACGCACCGGTCGGCGCCAGGCTTCGTCACGGGTGTGCCCTGCGACAAGATGGTGCCCGAGTCAGCCTTCATGAATCCGGCGACAATATTCAGCAGCGTGGACTTCCCGCAGCCCGAGGGGCCAAGCAGACAAATGAACTCCCCCGGTTGCACGTGCAGGTCGACGTTGTCCAGTGCCAGGGTGTTCTTCCCCTTGTGGCGGAAGTGCTTGCTGACACCCCGGATGTCCAGGGCCAAGACCTGCCCCGAGGGTGAGGTGTCCGAGGCTGCCGGAACGGGATGCTCGGCGGGCTGGGTTTGGCGAGGTCGGTGACGCACGACGGGTGCCTTTCAGGAGGAGGGATGGGCAGGCGGGCCCGGGAGCGCATCTGGCTCCGCGACCGGTCGAGGAACGATGGGGAGGGCCGGGGTACCGGTGCCCGTCCCGGCCGGCTCCGCCGGCCCCACGGGATGGAGATTGACCCGTGCGCGGATGGGCAAATCCACAGTGGAGAACTGCGCATGGATCGCCGTCATCCGCGCGCGGTCGGTGGTTGACAGGCTCTCGTCAGTCGCGAAGCGGTGCACCACCGACAGAAGATGCTCACGGCTTGATCGCATCGCGCCGACCGCGTCGCCGGACGCGACGGCCTCCCACGTGCGGCGATGCTCACTAGCCCAGCTGTCGAGCAGGTCGACGTCCTGCCAGGCCTGGGTCCGCGCGTTGCGGTAGTAGTCGCCCGACGCGGCCTCCAACAGCCCTCGGCACTGACCCACCAGGTAGGAGTTACGGCACGTCTCCACCAGCGCGGTATGTACCTGCAGATCGGTGTTGACGTCGATATCGGGCGCGGACACCACCAGCGCCATCGCGTCGACGAGTTTGCGCGCGGCGCGCAACGCGACCGGGTCCGGATCGCACGCCCCCAAGGCGATGGTCTGCGGTTCCAGGACGAGTCTGGCCTCCAGCAGTTGCAAATGATCGGCCGGCAGCCGCCGCGCGAACCGGGCCGTGCTCTGATACCGCGGGGTAGCTGAGAGGACCGTCGTGCCACTTCCCCGGCGCGACTCAACGTAGCCAGCGAACTGCAGCGCACTCAGCGCCTCCCGGACCGACACCCTGCTCGCGCCGAACCGGCGGGCCAACTCCGTCTCGACGGGCAGCCGACTACGGACGGGGTACCTCCCCGCCTCGATCGCCTCGATCAACCGCCGCGCGATCGACATCGACACCGCCTCGGGCCGAGCCGACTCTTCGCCTGGTTGATTCACTGCCATACCCATCATGATGGGACCAGGCTTATTTGCCTGTCAATAGGGTCTGACATACTTGACAGACAACTTTGGGAAGAGGACGCTTCACGTGTTGACTCTCGACGGAAGAGGTTCGGGCGAATGGCATTGGACACGAACCTGCGCGAGGCGTTGACCGACTCGCTGGAGTCCTTCCGCGCGGACCTCTCTCCCGACGGCCCACGGACCCCACAGGCACCGCCGGACCGCGGGCTTCGTGCCGCGTCCCGTCTGAGCAGCGCGCACCTTAGAACCCCAGAAAACTCCACTCTGATGCGGCTTTGCAATGCGCTGACGCGGGGTGAGCTGACCGCTGAGGAGCTTGTCCGGGACCTGCTCACGAGAGCGGATGCGCTCGACCCGCAGTTGCACGCCTACGCCACCCGGTTCGACGCTCTGGCGCTGAGGGCTGCCCGGCGGTCCGACCAGCAGCGCCGCACCGGCCAGGTGACGAGAACCCTGCATGGCATCCCGGTGGCAGTCAAGGACGTCCTGTCCACCCAGGAGGGGCCAACGACCGCGAATTCGGGGGTGTCAGCCGTGCACCTGCCAGCGGGCGAGGCGACCGCGGTGCGGAGCCTACGAGCCGCCGGGGCAATCGTGCTCGGCAAGACCACCACAATGGAGCTGGCCAGCGGCATGCCCGACCTGCACCGCCCGGACCAGGTCCCCCGCAACCCGTGGGACACCAGCCGCTGGACCGGCGGCTCGAGCTCGGGCTCGGCGGGTGGAGTGGCCGCCCAGTTGTTCCCCGCCGCCCTGGGCTCCGACACGGCCGGCAGCATCCGCACCCCAGCTGCCCTCTGTGGAGTCACCGGCTTCAAACCCACCCACACCCCCCGGCTACTGACCGGCTGCCTGCCCCTGTCCTCAAGCATGGACAGTGTTGGGCCCATCGCCGGCTCCGCGATCGACTGTGACGTCCTGCTCGATGCCCTGATCCCCGCACGACCACCTGGCCACGAATCGGTCAGCCTTGACCTCAAAGGTACCCGCGTCGCGGTCGAGCGCAGCCGCTTCCACGCCCCGGGTATCGACGACGACATCCAGACGGCGTTCCAAAGCGCCCTACAGACCCTAACCGACCAAGGAGTCCAGGTCGACGAGATCGTCCTGCCTCACTACGAGTCGCTACAGGTCGCGGCCCGGGTCATCTGGACGGCCGATGCCGTCGCCCGCTACGGTCGCTACCGCGCCGGGCTCACCGAACCCACCCGCGACCTGCTGAGCGTCGGTGAGATGACCAGCGGCGCCGACTACGCGCTCGCGCAACAGTCCCGGCGCTGGGCCGAGCGAGTCTTCACCGACCTGCTCACGCCCTATGTCGCCCTGTTGAGCCCGACCAGGACCTGCCTGGCTCCGGAAGTGACCGACGCGACGATCGACTGGCAGATGAGCGCGCACAATCACACGGCCATCTGGAACCTGGTCGGCTTCCCCGCCGTCTCAGTACCGATGGGCCTGTCCGCTACCGGTCTGCCGATTGGACTACAGATCGTCGGCGTGCGCGGCGCCGACCGGCAGACGCTAGCAGTCGCCGCACACTTCCAGTCAATGACCAGCTGGCACCGGGCCCGGCCCCCGGTCAGCTACCATCCCAGCCCGGCCCGGGAACACGCATGACCGGCGCGCGCCTGGGCATCGTGGGCGGTCTCGGGCCGCTCGCCGGAGCCCACTTCTACCGCCGACTCATCGAGCTCACCCCGGCCGAAGTGGACGAAGACCACCTTGCCGTGGTCCTCATCTCCCAGCCGTCGATCCCCAGCCGCCGAAAATTTCTGGCCGACCAAGGGCCCTCCCCCGCCCCTGCGCTACAGCAGGTCGTGCGCGAACTGGAATCCCTGGGCTGTGACCTGATCGCGATACCCTCCTCCACCACCCATGCGTTCTACGACGATATGGCGGCGGCCGTGCACACACCCATCCTCCATCTGCTCGCCGAGGTCGCCGCAGCGCTACGCAGCGCCGGTGCGCACCGGCCGGCGATGCTCGCGACGCAAGCAACCATTGACACCGGCATCTACCAGCCCCACTTCAGGCCGGACCTACGACCCCTTTACCCCCCGCCCACGGTCCAGAACAAGATCGAGGCACTGATCAACGCCGTGAAACGCGGAGACGACGTGAAACCACTCAGCGCCGAGATCTCCAACGTGGTCTCGGGCCCATGGACCACCCCCGCAGACAGTGTCCTGCTGGCCTGCACCGAAACCCCCCTCATCACCCCAACAACCTGCTCCCTACCAATCTTCAGCGCCACCGACATTCTCGCGCGCGCGGTCCTGAAACGCCTCCGGCCCGAACACTCCCCGGCCACGCAATGCTCCTATGGTTGGTGGACGTAACTGCTGCGTGAAGACTGACGCCTGGTGTCGCGATGGCGACCGGGTCCGCCGCCGACCAAAGTGGCCGACTCAGACACTGCCTTTGGGGTCGCCCGCACGCTGAATCCGTAAGCGTGATGTTCTCGCAGCGGGCACGGCGTGAATGACATCGAAACCAACCACCAGCCCGCCACTCCGACCTTCCTGAAGGTTCCGAACTGGCAAACCACAAAACTCGCCACGTCCACCCCCAAACCAACTTGTTTGATGTCGGCCGGAGTTCTGGTCTGCAGCCATGATCGCCGTCCAGAAGCTCACGAAGCAGAAGGGACAGACACCGCTGCTGTGCGAGCGAGCGCCTCGTCGTGGCGTCGGTCATCCCGAGGACTGCAGGAGAGCCTCCCCTTGGACGATCTCGAAGGTCCACGGCGAGGACGTGGTGACGGTGCCCAGGTCGCCGTGAGTTCCGCCCGAACCGACCCAAGTCGCGTGCCACACGATTCCCATCGTTGCGGTGTTCGTCTGAGCGGCCTGGGTATACCTCACGTCGCAGCCTCCCGGGGCGTGTTGGTAGGACCCGACTGAGGACGTCCACGGGGTCCCCGGCCCGGCACACAAAGAGGCCCGCAATCCGTCACCGGGATCCAGTCGCAGGTTCTGTGGTTTGACGGTGACCTGTGCCCACACTGCCCCGGCCTGCGCCTTGACGCTGAGGTTGTGCCATATCGAGGGATCCGTCCAGTACCACGTGGTGCCCTGCACCGTGGTGTACGGGACACCGTCCAGATAGACACCCGCCGGTGACGTCGGCACCTTCGGTCCCGGGATGCTCATCGACGCGAAGGCCTGCTTCGCCAGCTGCCCGGGGGTGATTGTCGGGCCTTTGGGTGGCCCCGCCCGCCAGACCGGCTTCGGTGGAGACCAGGTCACGCCCTTGCCCGTCCGCTGTGGCGCGGTCCCGCACACGGCGAGGTAGATCGATCCTTGGCCCTTCGGGTGCCCTTGCCAGAGCGTCGGATTGTACGGCGGTTGCGGGCTCTCGATCCGCATGTAGCAGCCGGTCGCCTGGTCGAACGTCCCGTTGGGGCCTGAGCAGGGCACGGTCGCCGTTCCCACGCTGCACTGGCCCACCGCCGGCGAACCGCCTTTTGGAGGCTTGCCGCGCTTGGGGGGCGGGCCTCCCTTGGGAGGTTGAGTGACGGGTGGTCCGCCTGGATCATGCACACCGCATCGCGCGACACCTCTGATGATGATGCACCCGCTCGGTGTGCCCTGAGCTGCCGCACTCGTGGTGAAGCCGATGGCCATAGCCAGCGCCGCCGCCGACGCCCCAGCAGTCAGTGCTGCCCGGGTACGCATGTCTTGCTCGAGTCGGTGACCTGCGATACGCCCCAACGGTCGTTGACCTTAATGACTGTCACGCTCACCAAATAGGGCGGCTTCGGGAAGCTCGCGGGCGGGGGTGACCCATACGGCTTGCCCGTCTTGGCATACACCGGTTGCCATCCGGATCCGACGGTCGGGCAGTCCCACAGTCGCACACGGGTTGGGCTGACCTGGTTGACGGTGACGCGTGGGTGTCCGGGCGTTCCAACGAACTTCACCCCATTGCTGTGGTACTGGAGCAATGTGTACATCTCCTTGGACCGCCAGGGGTCAAAGGTATAGGGGAGGAAGTTAGCGGCGCCCGCGTAGACGCCCGCGACGCCAAGCGGGTGCTTCGCCGCTTCTGCGTCAGCGGCGTAGTACTTCGTGTATGCGGTGATCGCGGGTTCCGCGGCCGGGTCCACCGACGTCGTGGTCGGCGCCGGCGGCGCGGTCCTGGTGCTGGTCGTGGGGGTGCTGCTGACCGGTGTCGACGTGGGGCTGGTGCCGGTCTTGTCGCCGCCGCTGCTGCACGCGGTGACGACGGCCAGCAGCATGACGGCCGCCGCCCCGGTGGTGAGGGCTCGTCGAGTGTTCACGGGTGCCTCCATCGGTCAGCTGGCCTCACGTGTGTCGGTGAGCCACTTGTGGTTCGTCATGATCGTCTCGCTTCGGTCCGACAGGGGGGCTGGAACGGCGTCGATTTCTTCGGTGCGGTTGCACAGCTCGGTCAGCAGCTTCATTGCCTGTTCCCGGTTTCCGCCGGCTTCCAGGGCGCTGGCGATGTCCAGGTAGGGGATATCGGTGTGGGGTGCGGCCAGCGCGGCGATCTCGCCGGCTGCTCGGGCGCGGTGCGGGTCCCCGGCCTGCAGGGCGTCGGTGGCGACGACGTGCGCCACGTCGATGATCGCGCAGACCAGGTGCTGGTCGATCCGGTCGCCGGCGCCGATCCACGCGCCGCCGCCCTTGCGGATGCCGGTGAACGGCTCGCCGGTGACCAGCCGCAGGGCGGTGGCCAGGTCGCCGATGCCGTCGGCTCCGCGTGCCTGTCCGCGTAGCCGCAGCCGGCGGAGCAGGTCCGCGTCGTAGAGCACCCCGACGACCTGGTAGACCCCGGTCCCGCGCTGTTGCGCGGCGGGAGACCGACGCGCATCGGGCAGGTACGGTTCGCCGGTGCGCGGGTCGTCTGCGAGCCAGGTGCGCAGCACGTTGATGATCTTGCGGACCCGGTCCGGTCGGATGCGGAACGCGTCGGCGACCTCCTCGACCGTGGCTCCCCTGGCTCCTCGACTGGCGAGGTAGGCGAGCAGCTCGGTGAAGTAGGGCTTGCGCCCGGTGGCCTCGCAGCGGGGCCCGAAGGTGGTGGCGTGCACGGGGCCGAGGACGGCGACCCGGGCGATGGTGGAGTCGGGGTCGAACCAGGCGGTCACCTCGGCGTCCAGCTGCGGGTCGCTGTCCTGAATGGCCCGACTGACGGGTTCGGTGACGCGGGGAGCCAACACGGCCAGGTCCTCGGTGGTGGTGGCCGCTTCCTGGACGTAGGCCTGGTCGTCGGCCTCGAGCAGGCTGGTGGTCTCCCCCGCGTCATTCGCGGCGTCGGGGTGGGGGTCGTGGCGGGGTAGGACGTGCTCGGCGCGGATCGCGCCGGCATCGTCGGCGAAGGCCCGCCACCCGCCGGAGGCGTTCTGGTCGGCGGTCATGGGCCGGTCGTCCGGGTTGTCGCTGCAGGCCAGCAGGGCGGCGCAGCCACGCGCCTCGTCGCCGCTCAGTCCGACCGCGGTGACGGTCAGTCCGACGCTGGGCACGCTGAGCTGCCGGCGGCCATCGATGGTGAGCGTGGTGCCCTCGGCCCGGTCGGCGTCGCCGGACTGGTCGGTGCCGACGGCCAGCAGGCCGGCCCCGGTCCGCGACCGGTGCTCGTGCAGGTACGCGGCGAGCCGACCGATGGCCTCGGCGTCGGTGGGGTCGGCGATGACCGCTCGGGCCGGCCAGGCCTCGTCGCCGAGCTGCTGGGCGCGGCCGGTGGCCGCGTCGGTGTCCTCCTGCTCCGCCCGGGCGGCGATGACGTGGGCGGCGCGCAGCGCGGACGCCGCTGCCCGCGGGCCGTCCGCGGCGGTGTGCGACTGGATCCGGGGGCTGATCGCGGCGAGCTCCTCGCCGACCCCGACGCAGTCCACCTGCACCTGGTCCGACCAGGGATGGCAGGCCAGTCCGGCCGTGACGTGGCGCAGGAAGTCCCGGCCGAACTCGCGGTGGCCGGTCAGGTTCAGTACGCCGAAGTGTTCCAGGTTCAGCAGCCAGGCCGACTCGTCCTCGGCGGTCCCGATCACCACCAGTAGTGGCCAGGGCGCCGGCTGCCCCACCGGCACGTCCTGTTCATCCGGGCTTGAGAGGGTCCGGGCCCAGACCCGCCGGTGGTCGGCCCGGGTTGCCCACGGCTCCGGCAGATCAGCTGACTGGGCCAGGTGCAGGAGCAGGTCGGTGCCGTCGATCTGGGCGGCGGCGACCTGCGGAAGCGTGGCACCGGTGGTGCCGTAGTGGGCGGCCAGGTCCCGCAGCGTGTGGTCGATCGCGTCGACGTCCACGGGTGCCAGGGCCGCGGCATGGGTGATCGCGGACTCCACCGGGGTCAGGTCCGGTGGTGGTAGCGCGATCGCCCGACCGGGGCGCCGGTGGCGCAGCTGCTGACGGCGCCGGGTGCGCAGCAGCCGCAGCAGGCCGCCGACCAGCAGCACGCCCGCGCCGCCGAGGGCGACCTGTCCCCACGGGACGGCCTGCTGCGCGTGGGCGACGGCGGTCTGCTCGTCCCCCAGGGCTCGAGGGCGGCGCGCCATCGGGTCGGCATTCGTAACCGAGGGCGTGGGTGCCGGTGATGGGACCACGTGGCCGTGGCCGGTGTTTGGAAGGTCCGGGCGGTCACCGGGTGTCGCCCCGGGTGCGCGTCGCGTCGACCCCGGAGCGGGAGCAGTGCCGACCGTGGATCCCTCGGGCGTCGGGGGCTGCTGCGCGTGCGCGGCAACGTGCGTCGAGGCATGCGTCCTGGGGTGGGTGACGGTGTGTCCGCTGGGGACGGTCAGGGTCCACCCGGGGCGGATCAGGTTCGGGTTCGCCAGCCTCTGCCCGCCGGGTTCGTCCCGGTCGGCGTTGGCTGCCCAGAGGGCCTGCCAGGTGGCGCCTTGGGCGGCGGCGAGGGTAGACAGGCAGTCCCCCTCCCGCACGGTGACGACGGTGTCCGCCGGGCCGGACGTGCTGGTGGAGGTGGTGGCGGGCAGGGTGAGCCGCTGCCCCGGGCTGATCTCCAGCGAGGGGCCGATCTGCGGGTTGAGGGCGACGATCTGGGGGTAGCGCATCGGGTCGCCGAGCTGGGTCTGCGCGATGCGCCACAGCGTGTCGTGCCGGCGCACCACATACACCCGATCAGATGCGGTGGTGGGCTGCGGTGCCGGGGAGGAGGATTCAGCCCCACGGGCCGTTGCAGGTCTCGGGGCGGCGCCGGGCGTGGCGGGTGCGCCCGTCGCCACGGTGGGTTGGCCGGCTGCTGCGGGTAACGGTGCGGCGGACACCGTCGTGGTGGGCCCGACCGTGGTCAGGACCATCAGCATCACCGCGCCGACCAGGGCGGCTGCGGGGCGCGCCGACCATTCCAGGCCCCGCATCGGGTCGGCGGCGCGGGCGCCCCGGGTGCGCATCGCCGCGGCCAGCTCCCGGATCACCGCCACGGTGAAGCCCGCCCACGCCAGCGCGCCGACGAGCAGCAGGACACCGACCAGGACCCCGCCGGACTGGTCTCGGGTGGCCAGGTCCGCCCACATGCCCGCGGGACCGGGCACATGCCGCGGCAGCAGGCCGGCCCGGGTCACGGCCAGCGGTGCGCCGGCGATGATCCCGACCAGCACGGCCAGGGACAGCAGGCCGCGCACCAGGATGCCGATACGTCGCATCATTGTCCTTTCGTGACGCCGATCTCCAGGCGGGCGGTGGCGGTGCGGGTCACGCTGAACCGGCGAGCAAGGACCGGCGCGGTCCCCGACTCGGTGACGGTGACCTCGATGAGGCCGGGCCCAATCACGGCCACGGTGCCTGGTGTCCCGGCCTGGGCCAGGAACGCCTGGGCGGCGGCCATCGCGACCTGGTCCCCTGCGCCGGTGTCGCGTTGCCGGGGGTCGATGGATCCCGCTGCGGCCCGGGCCGCCTCGGCCGCGACCGTGTCGGCGTGGGTGGCCAGCCGGATCTGGGCGCCGACGTCGGCGACCAGGCCGACCGCGATCATCATGGCCGCGACGATCACCGCCATCCAGACGGCGGAGAACCCGGACTCGCCGTGGCCAGGAGTGCCGCCGTGCACGAGCCGGTGGAGGGCGCGTCGAACGAGTCTCGTCGCCGTGCCATGGGTGAGTGGCGTGGTCATGGCTGTGTTCTCCACGGGTCGACCGGGCTGATCGCGGTGGAGGTGATGGTCCGGGTCCCGGGGAGGCCGGGCGCACCCACGTCGGACAGCCGCACCTGGCACGTGATCGTCACGCGGACGACCCCGGGGTGCCCGGTCCACGCCGAGGTGTCCACGGATACCTGCGGCCCGCCCACGCAGATCAGGTGCTGGGCGGCCAGGGTCCTGGCCGCCCGGGCGGCGGCTGCGCCCTGCGCTGCCCCCGGGGTCAGGGCCAGGCTCGCGGACCGGGCCGCCGGGCCGCTGACGGCGCCGGCCGCGTTGGCGGCGACCATCACTCGCCCGGCCACGACGACCAGGGCGAACATCAGCAGCAGCGCCGGCGTCAGGATCGCCACCTCGATGGCGGCGAACCCGTCCTCATCGCGGCTCAGACGGTGAACGGTCATGGCACCCATCTCTCCACCGCCCCGGTCGAGCTCTGCGTGACGCTGGCCGGGACCCCGGGCAGTGGAAGGATCCGGGTGACCTCCGTGGTGCATGAGATCGTCACCGTCGCAGCGCCTCCCGATCCGGTCACTCGGGTGCCGGCCTGGGTGACCGAGCCGAGGAACGAGTACGCCTGGGCGACCCCGTCCGCGACGGTGGCATGCTGCACGGTCGCGGCGCGGACACCGGCCGCGGCCGCGCCCTGGCAGGTCTCGCGGGCGTTGTACCAGAACGCCGCCTGGAAGCAGCCGAACGTCAGCGCCAGCACGATCGGCATCATGACCGCCCACTCCACCGCGACCAGGCCGGACTCGCACGCCAAGCGGCGAACCAGGCCTGGCTGGATGGTCATGGCGATCACGGCATACCCCTTCGCGAGGTGGGTCGAGGTGCTACTTGATGCCCGCGGCGTGGGTGTTGTACGCCTTGGTGGCGACGACGACCAGCAGGGTGGCGATGACCAGTCCGCCGGCGACGATCAGTGCCGTCTCGATCGCGGTGAAGCCTCGTTCACGGGTCTTGCGAACCGCGACGGTGGCCGCGCGCCCGTGCAGGGCCGTGAGCAGCGTGACCGCGACGGCGGTCGTCCACAGCAGCCGAGTCGTGACAGCGCTGGCAGCGCCGGTCACCCTCGTGGTGATCTGGTTCTTCATGATCGTCGTGTCTCCTTGGGTGGGTGTGCTGCCGCCAGGCACGGCAGTGGTTCGGGTCGTCATACCAGGCCCGCCAAAGCGGGCAGGGCAAAGAGCAGCGCGAACGCGAAGACGCACAGGGTCACCGGGATGACCATGCGTTCGGAGGCGGCGCCGGCCTCCCGCTGGGCCTCGGCCAGGGCGTGGGCGCGCATCGCGGCCGACTCGGCGAGCAGGGTGTCGAAGATCGCGGCGCCGTTGGTGGCGGCCGAGTCGACTACCCTCGCCATGCTGCTCAGCGGGTCCGAGCCGATCCGGGCACCTAACCGGCCCAGGGCGTCCCAGGGTTGCTGCCCGGTCAGCTCGGCGCGGGCGATCTCCTGGTGCAGCAGGACGAACGGCCAGCAGGAGGAGACGCGTGCGGCCTCCTCCAGGGCTTCCACGGGTGACCCCCGGGAGACGCGCTCCAACGCGACCAGCCCGGTGTAGGTGGTCAGGGCCTGGTTGAACTGGTCGCGGGCCGTGCTGGCCCGGGCGGTGACCTTGTCGGCGGGCATCCGCCACCCGACCCAGGCCGCGAAAACGGTGACCGCGGCGGGCAGCTCGACCGGCACGCCGATCCCGGCCAGGGAGGCGGTCGCCGCGGCCAGCGGGACCGCCACGGCCCCCAGGACCAGTCCGGTCACCCGGCGGGCCGCGAGCTGGTCCCGGTCGATCGACAGGATCGCCAGGTCCTGCGCGGCGGCTCCCAAGTGCTGGCCCGCCCAAGCCATCACCGGGCCGGGGATCCACGCCGGCGCCGCAGACCCGGACCCGGCGGCGTCGCCGGTGGCTGTTCTCGTGCCGTCCAGCTGGGCCAGGGTGGCCTGCAGGTCCGGCGGAGCAGGACGGACCAGGTGGACCAGGGCCGCACCGGTGGCGGCGACCGCGATCATGGTGCCGGCCGCGAGCAGATACATCGGGTTCATGGCCGCACCTTCATCTGATCGCCCAGCAGGCGGGCCCCGCCGACGAAACGCACCTTCGCCCGGATCCACATCATCGACACCAGGAACAGCCCCAGCACCGCCGCGAGCTCGAGCTGCCCGGTGACCGTGTCGTAGTGAGCCATCAGGGTGCCCATGAAGAACTTCGCGCCGACCCACATCACCACGGTGAGCACGACCAGCACCCGCACGTTGACGACCAGCCGGTAGCGTTCGGCGTCGGTCTGCCGCTGCCCCTGGATGTCGACGTCGATCTCGGCGGCGAGCTGGGTCAGCACGTCCGGCAGTCCGCTGCCGCCCTGCCGGTGCCGGATCAGCAGGGCCATCACGATGCGGTCCCCGATGGGGTCGGCGACCTCGTCGGCGAACGCCAGCAGGGCCGTCTCGGGGCCCTGCGGGCCGATCCGGGCAGCAAGCCTGCGCACCGGCCCGGCGACGAGCTCGGGCGCGGTGTCGGCGCTGCGGACTAGGGCGTCCTGCAACGAGGTGACCGCCCCGGAGCGCATCAGGTCCGCCAGGCGGCGCACCCACCCGGCCAGCGCGCCCAGCAGCTCGTTGTGCACCTGGGTGCCGGACTTGCGGGCCAGCAGGTCCGGCATCAGCAGCACCAGCACCCCGGTCGCCAGGCCCATCACCGGCCAGGCACTGACCAGCCACATCACCACACCCACCCCGAGCGCGATCGCGTGCGTGCGGGTGGGGCGCCACCGGTCGGGCCGGCCCGCGGGCGTGCCACCGCCGAGCACATCCACCCCGCACAGCGTGGCGGCCAGCAGACCTGCCGCACCCAGCAGCAGGACCGTCCCGATGCCCACGATCAGCACGGCGCCGCTCATGATCGGTCCGCCCAGGGCGGCCAGTCCGCGGCCTGCGGGCGGCACCACCCCTCGTCCCATCCGACGTCCCGCAGCCGGTCCAGGGTCCGCAAGGCCGGCGGGCGGACCGGGCGGGCCCGCCCATCGGTGCCGGGCGCGTAGATCGTCTCGAACCTGGGGTACCCGTTGTCGCCCAGGGACCGGTTGACCCCGTCCATCGCGATCACCTCGGACACGAACCGGTGATGGTCCCGGTCCCGGGCCACCTGCACGACCAGGTCGACGTAGGCCGCTCCGCGCAGGGCGAAGTCGGTCGGCAGCGGCGGGTAGACCGACCGGATCATCTGCACGATCCGGTCGAAGACCCCGCGGGCCGACTCGGCGTGAATGGTGGCCATCACCCCGCGCGACCCGGAAGAGATCGCGCTCAGGATGTCGACCATGTCCGCCCCGCGGGACTCCCCGATCACGACCCGGTCCGGGCTGTCCCGCAGCGCCTGCCGCAGCAGGTCGGCCATCTCGATGGCCCCGACCCCCTCGGCGTTCGCCGGCCGGCCCTCATACGCCTTCAACAGGGCGGCCGGCCGCAACGGGACCGGGTCCCCCGCCTCGTCGCGCAGCACCCTCCCGCGGGTGTCCTTGCGGGTCAGCACGTGCAGGCCCAGCTCCCGGTTGTCCTCCACGGTGACGACCGCCTCGTTCAACGGGATCTGCCGGCACAGGGCCCGCAGCAGCACCGTCTTGCCGACGCCCTTGTCCCCGGTGACCAGGATGTTCATCCCGGCCAGCACGGCCGCGGTCAGCGTCGCGTGCAGGGAGGAGTCGATCATCCCCATGCGAGCCAGGTCGTCCAGGGTCACGTCGACGTGCCGGTGCACCCGGATGGTGCCGACCGGGTGCGGAGTCACGTCGATCGCCGCGGACAGCCTGGCCCCCATGATCCCGATCGCCGGCAGCCGCAGCGCCAAAAGGGGCTGCGCCTGGCTGAACTCACGACCGGACGCCTCGGCCTGCGCCCCGGCCAGCGCCGCGATCAAAGCCCGGACCCGCTCGTCGGTGTCCCCCAGCGGCACGCCGGGGACCTTTGACCCGTCCGCGAGGCGCAGCATCGTCGGGGCGGCGCCGTTGAAGAAGATGTCCTCGACGTCGTCCCGGGCCAGGATCGGCTCCAACGGGCCGAGACCGCGCAGCGCGGCCAGCACCGCGGCGACCAGCTGCGTCTCATCGGTAATGTCCAGCGACGGCAGGCCGCGCGCGGCACGGTGCTGGGTCCACGCCTCCAGCTCCTCGACGACCAGGGCCCGGGTGCGCATCCGGCGGGCCGCCTCACCCAGCAGGGCCAGCTCGCCCTGCAGCTCGGGTTGGGTCAGCCGGGTCGCGGCCCGGTCCCGCAGCTCGTCGACCGCCGCGCCCAGCGACACCCGTCCCACGCCCAGCGACGTCCGCCCCGCGCCCGCAGCGGGCTTCTGGGCAACCGGGCCACCATCCTCGGTGGCGTGACCGTGGTGGTCGGTGCCCGTCGGCTCGCCCGGACCCACGTCCGCCCCCACGTCCGGCTCCACGTCAGGCTGCAGGCCCGGAGCCTGAGCCTGAGCCGCGGGCGTGGGCGTGGGCGGCGCGCCGGCCCTGGCCGCGAAGGTGGGCGCCCTGACCTCGGCCGGTGCCGGCCGTTGAGGCAGGGTCGGCAGCTGAGGTAGCGCCGGCAGCGCGGCCGGGCCCCGTCCGCGGGTCATGACCCCTCCCGCGCAGCGACCGGCCCAGGCACCGGCTCCTGTCCAGGAGCCGTGGCCAGGACCCGGGCGGCGCGGACCAGGGCGCTGCGCACCAGCGTGCGAGGCACCCACGGTGCGCCCTCGGTCAGCGCCGCCGCGGCGCGCCGATCCGTGGGCACCCGGGTCACCCGGCCACCCATTCGCAGCGCCTCCGCCACGGCCGAGGTCGCGTACGGGCCGGGCCCGTTGACGACCAGCCACACCGCGTCCAGGTCACCGAGCCGCTCACGCAACATACTGGCCGCCGAGACCGCGGCGTGGATCGACCGGCTCGTCGGCGCCGTGACCAGGAGCACCCGGTCCGCGCCGGTGATGACCGGCCAGCACGAATCCGACCCCAGGCGACCGGTATCCACCACGATCTCCCGGCCGCCGGCCCGCTCCAGCGCGGTCGCCAACCGGTCCCAGCACGCAAGCACCTGCGGGGCCTGCACCACCGACTGGACCCCCGGTACCACCTGCAGATCGGCCGGCTCGTCGACCAGCAGACTGTGCTCGGCCATCCGGGCGCTGGTCTGCGTCGCCGAGCAGCGGCGGGTCGCGACCATCCACGACAACAGGCCCGTCGCGGTTCCCGCCCGTCCGGCCAGCATCCCCGGGACAACGTCGCCGCCGGCCGGGTCCGCGTCCACCACGGTCACCGCCCGCGCCGTCGCCCACGACAGAGCCAGGGCGATCGTGGTCGCCCCGGGGGACGCCTTACCGGCGGTGACCACGGTGACGCTCATCGCCCACCCCCAGCGGCCGGCAGCAGGACGATCGTCACCGTCTGCGTGGCACTCATCTGCGCCACGGCCGCTCCCGCGGCCCGCGGCACCGCGACATCGACCACCGTCAGTCCGGTGCCCGCCGCCGGCACACTCACGTCAACCACCAGCGCGGTCACCGGGGCCGGTAAGGGCGTCGGTGACGGGTTCCCGCTGCTGCCAATACCATTGGTGGTTCCATTGGTGATTCCAGTAGTCGCCACCAGTAGCACCCTCGCGCCGGGGTGCACCCGCGCGGGCAGCTGGCCCGTCTTGACCGGGACCGGCACCGTCACGTCTCCCGGGGGGACCGGCGAGCTGGCCGCGACCATCGCCGGGTTCAGCAGGGTGCCTGCCGGGATCGCGCCGACCGCGATCTTGCCGACCACCAGCGACGAGTCGGTCACCGTCGGCAACCCGGGCGCAGCGTTCGCCACCACCAGGTCCGCCCTCGTCAGCACCTGCCCCTGCTGCACGGTCCGCCGCAGCGCCCACGCCTGCGAGGTGGTCGACATCCGCTGCACCCCGACCATGGCCAGCAGCCCGCCCAGCACCGCGACCACGACCAGCCCCAGGATCACCCGGGTGCGCCGCTGCGCCGGAACCGCGGCCAGCACCGCGCCCCGCCGGCCCGGCGCCCCGGCGGGCGCCGCATCGGCGGCCAGCCCCCGCGGCGGCTGCGGGACCTTCCTCAACGTCGCCATCCTGCCTCCTTCGCGCCGGTGCCACATCACCGGCGACCGGCTCGTCGTCCTTGTCGCGTCGAACGGTCCTGCTCCCGGGACACCCAAGGAACAGCGGGTGCGCTCGGCGGACACCGACCGCACCCCGGGCCCGTCACGGGCCACCACCACACCGTGCTTCGCCTCATCCCATGCATTTTTCTCAGCAAAATTACTGCTGTTGCTGGTTCGCTGCAATAGAAGACGGTTAAATGGTGGATAACGAGCCGGCCCGCGAACCCCGCGGCAGACCCGGCAGCCCAGCACGGCGACGGGAGCGCGCAGCGCCATGGCGGAACAGCCCGACAGCCAGCCCCGCACGTTCGCGCAGCTGCTGGACCACCTGTGGCAAACCGTGCACCCGCTGGGCAAGCCGTACACCTACGAGCAGGTCGCCGCCGGAGTGGCCGCCGCCGGCGGGGAGATCTCCGTGGCCTACCTGTGGCAGCTGCGCAAGGGAGAACGCACCAACCCGACCCTGCAGCACATCCAGGCCCTGGCGACGTTCTTCGGCGTCCCCGCCGCCTACTTCCTGGACCCCGAGCAGGAGCGGCGCATCAACCAGCACCTGGACCTGCTCAGCGCGATGCGCGACACCAACGTGCGCAACATCGCGCTCCGCGCGCACGGCCTCGGCGAACGGGAGCTCGCCGCGCTCAACGCCATGGTCACCTCCCTGCGGGAGGCGAAAGGACTCGACGACCCAGACCCGTAACCCCCCGACCACGCCACAGGATCGCTAGGCTCCCACGGAAGGGACACGCAGAGGAGCCCGGCATGAGGCGACGCTACTCACGGACCGCACGACGCATCGCCCAGCACTGCCCCGTGCCCGAGCCCTGGGACATCGCAGCCTTCTGCACCGCGATCGCCGACAACAGACACCGCCCGCTGCAGGTGATCGCCCGCCCGGCGATGAGCGACACCATCACCGGGCTGCTCGTCCAGCTGCCCGACCGCGACGTGATCTTCTACCGCAACGACCTGGCCGGCATCCACCGCGACCACGTCATCTGCCACGAGATCGGCCACCTGCTCGCCGGACACCTCCACGACCTCACCGCGGACCACGGCGACCTCGCCGGCGCCGCCAACATCATGCTGCACCGACAATGCGACTACGGCGACCAGCGCGAGCACGAGGCCGAAGACATCGCCGAACTCATCCTCACCCACGTCCAGCACAAGGAACCCCCACCAGCAGCACCCGGGTTCGGTGCGGCCCTGGGCTGATCTCCGATGCTGCGGACCATCGCGTTCAGCACCACCAGCCTCCTGTTGACCTGGTGCGCCGCCCGACGCGCCCTCGCCTACCGTCAGACCCGCCGCCCCGAAACGGGCTACCTCGCCGCGGCACTGCTGGCGATGGGGCTCGCGATCGCCCTGAACATTCCTCCCCTGCTCGTCTGGCTCGACCAGCACGTATGGCGGCTGGCGAACCTGTCCATCCTGCTCAGCCATCTGCTGACCGTCACCACCGCCTGGGCCGCCATCGAGATGGTGTCCGCCGTCGCCGGCTGGAGCCGCCGCAGCCACCAGACCCGATCCGTCCTCTTCCTCGCCGGTGGGCTCGCCATGGCCGCCACCTTCCTGAGCGCACACCCATCTGCCGAGACACCGCTGTTCTTCGAGCAATACGCCCACGACGGGCAGCTCACCGGCTACTGGAACCTCTTCGCGGCCACACTCACCACCGCCACCGGCTACATCGCCACCGTCACCTGGCGCGACGCACGGGCCCAACACGGCCTCATGAGACACAGCCTTCTCCTCATCGCCGCCGGCGCAGCCCTCGAATGCGCCTTCATGACCAGCAGAATCATCTCGATCTGGACCACCCTCCCGCCATGGACCGACCCACTCGCCCTCGACGTGCTGGCCGCCGGTGCCTGCACGCTCGCGCTCGGAGCTCTCCTGCCCGGCCTCCGCGCCGCACAGCAACGACGGCACGATCGAGGCCAACTGCTCCAGGTATGGGAAGCCGCCACCAGCACCTACCCGAACGTCCGCGAAGCCCCGAAACCCCGCTCCACCTACCGCGCGGTCATCGAGATCCAGGACGCCCTGTCCGAAGCCCGCGCAGCCGGCGGACCCGAGACCGCGCTGACAAACCGTCTTCAAGCCGTGCCACCGCGCCCAGCAGGACAGGTCGACGCCCTGGCGGCCGACATCCTGAAGGCAGCCGCTCCCCCGGCTACACTGCGGTCCAGATGAGAACGCACCAGAGCGGAGTCGAACGACTCGCCCCACACCAGTACGTGTTTCGCAGCACCTGGCAGCTCCCCGCACCCCGAGCACAGGCCACCGCCGTCCTCGCCGACCTCGCGAACTACCCACGCTGGTGGCCCCAGTTCAAGACCGCGACACAACCCGACGCCGACAACGTCGAGATGGCCCTACGCAGCGTCCTGCCGATCACGCTGCGGTTCACACTCCACCGGGACGTCGAGGACCATCAGCAGGGTCTGCTGCGCGCGACAGCCACCGGAGACATCGACGGCACCGTCGAATGGGCCGTCACCGACCAACCCGGAAACCGCAGCACCGCAGCGTTCACCCAGGCCGCCACCCTGACCCACCCGATCGCCGTCAAGGTGGACCGGATCATCCGACCCGTTCTCGAATGGAACCACGCCGTCGCGATGCGCTCCGGAGCAGCCGGCATCGCAGAGTACCTGGACTCGGACACCTCAGGCCCGTCGCCAGCTGGATGAGCAGTCGCTCGGTGCATCGGACGCCGTCATGACGGTGTTCGTGTACGTCAGCATTCCTGCCAATACATATTCGTGTTGGCAGGCAAAGCGTCCTGGCTGACAGGTGGGCGCACGTCCTGGGATGGGCGGTCAGACTTGTCCATCGGACAGCCGCGTCCCGGGACGCTCAGGCGGAACAGCACACTCGGCGGGACAGCACGTTGGCCGAGCGGTAGCACGGCGGTGGAGACTCGCAGGGTAGGCCGGGTGCTGGGCGTCTCGACGGCGGAACAGAAGGTTCGCGTGCAGTCCGCGGCCCGCGCGACACCACCGCGCACCAAAAGATGTCCTTGGTGCAGACAGCCGAGGCAGCGGGATCACAGCACCTGCAGTGAGGGCGTCATCACCGCAGGCCGCGACTCCGCGCCCAGGCAGCGTCACGTTCGCGCTGGTATTCGAGCTTTGCCGCGTTCGAGGTGCATAGAGCTGTCGCAGCGGCGGTGAGGCCGGTGTCGTGGGTGGCCAGGGAGCCGAGGGGACGGTCGATGATCCCGGCGCCGGTGACGGAGTCGAGGTTTCTGGTGGGTCCAGCAGCCAGCAGGAGCGTCGGTCCCACCTTTCACACCGGCGACGACGTTCACCGAGCATTGATTTGGATAGCTCGGTCAGTCCTTGATCTCGCAGAGTGCACGGCCTTGCATCACAACGGATCCCACGCGCACCGTGAGTCCGGTGACAGTTCCCGTCTTGTGCGCTGTTACCCGGTTCTCCATCTTCATCGCCTCGAGCACTGCGATGAGTTCTCCGGCTTCCACGCGCTGATCCTCCTCGACGGTGAGTTGAGTGATGGTGCCCTGCATGGACGCAACCACTACGTCGCCGTGCACCGCGGGTGCGCCGTCGCTGATGCTGGACTCGAGCGCCTGTGCACGGAGCGCTGAGCCCGCTTCGCCCAAGGTGTCGAGGCCCGGAAGGCTGACCTCCATCGGCCGGCCACCAATCTCGATCGTGACGCCTCCGGGTTGAGGGGAGCCCCCAGCGCCTGTCGGGGTGAACGGCTCGATCGTGTTATTGAAGTCTGTCTCGATCCAGCGGGTGTGCACGGCAAAGCCGTGCTGATCTCCGACGAACGCTGGTTGCCGGACGACCGCGCGGTGAAATGGCAACACGGTGGCCAACCCCTCGATCGTGGTCTCTGCCAGTGCTCGCCGCGCCCGCTGCAATGCTTCTTGACGGTTCGCGCCGGTAACGATCAACTTGGCCAGCAGTGAGTCGAACTGCCCGCTGAGCACGCTGCCCTCCTGGATCCCGGAGTCGACTCGTATGCCCGGGCCGTTCGGGAGCACCAGGCGGGTCACGCGGCCTGGCTCGGGAAGGAAGTTGCGACCGGCGTCCTCACCGTTGATGCGGAACTCGATCGAGTGCCCGCGAGGCGTGGGGTCCGTACGCAGTGTCAGGTGCTCGCCTGCTGCGATTCGGAACTGCTCGCGGACCAGGTCAATGCCCGTCGTCTCCTCCGAGATCGGGTGCTCGACCTGCAACCTGGTGTTCACCTCGAGGAAGGAGATCGTCCCATCCATTCCAACCAGATACTCCACAGTCCCGGCACTGACATAACCACCTGCTGCGCAGATGTCCTTCGCGCTTGTGCGTATTGTGTGCTCCTGGACGGCGGAGAGATACGGCGCTGGGGCTTCCTCGACAAGCTTCTGGTGCCGGCGCTGCAATGAGCAGTCTCGGGTGCCAACGACGACGACAGCGCCGTGCGTGTCCGCGAGGATCTGTGCCTCGACGTGTCGCGGGCGGTCCAGGTACCGTTCCACGAAGCAATCCCCATTGCCGAACGCTGCCACCGCCTCTCGAGTTGCCGAGGCCAACAGCTCGGGGATCTCGTGTGTCTGCCATGCGACCTTCAACCCACGGCCGCCGCCCCCGAAGACCGCCTTGATAGCGATCGGCAGGCCGTGCAGCTTGGCGAACTCGATCACTTCCGCAGGGCCGGATACCGCTGCGGTTGTGCCGGGCACAAGGGGGGCGCCGACCCGTCTGGCGAACTGCCGAGCGGTTACCTTGTTCCCCAGGTTGCGGATCGCCTCAGGAGTGGGTCCGATCCACGTCAGGCCCGCGGCAACCACTGCCTCGGCGAACTCGGCGCTCTCAGAGAGGAACCCGTATCCGGGATGCACCGCATCCGCACCACTGCGGCGTGCCACTGCGAGCAGCTTGTCGATCGACAGATAGCTCTGCACGGCCGTGCTACCTCCCAGCGCATACTCCTCATCAGCCATGCGCGTGTGCAGAGCCCCGGCGTCTGGGTCTGCGAACACCGCAACACTCGACAAGCCCGCATCCGCGCATGCCCTGATGACCCGCACCGCGATCTCGCCACGGTTGGCGATCAAGACCTTACGCATCGAAACCCCGCCTGCTCACGTCGCACACGCTGGACACTCATCGCTGATCTCCTTGCTGCCAACGGGCGAGTGTCTGACCGGCCATCTTGCGGTGTACGTCGTCCACCATCTGTCCGTCAACCACGCCGACCCCGGTCTTCTGCGCCAGCACCGCACGTGCATGGGTGACCTCCTGCTCGGATGGGGTGAACACGCGGTGTGCCAGCGTGACCTGCACGGGGTGGAGGGTGATCTTGCCCTGGTAACCAAGTGCGCGTCCCTGCTCGGCATCTGCGGTGAACGCTGCTTCATCGTGAACAGACACCACGGCCTGATCGATGGCCGGCACACCGGCTAGTCGGGCTGCCAGGCATACCTCACTACGCGCGAACACGACCTCCAGGCCGCCCCGCGTGCGGCGCCCGCCCATGTCCGCGATGAAATCTTCGGCGCCGAAATACACTGCTACCACGTTGGGTTGCTCGCACATAGCTCGGGCGTTAGCTACACCCCTTGCGGTCTCCAAGCCCCCGATGATCGACAACCCGCTGCGCTGTGCGGCGTCCAGGTCCTCCGGTCGTTCCACCTTCGGCAAGGCGATGCCGGCAACTCCAGCACGAGCGGCGGCCGCCAGGTCCGCCAGGTGCCAGGGTGTCCCTGCCGCGTTGACGCGCAGGAAGACCAACGGATGCGAGACACGCGCGATGGCGGCGACGGCAACGCTTCGTGCCGAATCCTTGTCAGCGCCGGCGACGGCGTCTTCCAGATCTACCACGACGGCATCGGGCTTCCACCGGGGCACCTTGGCGATCATGTCGGCCCGGTCGCCGGGCACGAAGAGTAGGCTCCGCATGGCAGGGTTGGATGCGGCGTTCATTTCGGGCTCACCCCTGACTTGGGCATCGGTGTCAGACCGGGCTGATGAGGTGGTGGCGGTGTCCGGCCACTCGGCTCCAACCAGCCGCAGCAGCGAGGCGTCGGCACAGTTCCGAGCGCAGTTCGGTGGGCTCGACGACAGCGTCCACCACGAGTTCGCTGCCCATGTGCAGCAGGTTCTGATCGGCTTCTTGCTCCGCGGTCCGCGCAGCGACGAAGGCGGCTCGTTCGTCAGGATCGGCGATGGCGGCGATTTTGTTTGCGTAGACCGCGTTCACCGAGGCACTCGCCACCATCGGGCCGATCGACCCCGTGGGCAGCGCAAGTGTTGCGCGAGGCTCGAAGCCCGGGGCGCACATCGCGTAGAAGCCCGCCGCGTACGCCTTGCGCAGGATTACGGAGAACTTCGGCACGTCGGCGCTGGCCATCGCAGCGATCATCTTTGCCCCGTGCCGGATGATGCCCTGCTTTTCGACGGCGACCCCGACCATGAATCCCGGTACGTCCTGCAGGAACACCAGCGGGATGTTGAATGCATCGCACATCGAGATGAATCTGCTCGCCTTGTCGGCGGAGTCCACGAAGATGGCACCGCTGCGCACCGATGGCTGGTTGGCCACGATGCCGACCACCTGGCCCTGCAGCCGGGCCAGGCCGGTGACCATCTCGGTCGCCCAGCGGGCCTTGATCTCAAAGAAGCTGCCGGCGTCGACCAGCCGGGTGATCACCGTGAGGACGTCGTAGGCCCGGTTAGGGTCGGCAGGGATCAGGTCCTGGGGCCACTGCTCAACCTCGGGTGGCCGGGGTGGCGCTGCGGGTGGTGCAGAGCTCCAGGAGTTGGGCAGGTAGGAGATCAATAGCCTTGAGGCAGCGATGACCTCCCAATCCTGGTTGAAGACTTCGTCCGCGCAGCCCGACACCGTGGCATGCATCACCGCCCCGCCCATCTCCTCCAGCGTGGTGCGCTCGCCGGTGACTTTTTCCGCGACTCTGGGGGATGCAAGGTACATGGACGCGTTGCCCTTGACCATTCCGACCCAGTCGCAGAATGCCGGCATGTACGCTCCACCGGCCGCGGACGGGCCGTGTAGGGAGCAGATCTGCGGGACCCGACCGGACAGCATCACCTGCAGTTGGAAGATCTTTGAGGCACCGCGCCGGCCGGGAAAGAAGCCCATCTGGTCGGTGAGGCGGCCACCCGCGGAGTCGACAAGATAGAAGACCGGGAGCAGGTCCCTGTCCGCGCGCTCCAGGATACGGATCTGCTTCTCGCAGGTGAGTTCACCCCACGAGCCGGCCTTGACGGCGAAGTCGTGCGCGATGACCGCTACCTGTCGACCGTCAATGGTGCCGACCCCGGTGAGCACTCCGTCGGCGGGGAACCCGGGTACCTCGGCGTTGGCGAGCAACCCGTCTTCGACCCAGCTCCCGGGGTCGAGGAGCAGGGTGATCCGGTCTCGCACCGGGAGCTTGTTGGCCCATTTCGAGGGGTCATTGCCGGTCACGACCCGGGTCCGTGCAGCGGCGACGTCGGCCATCTGGTCGCTGGTCATCCTGTCCTCCCACCGTGAGGGGCGGGGTGTCCGCCCGTGTCCGCCTTGGCCTGGTCGGTGGCCTGCAGTTCCGCGGCCTGTTGCGCCATCTCCTCCACGAGCTCCGGTGCGCAACCGATCTCGGTGAGCACTTCGGCGGTGTGTGCGCCCATACCAGGTACGCCACCACGTGGTCCCGGGGTGCGGCCGTCAATACGCAGAGGCTGGCTCACGTGCCATATTGTGCTGCCGTCGTCCGTCGGCGCTTTGGAGAACAGCGCCCGCGCGGCGGCCTGCGGCGACTGGGGCAGCTCGGCGAGTGTCCGGACCTGGCCGAACGGCACGTCGGCCGCCTGGAAGGTTGTGGCCCATTCCGCCGCGGTCCTGGTGCTCAACACCGCACCGATCCGATCTCGCAGCCGTTCCTGCTGTTCAAACCGCTGTGGCGCCGCGAGGTCTCGATCTGCCGGCATGTCGATGGCGTCACAGAGGGCCCGCCAGAAGTGATCCTCGTGTGCCACTCCCAGGGACAGGTATTTTCCGTCGCTGGTGCGGAACACCCCGTAGCCAGGTTCGTACGGAAACCCGGGTGGGCCAGACTTGTTGATCACCGGTCCGAGGTGAGCGCTCAGCAGCGTGACCAGCGCGTCGAACATTGAAACATCCACCACGCAACCGTGGCCCGTCCTGCTGCGCTGCACCAGCCCGACGAGCACCGCTTGGGCGGCGAAGAGTCCCGCCGCGAGGTCCCCGACCGCAACGGCGGGGGCAGTTGGCGGATCACCCGGTGAGAGCCGTGGGTCGAGCATCCCCGCCTCGGCCTGGTAGGTCAGATCGTGTCCCGACCGGTGGGCGTACGGGCCGGTCTGGCCGTATCCGGAGACCGACACATAGATCAGTGCCGGGTTCTGCTCTCGCAGATCCTTCTGCCCGAGACCCAGACGGTCCAATGTTCCGGGCCGATAACCGTCCAAGAAGGCGTCCGCCCAGCGGGCCAGCGCGATGCAGGCCTGGCGCCCGCTGCCGGTTTTCAAGTCCAGTGCCACCGAGCGCTTACCGCGCGCCATCGAGGAATGAAATCCGGGAAAGGCACGGGCTGGGTCACCCACCGGCGGCCGCTCCACGAGTACGACATCGGCGCCAAGATCCGCCAGCAGCATGGTGGCGAAGGGCCCAGGGTACTGGTGCGCCAGGCTGACCACGCGCAGGCCATCCAATGGAAGATCCATCGGACTAGACCCCGAGGCCCAGGCCCCGCGCGATCAGCATGCGCTGTACCTCTGAGGTACCTTCGCCGATGGTCAGGATTCTGGCGTCCTGGTAATGGCGGGTTGCCGCCGTCTCCTGCATAAAGCCGTACCCACCCTGGATCTGGGTTGCAAGGTAGGCCGCCTTGTTGGCCGCTTCGGACGCCACCAGTTTGGCAACGGCCGCTTCTCGTCTGATCGGCAACCCTTGGTCATACTTCCACGCCCCGTCGTAGGTCATCACCTGGGCCGTGGACGCCAGTGCGGCGATGTCCGCGACCTGGAAGGCCACGCCTTGATGGGCGCCCAGCGGCTGGCCGAAGGACTGGCGTTCAGACACGAACCGCAGCGTGTCTGTCAGGCATCCTCTGGCCAGACCGGCGCTCATCGCTGCGATGGGCAGCCGTGCCCAGGTGAGGAACTCCAGCGCGTCGCGGTAGCCCCGTCCGGCCGTGCCGAGCACCGCCGTGCCGGGCACGCGCACATCGTCGAAGAACAGGGGGCGGGTATCCGATGCGCGCCAGCCGAGCTTCACATACGGCGCACCGACGGTGACCCCGGGCGCATCCAGGGGCACGAGGAAGGCCGACACCGGCGGACGACCATTCTCACCAGGACCCACCGCCGCCATCAGGATGACATAGCGGGAGAACGGGGTCCCAGAGTTGGTGATGAACTGCTTGGCACCGTTGATGATCCAGTCCGACCCGTCCCGTCGGGCGACCGTCTTGATATTGCCTGCATCAGATCCGCCAGAAGGTTCGGTGAGGCCTATAGAAATGAACGACTCACCGGTGCACGCCGCAGGAAGAATCTCTCGCTGCAACTCCGGTCGGCCCACCGAAAGATGCGCGAACAACGCCACGCAGATGCTCTGCACATGCACCGTGACCGCGAGTGACGAATCCACTGTGGCAACCTCTTCAACGCCGAGGCACAAGGTGCGCAAGTCTGCGCCCTCTCCGCCGAGATCCTTCGAGGCAAGCAGCCCGTACATCCCCAGTTTGCCTGCCTCACGCGCCAGATCCGCGTCGAATCGACCCGCGATGCTCCGCTCGGTAGCCCGGGGCGCGACGACGTCGTTGCAGAAGCTGTGCACCGTGCCCTGCCAATCACGGTGCTCCTTCTCAAAGGCCCAGGGTGCACCGTAGCCGGCGGCCTGAAACTCCGCAGCCCCCTGGCGTACCTGGTCGGACATCACGTCCATCGATCTTCGCCAGCTCTCTTCGCAGTGTGACCTCTACGCGACACAACAACTGTCCCGTACCTCAAGCATAGACTAGATTATCTTGTTGGTGATCTATCTTCAGGAGGCGCCATGCCACGCAATCGCTCGGGCATGTGGTTCGAGGACTTCGAGATTGGGCAGGTCGTCGAGCACGCTGTCACGCGGACCGTGACCGAGGCGGATAACGTTCTATTCACGTGCTTGACGATGAACCCACAACCGATGCACCTGGACGCAGAGTTCTCGGCACAGCAGGAGTTCGGCAAACCGTTAGTCAACAGCCTGTACACGCTGGGCCTCGTGGTCGGGATCGCAGTGCCCGAGTTGACGCTCGGCACCACCATCGCCAACCTGGGTTTTGAGAGCGTCACGTTCCCGAGTCCGGTCTTCGCCGGCGACACCGTCTGGGTGTGCTCCGAGATTGTCGCGGCCAGGGCCTCCCGGTCGCGCCCGGAGGCTGGGATCGTGACGTTTGAGCACTGCGGATTCGTGCGTGACGACACGCTCATCTGTCGATGCCGCCGCACCGCGCTGATGCGGCGGCGGCCGGGATCACGCGAGGAGTGAGCGGTGGCCGACGGGTCCTCAGCGGCCGAGGAAAGGAGCCATCAGAGTGTCGGCCACGTCGGCGGCCAGTTCTTCTAGACGAAGAGGCCCGCGCCGGTCATACCATTCCGGCATGTAGGCGAGACTGCCGAACGCCATCATCAACGAGATCTTCGCAGCCTCAGGATCAAGCCCATGGGCCATGACGACCTCATTGACCACGTGCCGGAAAACATCACCGTGCTGTCGGCGGATAGCGGCCAACCGCCGTCGCAGGGACGGCACCGGCACATAGACCTTGAGGAACAGCGGCACGAAGTCGGGAAAGTCACGAAGCTCGATCAGAACCTGCTCGAAGAACAGCCGTCGCAGTCGCTCCTCGGCCGCACCCTCCGAGCCCGCGATCTCCTCGAGGCGCGTCACCACCTGCGCGAACGAGTGCTCCACACACTGTGAGAAGAGATCTTCCTTCGAGGAAAAGTAGTGGTACAGGGTCGGCCCGCGCAGATCTACCTGCGCGGCGATCTCCTCGAAGTTTGTTCCGTCGTAGCCCTTCTCGGCGAACATTCGGGCTGCCGTCCGCTCCACCACGCGGATGCGTTGCGCGCGTTTGCGTGCTACCCGGCCCTCGCCGGTAGCGCCCGGAGCCTTGGCGTCATCCCGGCCGGCGGATGGCTGCTCCTGTTGGCGTCGGGCTGCACCCATCCAGACCCACCCCTTTCGACCTCCAGGAAGGTATCCCGTCATCCGGGCCGAACGGCCCGTGTCGTTACCCACCCGACGAGAGACTACTTGGCCGCCTCGTCAGCTGCTCCCTTTGCTACCGTCTCGAGCCGGGCACCGTAACGCCGACGCATCGCCTCGCGACTCGGGGCTTCCGGCAGGTCGCCACCGTCGGCGACAATCACGATGCTGTCGGCGCGCGGGCACTTGAAACCTGCGATCTTGGTGGCGCAGAAGGCGGCCAACGCCGCCGCATCGGTGCCGCCGAACTCTGCCGAGGGGAGCACCACCGCGCAGACCCGCTCACGCCACGCCGGATCGGGAACTCCGAACACGAACGCCCGAGACACTGCCGGGTGGGCCTGCAGCGCGAGCTCGACCTCGGCAGGGTAGACATTCAGACCGCCAGGCTTGATCAGGTCCTTGTCGGACGTGCGCCCGATGAACCACATGTTCTGGTCGGCCCCCACCCGCAGCACATCGCCGGTGCGCAGCCACCCATCTTGAGTCAGTCGGGTGGGCTCGTCGGGCCAGTATCGTTGCACCACCGCGTCGCTGCGCACCCATGCCTCGCCCGGCTCGCCCGGTTCTACGGGCGATCCCTTGGAGTCCCGCACCGACATCCGCACAAGCGGCAGCGGGCGGCCCACATAGTTCGACTCGATCGGGCCGTCACCGACCCGGCCCATCGCGACCAATCCCGCGGTCTCCGTCTGACCGTAGAAACCCCACCACTGCACACCCGCATCCCGGTAACGAGCGATCGTCACCGGTGCGTCCAGGCCCATCACCAGGCGCAGCCCCCCAGGAAAGGCGCTCTTGGCCGCATCGGCCGCGTCCGCAATCCGTGCGGCCATCGGTGCGAACTCGGCGAAGAAGCTGACCTCACCTGCCGCTATCCGGCGAGCCGCCTCGTTCGGGTCAAACGAGGTGAGCATCGTGTTGGCTGCTCCTCGGCATACCGCGACGAACATCAGGTAGGCACCGAAGGTGTGCGAAAGCGGGAGGAACACACCGTGTGCGTCCTGCTCGCCGATGTCCAACGGTTCCCCCGTGGTGGTGACCTGAGTGATCAGGTTGCGGTGGGTCAGCGCTGCACCTCGTGGGCGGCCAGCCACAGCCGCGGTGTAGAAGAGCGCCACTGGCGCATCCGCACCGATCACCCCGTCCCGCACCGGCCGCGTAGGCCCGCTCGTCAATGACTCGTATGCAACCACTCCCTCGCCGGACGGTGTCGACCCGTCGCCGAGTAGGACTGAGGCCTCGGCGCCGCTGTACAGCCGGTGCATCCACTCCAGACGCTCTACCTGGTCGGCGACGAGCAGCGTCGGTGCAGTCTCCGCGAGAATTGCGCGTACCTCCTCCTCCGCAAGTCGAACGTCGAGTGGCACCACGATGGCTCCCAGTCCGGCACAAGCGAGGTACAGCTCCATGTAACGGTGACAGTTGTCCGACCGCACCACGACCCGGTCACCCGGACGCAACCAGCGCTCACGAAGCGCTGTGCACACCGCGGACACCCGTGAGTGAAGCTGCTGGAAAGACCAAGTGTTCGAGCCGCAACGGACAGCGGGCCTTTGCGCGTGCAGTGCTGCGGACCGTTCGAACGCGTCGAACAACGTGAACCCACAACTCGACGCGCCAGACGACTCATCCATCCGTCGGCCCTGCTCGCTCATGGTCAGTCCCTCACAGTGACACGTGCGAACTTCACGGTCCCGATGCCGATATCGCTCGCGTCAACGAGCTCCACAACCGCGGGTACCCCGAGTCGGTCGTGCAGGTCGTTGCCAAGGCGTGTCCGGAGTTCATCGGTGTTGGATACCTCGCTGACCGTCGTGCGAACGATCAGCTCATCCTGTGGCTGGTGCCTCAGCTTCACCAGCTGGTACGCGGCGAACTCGGTTTCCGGATGCGTCCAGAGAACGTTCTCGACGTCGTCGCTGAACACCCTGTTCGTTCCCACCAGCACGGACCACGCATAGCGTCCTCGGTAGTTCACCCTGGCATGCGTACTACCGCACTCGCAGGTGCTCTCGTCGATCTGCACCACGTCTTCCATCCGGTACCGAAGGAAGGGCGTGGCCTCGGCCCAGAGGTTGGTCACGATCAGCTCGCCCTCCGCGCCTTGCTCGACCGACTCAAGGGTGTCGGAGTCAACCACCTCGAGGAGGAACTGATCTTCCAGGAAGTGCAGGGCGGGCGCAGAGAACTCGCACTCGGATGCCGGTATGTACTGATCACCGGAACTGCCCATGTTTCGATACGGGACCCCCCAGGCCCTCTCCAGGATTGTTCGTCTGGCGTCCGTGCACAGGAACGCCGAGTAGATGAACTTCAAGTTCGGGTGCACCTGCGTTGGCACAATATCGTGTTCGCGCATGTACTTGATCTCGATCTCCGGGTGGTAGATGAAGATCGAGTCGAAGTCGACTCCAGCGAGGAGCTCAAGGTTTGTGGGCACGACCTGACGGTTGTCGAACTCCAGCGCAAACACTGTCGCGCCCAACCGTCGGGCGCCCTCCGCGGTCATCGAGTACCCGTGCCAGGTCATCGCGGCTTCCAACCAGTTGTTTGTCCGGTGCCCTGGCCGAAGTCCTACCCGCCAAAGCATCCTCGCGAAGTTGTCGGCGATCTGATCGAAATCCGCTCGAGTGGCACCGAACACATCCGGCGACCCGCTGGTACCGGTGCTCTTGTTCACACGGTAGAGCTGGTTGCGCGGGACGCAAAGAGTGCCACAGAACGGGTCCCCGCTCGCGACACGGAACTCCCGCAGGTCATCTTTGCTCATGATCGGGAGCTTGTGCAGGTCCTGCACGCCCCGTACATCGGCCGGTTTGACCCCCGCCCGGTCGTAGAACTGCTTGAAGAAGGCGCTGTTCTCGTACACCCTGCGGACCTGCCGCACCAGCCGATCGCTCTGCAGCGCCCTCAGATCAGCGCGCGGGAGCGTCTCCATCTGAGGGTCCCAGTGCACTCGGCTCTCGGCGTCACTCACCTTGACCGCCCCTCTCCGGGACTCAGATTCGCCGCGGTTCGGCTTCGCAAACTAAGCAAACACCCTGCTCAAGTATCAAGTCAATGATAGATTTTCTTGTCTAACGAGTCGGGTTTGTGGCGACGTCGGCCAGGTCGTTGTCGCCGAGTTTGAAGGTGTGTCTCACGGATTTGCGGCTCTTCGCGATGGATACACGAGCGACCTGCCCGGGTGTACACCAATGGCAATCGCCTCGGCAGTGAGCGAGTACCTCGAACGGAACAGTCACTGTGCAAGAGCGTCCTGGCGCATACGGGCCTCGTGGGCGGCCGCGGCAATGACGCCGACATCGATGCCGGCGCCCAGGAGTATGCAAGTCGTGAGTCGCTCGCTGCCGAGTTCTGATCATCGCGTGAGTTTCGACGGCCCGCGGCACGCCTGTCTGCTGATCTTCGTCGTCAACGAGACACTGTCGGACCTGGGCCGCTGGGCGCCCGGCGCGCGCACCTCGGGGAAGCGGAGCACCTGGCCAGCCCCTGATTCGCCAGCATGTTGCGCGACGGGATCGCCCTGGCCGCGGCCGGAACAACCGCCCCGTTCGCCCGGATCGCCGCGGAGTCGCTGCGCGACCTGCTGGATGCCCACCTGCCCAGCCGCGGAATGGAGAACGCCGGCCAGCACGTCCTGGACAGTTTCGCCGGCCTGCCGGTCCACCCCGACGTCAGCGCCGGACTGGAGGCGCTGGCGGAGCTGGGCCTTCGGGTCGTGACACTGAGCTAGGGATCGGCGGACGTAGCCCTACGCGCTGCTGGCGTCGCGGGGCGTTCGGCACCACTTCGAGCGGCTGCTGTCCGTGCAGGACGCAGGCTTGTGGAAGCCCGCCCCCGCGCCTACGCTTACGCGCTGCAGCAGTGCCAGGTCGCCCCGAGGGACGCCATGCTCGTGGCCGTGCACCCCTGGGACACTGACGGAGCCAGCCGTGCCGGCCTGTCCAGCGCCTGGATCAACCGCAGCTCCGCCCGATACCCCCCACCTACTTCTTGACCCCGACCTGCAGGCCGACTCTCTGCTAGGCATGGCCGAGCAACTTCAGTGATCTGGACGTCAAGGGATGCAGCTAACCCCGACGCCCGCTCGTACGTTCCTCGGCGGCGTGCCCCTGGCAGCGACCGTCATCTACATCAAGTCCCCTAATGAGACGGCGAGCAGTCTCACTTGAGGACGGCGAGCTCAATCGGGCCTGCGCTGCAGCGTCGCATAGACCCATTCTCACGTTCAGAAAGTACGGTGCCCTTCAGCGGGCCGCTCGTCAGCGCTCTCGGCCGAAGCCGACGATCCGGCTGGTGGGTGGTGGGTCCATCCGTTCCCGGGTTGCGCCGACGGAACGGGTCTCGCCTTGGTTGCTGAGTGGTGGACCGAAGCCGGCCGGCTGGCCACCGTTGCCGCCGTCGAGACGGGGCTGTTCCCACCCTCGGGCCCTGACGACGGAGTGCCAGTGGTAACCCGGCAGTGTCGGTCCGAGGTTCGCGTTGTCGGCGGACAGCCTCGCGGCGATGTCGGCCTGTGACAGATCGTCCGATGGGCTGTCTTGGGGACGGTGTACCCGGATGAAGTGAGAGGGTTCGAGATCCTCCAGCCGGATCTTGACGTAACGCTCGCCGCTATGGAACGACTCGTCGACCTGCGTGATGCCGACCGGGACACGCACCTGGACCGCCGCTGCACCGTAGTGAAATACACCGGATGCGTTGCCATCTGGCCGTGTTGAGAAGAATGCGTAGGGCATATCGACCGGCGACGATGAGATCATCCGCCTCTCGCGCATGATGCTGAGCGCGGCCTCCGGGCTGGTGTGGTGATAGAGCGTGATCCAGTCCTCCGGGCCGGGCCCGGCGGCGTATGCCGAGGTCGGGCTACCCATGAGCCCCGCCGTCAGGTCGACGCGCGAGATCGGGTTGCGTGAGGCGGATCCAATCGACAACAGTGCTGTCACATCGGATGATGCCCGTCTCGGATGGCCGCCCCACCACACCCAGGTGCCACAGCAGTTGATTGAAGTACTGCTCGCGTGGGCTGGCCGGAAAGGCGATACTCGGGTCGGTCATCACGATCTCCTACGGTGTTGGCCCGACCCCGGGCTGCGGTCCACCTGCCGGCGGCTGCCGGTGCTCAGGTCGCCGGCTGCGCGGCGCCGTGAGTGGTTGCCGGGAAGCTTCGTCGCGATCGACGTTCGCGGACGGTGAGACCGCGTGCCCGTGGGCGGCGACCTCGGCCGCCCACGCGTGGGATTCCTGACGTGTGGGAGCGGGCTGCTCGGGCAGCCGGGTCCAGCAGTTCGGCGGGACGGCGTGGTGCAGGGCGGTCTGCACTAGCCGCGCCATCGTGTAGGTGTCCAGCGCGGGGGCATGATCGAGGGCGACTCTGGCCTGCATGCCGTCGCCGGTCAGCCAGTAGGAGAAGGCGGCCAGGGTCGCGGCCGGTGTCCGCAATCGCTCGGGAGCGCGCCGGGTCAGGTCCTTCCACAATGCGGCCTGACCGGCCGCGCAGTCGACAGTCAGGGTGGACCATGCGGTGTCACGCAGTCCGATATCGGCAAGGTCCTGCAGCAGCCGGGCGGCATCCGGGTCACCCAGCTTGGTCTGGGTGCGTACCGCCGTCTCCACCGTGCGCTTGACCCAGTCGCGTTCCCCCGCCAGGGACGGGTCACGACTGCCGGCAGCCGCGGCCAGCACCCGATCACTGAGCACGTGATCGGGTCCGAACGACTGCGCCAGCTCGTCCTGACTGGACCAGGGAGTGCGTCTGCCACGCAGCACCAGCTCGGCCGCGACCTGGCTGGACACCGCCGAGTCGATCGGTCCCGTGCGTTCGCTGATCGTCTCGCGCCACTGCTCGGCGGAGACCTGCAGTTGCGCGGTGATCGTGACGTTCTCGGGCAGTGCGCGCGCGGTGATGCCCAACGCCTTCTCGGCCCGGTCCTGGTCCTCGGTGTAGGCCAGCACGGCCATTTCGAGGTGCTCGTAGCGGGAGTACACGCGCCGGAGCCGGTCGGCCGACAGGTCCGAATTCTCCAAGGCCGCGTCGATGTCCTGGCGCGCCGCGGGCACCTCGGTGTTGAACCCGACCGGGATCACCACCACGGCATCCTCGGGGTGAAACCCCACCGCATACGGGGCATACGCGACCAACCCGTCAAGTCCACTGATCACCAGCGGTGGGTCGACGCTCATGATCGCCACGCATCCGAGGTTGCCGCTCCCGCCGTACAGGCCTGTGCTCGCACTGGATTCGACATCACGAGGTCCTTCACTCGGGAACAACTGGTCACCGACCAAGGAACACACGGCCGTGGTCGGCGGACACAGTGACCGGACCGGGCAGTCCTCGCTCGAACCGAGGCAGACGCGTGCCCCGTTGTCCGGCGACCGCTTGCTGACGTCCTTGGTCAATGAAGGAGCCACACAGCCCTCTTCATCACCGGCGGGAAGGCCATGATGGGTTACAACAAGGCGTGGGAGGTGCAGTACAGCCGCGACCGGGCTCGCGGCATCCGGCGCTACGTGCCCGCCGAGCGAACTCGAGCACGGCTGGAGATGCTGGTCACCCACGGTGCGTCGCTGCGGACGCTGGCAAAAATCACCGAGCTGAGCGGCACCGCAATCGGCCAGATCATCGCGGGACGTCGCGCGCAGGTGCAGTCACGCACCGCCCGCCGCGTCAAACAGCTGCGACTTCGGGACGTCTACGGAGACCAGGCCGACGGCCTGGTCCCCAGCCTGGGCGCACTTCGACGTGTCCGCGCGCTGCGCGCCCTCGGCTGGGACGGCCCCTCCCTGACGGCGGCCGGTGCTGCTCATACCAACCAACTGCTCGCCGCACGGCGGGACCACATCACCATCGGCCGATGGCGACAGATCGACCAGGTGTATGAACGACTATCGATGACACCCGGCCCCTCCCCCGCCGCCCGCCGGAGAGCCCGCCACAAAGGGTGGCCGCCTCCCCTGGCCTGGGACGAGGACACGATCGACGATCCGGGAGCCAAACCGTGCGAACTGGCTCAATCCAACGAACTTCTTGTGGACGAGGTCGCCATCCGCAGAGCAGTATTCGGCGACCGAGCCACACTTCACCCGGCCGAGCAGGCCACGGTCATCACCACGATGGCGGCACAGGCGCTGTCCGACCGGCAGATCGCCTCGGCGACCAACCGTTCGCCACGCACCGCGCTGCGCATCAGGAAACGACTGGGCACACCAAGCCAGTGGCGACCATGCTCGCCGGCCCGATAGATCAGTCCCATATGCCGCACAGCCGAGCCGCGCACGAAACCGCACCTCCGCTCGAGGTACAAATCCCCGGCGCACCGGCCGGCCCGCCGCGACCCTCGCCAACCCGTTGTGTCCGCCGAGGCCGACCTCTGCCCCTTTGGTCAGCCGAAGAGCATGATTCACGGGTCCACGGCGGGAGCAACTCATGACTGACCGAAGACTTCGGGGCGGCCGGGCGTTGCCACAGGACCACGAGCCTACGACCGCGTCATCCGCGGCCCCGAGCGATGCGGACCCCGCCGTCGTGTTCCTCCAGGCGATGCGCGGTCGTCACGCCCTGCAGGTGGTGCCCGGACTTCACCTCGACGAGTCCTCGGCACAGGTAGACCCCGACGGGGTGACAGTTGACGTCGGACTGACCGGCCACCCCTACACCGCGGTCACGATGCGCTGGTCCGCCAACACCCGCACCACGACAGCCGACATCGAACTCCCCACGCAAGGCCCATTTACCCTCTCCAACCGGGACATCGGGATCCTCTGGGACACCGCCCCGGTGACCGCTGCGATGATCCGGTCGGCCGTCACCAACGCCGCCACTCAGGTCTGGACCCCGGAGCACGCCGACCCGGAGAGAGGACGCCGCCGACGAACCGTGACCCGCGCCCCGACGCAGACCCGCTGGCGGTCGGCGTCACCCGCGACCGCCAGACTCCTCGGGCGCAGACTCCCCTACCCGGAAGCGACGTATCGCGATGAGTCACTCCCCCGGACCCAATTGCGATAGGGACCAGCCACCGCGAGACATCAACTGCACTCACCCAGCCCGGTCCGCAGCTGCGGGCGACAACGGTGATCGTCCGACGGACGAGGGCAACGCATGAGTGCCGACGAGTTTGAAGCATGGCGAAGCGAGCAGCAGGAAGATGAGCTGGAGATCCGTGAGGACCGTCAGCAGCAACGGATCGGCACATGTGAAGACGCGGTGGCGGCCCGATCCGACATCGTCGGCACGACCGAGGCGCAGTGGGTCCTCGACGAGGGCTGGCCCACCGGCGCCGACGCGCCCAACCATGACCTCGGAGCCAGATGGACCGGGCGAAGCCGCTGATCGTTCACTTCATCAATGTCCGCAGCATCACTGGCTGAGGCTGAACATCGCTCGGTGTGGCGAGGTCCAGTTGGTTTGACAGTTCCGGCTCCTCAACCGCGCGAGAGACACCCCACACGAGATGTGCGGACGATCGAAGCTTGGACGCCCTCATCCCGACAGACGCGGGCATCCTGCGGTGGGTCCGACCACCGCATGGAGGCTGGACACCGCGTCAATCGCGGCTACCAGAGGCCAGGTCCGGCGAAGCCGGAGATTTAGAGTTACGCAGCACCGCTCCAGTGGGCTCGGCAGATGTCCGTATGGAGTTGTCGCCATTTTGGCGTGCCTGCCGGGGCAGGCACCCTTCGAGCCTCGGCGGGGGTGATCTTTCATCACTCCTGGACTGAAGCGGGTGTCGTCGCCGTGCCGGCTGTGAACGGCGGGCAGTTGTTGCACCTGCCTGTGGCCATGTGCGTCTTGAACGACTCCTACCGTGAGGCCAAGCGACTCGGCATTGCGCTTGACAACGTCGCGGTCGAGGCGGATGGCAGCTTCGACAACGAATGGCACTCGACTGGGATCCAGTACTCGGTCACGCTTCACTCGTGCGCTTCGGCCGAAGCACTGGTACGCCTCGGAGCTGTGGTGGATCAGGTGGCGGAGATTCCACGCGCCATCCGTGCCGGCGCGCACGTCGCTAGGCGCGCGTGAGGATCGTTCTATCGTCGGCCGCCCATGAAGATGGCTTCTACCTCACACAAGTGGAGCACGACAGGCGCAGCCTTGCCGTGCTGCATTCGCGGCGGAGTGACGCACATCGCGCGTGTGCCGATCATGCGACCGATCTCTGGGCTTCCTTCTAGTCAGGAGGCTGGCTTGTCGTGAGGTCGAGCGGTGGTGGTGGTGGTGGTGGTCCGATCGTGTTCGCAAGATGGCTCGTTGGATCGTCTGGGTCGTGGTCGGCCAGGATCTGGGTGAGGGAGTCCATGAGCCAGCGGAACCGGCAGCGAGGAGTTCAACCTGCCCGGAATTGGACCGAGCGGACAGCCCACTTCTCTTCCTTGCGGACCGGTTTGTGGAGTTGCGCGCGCTGACCGGTCCAGTACGGCAGGACGTGGGAATGCACGAGCCCGTTGCGCGGATCGATAGCGTCCATCGCGGCGTCGCACATCTCGATGATGCGTGTCTCCATGTGCGGCCAGCGGTAGGCGTTCTCACGCCAATTCTCGACGACCTGCGATACCGGCACGCCGTGATAGGTCGTCTGGGGTTTGTCCATGAAGTCCGCCAGAACGCCGAAGGACCAGATCCCGAAGACGATGCAGCCCGACCTCAAGGCCGCATTCGCGTTCGCCGTTCCTGCTCCTCTGGGTCGAGCGCCAGCAGTCGATGGTCCTGGTGCCACGGCATACGCCGGGCATGAACGGCAGTCAGGGGTTGTGCGGGACTGGATCGCCGAGTCGCGGGTGCGTGTCGAGCAGCTGCGGCTGCTGGTGCTCAAGACCGCGTGGCTGATGGACACCGTCGGCAACAAGGGCGCGCACACCGAGATCCAGGCGATCAAGATCGCGACCCCGCAGACCGTGCAGTGGATCCTCGACAAGGCAATCCAAGTGCACGGTGCCGGTTGCCTGTCGGTCGACTTCCCTCTGGCGCAGGCGTATGCCGGGATCCGCACCCTACGCTTCGCGAACGGACCGGACGAGGCGCACACGGGCTACCTCCTGCGCCGCCGACGCACTGCCGATCTGCCTGGCCCTCGCAGGCAGTTCGACGGATTCTGGAGAATGTCGGCGCAGGCGCTCTACGCGGCCTGCGACCGTCGACCGGCCGGAGACGAAACTTCGGGCAGCCAGGGTAATCAACTTGCCGGTAGTACGTAATTTGCCCGATGCGCGGGCGGCTTCACACACATAGAGTGACATCACCACGCGGGGAAGAGGCCACACCCCGGGCCTCCGATCTGTGCGTCTCCGGAGAACGACTTCAGCACGGACCGCTCACCCGCGCGCGGCTATTCCGCGTCTTCTTGGCTTTGGCGTTCCGCGACGCCAAGGTCAGACGACCTGTCGTTTCCGGCATGCCCGGTGCCACGTGACGGCGACCGTGCCCAACTGAGAAAGGGAGTTTCATGGCTCTGCATCTTCCCAAGGGCAAGACCCTGGCAGTCAGTATCGGCGCGGACTTCGACGCGCACAGCGTATGGATGGGAACGTTCGGCTTGCGCAGCCCCAGCGTCCTCTCACGGGGCGAGTTCGGCGCCGAGGTTGCCGTGCCGAGGCTGATCGCACTCTTCGAACGCTATGGCGTCAAGGCGACGTGGTGCACGCCTGCCCACACGATGATGACATTCACCGACCAGTTCAACGAGATCCTGCAGGCCGGGGGTCATGAGATCGCCGCCCACGGTTGCTGGCACGAACCGGTGCCGACGCTGGACGTGGACAAGGAACGGCATCTCATGGAGCGTACGCTTGAGGTACATCAAAAGTACGTAGGCAAGAAGCCACGCGGGTACCGTTCACCAGCCTGGGATTTCACAAACAGCACGCTCGGCCTACTCGAGGAGTTCGGCTTCGAGTGGGACTCCTCCTTGATGGGCCGTGACTTCGAGCCCTACCACCCGAGGCCAGTGGATGTCGGTTGGGAGGAGGGCAGCGTGCTCGGGCCGCCTAGCCCGCTTCTCGAGTTTCCGGTGACCTGGTACCTCGATGACTTCCCTCACCAAGAGTATGTTCCGGGCAGCAACCCGGGACTCGGCTCGACCGAGGTCATGTTCCAGCGCTTCAGGGACAGCTTCGACTACGCGTACAAGAACGCGCTCGGTGGGGTGCTGGCCATCACTGTCCACCCGCAGACCATCGGTCGGGCGCACAACATTATCGGCTTCGAGAGGCTGATCGACTACATGGCCTCCTTCCCTGGCACCTGGTTCGCGACGCTGAGCGACATCTACGACACGTGGAGTGAGTCCGAATGACGTTCCGTTCGAGGCCTCGCACAACTGCGGAGCTACCCATGGCGCCGGCTCCCGACCACCACAGGAGACACGTATGAAGAGGCATATGACGACCGCCGCAGTCGGCGGCATAGGACTGCTGACGGCGCTTGCCGTCGCGGGCTGCAGCACGCCGAGCGGCACCAGCACTTCCAGCAGCGTCAGCACGACCGGCGGACCGACGGCGACCCACTCCGCGTCGGCCTTGACCGGCCAGCCCACGCCGAAGGCCAAGTCGGTCAAGGAAATCAAGATGGCGTTCTTCTCGTCGGCGACCAGCAACCAGTATCTTCAGGCCGGGATCAACTCCCTGAAGGCCTATGCCAAGAAGGAGGGCTTCTCGCTCAGTGTCTTCGACGGCAAGTTCAACGCCCAGACGCAGTACGACCAGATACAGAACGCCATCACCAGTGGCAAGTACAACGCCTTCGTCGTCGAGGCGAACGACGGCAACCTCGTGTGCAACATTCTCACCAAGAACGCACCCGCCGCTGGAATTGTGGTCAGCGTCATGAATATCCCGATCTGTGGACGTGACACCAACCTCGGCGCGGCGACGTGGGAACCCGGCACCATCACGTATGTCGGCGGTCAGACGCTGGATGTTTATCAGCAGTGGGTCGACCAGGTGAAGAAGGATTACCCGAACGGCGCCAAGATCGCGATGATCGAGGGTCCTCAGCTTGGTGCCAACTCGAAGAACTTCGACAAGGCGACCAAGGCAGGGTTCACGGGCAAGTGGCAGGTTGTTGCCAAGCAGTACACCGATTACACCACTGCACAGGGATTCTCGGCCGCCCAGACAATCGTGCAGTCACATCCCGACCTTAACGTTATGATGTCGAACTACTCGGGCATGTCGCAGGGTGTCGTGCAGGCGACGGGCGGCAAGAACATCGCGGTGTACGACTTCGGCGGCGACAAGTGGTCCTTCGGTGCGGTCAAGAGCGGCAAACTTAAGAGCACCATCATCATGCTCCCCCGGGAGGAGACGGTCGACTCGGCGAAGGCAGTCGTGAACCTCGTCGAGGGTAAGCCAGTCAAGAAGTTCTACAACCTCACCAAGGACCCGAAGCTGGGCGGAAAGTCTCCGTTCGTCTACAAGCGTACGCTCGACCAGTACACTCCGGAGTACTAACCCGTGCGGTCGATGCGGTCCCGACCCCTCCGGCGGCGGTACTTCGTCACCATTGGCGCGAGGCCGCTGACATGACGGTGACAGTCACAGCCCCGGCGATCTCGTGTCGGGGAGTCTCGAAGAAGTTCTCCGGCAAGTATGCCGTTCACGACGTGACCGTCGATGTCGCCGCTGGCCGCGTGCACGCCATCGTCGGCGAGAACGGAGCCGGGAAGTCGACGCTGCTCGGCATGATCAGCGGTCGGCTCGCCACCGACGAGGGCGCAATCACCATCTTCGCAGAGGACCTACGCGCGGGCGACCCCCGTGAGTCCCGGAGGCACGGCCTGGCAGTCGTGTACCAAGAGCTGACCATGGTGCCGAGCTTGACCGCCGTCGAGAACGTGTTTCTCGGACAACTGGACGCACACAATGGATTTGTGCGCCAGCGGGATATGCGCCGTCGTTTCCTCGAGCTGACAAGCGACTTCGAGCTGGCCATCGACCCCGACGTTCCTGTGCGCAACCTGTCGATCTCGCAGCAACAGCTGCTCGAGATCATCCGCGGTGTCCAGGCGAACGGGCGGATTCTTGTCCTCGACGAACCAAGTGCCGCGCTTGCCGAGAGCGAGCGTGAGGTGCTCTACCGGGTACTCGGCACGCTCAAGGAGCAGGGCAGCACGATCGTCTTCGTCAGTCACAACCTCGACGAGGTACTGCTGCTCAGCGACACGATCACGGTCATGCGGGACGGCGAGGTGATCGGGGCCCGACCCCGTGCCGAGTGGGACAAGCGTTCGCTGGTGAGGGCCATGGTCGGCCGTGACGTCCATGTCCAGCGGCATGCTGAGCGCCGTCGGCTCGATGACGAATCATTCGCAGTCGAGAACGTCTCCTTGCCCGGGGCGCTCCACAGGATCGCGGTGAGCGCACGGAAGGGCGAGATCATCGGGCTCTGGGGCCTGGTGGGCTCTGGTCGCACGACCTTCCTTCGCTCTCTGGTCGGTTTGGAACCCGGGTCGAGCGGTACCCTGCGCCTGGCGGGTAGGGAGTGTCCGTGGCCGAAGAACGTCCGCGACGCGGTGCGCTCGGGCGTGGTGCTCGTGCCGGAGAGCCGGGGCAGCGCGCTGGTGATGAACATGAACGCCTCGGCGAACTTCTGGCTGGGCCGTCGAAGTCTGACAAAGGTCTTCCTGTCTCCGCGGCGTGAGCGGCTCGCTGTCGAAGGCACCGCGAGGTTCTTCGGCTTCGACGCCCGACGCATCGGTGACGCGGTGGCTAACCTGTCGGGCGGTAACCAGCAGAAGGTCCTGCTGGCCAAGTGGGCCGGATACCAGCCCGACGTGCTGCTCGTTGACGAACCGACGCGTGGGATCGACATCGGCGCGAAGTCCGAGGTCATGTCCTCTCTGAGCCGACTCGCCGAGGAAGGCACCACGATCATCATGACCTCCTCCGAGCTCGAAGAGGTCATCAGGATCTCCGATCGCCTGCTGGTGTTCTCCCACGGGCGTGTTGTTCACGAAGTAGATACGGCTCACGAGGACTACACGGTCGAGCAGATCGTGAAGTTCGGTTTCGGAGAGGTTGAGAACCCATGAGCAAGAGGCAGGTTGCGGCCGCGGGCGCAGGGTCCGACACGTCCAGGGACTCGACCGACGCCCTGGACGCGCGCCGGGGAGTCGGACTCTTCGTCGGCCGATTCAGCATGGTTGGAGTACTCGTTCTCCTCATCGCCGTGGCAATGACCCTTTACCCGGCATTTCTCAAGCCGGCGAACGTCAGCAACATCCTGACTCAGAACTCGGCAGTGGGCATCATCGCCGCTGGCATGACCTTCGTGATCATCAGCGGTGGTTTCGATCTGTCCGTCGGCGCAACCTATGCACTCGGCGGCACCCTGTACGCCGGCCTGACCTTGCAGACCGGCTCTGCCGTTGTCGGGCTTCTGAGCGGGCTTGCCGGCGGCGCGATCGTCGGCGTCGCCAACGGGCTGATCATCTCGAGGATGAATATCAACCCGTTCGTGGCCACACTCGGCACATCGTCCATTATCACCGGCCTGGCGTTCGTCTACTCCAACTCGGCTCCGTTCATCGTCACTAACAAGCCCAGTCTGGTGCCGGCATACCAGACCCTGGCGCTGACGACGATCGCCGGAGTTCTGCTCCCCATCTGGATCCTGATCATTGTCTTCGTGATCGCGGGCATCCTGCTCGCCAAGACCACCTACGGCCGGAATGTCTATGCGGTTGGGGGTAATCATGAGGCGGCCTGGCTCTCGGGTCTGCGCGTGAAGGGGCTGAACGCGAGTGTCTACGTTCTCACCGGTGTGCTCTCCGGCCTGGCGGGGATGATGGACTCCTCCCGTCTCGGCGTCGGCCAGGCGGACGTAGGCGGCAACCTCGCCCTCGACGCGATTGCCATCGTCGTCATCGGCGGCACCTCGCTGCTGGGGGGCGAGGGCGCCATGTGGCGCTCGGTGGTCGGCCTGCTCATCCTAGCGACGCTGACAAATGTGTTCTACAGCCTGAACATCTCGCAGAACTGGCAGCTCATTGCCAAGGGTGCGATCGTCGTTGGGGCAGTCAGCGTCGACGCGATGACCCGCACTCGCAGACGAGGTTAGCCAGATGATCGACAGGTGCGCTCATCTGGCTGGGGTCCGAGGTAATTGGGTGCGTGAGGCCGATCTCACGTCTACGTCTACACAAGTTAAGAAACGAGGCCACACGGATGAGTGACACTGCGCTCTCTTCTCCTTCGGTGTATGAGGTTCCCGGCCTGCAGGAGGAGGTCGATGTCGTTGTCGATGCATGGGGCGTTCCGCACATCTACGCGCAGTCGCAGTGGGATGTGTTCGTCGCGCAAGGGTTCAACGCTGCACGGGACCGGCTGTTCCAGATAGACCTGTGGAGGCGTCGCGGCCTGGGCCTGCTCTCGGAGGTCTTCGGCTCGCAGTACGTCGAGCGCGACCGGGCGGCACGGCTGTTCCTGTACCGCGGCGACATGAGGTCCGAGTGGCTGGCCTACGGCGCCGATACCAAGCAGGTAGCGTCCGCGTTCGTCGCGGGTGTGAACGCGTTCGTCGAGCTGACCGCCCAGGACCCGCGGCTCCTCCCGCCGGAGTTCTCCGCTCTCGGGTACGCTCCGTCGAGATGGGACCCGAGTGATGTCGCCCGAATCCGTAGCCACGGGCTCTACTACAACGTCGAACAAGAGGTCGAGCGAGCACGGACATTGCGTGACTTCGGTCCGAAGGTCGAGTCCCTGCGGCGAGTCCTGGAGCCTGCCCACGAGGTCCAGGTGCCCGCCGGCCTCGACCTGTCGCTCATCCCGGACGAGGTCCTGTACGTGTACCGGCTGGCCACCTCTACACCCGATCTGTCGGTGCTGTCCGAGCGAGACCCTTGTGTCTTGAATGCCCCCGAGGGAAGCAACAACTGGGTCATCGGTCCGTCCAGGACCGCAACCGGGCGCCCTTTGCTGGCAAACGACCCGCACCGTTTCGTGACGTTGCCCGCGCTGCGGTACATCGCCCACCTCAACGCTCCTGGCCTGGATGTCATCGGCGGTGGGGAGCCGGCTCTGCCAGGGGTCTCGATCGGTCACAACGGGCGGATTGCCTTCGGCCTGACCATCTTCGCGATCGACCAAGAGGATCTGTACGTCTACAGGACCAACCCCGACGCCCCCCGCGAGTACTGGTACAAAGGCCGGTGGACTCCGATGGAAGAGGTCATCGAGTCGGTCCGGGTCTCTGGTGGGGCCGACCAACAGGTCAGCCTTCTGTTCACCCGTCACGGTCCGGTGATCTACCAGGACCAGGAGAAGAACACGGCCTTCGCGGTTCGCGCGGCCTGGCTGGAACCCGGTATGGCTCCGTACCTCGGGAGCATGGACTACATGAGGTCGCCGAGCCCCGAGTCGTTTGTCACCGCGATGAACCGATGGGGCGCTCCCGGCGAGAACCAGGTGTATGCGGCACCGGACGGCACGATCGGGTGGCAGCCGGCCGGGCTTGTCCCGGTGCGGCCGAACTGGGACGGCACGCTCCCGGTGCCAGGAGATGGGCGCTATGAGTGGGCCGGGTTCTACGACGGCGACGAGCTGCCGTCCGCCCAGAACCCGGCCGACGGATGGTTCGGCACCGCCAACCAGATGAACCTGCCCGCGGACTATCCGAACGTCGAACGCACCATCACCTACGACTGGTATGCCGATGTACGCCATCGCCGGATGAGCGAGGTGATCGGCAGTCGGAACGACTGGACGACCCAGGACTGCGTGCAGCTGCAGTGCGACTACCTGAGCGTGCCAGCCCGGCTCGTCACCGCGCACCTCGACAAGCTCGAGGACGTGTCTGATCCTGACGTGCGTCTCGCCGTGGACCTCCTGAGTGGGTGGGACTGCGTCCTGTCCAGCGACTCGGGCCCCGCGGCACTGTTCGAGGTCTGGTACCGCAAGCATCTTCGTCCGAGGTTGCTCGCCGCAGCGCTTCAGCAGGTCGTCGAACCCGCAAGGCGGAACGCGGCGCTCGAGCGGATCCTGCCGTCGGAGGATCTGTCCGCAGACCCCCGCGTCGACCTGGACCTGCTTGCCCATCCCCGGCAACGTCTGGGCGCCAACCCGCAGGCGACGATCCGCCAGGTGCTGGTCGAGTCGCTCGTGGCCGCGATGGGCGAGGTTCGAGGTCTGCTGGGCAACGAGGTGAACGCATGGCGATGGGGCAGCCTCCACAGAGCGCATCTACGCCACCCGCAGGCCGGACTGTTGTCGAAGGCACTGGGCGAGCACGACTCAGACTGGACCGAGATGGGCCCCGTGCCACGGGGAGGCAGCGGCGACACGCTGGGATGCACCACCTATTCCCCGGACTATGTCGAGACCGTCGGTGCGAGCTTTCGGATCGCTATCGACGTCGGTGCCTGGGACAACTCTCTGGCGGTGAACTCTCCGGGCCAGTCCGGGGTGCCGAGCAGCCCGCACTACGGTGACCACTTCGACACCTGGGCTCGCGACGAGGCCTTCCCCTTGCTCTACTCGCGTGACCTCGTCGAGCAGCACGTCAGCCACCGGCTGAGGCTGATCCCTGAGAGCCTCGCGGAGCCGGTCGAGGCAGTTCTCCGCGCTAGTCGGCTTGGCGGCTGCGGGCCAGCCACGACTGCGGACGGAAGCGCGCATCCGCGAACGGAGAGGGGTCGATGATTCGTTGTCGGCCATCTTGGATCTGGAAGATGAGATGTGCCTGAGCCAGCGAAGGGTCGACGCCGGGTGAGGGGTATGTCCAGGCAGTCTGCGACTCGTTCCCGAAATAGTAGGTGCCGTTGACCCCGCGGTGGATGACAACGCGCAGCTCGTCGGCGACCGCGCGTGAGCTCCGCGGATTGGCGGCCAACGACAATGCCGTTGCTGCCAATTGCACACGGTCGTAGGCGAGACCCGCGTGAGACCGGCCCGGGCTGACCCCGAATCGCTTGCGGTAGCGACCCGCGAACGCGCGCGCCGGTGCGTCCGAGTAGGTTCCGGTTACGGTTGCCCACACGATGCCTTCCGAGCGCTCACCGAGCTGCTCCCGGAACTCCGGGATGCTCGGCGAGTACAGCGCGTAGACCAAGGTGTCGGATGGGTCGGCGAGGAAGGAGTCGATGAAAGACACTGTCCCACTGACGTGGTAGTTGCCGATCATCACCGCGGCCGGCTCGCCGTGACGGATGCGGTCGGCGAGTGATGCCCAGGAGTCGTGGTCGTCACCGAAGATCCGGATGACATCGATCTGCCAGCCGTGACGCTCGGCTAGGGCATATGCCTGCACGACGCCGAGGTCGGTGAGGTCCCACGCCCCCTGGATGACGACAAGCCGGTTCGAGGAAGGTAGCCAACCCCCAGTGTCGCGCAGACCGGTGAGCACCCCGACGAACCGGGGAGCATAGTGCGCGTCGCTCGCGCACACCTGGAAGATGTTCTGGTAGCGACGTGGGTCGCTGCAGACGCGCTCCTCCATCATGCGCATCGTCGCGGCGTGCAGATAAGGAACACCCCAGTTTGCCACTATCTCGTGTGCGAGGTCCTGTTGCGCGAAGTAGCCCGAGGTCAGCACGTCGACGTCCCGCTCGGCGAGTGCGATCAGGCCACGGCGGACGCTCTCGGCATCGAGAATGTCGACGTCCGCTATCTCCATTACGAGTTGACGACCGTCGACTCCGCCTCGGCGGTTGAGCTCATCGATGGCGAGCCGGCCACCGCGCAACATCTCCGCGCCGTCCGCAGCGGCAAGACCATGCAGCGGAAGGACCGCCCCGAAGGCGAAGGGCTTCTTCACCACACGCGGCTGGCGGACGACCCGCCGGGTGGCCGTCCCGCCGAACGCGCGCCCAAGCTCGAGGAGGTCGAAGCCGTCGTCGCCGCCAGGAAACGGCACCTTGAGCAGGCCGCCGTCGACCGCGATAACAGCTGCGGCCGTGCGGCTGCGCACACTCATCTTCCCCATTATGTGGTCGACGTGGGTGGTCACCGTGCGGGCGCTCAGGTTCAGCCGGGATGCGATCTCGATGTTGGACTTTCCGATTGCGACGAGCGTCAGCACGTCCAACTCTCGCACGGTGAGCCCGAACGGCAGGTTGTGACAGTAGAAACCAGAAATGACAAGCGACCCGTTGTTCCGAGCTCTCTCCACGGCGACGTAGCAAGGTGTTGGCGAGTCGTCGTCCGCCCAGATGAACGAACAACGCTGCACTCGCCCCCCACGCAGGGCAACAGCGACTTCAAGAAGCCCCTTCGGGACCGAGCCTAGCCTAACCAATGGTGTACCACCGAGGCTATCGACCTCGATACTGAACTCGTCAGGCCCAAGCGTCATGCTCATCGCAGATCAACCGGTCCACAGGAGGCTCAGCGCGAAACAACTACGACGCTGAACGCACCAGAGTAGGTAAGCCCGAACGCACCGTGCGGAGCCCACAGCAGAGTGGGTTATGACTGGCCAGTTGAAGGGAACTGACCGACACAGCGCCATCGTAAGCACGCCCCTACCGGTGACCGGCATGGCGTAAGCATAGTCGTCAGCGAGTTTTCTTCAACGGGCAGGCCTCTGATGAGAAATGCCGGGTCTATGGGGTATCCAGGGGCTCGGCAAAGTCGGTTTGCGGTCTACTTCACGCGGACCTTGCGCCGGGCACTGAAGAACCTGCCTTGGAAGGATGTCCCGGCGATCACCACCGTCGATGCCACGCACGGTCGTCGAGTCCGGCGCACCATCAGGGCCGTGCAGGCCCCGGACTGGGTCGACGTTCCCGGCGCAGCCCAGATCGCCCAGGTACGACGCACCCGAACCATCAAGGGCGACAAGAGGACTGAAGTCGTCTACGTCATCTGCTCACTGGGCATGACCGACGCCCCAGCGGCCAATGTCGCGGCCTGGATTCAAGGCCACTGGGCGATCGAGAGCATGCACTGGGTGCGTGACATGGTCTTTGACGAAGAGCGCCATCAGCTACGCACAGGATCCGGCCCACAGATCATGGCCACCCTTCGCAACACCGCCGTCAATCTATTGCGGCTCGCCGGACACACTCGCATTGCAGCAGCGCTACGACATCACGGCCGCGACAGCGCTCGACCAGTCGACCTCATCCTCACTGCCTGAACCGACTTTGCCGAGCCCCGGAGATCTGTCCGATGGCAGTTCAGGCAACTGGCGGTCGCGAAGTCGACCCATGGGGGGATCAGAGACCGTGTCGTCGGCGCGCAGCGCCGAAGTGGCTCGTATGGGACGCGTCATTCTGGGCTTGACGCTGGGCTCGAGCCTCGCTGAGGCGACTACCTGCGGGAGTAGTCCATTCCAGCAGGGCTTCCCAGACTCACACGGATTAGTGCCAGGCGGGCAGGCAGGACCAGGACCGGATGCGGTGAATCCGGTCGATCGTGCACGGCCCCGCCTGGCCGCGGGCGACCAGGCGGCTGAGCGGGTCGCCGAGGCCGAGCAGGGCCACGTCCCAGTCGGCCAGCGCCTGGTGCCGGTCGGCCAGGATCCGTTGACTGATGGGGGCCGCGTAGCCCATCACGACCAGACCGGTGATGATCGCTGCGCTGATCGGCCCGGCGACCCCGGGCGGCCCGTGGTGGGTCAGGGCCTGCCCGACGGCGATCGCCCCGATGACTCCCCTGGCCCGCCACAGCAGCCGGACACCGGGAATGACCATGGACCTGCTGCCGATCGCGTGACTGACGATCGTGACCAGCTGCCAGGGCAGGGTCGCGACCTCGGCGGCGAGCTGGTGCCGGGTGTGTCCGCGGGTCAGGTCGCTGCCCGCGTAGGCCAGCATGGCGGCCGTCTCTGGGGCGGTAACCCGCCCGTAGAACACTCCCTCGATCAGACCGGCGGAGATCATCAGTGACCGGCGCCCCACCGCCTGAACCTGCGGTGCCACCGGTGATCGGGTGACGTACACGCCGGTCCCGGCCGGCAGGCCACCCAGCTCCGCGAGGATCGCCAAGGCGGGCTTGAGCGTCGCAGTCTGAGCTGCCGTCGGCCGGCGCACCCAGAGATACCAGCGCAGCATCGCGTTCTCACCGCACCCGAAGGCCAGTACGAGCACGCCTGCCAGCACGGCGATCAGCAGCAACGCGCCGGTGCCGTCCGGGAACAAGGCTGCGGTCACCAGCCAGAGCATCCCACTGGCCAGTGCGGCCGGGCCGGCCGCAACCCACCCGTGCACCCGATCCGACATCAGCGTCTCCCTTCCACCAGCGCCGGCCGATTCGACTTCGGCCGATCAACCCTGTCCGCCAAGGAGCTGGAAGACCCCTTTTGTCGGGCATGACCAGTCTGCGCTCAGCCGCCGACACTCACCGAAGTTATCCACAGGGCACCGGTTGGTCCGACCGCGGACGGGTCGCGGTCTGTCGTGATGGGTGCGAACCACCGACCCGAAGGAAAACACCATGATGACGCAGCCGACCACCGTGAACCCCGATGCGGCTCGAGTCCTGCGCAGCGTCGCGGGTCTGCTGCGCGAGGCGACGCACCTTCTCCACGAGCGCGCGGACGCCGAGCGCGCCACCTCGCCTACCCGGCTGGTGGCCCTGGGCGCCCTGCTGACGTTCGCTCAGGCATCCGCCCTGCTGACCACGCCGCCGTTCTACGACGTGCCGGATCGGGCCGGCTCGGACCCGCTGCTGCTGACCGAGGACGCCGAGCAACTGTTGCGGACCGTGCCGATCGAACGGCTGCCGGTCGGCGCGTCATCGCTGGTCATCACCCTGTGTGACCTGGTCCGGGAGCTTCGGGCGGCGCGGGGATGACTCCCCCCGACCGGCGCAGCGTTGGCGAGTTGCTGCTGGACGCCGACTACCTGGCCCGGCTGACCCTGCTGGATGCTGACGGCGAGGCGGCACCCGCGATGTTGCGGACCTGGCCCGAGGTCGTCCAGTCCGCGGCCGAGCTGTGGGCCGCCCTGCCCCACCCGCCGGACCCGGACGTCATGCACCGGCTGGAGGCCATCACTCACGGTATGCACCGGGACCAGATCCGTCGCGGCTGGCCCGGAGACGGACCCCCCGACGAACGGCTCCTGCAGATCAGTGAGAACTTCACCCGGGCCGCGTCCCTGGTCGCCAACAGATGGCCCGTGCCGAGACGCTCCAGGTCCGGGCCGAGCGCCCGCGAGGCCGCCGACCTGGAGGCTGCCCGAACCCGGACCGTGCACACCCTGTGGGTCGGCGGGCACAGCGTGTCCGTGGCCACTGGCGAGCACGCCCACGACCTTCGACTGCTCAAGCACTCGCACGCCACCTGCGCCGAGACCCGCGGGATCGGTCGCGGCAAGGACGCCCAAGACCGTCTCGGCGCCTTCGAGACTCTGGCCGCCGGCTGGCTCAAAGACCGTTGGCCCGGCGCCTTGAACGGCGAGTACCGCGACCCACCCGACGCCACCCGGCTGGGGCAGGCCCTGTGCCAGTGGGACGTGCAGGTCCACCGCACCCTGACGACGCTACCCTCGACCGCCAACCTCTGGCTCGCCACCGCCACGCAGGCCACGATCGTGGACACCACCGCCATCCTCCTGCACGCGGGCGCTCAGCGGCGCGCCGTCGACGGACAGACGGTCGCCCGGATCGGGTCTGCCCTGCGGACCACCCAGCAGGACTGGTCACACGCCTGCGGCCTGTGGCAACAGCTGCACAGCCCGCTCTCCTCGCGCTTCGACAACACCCTGACCCAAGCCGCAGCCGAAGTCCGCGCCGCCACCAAGGAGATCACCCACGACCCGACCGGGCTCGCGACCCCCGAGCTCATCACCTCCCGGCTCGGACCGGAACAGATCGCACCCATCGTCGGCCAGGCCCTGGCCAGCAGCCTCGAACTCGCCCACGTAATCCACGAGATCACCGCCTCCGGAGACCCAATCCTCGCGGCGACCAACAACATTGCTCGCATCGCCAGCACCAGACTCCGCCAGCAACCTCCTCAGCCCGAAGGGGTTGACGCGTTCCCGGTGAACCTCACTGGTATCCGTGCCAACCGGGTTGCACCGATCCCCGATCTCATCCGCGACCAGCTCGACGCCGCGGGCCAGCACCTCATCGCCTCATCCAGCATCGCGATGAACTCCGGCACCGACCTCAACCGACACCGCCAGGCCACCGCGCCCTCACAGCCGACCCCCCGACCACCTGCGGAGCCACCAATCCACCCATGCGGCGAGCACCTCGCGGCCCCTCCGCTCGACCCCGGATCGCACCCCACGGCAGGCATATCCAGGTAAGTCACCCGACCATCCCATCTGCTCAACGCCCGGACGAATGCCTTTCGCCACGAACTCGGATGTGGCTGCAAGGGGCCGGCCCTGACCCGGCTGCCCAGTCACCATGCCCACCAGACCCATCGTCGGAGGCGGCCGCACGCGGTGGCTACCGCGAACTCGCCGCCGTCGCACACGGCTTCGAAAGGTGTCTGCCCGCCCTGTCCGGTCAATGGCCCCCGGCACCCTTTGGTCCCGTAACAAAAGGAGCCGCCATGACCCAAGTCCCTAGCAGCCGACAATTCGAGACCCTCCGCGAAGCTGCCGAGCGAACCGGGCTGTGCACCAAGACCCTTCGACGTCGGATCGCCGCCGGCGAGCTGACCGCCTACCGCGCCGGGCCTAGGGTCATCAGACTCAACCCAGACGACGTGGACCACCTCCTGGTGCAAATCCCGACCATCAGTCGCACCGCATGAGCCCAGCCCTCCGGACGAGGTCAACTCTGCGCGGGACCGGCCTCGGGAGAAGCGAACAGCAACACATCCGCTGATCTGTGGGTCAGCACGTGCCATCCGAGCATCGCCACAATGTTGCCCTGGATTCCCGGGCCGGTGCACAGGCCGCATGTAGGACCACTGTTGCAAGTCAACGCGCACTCCCCTTGACAGAGCCGTCCGTGATCAGCGAGTCCCACTTCGGACGGCTCGCACCATGTTTGCCCGAGCATGCTCCTCGACGATCCGATCGCCACAGGCGACCGTGAGGTCGTCGACCTGTCCGACTGATGCAGCTTCTCCCCACTGACCCGGGCGTATCCGATGACCATGTTGCGGGCATCTGGCCGCCAAGACGCGTGCCAGCGAGACCGTCGAGATCAGCTCCGACCTGCTCCTTCCCGAACGGGGCGACCGCGCTCTCGCCGACAGTCATGCAGCGGCAACCCCCTTTCGAGCAGCACGGGGATACGGGTGCTCTTGGCCTCTGCAGTGGTTCTGCCCCCGTATGAGCAGGGCCGGCTCGCGATGAAGTCCACGTATGAGGGCGCACGCTGGCGATACGGTCGTGCCACGCGCCAGGACGGCGTGACCGCCTGCACAACGCAGTGCCCGTGACCGTCAGCCCGTCCAAGATCGACGCTCTCGTCGACTACTGCGACCGCAACCTCGGCGACCCTCACCCGTGGACAACCCCGGAGGGCTACCCGAAGAGCATGGCGCTGTGCAACGGCGACTCCCTCTACTCGACCGGCTCGCACGACTCCTCGGTCGTCAACGTGGTCAACAGGTACAAGGCCGCGCACGGTTTCGATGACGGTGCTCGAGCCCTGCCCCTGCGATCGCTCGCCGAGGTGGGCCACGGCCGTGGGCGGTGACCGAGGTCCGCAACCGCAAGCCGGCCAACACGCGACCGAGCGCGCCGCTGACGGCCGAGATCATTCTGCATGCCGCCGAGCTCATGACGACCTCGACATCGACACCGTCGAGGACCTCGTCGCCGCTGTCGCGGAGCAACCACTAGACCACCTCTAGACAACCCCGTCCACAGGAGCTGGAAGCGACTGCCGAGCCAGAGCTCGGGGGTCACATACAACTATCTGCTGATCCTCACTGGCCTGCCATCGGTCACGCCCGACCCGACGATCCTTCGCTCCTCGCGCAGGCCCTCGGCGAGTCCGCCGACCTGACCACTTCACGGGCCGTCGAGCTCATCACCAAGGCGGCGAAGCGTATGGGAGTCAGCCCCCGGACACAGGACCACATCGCCCGGCGTGCTGCCTCCGGTCGGGAACTCACCGCCTGATCAGGCCGCCAGCGGGGCTCGAGATTGCGACGCTGATCGTCGCTGCGCCGACGTGCGGGAGGCACTGCGACCGGTACTGGCCGGCCCGAACCGGGACTCGGTCTGCGTCGAGCGGCAGCTTCCATGCCCCGACCCCGCTGAGGGAACAGGCCATGGGGACTTCGTCGAATGGCATCCTTGATCGGTGAACGTCGGAGAACAGGACGGCCACGGCCGGTACGGAGTGCTCGACGAGGACGACGACGGCCTGCTGTGCCATGAGTGCGGCCGGCGCTTCACGCACCTCGGTCTGCATGCCTGGAAGGGCCACGGGGTGACCGCCGCCGCGTACCGCCGGGCGCACGGCCTCGCGCGCAGCCGCGGGCTGGTCGTCAGCGGGACCCGTGAGGCGATCACCGACAACGCGCGGCGGACCTTCGTCGCGAAGAAGACGCTCGTCGCGGCGCGGGATCCGGCCGCCGCGTTGGCGGCACGCCGGGAGATGGGCACCGTCATGTCGCCGGAAGGACTGGCCGCCAGCCGTGCACGACCTGGCCAGGGCCGGCGCGGCACCGTCGTGATGTGTGCGTGGTGCGGGGCGCGGTTCTGCCCGTTGCGGAGTGCGACCAGACGGCGGTTCTGCTCGCGCTCGTGCGCCAGCCGGAGTACACGGGCTGCTCGTGCACGATAAGGACAGTGTCGAAGCCGCGTCATAGACTGTGCCGACTGTCGGCGCGGTCTCGTCGGCGGACGTGCATCGTGGTCCAGGGGCGGCGATTCGGTATGACCAACGGTCATCAGCGCAAGGGTGCCGCGTGGTGGTACGGCTGGGGCGGACTGCTCGTCGCTGCCGCCATCGGCGCAGCCGCTGGAGCATCCAGCGGCGGGATCAGCGGGGCCTTGATGATGGTGGGCCTGTATGTCCTGGCCGTCACGCTGGTCGCGCTGGCGCGCGGGCACGTCTCGTGGGCACTGTTGCGTAACCGGGGCACGGCGGCCCTCGGGGCGGTGACAGCCTTCGCACTGATCGGCGGTGCTGCAGCCGTTGCCGGTACACCCGCCGACGCCGGCTCGAAGCCCGCCGGCACGGCAGCCGCTACCTCAACCCCGTCGACTGCGCCGGCGGCGTCCACGAGCACGCCTGCACCGACCACGTCGAAGACGCCATCGTCCTCGTCGTCCTCATCCTCGTCGGCACCGAAGTTCACGAGCTCGAGCACGGTCGCCGCTCACACGAAGAAGAAGACGACACACGCCGCGGGCACTGCGCTCGCGGCCCTGGCCGGGCTCACGGTGAAGGGCCGCGCCGCCAAGACCGGATACGACCGAGACGCCTTCGGACAGGCCTGGTTCGACGCCGACCGCAACGGCGGCGACACCCGCAACGACATCCTGCGCCGCGACCTGATCAACCGGTCGATGAAGAACTGGTGCAAGGTACTGGCCGGCACACTGACCACGGACCCGTACACGGGTGCGTCGATCCGGTTCGTCTACGGCGGACGCAGCGAGATAGACATCGACCACGTGGTCGCCCTCGGTGACGCCTGGCAGGCCGGCGCGTCGGCGTGGCCGCTGAGTAAGCGCCTGGCCCTGGCCAACGACCCGGCGAACCTGCTGGCCGTGGACTCCGGCGCGAACCGCGCCAAAGGTGACGGGGACGCGGCGACCTGGTTGCCGCCGAACAAGGCGTACCGCTGCCGGTACGTCGCTCGGCAGATCACCGTCAAGAAGAAGTACGGGCTGTGGGTCACCGTGGCCGAGCGCGACGCCATGGTCCGGGTGCTGTCCAACTGCGACGGCACGGCAACACCGGCGGCCGGTTCCGCGCCCACCAGCGCCCAGCCACCGCGCACACACACTGCTGCGCCTGCGCCGAAGACAACGGCTCCCCCGGCACCCAAGACGACTGCGCCCAAGGCACCTGCGCCGAAGCCCTCGTCGGCCGTTTACTACAAGAACTGCACCGCCGCGCGCCGCTGGCGCTGCGCCGATCTACCGCGGTCAGCCCGGCTACTCCAGCAAACTGGACCGCGACGGGGTCGCCTGCGAGTGAGTCGTGATGCTGATGGAGGTCGCTGCAGGGTATAGCGCGTCGTTCACCGGTTCTACTCGCCGGTGCGCTACTCGTCGCTGTTCTCATCGTTGCTGCGGTTGCGATCCTGTGGGTGACCAAGCACAAACTATCTCTCGGTCAGGGCACCGCGATCGCTGACATCATGACAGGAGCCGCCACCGGTGCAGCCGTCGTTGCTTTCCTGCACTCGCGGAGTCTGGAGCGACAGGTCGCCGCCGGTCAGGAAGCTCACGCCGCGAACCTACGCCCAACAGCGACAGTTGGCGGAGCAGCGCCGACACGCTCTGCAGCAGGAGTGGTTCGAGCGGGAAAACTACTTAGAGGTTCCGCGGATAGGCACGGTGTGATCGGCGTGTCGTGACGTGGTGCAGGCACAAGCCTCGGTAGAAGACGGGTTGTCGAGACTCGCCCAACGTCACCGGGAGGGCTTGTGCCTGCCGTGGCATCTTCCATCATCGAACCGATCTGGGACCAGTTCGCCGCGA
>NZ_VCQV01000028.1 GCF_007845645.1 Leekyejoonella antrihumi
CGCAGTCCAGCAGTCGCTGCACCCGTTGCCGCACGGCGGCCTCGGACAGGCCGACCTCGCGCGCGATCGTCGAGTACGCCGCACGCCCATCGCGCTGCAACAAACCAATGATCGACTTCGAGAGATCGTCGACGACGGCGGGCCTGCGAATCTGCTCGCTCATATCGTGATTCTGACACGAAATAGTGAATCTAGCAAGAACGAGACAACGGATTCCGTTGTGTGAGAGCGTTTGACCTATGCTTATCGGACTGCCCGCCGTGGTGTAGCCGTGAATGATCCCCGTCACAGTCAAAGGTGCCCACGAATGGCGCTCAGTGCATTCGATCTGTACTCCGTCGGGATCGGTCCGTCGTCGTCGCACACGGTCGGTCCGATGCGAGCCGCGAAGTTCTTTGTCCATGGGCTCAAGGACAGCGGCGAGCTTGTCGCGGTCGCCAGGCTGCGGGTGCAGCTGTTCGGCTCCCTGGGAGCCACCGGGCACGGACACGGCTCGGACAAGGCGGTGGTTCTCGGCCTGGAGGGTGAGACGCCGGAGGGTGTAGACACCAGCACGGCTGACGAGCGCGTCGGGACGGCTCGCGAACGGCATGCGCTCGACCTACTCGGTGTCCACTCGATCGACTGGGACGCCGACGAGCACCTGATCATGCACCGCCGCAAGTCACTGCCGACGCACCCGAACGGTCTGCAGTTCGACGCCTACGACTCCGGCGGCGAAGTGATCGCGTCGCACGTCTATTACTCCGTCGGTGGCGGATTCGTCGTGGACGAGGCGGCGACCGGTCCCGACCGGGTCGTGCTGGACGACACAGCGCTTCCACTGCCGTTCTCGACCAGTGCTCAGATGCTGAAGATCTGTGCGCGCGAAGGGATCTCGGTGAGCGATGTCATGCTGCGCAACGAGCAGGTATGGCGGGCGGAGGGCGAGATCCGCGACGGCATGCTGCACCTCTGGCAGGACATGCAGCAGTGCGTCCGGAACGGCTTCGGCCATCACGGCATCCTGCCGGGCGGTCTGAAGGTGCCGCGCCGGGCGCCGGGTCGCTACGACGAGCTGACCAATGGATCACTCAAGAACGACGCGCTGGCGGTGATGGACTGGGTCAACCTGTATGCGTTGGCCGTGAACGAGGAGAATGCCTCCGGAGGGCGGGTCGTCACCCGCTCCCACCAACGGGGCGGCCGGCATCATTCCCGCGGTTCTGCACTGCTACGTGAACTCCCTCGACGCCGCCGACGACGAGGGAGTCGTGCGCTTCCTGCTGACCGCGGCCGCGACCGGCATACTGGTCAAGGAGACCGCGTCGATCTCGGGAGCCGAGGTCGGCTGTCAAGGAGAGGTCGGCTCCGCGTGCGCGATGGCGGCCGGTGAGGTGCTCGGTGGCACGCTCACCCAGGTCGAGAACGCCGCCGAGATCGGTTTAGAGCACAATCCGCAGCTGACCTGCGACCCGGTCGGCGGTCTGGCCGCCAATGTGATCGAGTGCTGACAGAGCCGTGAGGATCACGTGCTGATCCGTCAAGTATCCAATAACGACAATCGAATCCAGTGCAAAGGAGTTTAGGATGAGTGACACACCACGCCAGCTGAGGAACTTCATCGGAGGTGAGTACGTCGCACCGCAGACCGATGAGACGCTCAGCCTGATCGATCCGTCGACCGGGAAGATCGTCGCCAAGGCGCCGGTCTCCAAGCAGCAGGACGTCGACGCGGCATACGACGCGGCGAGCAAGGCCTTTGAAGAATGGGGCAACGCGACTCCGGGTGACCGGCAGTCGGCGATGCTGAAGTTCGCCGACGCGCTGGAGAAGCGGGCTGACGACTTCATCAAACTGGAGGCTCAGAACACCGGCAAGCCGTTCACGTTGACGGCCTCCGAGGAGATCCCGGTGATGATCGACCAGCTGCGTTTCTTTGCGGGTGCGGCGCGGGTCCTGGAGGGCGTGGCCAGCACCGAGTACCTGGCCGGCCATACGTCCTGGATCCGGCGGGAGCCGATCGGGGTCGTCGGACAGGTGACGCCGTGGAACTACCCGATGATGATGGCGATGTGGAAGATCGCTCCGGCGCTCGCGGCGGGCGACACCATCGTGCTCAAGCCGAGCGACACGACGCCGGAGACGACTCTGCTGATGGCAGAGGTTGCCTCGGAGTTCCTGCCGGCCGGCACCTTCAACGTGATCACCGGCGACCGGGACACCGGCCGGATGCTCGTCGAGCACCCCACCCCGCAGCTGGTGGCCATCACCGGCTCGGTCCGGGCGGGTATGCAGGTCGCGGACTCCGCCGCGAAGGACCTCAAGCGGGTGCACCTCGAGCTGGGCGGCAAGGCTCCGGTGATCGTCTTCGACGACGCCGACATCGAGGCGGCCGTCGAGGGCATCGGCACGGCCGGCTACTTCAATGCCGGGCAGGACTGTACGGCCGCGACCCGGGTGCTGGTCGCTCCGCGAATCCACGACGACTTCGTTGCGGCGCTCGCGGAGTTTGCCAGGAGCGAGGCGAAGGTCGGCATGCCCGACGACGAGGACGCGCTGCTGGGCCCGGTCAACAACGCCAACCAGCTCGCGCACGTCCAGGGCATGCTGGAGCGGCTGCCGGACCACGCGAGCCTGGCGGCCGGCGGCCACCGCATCGCGACGCTCGGTGACGGCTACTTCATCGAGCCGACCGTGGTGTCCGGGCTGCTGCAGGACGATGAGGCCAGCCAGAACGAGATCTTCGGGCCGGTGATCACCGTGCAGCGGATCGAGGACGAGAAGGCGGCGATCGCCGCAGCCAACAGTGTGCAGTACGGTCTTGCCTCTTCGGTGTGGACAAAGGACTTCGGCCGGGCGATGCGGGTGTCCAAGGCACTCGACTTCGGCTGTGTGTGGATCAACACCCACATCCCGCTGGTCGCCGAGATGCCGCACGGCGGGTTCAAGCACAGCGGCTACGGCAAGGACCTGTCGAAGTACGGCTTCGAGGACTACACCCGCGTGAAGCACGTGATGGCGAACATCGACAGCTGACTCGGCGGGCTGCGAGGACGCTTCTGGACCGGTGGCTCGACGTGAATCTGGACTGGTCTGTTCGGGCCCGTGGGGCAGTGCCAGACTGTCGACATGAGTGAGACAACGACGTCTGCCATCGGCCAGGTCACCCCGCAGCTGTTCATCGGCGGGCAGTGGCGAGATGCCGAGGGCGGCAAGACATTTTCGGTGGAGAATCCGGCAACCGGTGAGCCGCTCGGGCAGGTTGCGGATGCTTCCGTGGCCGACGGTGACGCGGCGCTGACGGCGGCGGCGAACGCGCAGTCGCAGTGGGCGAAGACCCCGCCGCGCGACCGCGGTGAACTGCTGCGGTCGGCATTCGCGCTGCTCACCGAGCGTGCCGACCACTTCGCCGAGCTGATGACGCTCGAGATGGGCAAGCCGCTGGCGGAGTCGAAGGGCGAGGTCACCTACGGCGCGGAGTTCTTCCGCTGGTTCTCCGAGGAGGCGGTACGGATCGACGGGCGCTGGTCGACCGCACCTAACGGCGCCACCCGGCTGGTGACCATGAAGCAGCCGGTCGGTCCGACGTTGATGATCACCCCGTGGAACTTCCCGCTGGCCATGGGAACTCGCAAGATCGGGCCGGCGATCGCGGCCGGCTGCACGATGGTCGTCAAGCCGGCCGCCGAGACGCCCTACAGCATGCTCGCTCTGGCGCAGCTGCTCGAGGAGGTCGGGCTGCCCAAGGGCGTGCTCAACGTCGTGACGACGAGCAACTCCGGCGGGGTGATGGAGCCGCTGATCCGCGACCCGCGCTCCCGCAAGCTGACCTTCACCGGTTCGACGCCCGTGGGCCGCAAGCTGGTCGAGCAGTCGGCCGACCAGTTGCTGCGCGTGTCGATGGAGCTGGGCGGCAACGCGCCGTTCATCGTCTTCGAGGACGCCGACGTCGACGCTGCCGTGGCCGGCGCCATGCTGGCCAAGATGCGCAACATCGGCGAGGCCTGCACCGCGGCCAACCGGTTCTTCGTGCACGAGTCGGTCTCGCAGGAGTTCGGGGCCAAGCTCGCCGAGAAGATGGGCGCCATGACCGTCGGCAGCGGGATGGACGACGGTGTCACCGTCGGCCCGCTGATCAACGCCAAGGCGCTCGACAAGGTCAGCCAGCTCGTCAAGGACGCGACGAGCCGTGGTGCGCAGGTGGTCACCGGCGGCGGCACGACCGGTGAGCGCGGCTACTTCTACTCGCCGACGGTTCTCACCGGTGTCCCCTCGGACGCGGCGATGGCGCGCGAGGAGATCTTCGGGCCGGTCGCCGGGATCCAGACGTTCACCGACGAGGAGGACGCGATCCGGCGGGCCAACGACACCGAATTCGGTCTGGTGGGCTACTTCTTCACCCGCGACATCTCTCGCGTCGTGCGGGTCAGCGAGGCGCTGGAGTACGGCATGGTCGGTGTCAATCAGGGCATTGTGTCCAACCCGGCCGCACCGTTCGGTGGCGTGAAGGCCAGCGGGTTCGGTCGTGAGGGCGGTGCCGAGGGTATCGAGGAGTACCTCGAGACCAAGTACGTAGGCCTCGCCCTCTGACCTGGGAAGGCCGCCGTGTCCCGTTGGCGTCGTACGTAGGCCTCGCCCTCTGACCTGGGAAGGCCGCCGTGTCCCGTTGGCGTCGTACGTAGGCCTCGCCCTCTGACCTGGGAAGGCCGCCGTGTCCCGTCGGCGTCCTGTGGATAACGTCCGGGGTCGCCCGTCGAACTGTTCTACCGTGCTGAGATGCGGAGGGAGCGGTGATGACGGGACTGTCCACGGATCCAGGGGCGTTGCAGGTCGGCGCGCGTACCATGGCGGCCGGCGGGAGCTCGGGACTGCCGGTAGCCGTGGCCCGGGCGCTGCGTGCGGTCGCGGGCGCCGCGGGTGATCCGCAACTGTCGGAGACGGCCCGCCGGGTCGCCGAGCTGTGGGCCACCGAGCTTGCCGACCTGGACGAGTGCGGCCAGTGGTTCGCCGCCGGGCTGCATACCGCCGGGCAGACGTATGCAGCAGCGGAGGCAGCCGTCGTGGCGTCGGTGCGACGCTCGTGACGGAACCGATCTCGGGCGATCCGCCGGATCTGCTCCGCGCTGCCGGACTGCTGTCGCGTGCCGCGGATGAGGTGGGATCCCGCGAGCAGGCACTGCGACAGGGGGCCACGGTGGGCACTACCGGGTGGCTCGGCCCGGCGGCGGTCACCTTCGGCGCTGCCGCTGGTGAGCACGCGGGCCGGCTGGTGCGCGCACGCCGTGCGCTGGGGTCGATCGGCGTCGCGGTGCGCGGGTACGCCCTGGTGCTCGAGGGCCTGCAGACCCAGGAGTCGACGCTGCTCGCCAGGCGCGGCGCCCTGACGCAGCGGCTGCGGATCGCCGCGCTGCAGCAGGGCATCACCCCCGTCGCCGTGGCGATGCCCGAGGATCGCGTCGAGCAGATTGTGGCGCAGCTCCGGCGAGTCGACGCCGAGCTGGACGACATCCGGCAGCAGGCATCCACGGCGCAACGGGCGCTGACCGCCACGATCGACGACCTCGCGCCGACGCGGTCGCCGCGAGCCGTCCCGCGCCGACCCCTTGGTCTGACCACGGCCGTGCTTGCGGATCTCACCGACGGCGGGACGAGCGCTGTCGGCGCGGTGTGGACGCATCCCTTCCCCAAGGTGCCGGCGTCGGCAGCGACCGGCCGCATGCACTGCGGGCCCGTCAGACCAGTGCTCACGGACCCCTCCGGCCGCGTGACGACCGGTCCGGTCGGGCAGCAGGTGGGCGCCGGTCACCGGATGAGGACCGGCCCGGTGCGTCCGGTGCTCGTTGACCCGACGCGCCGGATGAGGACCGGCCCGGTGCGGCGGATGCCGTGAGCGCCGGCCGTTCAGAGCCTGTCGTCAGCCTGACGGACGAGGAGCTCGTCCTGCTCAACGCGGTGCATCCCGCGGTCCTGCAGCCCTACTTGGACACCGTGCCGGAGGGCAGCCGGTCGATTGCGCTCGCCACGGCGTACCGGTCGCTGCGGGTGCACGGGCTGGCGCCGGGGTCGGCGGGTACGGGGCTTGCGGTCCCGGAGGGTCTTGTGCAGTTGCTGCAGGCCCGAGAGTGCGCCGAGGCGGTGCTCATTGTCTGCCGGACCGATGGCGACGACGAGCGGCTGTGCTACTGCCACCTGTGCGAGCCCGCCGTCATCATCGAGGAGCTGGATCGCGAGGGCATTCACACCTTCCAGGTCGTGCACGACCACGAGCTCGCGGCCGCTCTGCAGGAGTTCGCGCAAGGAGACTGTGGCGCGGGCGTGCACCTCGAGGCCCGGGTCTGGGCGGTTGCCGAGCGGGCCGAGGACGTATGCCGGATCGGCCCCGACGACCTCGCCGATGCCGGCCGGCGGATCGCCGGGCTGCTGACCGGTGCCACCGTCGGACACAATAAGGCGTGTGACAACGACTTCTAGCCCACGCACGGTCTCCCTGCTCGGATCGACCGGTTCCATCGGCACCCAGGCGATCCAGATCGTCACGGCGAGTCCGGACCGGTTCCGGGTCGTCGGCGTCAGCGCCGGCGGGCGGGATCCGCGCCAGGTCGCGCAGCAGGCGGTGACCCTGCGAGTCGAGCAGGTCGCGGTGGCGTCCGGTAGCGCAGCCGAGCTGCGCGAGCTCATCGGCGACGCGGCACGGTCGGCCGGGCTCACGGCATACGACCCGGAGATCCTGGTGGGAGCCGACGCCTCGGAGCGGGTGGCCGCATCCGGCGCCGATGTCGTCCTGAACGGCATCACCGGGTCCATCGGCCTGCGCCCCACCCTGGCCGCGCTGAAGCACGGCTCGACGCTGGCGCTCGCCAACAAGGAGTCGCTCATCGTCGGCGGCCCGATCGTCAAGGCGCTCGCGAGGCCCGGCCAAATCGTCCCGGTCGACAGCGAGCACAGCGCGATCGCCCAGTGTCTGCGGGTCGGGCGGCCCGAGGACGTGCGCAAGCTGGTGGTGACCGCAAGCGGTGGCCCGTTCCGCGGGCGGAGCCGGGCAGAGCTGCGCGACGTCAGCCCGCAGCAGGCGCTCGCGCACCCCACCTGGACGATGGGCCGGATGGTCACCACCAACTCGGCAACCCTCGTCAACAAGGGGCTGGAGGTGATCGAGGCGCACCTGCTCTTCGACGTGCCGTTCGAGCGGATCGAGGTGGTCGTCCACCCGCAGTCGATCGTGCACTCGATGGTGCAGTACGTCGACGGGTCGACGATCGTGCAGGCCTCGCCGCCCAGCATGCTGATCCCGATTGCGCTGGGGCTCGACTGGCCGAATCGGGTGCAGGACGCGGCGCCGGCCATGGACTGGACCACGGCGTCGACATGGGAATTCGAGCCGCTGGATGATGCGGCCTTTCCCGCAGTAGCCCTGGCCCGGCAGGTCGGGCAGGCGGGCTCGACCTACCCGGCGGTCTACAACGCCGCCAACGAGGAGTGCGTGGAGGCCTTCCACCAGGAGCGAATCGGCTTCTTGGACATCGTCGACACCGTGCGCGCCGTCGTGGACGAGCACGATGCTGCACCGCACACCGACCTGACTGTGGAGCAGGTTCTCGCCGCAGAGGGCTGGGCCCGCAGCCGGGCACAGCAGATGCTTAGCCAGGCGTGAGACGCTAGGGCCGTGATGTTTCTGGTCGGGATTCTGCTTGCCGCGTTCGGGGTGGCCGTTTCCATCGCACTGCACGAGATGGGTCACCTGATTCCCGCCAAGAGGTTCGGGGTCAAGGTCACCCAGTACATGGTCGGGTTCGGGCCGACGGTGTGGTCGTGGCGGCGTGGTGAGACGGAGTATGGCGTCAAGGCCATCCCGCTCGGTGGTTACATCCGGATGATCGGGATGTTCCCCCCGCGCCCGGGCCAGGCCGAAGGTGTGGAGCGCGCCTCGTCCACCGGGCGGTTCGGCCAGCTCGCCGAGCAGATGCGGGAGGAGTCCTACGAAGAGATCGACCCGCAGGACCGGGACCGCGTCTTTCACCGGCTGAAGTCCTGGCAGAAGGTCGTCGTGATGTTCTCCGGGCCGTTCGTCAACCTGATCATTGCGTCGGTCCTGCTGACCATCATCGTGTGCGGGTTCGGGCTGCCGAAACAGACCTCGGCCTACGTCACCGCCGTGCAGCCGTGCCTGTCCAGCGCCGCCACCACACCGAAGAGGTGTGCGCCCGGAGACCGTTCGCCGGCAGCGGTGGCGGGTATGAAGGCGCGTGACGTCATCGTTTCGGTCGCGGGGAAGAAGGTCACCACCACGCCGGAGGCCACCGACGTCATCCAGGCCCACGCCGGCCAGACCGTGCCGGTGGTCGTGCGCCGAGACGGTCATCTGGTCACCCTGCAGGTGACGCCGAAGCTGTGGACCGCCCCTAAGCTGGACGGCAACGGGCGGCCGGTGCAGTCTGCCAGTGGCAAGGCCGAGACGGTCACGACCGGCAAGGTCGGTATCTACATCTCCGGGACCTACCGCACCGAACGTCAGCCGCTGACCGCCGCCCCTGGCTACATCGGGTCTGCGCTCGGGCAGACCGCCGGCGTCTTCGTGAAGATCCCGCAGAAGATGGTTGGTGTCTACAACGCCGCATTCGGCAGCGCCAAACGTGACGCCAACAGCCCGGTGTCCGTCGTGGGGGTGGGCCGGATCGCCGGAGACGTCGCCGAGGCGAAGGGTCCCTCACTGCAGGACAAGGCAGCGATACTGATCGGCATCATCGCGTCGCTCAACCTGGCGCTGTTCGTCTTCAACATGATTCCGCTGCTACCGCTGGACGGCGGTCACATCGCCGGAGCCGTGTGGGAGGCCGTCAAGCGGCGGATCGCCCGCGCCCGCGGGATCACCGGTCCGGTCTACGTCGACGTGACCAAAGCTCTTCCGGTGGCCTATGGCGTTGCGATCGTCCTGATTGCGATGTCTGGGCTGCTGATGTATGCCGACATCGTCAACCCCATCACGCTCGGCAACTGAGCCGCGAGAGATACTGGACATATGAGCGTTTCCCTTGGTATGCCGTCCGCACCCCAGCCGGTGCTCGCCCCGCGTCGCAAGACGCGCAAGATCAAGGTCGGCAAGGTCGAGGTCGGCGGTGACGCGCCGATCTCGGTGCAGTCCATGTGCACCACCCCGACCACCGACATCAATGCCACCCTGCAGCAGATCGCCGAGCTGACCGCGGCCGGCTGCGACATCGTGCGGGTTGCCTGCCCGAGCGCCGACGACGCCGCGGCTCTGCCGGCGATCGCCAAGAAGTCGCAGATCCCGGTGATCGCCGACATCCACTTCCAGCCGAAGTACGTCTTTGCCGCGATCGACGCCGGCTGTGCCGCCGTGCGCGTCAACCCCGGCAACATCCGCAAGTTCGACGACCAGGTCAAGCAGATCGCCCGTGCCGCGAAGGACGCCGGAGTCTCACTCCGCATCGGGGTCAACGCCGGCTCGCTCGACAAGCGGCTGCTGGAGAAGTACGGCAAGGCGACACCGGAGGCCCTGGTGGAGTCCGCGGTCTGGGAGGCGTCGCTCTTCGAGGAGCACGACTTCCACGACTTCAAGATCTCGGTCAAGCACAACGACCCGGTCATCATGGTGCGGGCCTACGAGCTGCTGTCAGAGCGTGGCGACTGGCCGCTGCACCTCGGCGTCACCGAGGCCGGTCCGGCCTTCCAGGGCACCATCAAGTCCGCTACGGCGTTCGGCGCGCTGCTCTCCCAGGGGATCGGCGACACCATCCGCGTCTCGCTGTCGGCCCCGCCGGTCGAGGAGGTCAAGGTCGGCGACCAGATCCTGCAGTGCCTCGGCCTGCGTCCGCGCAAGCTGGAGATCGTCTCGTGCCCGTCGTGCGGGCGCGCCCAAGTGGACGTCTACACCCTCGCCGAGCAGGTGACCGCGGGGCTCGAGGGCCTCACGGTGCCGCTGCGGGTGGCCGTCATGGGCTGCGTCGTCAACGGTCCGGGAGAGGCACGCGAGGCCGACCTCGGTGTCGCCTCCGGCAACGGCAAGGGCCAGATCTTCGTCAAGGGCGAGGTCATCAAGACGGTGCCCGAGTCGCAGATCGTCGAGACGCTGATCGAGGAGGCCATGCGCATCGCCGAGGAGATGGGCGAGGGCGTCACCGACAGTGCCGACGGCCCAACCGTCAGCGTCAGCTGACCGCCGACAGGCATACGAACCCGCCGAGCGGCATACAAAATGGGTGGGCCTCCCGCCGAGAGCTATGCCTCTCGGCGGTGTAGGTAGCGCTGCAGCCACCGCTCACCGGTCCCGTCGAACGGTCCGGTGTGCTCTTGCACCATGGACAGGACCCACCGGCAGTCCCGCTCGGCCTGCGTGATCACCTCGCGCGGGTAGGCGTAGCTGACCTGGTGCTCGGCGAACTCGTCCTCGTCGTCGACGAACGGGTCCTCGCCGAGTCGCTGGACGACATCGAGGTCCAGGTCGATCATCGTCACCGTCCACCGGTCGCCGTCCCGATGCCAGACCGGGACGGTGCTGATGTCGGTGTAGATCCGCACCCTGCCGGTGTCACCGCGCGCGTCATCGCGATCCCAGATGGTGGGGGTGTAGCCGTGATCCCACGGGAAGAGCGCCACCTGCGCCCGGTCGCAGTCGAACGCGGCGCCCGGACGGGCGAAGTGGGTGCCCACCGGGAAGCCCAGCCACACTCCGTACTGGTCGCTCCCGAGCAGGACGCCGTCGAACTGCCAGTGCTGCGCGTCGTCCCACTTGCGGAAGTTGACGTGCACGGCCGCACCGATCTCGGACGGCAGGGTGGACGGATCTGGGGAAGTGGGCGCCATGTGCGGCAACCTAACACCCGGCCCAGCAGATTTGTCTGCGCGTTTTCGCTTCGCACCGGGTCATTTACGGGCAGGCTAGAAGGGTGCTCAGGACGTTCAGCTCAGCGCAGCCCCTCGGTGTCGACGACTACGCCGCGGCGCTGGAGATCTGCGCGACGAATCCGGCGATGAACGCCTTCGTGGCCGCCCGCCTGGTCGAGGGCGGCCCGGCAGCTGTGGCCTCGACGTTCGGCGTGCGCAACGGCACCCGGCTGCGCGCGATCTGCTGGGTGGCGGCCAATGTCGTGCCGGTGGAGGCCGACGACGCCGCCCTGGACGCCTTCGCCTCCCGGTTGCGCAGACATCGGCGGCGTTGCTCCTCCATCTTCGGCGACGCCGACCAGGTGCTACCGCTGTGGGACCGGTTGAGTAGGCACTGGGGCACCCCGCGCTCCCTCCGGCGAGATCAGCCGGTGCTGGCGGTCTCCAGCCCGCCGCTCGCGAGCGGCCGCACCATGGATCCGCGGGTCCGGCCGGCGCGGCCCGACGAGGTGGACCTGGTGCTGCCCGCGTCCGCGCACATGTTCACCGAGGAGATCGGCTACCCGCCCTACCTCGGTTCGGACCGGGAATACCGCCGGCTGGTGGCGTCCCTGATCGACCGGGGCCACACCTACGTGATCGTTGAGCACGGCAAGGTGGTATTCAAGGCCGACATCGGGTCGCTCGCCTCCGGCGTCGCGCAGATCCAGGGGGTCTGGGTCGCGCCCAGCCGCCGAGGCCAGGGGATCGCCACCCCGGCCATGAATGCGGTCGTGCAGCAGATCCTCGACCGGCACGCATCGATGGTCACGCTTTACGTGAACGGTTTCAACGAGGCGGCACGTCGCACTTACGCCGCCGCCGGATTCCGCCAGATGGGCACCTTCGCCACCGTCATTCTGTGACTGGCTTCGACCCGACCGGTTCCGCATGACATGCTGCGCGAATGGCTCCTCTGTCGCTCACCACCAAAGGTGTCATCGGTGCGTTCATCGGTTCCGGCGTCATCCACCTGGTGCGTCCGCAGGCCTTTGAGTCGATCGTGCCCGCACAGCTTCCACGCAAGAGGGAGCTGGTCTACGCCTCCGGAGTGGCCGAGCTGGTCTGTGCGGCAGGGCTGCTCACACCGCGGACCCGTCGTCTCGCCGGGCTCGCCTCTGCCGGTCTCCTGGTCTCGGTGTTGCCCGCGAACGCGCAGATGGCTTGGGATGCGCATCGCGCCGTCGTCCGCAAGGGTTCAACGCCGCGGCGGGAGGCGATGCGTGCGGGAACGATCGCTCGACTGCCGCTGCAGATCCCGATGATTCGCGCGGTGCTGCGGGCACGCTGAACCAGTCTCCTGCCTCGTACCCGAGCGGCGGCTCAGGACCAGCCGACCGTCATGTTCCGGCGCCAGACCTGCAACGCATCGAATCCGTCCTGCCGGATCTCCAGACCGCGGTTCCACAGGCCCAGGTAGAGCTGCGCGGCGGTGCCGGTCCAGGTCGTGTCGGGCTCGCTGTCGGGTCGGCCGGGCGTTGCCACCGCCGGCTGGTCGCTCAGCCGCACCGTCCATGCCCGGTCGGTGTCGCTCGCGTGCACGAGCACAGTGACGGGTGCCTCGGTGCGCATCTGCTCCCCTGGTCGGGTGAGGAAGCCGCACAGCAGCTCGTCGATGCCATCCGACGCGAATTGCGCGTCGATGTCGGCGGCGTGCGCTTCGGGGTATCCGCCCAGCCCGGCGGCCAGCGCGTCGACGGCGTGGATCGCGGTCTCGTGCGCCTGGCGCCGGGCCCAGGCGTCGCGAGGTCGGCCGGCGTCCGGCAGGAAGAATCGGACATTCAGGTCATCGGCGGAGGCACGCAGCACCGTCTCGAGGGCCTTCGAGCCGGCCACCACCCAGGCGCCGGGATCACTCTGCTGCAGGCCATCGGCCTTCATCGCCTCGGTGTCGAGGTGCCGCTCTCCGCGCAGATATCCCGTCGCCCAGCGATGCACCATCCCCTGATGGGCGAGCAAGGCGCGCACCTTCCACCCCGGACAGGTCGGCACCGACGCGTCGAGACCGGCCTTCACCGACTCGTCGTGGAGCCGGGCTGTTGCCATGGGCAGGGCATCGAGATAGCTCTCGAAGGGTAGCGAAGCGGGCATGCCACGACCGTATCCGGCGGGCCGGGGTAATGTCTGAAGATGACCGGCACAGATCCGTTCCAGCGCCAACCGATCAACCAGGCCGCACCGCTCGTGGGCTATAGCACGGTCACGTCGGACCGAGCACTTCGCAGCGCGATCGAGGCGCAGGCGGGTGCCGACGCCGACGCGATGATCTCCTCGCTGCACGACCTGGGGATCGTCGCCGGATCTCCTGAGGCCCGCGAGCACGGGATGCTCGCCAACGCGAACGAGCCCACGCTGCATACCGTCGACCGGTTCGGCAACCGCGTCGACGAGGTGAGCTTTCACCCGAGCTGGCACTGGATGATGGACAAGGGCATCGGGTTCGGCCTGGCCGCGCACCCGTGGGTATCGGACGAACCGCTCCCGCACGTGCGTCGGGCGGCGGGCTACATCGCCTGGACGGCGATCGAACCAGGACATGCCTGCCCGATGACCATGACGTATGCCGCGGTGCCGGCCCTGCGCGCCGATGACGCGCTCGCCAAGGAGTGGACCGACCTGCTGGCGTCCACGACCTACGACTTCGGGCTGCGCCCACCGCAGACCAAGGCCGGCATCCTCGCCGGGATGGGTATGACCGAGAAGCAGGGCGGCTCGGACGTGCGCACCAACGTCACCACGGCGGTCGCCCAGAGCGACGGCAGCTATGTCCTGCGTGGGCACAAGTGGTTCACCTCCGCGCCGATGAACGACCTCTTCCTCGTTCTCGCCCAGGCACCCGGTGGACTGACCTGCTTCGTGCTGCCGCGGGTCTGCCCCGACGGCACTCGCAACGCGGTGCAGATCGTGCGGCTGAAGGACAAGCTCGGCAATCGCTCCAACGCCTCCAGCGAGCTGGAGCTGCACAACGCGTCCGCGGTGCGCCTGGGGGACGAGGGCGCCGGCGTGCGGACGATCATCGAGATGGTCGCGGCAACCCGGCTGGACTGCGTGCTGGGATCGACCTCGCTCATCCGGCGGGCCGTCGCGGAGGCGACCTGGCACGCTTCGCAGCGCTCCGCATTCGGCGGTCCACTGATCGACAAGCCGGCCATGACCGGGGTGCTTGCGGATCTGGCACTCGAGAGCGAGGCCGCGACCATGCTGGGACTGCGGCTGGCCCGCTGCGTCGAGTTGCCGCATGACGAGCACGAGGTCGCGCTGCGGCGAATGGCGTTGCCACTGTCCAAGTTCTGGGTCTGCAAGCGTGCCCCGATGGTGTGTGTCGAGGCCATGGAGTGCTTCGGCGGCAACGGCTATGTCGAGGACTCCGGCATGCCACTCATCTACCGTGAGTCGCCGCTGAACTCCATCTGGGAGGGCAGCGGCAACGTCAACGCCCTCGACGTCCTGCGGGCGTTGGCACGGGCGCCGGAGGGTCGGCAGGCGTATGCCGATGAGGTAGGTCGGGCCCGCGGGGCCAGTAAGGTGCTCGACGGCGCGGCCGACGAGATCGTGGCGGACGTGCGGACGATCGCGGCCGATCCGTCGTCGGCCGAAGGTCACGCGCGTCGGCTTGCCGCGCGAATGGCGGTGGTGCTGCAGGGTTCGCTGCTGGTACGGCACAGCCCGTCGCAGGTAGCAGATGCCTTCATCGCCTCGCGGGTCGGCGGCGACCACGGCGGAGTATTCGGCACCCTCGGGACGCGCGCCGACACCACCGCAATCACGGCTCGCGCGCTCCCCGAGGTGTGACGGGCAGCCATCTCGATGCGAAATCGAGATGACCCACGTGGTCGATCGGCCCTAATCTCGGGCGTATGCACTCTCCGCCCACCGGTTTCGACGAGCACGCTCTCGTGCAGCTGGTGGCGGCGCGGTGGAAGAAGCGGGCCGAGCGGCTGACCTACGCGCCGGTCGGCTTCGGCAGCCATCACTGGATCGCCTCGGATCACGGCGGCGGGCGGCGGTTCGTGACCGTCGACGACTTCCGCGGCGGCGCGTCCGCGCATCGCACCATGGCACTGCGCCGGGCGATGCGCACCGCGCACATCTTGAGTGGCAGGTCGCGTCACGTGGTTGCTCCACTGCCGGCGCGCGACGGTCACCTGGTGCACCAGCTCGGCGAGGGGTATGCCGTGTCGGTGTTTCCGTTCCACGAGGCGGCCCGTCTCGAGGAGCCGTTGAACGCCAAGGTGCGGGCCCGAGTCGTCGATGTGCTCGCGGATCTGCACGACGGTACCTCGCACGTGACGCAGGTTGCCGACTACGAGCGATTCGAGCTGCCCGGCCGAGACGCCCTGGTCGCAGCGCTGACGAGCCTGCACGACGGTGGGCCGCCGGACGTCTGGATGACCGGGCCGTATGCGCTGCCCACGCGGCAGCTGCTGGCCCGTCACGAGGCGGGGTTACAGAGCGCTCTTCGCCACTACGACGAGGGGACAGCGCGGATGCAGGGTGATCGGCGGCACTGGGTCGTCACCCACGGCGAGCCACACAGCCGCAACATCCTGAGCGATGACGGCCACCTGCTGCTGATCGACTGGGACACGGTGCGCATTGCACCCGCAGCCAGGGATCTGTGGCATGTCGAGGTAGGTGATGGATCGCAGATCGCGCACTACGCCGCAGCCACCGGTCGCGCCGTGCCGATGCCGGAGATCGGGTTCTACCGGCTCAAGTGGGACCTGATGGAGATCTGCACGTATGTCGAGTGGTTCACCACACCGCACACCGCCACGGCCGACGCGGAGACCGGCTGGGGCGCTCTGGTGGAGGCGTTCGACCACGTCGACCAGTGGCCGGTCGATCTATGAGCACCGACCCGAACGAGGCCCACGGACACAACTGCGGTGTCAGCCTGCGGCCCTGGCAGATATCCTCAACCTTCTGGGCACACTCAGCCCCAACTTCAAGGAGAGCACCCGTGGCACTGCGCATGTCGACCCTGTTCCTGCGAACCCTGCGCGAGGACCCGGCCGACGCGGAGCTGCCGGGCCACAAGCTGCTGGTCCGCGCCGGCTACATCCGCCGCGCCGCGCCGGGCATCTACACCTGGCTGCCGCTCGGCATGAAGGTGCTGGCCAAGGTCGAGGGCATCGTCCGAGAGGAGATGGAGCGGATCGGCTCACAGGAAGTGAGGTTCCCCGCACTCCTGCCCCGTGAGCCCTATGACGCGACCGGGCGTTGGACCGAGTACGGCGACAACCTGTTCCGGCTCAAGGACCGCAAGGACGCGGACCTGCTGCTCGGCCCCACCCACGAGGAGATGTTCTGCCTCGCAGTGAAGGACATGTACAGCTCGTACAAGGACCTGCCGCTGTCGCTCTTCCAGATGCAGAACAAGTACCGCGACGAGGCCCGTCCGCGCGCGGGCATCCTTCGCGGACGCGAATTCATCATGAAGGACGCCTACTCGTTCGACGTCGACAGCACGGGCCTGCAGAAGGCCTATGACGGCTTCCGCGAGGCCTACATCCGCATCTTCAACCGGCTCGGCTTCGAGTACGTCATCGTGCAGGCCGACTCCGGAGCGATGGGCGGCTCCGCCTCCGAGGAGTTCCTCGCGGTCAATGAGAACGGCGAGGACACCTTCGTCCGGGACGAGCACGGGTACGCCGCGAACGTCGAGGCCGTCGTCGTGCCTCAGGCTGCGCCCGTCGAGGTCACCGCCGGATCTGCCCATGTCGAGGACACCCCCGACACCCCGACGATTGAGACGCTGGTCAACGCCCTGAACGCGAACCACCCTCGTGCCGATGGGCGTTCGTGGACCGGTGCGGACACTCTCAAGAACGTCATCGTCATGCTGCATCACCCGGACGGCACACGTGAGCCCCTGGCCATCGGGCTGCCCGGTGACCGTGAGGTGGATCCGAAGCGGCTCGAGACACAGGTTGCCCCCGCCGAGGTGGAGGCGTTCGAGGGCAAGGACTTTGCGGCATACCCGATGCTGGCCAAGGGGTATATCGGCCCGGGTGCATTGGGGGAGTCGAAGAGCAGTGCCATCAGGTACCTGCTCGACCCGCTGGTTGCCGAGGGCTCGGCCTGGGTAACCGGCGCCGACGAGCACGGCAAGCACGTGCTGGACCTTGTGCACGGCCGCGACTTCACCGCCGACGGCACAATTCAGGCCGCGGAGCTCCGCGAGGGCGACCTCAGCCCCGACGGCAACGGCACGCTCACGCTGGCTCGCGGCATCGAGATGGGCCACATCTTCCAGCTCGGCACGAAGTATGCCGAGGCCCTCGGGCTCAAGGTGCTCGACGAGCAGGGCAAGCTCGTCACCGTCACGATGGGGTCGTATGGGGTGGGTGTCACCCGGGCAGTTGGCGTGGTGGCTGAGGACAACAACGACCAGGCGGGTCTGGTCTGGCCACGCGAGATCGCGCCGGCCGACGTGCACATCGTGGTGGCCAGCAAGGACAGCGCCGCCTTCGTGAAGGCCGACGAGGTGGTCCGTGAGCTCGAGGCACGCGGTGTCGAAACGATCTATGACGACCGCCCGAAGGTGTCGCCCGGTGTGAAGTTCAAGGATGCCGAGCTGATCGGTGTGCCGACCATCGTGGTGGTGGGCAAGGGCCTGGCAAACGGTGTGATCGAGATCAAGGACCGCCGCTCGGGTCACCGCCGCGAGGTGCCGGTAGACCACGCGGTCGACGAGATCGCCCGCGAGGTCGCCCGGTGAGTGATGGTGGCATCGGGGCCGTCATCTTCGACTGGGGCGGCACCCTCACCCCCTGGCACGAGGTGGATCTCGTCGAGCAGTGGCGGGTCTACGCCCGCGGTCTCACCCCGGACGGGCCGGCGGCGCAGGCGCTGGCAGACCGCATTCTGCGGTCGGAGTCCGCGGCGTGGGCTCGCGCCCGCGAGCAGCACACCAGCGCCCGGGTGGACGACATTCTGCTCGATGCGGGCCTGACTCCGGAACAGCTCGCGGATGCTGCCGCTCGCGCCGCCTACGAGAAGTTCTGGGAGCCGCACACCTACACGAACCCGCAGGTCCAGGCCCTGTGGGAGGGGTTGCACGACCGCGGCATTCGGGTCGGGGTGCTGTCCAACACGATCTGGACCCGTGACTATCACCGGGCGATCTTCGAGCGCGACGGCGTGCTCAGCCTGGTCGATGCCGACGTCTATTCCAGCGAGATTGCCTGGGCCAAGCCGCATCCCGGCGCATTTCGCGCGGCGGCCGATGCAGTCGGCGTCGCGCCCGAGCGGTGCGTGTATGTGGGGGATCGGCTCTTCGAGGACGTGCACGGCCCGCACCAGGTCGGGATGCGCGCGGTCTGGGTGCCGCACTCGACACTGCCCGCGAACCAGGTCGTGCAGACCGACGACGAGCCGGACGGCGTGGCTCGTGAGCTGCTCGACGTGCAGCGCCTGGTGGATGCGTGGTCCGCGTGACCACCGACCTCGCAGAGCGCTTCCGAGACGTCGACGCGTGGGTGTTCGACCTCGACAACACGCTCTACCCGGCGGGCACGAGTCTGGGGCAGCAGATCAACGACGGCATCCGCAGCGTGGTCGCGCAGCACTTCGGCGTCGACATCGCCGACGCCGCGCAGATCCAGCGCGCTCTGCGCGACGTGCACGGCACCACGCTGCGCGGGATGATGACCGAGCACGGCATCGAGCCGGAGACCTTCCTCGCGTTCGAGGCCAAGATGGACTACTCGGTCCTCGCGCCCGACCCGTCCCTCGCCAGGGTGATTCGGGCGCTGCCCGGACGACGGATCATCTTCACCAACGGCAGCCGCGTACACGCCGAGCGGGTCCTGGAGCGAGTCGGGATGGTGGGCATGTTCGACGACATCTTCGACATCCTCGCCGGAGAGCTCATCCCCAAGCCGATGCCGGAGGCCTACGACCGATTCGTCACCGAGCTCGGGGTTGCGCCGGCTCGCGCAGTCATGTTCGAGGATCTGCTGGTCAACCTCGAGATCCCGCGCCGGCTGGGCATGTCTACCGTGCTCGTCGGGTCTGCGGTCGCGCCGGTCGTTGACCTGGAGCACCAGGACAACGCGTATGACTACGCGACCGACGACCTCGCGGGGTTCCTACGGCGCATCGTCGAGGTCCGCTGACGGCACGCTCGTCGGCGGCGTGACGGCGTCGAAGTAGCCGGTGATCCGGTCGTTGTCCCAGTGGTAGGCCTCACGCAGGCCTTCCGCGAGCATGTGCAGGTAGGCCGGCGACGGGGGTGTGTGCCTGACGTCGTCGGTGCCGTGCGGTGCCGTGAAAGTAAGCATCGGCAATCCATCTCGACGGCCGACCTCGATCAGCGTCTCGTAGGTGCCCGGTCCGGCCTCGAACCGTCCCGCTGCCAGACCGGAGCCGACCACGAGCTCGAGGGGATCGTCCGGGTGGGGGTCGCGGTGCATCTCCTGCACCGCGACATCGACGAACTGCTGCACAGTGAGCAGGTAGGCGCGAGCGGGTGTGAATCCGCCCGGCGAGGTTTGGTCGTGGTCGTAGAAGGCCACTCCGCCGCCCCATACGGACGACTCACCGGCGAAGTAGATGCGCCCGGGCAGGTCGACAGCGGAGTCGGTCTGCGGCGCAGCGTGATCCCGCGCGCCAACGTAGCTGCGGCGGGCTCCGGGTGGTCGTCCACCTTGTAGGTAGCACAGCAGCCGTTCTCGGCACAGGTTGGAGCCATAGCTGACATACCAGACGTGCGTGAACGGGTGCGGCTGCTGCACCACTGACTAGTCCAGCTCGACGTGACTGAAGATCTCGCCGAGCACCAGCACGATGAGGAGCACGAACGTGATGACGTGGACCCCGGTGCACCACAGACAGATTGCATGGATCTTGAAGAACTCGGCCCACACCAGGTAGAACACCATCAGCAGGCCGATCGCCGCAGCTCCCAGCCGGATCTGCTGCACGAGCTGCGGTGCGCGCCGCCAGACGACCGGCAGACACAGCAGCGTCATCGCGATGAAGAAGAGCAGGCCGAGCAGTGCGACGGGGATTCCTGCGAGCTCCGACCACTGGCTGGTGGTCACCTTTGTGCAGTTGACGAGCTGGGTGTCCGAGCAGGCCAGCGACGTGGACCCGCTGTAGTGCTCATAGGTCAGGTAGGCCGCATCGAGCAGTCCGAGCACGCAGAGCACCAGACTCGTCGGTGGAAGCCAACCCGGCCGCTTCAAGTGGAGGCCCATGTCGCCGCTCACTACTTGATGCCGCCCGCCGCCAAGATCACGCCCTTGGATTGGCACACCTTTGTCGGCTCTCCATGCGTCATGTTGCAGATCTGGACGGTCATGGCGTTGGCCGCGCCCAGGACGCCCTTGGCGATGGTGCTGCTCGTGTTCTTCAGCTGGGCCGCGACGGCTGCCGCGGACTGGTTCGACATCGAGCTGCCGTCGTAGGTGACGCCGCTCGTGTAGTACTGGCCACCGAAGTCGATCCACGGAATGCTGCCTTGCGGGTTCACCGAGGTCTCGACCTTGACGATGGCGGCCGGCGGGGTCTGCAGGGGATTGTGGTTGCGGTCCTGCGTCTCATAGGAGTTGAAGACCAGGTACTTGCTGGTGTACTTCGCGTGCAGGAACGTCATCGTTGGAATGTTGGCGGGGCTGTCGGTCGAGGAGGAGACCTCGCTCTGGATACCGGTGAACGTGCCGAACCGGGACAGCGCCGCGACCATGGCCCAGCGCTCCATACCGCAGTAGGGGCAGAACTCCGCGCCGATGTAGGTCATCACCGGTTTGCCGTTCTCGGTCTCGACCTTGGGGCTCTTGAACTTCTGAGGGGTGCCGTTGGCTCCACCGGCACCCACAGCGTCGAACGAGGCGGCCGGGATGCTCGTGACCGTGGAGATGAAGGCATTCGACTTCGCCTGCGCCAGTGCCTTCTTGTCCTGACTGCTCTTGCTCTGGCTGGACACGGCCCACGCAACGCCGACGGCAATCAGGACGACCACCACGAACCCCGACAGGACGGCAAGCAGCTTCTTCTGTCGCGCCGCGCGGGCCTGCTCGGCCTGCACCACGGCGAGCCGCTGCTTGCCGGAACGTGGCTGGGACTTATCGCTCACGGGTGAGCCACCTCTCGTCTGGTCATTTCCGAGGTCAGACTAACCCGCGAACCCTTGAGGGCCGCACAGGTAGCGTGAGGGTTCCTGACCGGATGAGCAGCGAGGTAGGCAGCGTGAGCGTGCATGACGTCCAGACCCGTGACTGGCGGCCGTGGGTAGGCCTGCTGGCCAGGCTGGTGCTCGGAGTCACCTATCTGGTGGCCGGGGTCGACAAGGGCAGCAACCTGGAGCAGACGAAGCGCGCGACGCGGGCCTTCCAGATCCTGCCGTACGACCTGGCCAACCTCTGGGGCACGTTCATGCCGTTTCTCGAGATCGTCCTCGGGGTGCTGCTGATCATCGGCCTGCTGACCAGGTTCACCGCGGTGCTCGGCGGCCTGCTCATGCTCGCCTTCATCATCGGCATCGCCTCCGTGTGGGCGCGGGGGATCAGCATCGAGTGTGGCTGTTTCGGCGGTGGGGGAGCCACGGTCACGACGCACTATCCGATCGACCTGCTGCGCGACACCGGTCTGCTCATCTGTGCGATCTGGCTCGCCGTGCTGCCACGCACCCGGGCCGGCCTGGACGGCCGCCTGTGGGGCTGAATACTTCCTGAACCTGCTCGGGTAGGGTCTGAGCCATGCCCAGACCGGATCCCAAGGAGAAGCTCGACGCCCTGAAGCCCAAGGAGGGCCCATCGAAGGCGATCATCGCCGCAATCGTGGTGGTGGTCCTGGTTCTTGGCGGATTCGCGGCACTCATTGTCAGCCAGACCGGCGGTAGTGACTCCACCAAGGGCACTGCGCTGCCGAAGGGCGCGATCGCCGACGGGAACGGCATCGTCGCGTATCCGGGGGTGGCGAAGAAGGGAGTGCCGACGGTCGATCTCTACGAGGACTTCCAATGCCCCATCTGCAATGAGCTGGAGAAGGCGAATGGCTCCGACATCTACGCGATGGGCAAGAGCGGGCAGATCAAGCTCGTCTACCACATGATGACGTTCCTCGACCAGAATGAGCACAACACGGCCTCCGCGCTCGCGGCGAACGCCGGCTACTGCGCGGCGGATGCGGGCAAGTTCCCGGAGTATCACAAGGCGAACTACGCCGGGCAGCCTGCGCAGGAGGGCGCCGGCTACACGGTTGCCGATGTGAAGAAGTTCGGCCGGCAGGCCGGCATCACCGGTAGCGCACTCAAGACGTTCGACAGCTGTGTCGACGCCAACAAGTACGCGAAGTATGTGCAGGCCACCGAGACCCGATCCGGGAAGAACGGCGTCAACAGCACTCCGTCGGTCTTCATCAACGGCAAGCAGCTGGACCAGAACTCGCAGGACTACAGCTCGCTGCTGAGTCAGCCGGGCAGCTTCCCGAAGGTGCTCAAGGCGCACTCCTGACTCCACCGAGTCGCGAGCCGCCTACTGCGTCATCGCCTTAGCGATGGTGATCAGGCGGGACACGACCGCCAGATCGGGATCCGCGGTGTCGGCCTCGTCGAGCGCACGGCGCACCGCGCGAACGAGGGACCAGGCGCGCACCCGGTCCTCGTCGAGATGAGCGGTGCCGGCGACCACGTCGGCGCGCAGACCGCCGATCACCTCCCACGCCTCGAGCAGGGGAGCTGCCTCGAGCGACCGGTCGCCGTCGAGTCGCTCGAGCAGGAGGGCCCACCGGGAGGGGTCGGCCGCCAGTAGGTTGACCGCCCCGTGGCCGGCCCAGTGGCGCAGGGCAAGGTGCTCGTGGCGCGCTTGCGGATGCGGCCAGGTCACCTTCAGCGCCACCGGTCGCCGGCCTTGCCTGCACGCGACAATGACTGCGGCGCCACCATGCCAGAGCTGGGGTCCTGTCCCGCGTGCGGAGGGCTCGACGAATCGCAGGTCCCATCGGTCCGCGCACTCGGTGAGCAGCCGCGGCAGGTCGACGAGCCACTGGCTACCGCTTATCCAAAGGGCCGGCGGGCGGCCCTCGATGACCTCCTGAATACCCCTCGGCAGGCGGAGGCCGTCGAGGTCTGCAGGGCTCACTCCCGTAGGCCGGGGAAGGGGACCGGCTTGACTCCCCACTGCCAGGACGCCGCCGTCGCCTCCGACCACAGGCGCACGACCGCGCCGACCTGCGAGACGCGTCCGGCCGTGGACGGCGACTGGCTGGCGCAGGTGGCAACCACCCGCCCGAGCATGACCTGGGCCAGGCGGCGGGCAGCCGCGGCGTCGGTGACCGGCACCGGCAGCCGATACTCGACCGGCGCCGGCGGCGCGGAGGAGCCCGCCGCCAGGACGAGGCGAGAGCGGGCGGCATACATCGTGGTGAGGGTTGCGGCGATCAGGGTGCGCTGTTTGAGCGGCGTTCGGCCGGCGATGACCTCGAGCGCATACACGCAGCCGCGCACATCGCTCAGCAGTGCGAGGGCGGCCGGCCCCGGGGTCGCGACGCTCGGCCAGCTCACGGCGGCCCCGAGCATCCGCGCACCGGCGCCCTGGGTGGCTGCAATCGAGCACAGCATCGGCACGTTCTCCGGGGCCACCCCCGCCACGCCGTCGAGTGCACGCGGCCCCACTCCACCAACCTCGAGGTCGCGCAGCTGCCGCAGCGTGCCGGTGGCCGCGACGGGTGCGCTCGGCGGTGCACTGATGCCCTCCGTCGCGATGACGGCCGCCAGTCGGGTGGCCTGCTGGTGATGAATCGTGGCCAACCGAGCGGCCCAGAGGGCGTGCGTCGCGACGGCGTCGGAAGCCCGGGCCGATGGCTTTGCGGCGCTGCTGTGTCCGGCAGACGACGTCGCGCCGCCCACATGTCCGACGCCCTCGGCCCTCGCGGCCAGCCCGCGCAGACGCAGCAGCATCGCGCGGAGCGTCGCGGCGTCGGCCGGCGGGCTCTGGGTCGGCACGCCCGGGATGTGAGGTGCACCACGTTGGAGGCGCACATCGCAACCCGCCAGCACTCCGGCGGTCAGCAGCGCGCAGCTCGCCAGCACGGCTCGGCGACTGTGCGCGCCCGAGGTCCCCTGCGGCATGGGCGGAATCATGTCATGTCGAGATCAGGACTGAAGCGCGGTCGACGGATCTCGACCCGTGAGACAGCGCATGTATCAGTTGACGTTTTGGAAAACAGAATGAAACGTTATGAGGCGTGACTCCTCGCATCGAAGGTCAGTGGGCCCTGGGCCAGCATGAGCCGCTCAACGACAACGAACGGATGAAGCGTGACGACGACGGTCTGAATGTCCGGGCGCGGATCGAGGACATCTACGCCAAGCAGGGTTATGCGTCGATCGACCCGAGCGACCTGCGCGGCCGTATGCGGTGGTGGGGGCTCTACACGCAGCGTCGCCGGGGCATTCCCGGCGGCCGTACTGCGACGATCCCACCGGAGGAGCTGGATGACGAGTTCTTCATGATGCGCGTGCGGATCGATGGCGGAAAGCTCACCACGGAGCAGATCCGGGTGCTCGCCGGTATCGCGCAGGAGTTCGCGCGCGGCACCGCCGACATCACCGACCGGGCCAACCTGCAGTACCACTGGGTGCGGATCGAGGATGTCCCGGAGATCTGGCGACGGCTGGAGGCGGTCGGGCTGCGCACCACCGAGGCGTGCGGTGACTGCCCGCGCGTCGTGATGGGATCTCCCGTGGCCGGGATCTCCGCCGACGAGGTGCTCGACGTGACGGGGGCCGTCGAGGCGATCCGGGATCGATACATCGGGGACCCGACGCTGTCGAACCTGCCGCGCAAGTTCAAGACCTCGATCGCCTGGCTTCCCGACTGTGCGCCCGAGATCAACGATGTCTCCTTCGTCGGGGTCGAGCACCCCGACCTCGGCCCGGGCTTCGACCTGCTTGTGGGTGGCGGGCTGTCCGTCGCCCCGCGACTGGCCGTGCGGCTGGGTGCCTTTGTCGAGCTGGACCAGCTGCCGGAGGTGTGGTTCGGCGTCACGTCGCTCTTCCGGGACTACGGCTATCGGCGGCTGCGCAACCGCGCGCGGATGAAGTTCCTGGTCGACGACTGGGGCGCCGAGAAGTTCCGCGAGGTGCTCGAGACCGAATACCTCAAGTACCCGCTTCCCGACGGCCCGGCGGCGCCCGTTCCGGACCGGGTGGTGGACCACGTGGGCGTGCACAACCAGCACGACGGACGCAAGTATGTGGGGTTCTCCACCATCGCCGGCCGGGTCTCCGGTGAGATCCTGGCCCAGGTCGCCGACGCGATCGAGGCGGCCGGGTCGAACCGGCTCAGCTTCACGCCCTACCAGAAGCTCCTCGTCTTCGACGTCGACGAGGACCGCGTGGATGCGCTGGTCGGGCGCATGGCGGAGGTCGGCCTGTATGCCGAGCCCTCGCCGTGGCGGCGGTCCGTCATGGCGTGCACCGGCCTGGAGTTCTGCAAGCTGGCGATCGTCGAGACCAAGCAGCGGGCCAACGATCTTGTCGAGGAGCTCGAGCAGCGCCTCGCGCACCTCGAGCTGGACCGCCCGATCTCGGTGCACCTCAACGGATGTCCGAACTCGTGCGCGCGAGTGCAGACCGCGGACATCGGCCTGAAGGGGCAGATCGTCCTGCGGGACGGGCAGCAGGTCGAAGGATTCCAGGTGCAGCTGGGTGGCGGGCTCGGCGCCGACGCCGGCTTCGGTCGCAAGGTCCGCGCGCTCAAGGTCACGTCGACCGAGCTCGGTGACTACATCGAGCGTGTGGTGCTCCGGTATCTCGAGCACCGCGATGACGGCGAGCGATTCGCTCAGTGGGCGCAGCGTGCCGACGAGGAGCTGCTGCGGTGACCTATGACCCGGCCTCCGGGCGCGTGGCGGTCAACGCGTGCCCCTACTGCGGGGAGGACGACCTGCGACCCGAGCCTGAGCCGCGCGGCGCCTGGCGCTGTGCCGGTTGCACGCGAGTCTTCGTGGTCACCTTCGTCGGCCTGAGCGTCGGGGGGCCGGTTGGCGCAGGCGCTTCACTTCGACCGGGAGGTCTCCGCGGGTTAGAGTGAGCGTTCCCACTCGAGAACAGCAGGAGCCGACCGATGAGCGCCAGTTCAAACGCCCGCGCGGGCCGGATTCTCGAGGACCTCACCTCTGCCGTCGCATCCCTCGACCTGGTCGTCGAGGACGTCACCGTCATGCCTGCGGGCAAGCGCCGCCTGGTGCGCGTGCTGGTGGACCGTGACCTGCGAGGCCTCGATGACACCGATACGACCAGTCAAGTGGCCCCGCTCGACCTGGACCAGGTCGCCGACGCCACCCGGCTGATCAGCGACCGGCTGGACAGCTCGGACGCGATGGGCGAGCAGGCCTACGTGCTGGAGGTCAGCTCGCCTGGCACGGACCGGCCGCTGACCGAGCCGAGACACTTTCGCCGCAACGTGGGGCGACTCGTGGACGTGACGACGGACTCCGGTGAACAGCTGGCCGGACGCATCGTCGAGGCCGACGCTCACGGCATACGCCTGGAGGTGACGGGTGACAAGGGGCGCACCAGCCGGCGAGAGCTGACGTATGCCGAGTGCGCACGAACCCAGGTCCAGGTGGAGTTCAACCGGCCCGACCAGGCCGTCGACCACGCAGATGAAGACGGAGAGGACGACTGATGGACCTCGATATGGCGGCGCTGCGTGCGCTGGAGCGTGAGCGGGACATCCCGATGGATGTGATCATCCCGGCGATCGAGCAGGCGCTGTTGACTGCCTACCACCGGCAGGAAGGTGCCTACCGGCACGCGCGGGTCGAGCTCGACCGCAAGTCGGGGCATGTCATTGTCTGGGGGCGCGAGGACGGGCAGGTCGACGGCGAGGGCAACCGTGAGGATCCGGGGCCGGAGTTCGATGACACCCCAACCGACTTCGGTCGGGTCGCCGCTGCCACCGCGCGCCAGGTCATTGTGCAGCGGATGCGCGATGTCGAGGACGAGGCCGTGCTTGGCGACTTCCGCGGGCGCGAGGGCGACATCATCGCCGGCGTCATCCAGCAGTCCAGTGACCCGCGGGTCGTGCGCGTCGACTTCGGGACCATTGAGGGCTCGCTTCCGGTTGCCGAGCAGGTGCCGGGTGAGCGCTACGGACACGGTGAGCGGCTGCGCTGCTACGTCGTCAGCGTCAAGCGCGGCCCCAGGGGCCCGCAGATCGGGCTGTCGCGCACCCACCCGAACCTGGTGCGCAAGCTCTTCGCGCTGGAGGCACCGGAGATCGCGGACGGCACCGTCCAGATCGCCGCACTGGCACGCGAGGCCGGTCACCGGACCAAGATCGCCGTGCACAGCAAGGTTCCCGGTGTCAACGCCAAGGGTGCGTGCATCGGTCCGATGGGGTCCCGCGTGCGCGCGGTGATGGCCGAGCTGCAGGGGGAGAAGATCGACATCGTCGACTACTCGGAGGACCCGGCGCAGTTCGTGTCGGCGGCGCTGTCGCCCTCACGGGTGCAGTCCGTGGAGATCGTCGATGCGGCGACCCGATCGGCCCGGGTCGTGGTCCCGGACTTCCAGCTGAGCCTCGCGATCGGCAAGGAGGGGCAGAACGCGCGTCTGGCCGCGAAGCTGACCGGCTGGCGGATCGACATCCGCCCGGACACTCCCGCCGCGGGCGGGCATCCGGCGCAGGAGCAGTAAAGACTACGATAGGATGAGGATGAACGGTCGTACGTGCGTGGGCTGCAAGGTTCGCGACGACCGGTTTATGCTGTTGCGGGTGGCTCTGCTCACTGGTGACACTGACGATGTGGATTCGTCCGCGTCCGTGGTGGTGCCGGATGTGCGGGGCCGACTGCCGGGCCGAGGGGCCTGGCTTCACCAATCGACAGGATGCCTCCAGAAGGCCATTCAACGTCGAGCCTTTGGGCGGGCGCTGCGTCTCACCTCGTCGGTGGACGTCACCCGGCTCGAGGCATGGTTCACGCAGCAGCTGAATGCACAGGCCGGATCACCAGGATGCGGTTTCGACATGACCGAAAGCGGGTTTGACGCTGATGAGCACCCGATGAGTACTCAGCGATGAGCACCCCCCAGTAACTGGCGGTCCATGCCACCCGGATATGTCCGGGCTGCCCGGGCCGTCACCACTCGATGAGGAGAAGCGTGGCAAAGGTCCGGGTTCACGAGCTCGCAAAAGAGCTCGGAATTGAGAGCAAACAACTTCTTTCGTACCTCAAGGAACAAGGCGAGTTCGTCAAGACGGCGAGTTCGACGATAGAGGCTCCGGTCGTACGCAAGATCAAGGAAAACCCGCCGCCGGCGACCAAGGCCGCCAGCGGTGCGGACGCCGGCGCGAAGAAGCCGGCAACGCCTGGCAAGCCGGGCGCGGCGAAGCCGGCGCCCAAGCCGGGCGCGGCGAAGCCGGCCGCGGGACCGGCGGCACCGCCCGCAGCGGTGGCGCCCGAGGTCACTCCCGCGGCCCCAGAGGCCACGTCGGTGGTGCCAGAGGTCACCTCGGTGGCCGGGCCCAGTGCGACGCCCGCGGCGCCGGCGCCGAAGGCACCCCAGGCGCCCGAGCCCGTGCAGCAGGAGTCACCTGCCGCCGAGGTCTCCCCACCGGCAAGTGCCGGCGCGGCCCGTCCGCCCAAGCCCGGGGCACCGGCGCCGAAGGCACCGGCCGCCCGGGAGAGTGGCGGCGGTCGCTCGGGTGGGCCCCGTCCGGGCGCCCCGCGTCCGGGCAACAACCCGTACTCGTCAAGCCAGGGCATGCGCTCCGGCAAGCCGGCTCCGCGTCCGGGCAACAACCCGTTCGCGACGAGTCAGGGCATGCCCCGTCCCGCCAGCGCCCGTGGGCGCGGCGAGGGTGCCGGCGGTCCCCGTCCGCCCGCACCACGTCCTGGTGCCGGCAGCGCCGCCGGTGCCGGTGCCGGTGCGCCACGTCCCGGGACAGCACGTCCGAACCCGGGCATGATGCCCGATCGCGCCGCCGTTCGTCCGGGACAGCGGCCCGGTCGCGGTGGTGGTGGCCGCGGTGGTCCCGGTGGCACCGCCGGCGCCGGCGGTGGCGGTTTCGCCGGCCGCAGTGGCGGCGGCGGGTTCCGTGGCCGCGGACCCGGACGCGGTGGCACCCAGGGTGCCTTCGGCCGCGGTGGCGGCAAGGTGCGCGGGCGTAAGAGCAAGCGCGCGAAGCGCCAGGAGTTCGAGCAGATGCAGGCGCCGAGCATCGGTGGCGTCACGGTGCCCCGTGGTGACGGCAAGACCGTCGTGCGGGTGCGGCGTGGTGCGTCGCTGAGCGACTTCGCCGACCGCATCGACGCGAATCCGGCAAGCCTGGTCACGGTGTTGTTCCACCTCGGTGAGATGGCCACCGCGACCCAGTCGCTCGACGAGGACACCTTTGCGCTGCTGGGTGCCGAGCTGGGCTACAACGTGCAGGTGGTCTCGCCGGAGGAGGAGGAGAAGGAGCTCTTCAACGCCTTCAACATCGACCTCGAGGCCGAGGCCGAGGCCGAGGGCGACGATGATCTTGCTCCGCGTCCGCCGGTGGTGACCGTCATGGGTCACGTCGACCACGGTAAGACCCGACTGCTGGATGCGATCCGGCACGCCGAGGTCGCCGAGGGCGAGGCCGGTGGAATCACCCAGCACATCGGCGCGTACCAGGTGCACACCGAGCACGAGGGCAACGAGCGCGCGATCACCTTCATCGACACCCCTGGTCACGAGGCGTTCACCGCAATGCGTGCCCGTGGTGCGAAGGTGACCGACATCGCGATCCTGGTCGTCGCGGCCGACGACGGTGTCATGCCGCAGACCATTGAGGCGTTGAACCATGCCCAGGCGGCGGACGTGCCGATCGTGGTGGCGGTCAACAAGATCGATGTCGAGGGCGCCAACCCGGACAAGGTGCGCCAGCAGCTCACCGAATACAACCTGATTGCCGAGGAGTACGGCGGCGACACGATGTTCGTCAACGTCTCTGCGAAGCAGGGTGACAACATCGAGGGTCTGCTCGAGGCCGTGCTGTTGACGGCAGATGCGTCGCTGGACCTGCGCGCCAACCCGGACAAGGACGCCCGAGGCGTGGCCATCGAGGCCAACCTGGACCGCGGCCGAGGCGCAGTGGCCACGGTGCTGGTGCAGAGTGGCACGCTGAAGGTCGGCGACGCCATCGTCGCCGGTCAGGCACACGGCCGAGTGCGCGCGCTGCTCGACGAGCACGGCAACCATGTCGACGAGGCGGGCCCGTCCCGTCCGGTGCTGGTCATGGGGCTTGCCTCCGTGCCGCGTGCCGGTGACACGTTCATCGTGGCGCCGGACGACCGCACGGCGCGCCAGATTGCCGAGAAGCGTGAGGCTGCCGAGCGGCAGGCCTCGCTGGCCAAGGCGCGCAAGCGCATCAGCCTGGAGGACCTCAACGAGGCCCTTGCCGCAGGCAAGGTCGAGACACTGAACCTGATCCTCAAGGGCGATGTCTCCGGTTCGGTCGAAGCGCTCGAGGACGCGTTGATGCAGATCGACGTCGGCGACGAGGTCGATCTGCGGATCATCGACCGCGGTGTCGGGTCGATCACGATGAACAACATCAACCTTGCCGTCGCCTCCGACGCGGTGATCATCGGCTTCAACGTGCGAGCCGAGGGTCAGAACGCGGAGTACGCCGACAAGGAAGGCGTGGAGATCCGCTACTACTCGGTGATCTACCAGGCCATCGAGGAGCTCGAGGCTGCCCTGAAGGGCATGCTCAAGCCGGAGTTCGAAGAGGTCGAGCTGGGTACCGCCGAGATCCGTGAGATCTTCCGGTCCTCCAAGTTCGGCAACATCGCCGGTTCGCTCGTGCGATCGGGTGAGATCAAGCGTGGCACCAAGGCGCGGATCACCCGTGACGGGGTCGTTGTCTCCGAGGGCGTCGAGGTGGCCGGTCTGCGGCGCTTCAAGGACGACGTCACCGAGGTCCGTGACGGTTTCGAGTGCGGTATCAACCTCGGGTCGTACAACGACCTGCAGGTTGGCGACCTCATCGCGACCTATGAGATGCGGGAGAAGCCGCGCGACTGACGAGCTGACCGTCGAGCGGAGTAGTTAACCGTCGAGTGGAGTAGACATTTCTACTCCACTCGACGTGTTTGTGCTCCACTCGGCGCCGGGGCCCCCGCGAAGTACCGAGCGAGGTACGAGTGAGGACTTCGTGGGGTGCGGTGGGGTGGGTCGGATACCTTGGCGGGCATGCCTGAATACCTGGTGCTGGTCGCGCCGTCCGCCAACCGGGTGTATGCCGATGCCGCACCCCTGCTGGTCGAGGCCGAGGCACGCGTGGTGGCGTCGGCGCTCGCCGGACCCGACGTGTCGGTCCTGCGCACGGTGCTTGCGGGGGTGGACTACGTCCAGGTGCAGGTGCTCGAGGACACCCAGGGGCGCGGCCTACGGGCCCTGTCGAACCTGTCGGCGACGCATGCGATCTTCCAGCGCGAGGGTGAACTGCTGCGACCGGTCCCGCTTGCGCGGATGGAGCGGTATCCGAGCGACCTGCTGACGATCCAGAAGTATCGCGGCAAGACCAACGAGCAGTGGACCCGACTGGTGCTGAACGTGACGGCGGCGGCCGCCCGGCGCCCGGAGCGGTGGCTGGACGGGGGCCTGGTGGTGCTTGACCCGATGTGCGGTCGCGGCACCACGCTGAACCTCGCCATGAGCTGCGGTTATGACGTCATCGGGGTGGACCTGGATCGCCAGGACTATGAGGCCTACGGTGCGTTCATCAAGACGTGGCTGCGCCAGCATCGACTCAAGCACACGGTGAGCGAGGGCGCGCTACGCATCTCGGGTGAGAACCGAGGGCGCCGGCTGGAGCTGCAGGCGGCTGCGACGAAGGACGCGTTCAAGACCGGTGACCTGCAGCAGGTGACCTACCTCAGCACGGACACCACGGCGTTGGACGGGCTGCTGAAGTCGGCGAGCGTCGACCTGATCGTGACGGACACGCCCTATGGGGTGCAGCACGGCTCGCATGGCGATCGGCTGTCCCGACGACCCCTGGAGCTGTTGGCGACGGCCTTGCCGGGCTGGACGCGGATCCTGCGCGCGGGCGGAGCCGTGGGACTGTCGTACAACCGGCACGTCGCGCCGCAGGACGAGCTGGCGGACCTGTTGCGTGCCAACGGGTTGGAATGCGTGCAGGGGCCGGGATATGACGACCTTCGGCATCGCGTCGATGCGTCGATCGATCGAGATCTGATCGTGGCGCGCAAGGCCTGAGCCGGCACCTCACGTCGTCGCGGGCACCGGCGCCGAGGCCATGGAACGCACGAGCAGTGCGGCAGCGCCCAGCTGAGTGGCACCGCCCAGCAGCAGCAGCTCGTAGAGCGGACGGCCGACAAGGACGCCGGCGAGCGCGGCCCCGATGCTGGCGGCGCTGATCTTGAGGCTTGCACCCGTCGTGAAGATCTGCGAGCTCAGCCTCGACGGTGTGTCTCGATATCGAATTCCCATGAGCTGCACCAGTGCTGGGCCGTCGCCGATGCCGATGATGGCCGCACCAGTCACGACCGTGACCGCGCTGGGCGCCGCGGTGACGGCGAATCCGGCCGTCGTGATCATCATGCTGAGGGCGAGCAGCCCGTCCGGTGCGACGCTCGTCGGCCATCGCGAGAGAGCCAGCGTTGTCAGCCCGGCGGTGGCTGCCGTGACCGACAGCAGCATGGCTCCGTGTCCAGATCCGCCCAGCTCGGCGATGCCGATCCGCGGAGCAAGCACGTCGAACATGCCGATGCCGACGAAACGACAGGCAGGATGAGGCCGTTGCGCGGCGCAGGGTCGCGGTGCGTCGGATGACCTGGAGGCCTGACCGGATGTCCCGGACGATGTCACCGGCCGCCGCCGGTCGTGTCGGTGTGCCGCGGTGGGGGAGCCGGATCGCCGTGCTCGCGGCGGCCGTCAGGAGCGCGGCGACCGCCGCCATTCCGGCGGTGGGCCCGAGTGTCTCGGCGAGCAGACCCGCAGCGGCCGGCCCGAGCAGTCCCGCCACGCTGTACGTCGTCGCGTCGAGTGCCTGGAGGTGCCGCAGGCGCGTGGCGGGGACGATGAGGTCCAGCTGGGAGGTCCAGCCGCCGGCGATGGCCGGACCGGCGAGTCCGGATCCGAACGCGATTGCCGCGAGAGCGATCGGTGCGGCTGTCCCAATGACGGCCGTGAGCACAGCCATGCCGGCGGCATACAGCAGCAGGCACCCGGCGAGAAACCGGCCGGGTCGTCCCGCTCGATCGAGGAGCGCGCCGAGCAACGGGCCCCCGAGCGCGGCGGACGCGGTCAGAGCGGCGACCAGGAGCGGCGGGACGGAACCGGGCAGGCTCGTCGTCATGGCGAGCAGGAGCAGGGCCGTCGAAGACATCGCGTCGGCCGTGCGTGCCGCGGTGCTTCCGCCGAGGTAGACTGCGGCCCTGTAACGCCTTGACATTCAATACATGTTACATGATAGTCGTCAGATGGAGTCGGAGTTTCGTGGCAGCCCCCGCGACGTAGCGGTCCGCGCGGTGGACGTGATGGCCGCGCTCGACCGTGCCGAGCAGGATCAGCTCGCGGCGGTGCGAGAGGTCTTGCGGCGCTATGGCGAGGATGGCGTCGACGATCTGACTGGCCCGCAGGTCGAGGGGCTGCGCGCCGCATCCGACCAGCTGCGTCCGATCGTCGAGGCCGCCGACGCGTCGGCGGCAGCGGCTGCGCTGAACGACGTGCTTCGGGCCTACGGTGGGACACCACGGGTCACTTCGCACGGCGGGTCCCCATGGCACCTGCACATCGACGAGGACGACGACGGGGCGTGGGTGACGTGGTTCATGTCCTCCACCGCGATGGCGCTCGCAGTGCTGCTCACCGAGAGCCAGGCGCCGCCACTTGCTCCATGCGGTTCGCCGTCGTGTCGTCGGGCTTTCGTGCGCAGTATGCGGGGCGCTCCGCGTCGGTACTGTTCACGCACCTGTGGCACCCGCGAACGAGTGGCGCAGCTGCGCGCAGGGCGTGCGGCCGACACCTGATCGGCCGCATAGACTTGTCGGCAGGTCGGGCCGACCGTCGCGGAGGGTCCGGCCATCATCCACCAACGCCACCAGCGGGAAGGACGTGCAGACATGGCTGACCCGGCACGCGCACGCAAGATCGCCGAGCGCATCAAGGCACTTGTCGCCCAGTACCTCGAACACCGGATCAAGGACGAGCGCCTCGGATTCATCACCGTCACCGACGTCCGGGTGACCGGTGACCTGCAGCACGCGTCGGTCTTCTACACCGTATTCGGCAGCGACAAGGAGCAGGAGGACACCACGGCTGCCCTCTGGGACGCCCGTGGGCGGATCCGCTCCCATGTGGGCCAGGGCCTCGGCATCCGGCTGACGCCCTCGCTGGAGTTCATCCGCGACGCCATCCCGGAGGGAGCCGCGCAGATCGAAGAGGCGCTGAAGGTCGCCCGGGAGCGTGATGCGGAGCTGGCCCGATCGGCCGGCAGTGCCGGCTACGCGGGTGACGAAGATCCCTACAAGAAGCCCTGACTCCGTGCGGGACGGCCTGCTGATCGTCGATAAGCCGGCGGGTTGGACCAGCCACGACGTCGTCGGCCGCGCCCGGCGGCTTGCGCACACCCGGCGAGTCGGTCATGCCGGCACGCTGGATCCCATGGCCACCGGGGTGCTTGTCCTCGGCATCGGCCGTGCGACCAAGCTGCTGACCTACCTGGTGGGGTGCGACAAGGCATACACCGCCACCATCCGCCTGGGCCAGTCGACGGTGACCGATGACGCCGAGGGCGAGATCACCGGGGAGTATGACGTGAGCGACCTGCGGGACGATGCGATCCTGGGCGAGGTGGGCCGTCTGACCGGCGACGTCCAGCAGGTGCCGAGCAGCGTCAGCGCGATCAAGATCGGGGGCAAGCGATCCTATGCGCGCGTCAGAGGCGGCGAGGACGTCACGCTGCCTGCACGTGCGGTGCGGGTTGAGAGATTTCAGGTGGTCGCTCGACGAGATCACGACGGCGTGAGTGACCTTGAGGTTGAGGTTGAGGTCTCGTCGGGCACTTACGTGCGGGCGCTTGCCCGGGATCTCGGTGCCGCGCTCGGTGTCGGCGGGCACCTGACCGCCCTGCGCCGCACCCGGGTGGGGACCTTCACGCTCGACGCGGCACGCCCACTGGAGGAGCTGTGTGCTCTTGAGCTCGAGGAGCTTCCGGTGCTCCCGATGGGTGCGGCCGCCGGGCGGCAGCTGGCCGTGCGGGTAGTGAGCGAGCAGGAGGCCGTGGATCTGCGACATGGCAAGCGCCTCGCGCCCGCGGGCGCATCGCCGGAGCCGGTGGCCGCACTGAGCGAAGACGGCGAGCTGATCGCCATCCTGGACGAGGGGGAGCACGAGGCCCGATCGCGCGTTGTCTTCCCGGAGCGTCCCTGACGGGCCGAGCGGAGCGAGGACTTCGTGGGTGGGGGCACCTCCCGCTTGCGGGGGAACTAGAGTTGCGGCCGTGCTTCGCCTCACTGATGTCTCCCAGGTGCCGGACGACTTCGGCCCCAGTGTTGTCACCATCGGCAACTTCGATGGGGTGCACCGCGGGCATGCCGCGCTGCTGGCCTCCGTTGTGGGTCGGGCCCGTGAGACCGGTCTGCGCAGTGCGGCCGTGACGTTCGACCCGCACCCGCTCGCCGTGCTCTACCCCGACAAGGCTCCGTCGCTGATCGAGTCCCTGCCGGAGAAGCTGGACCGGATGGCAGACATTGGGCTGGATGTCGCACTGGTTCTGCCCTTCACCCGTGAGCTTGCCGCGATGACTCCGGAGGAGTTCGTGCGGGAAGTCTTCGTGCGCGGCCTGCATGCGCGCCACATCGTGGTGGGCCGGGACACCAGGTTCGGCGTCAAGAACTCTGGCAACGTGGACACGCTGCGACAGCTCAGCAGGGCCTCTGGGTTCGAGGTGCAGGTGCTCGCCGATGTCGGCACCGGGCACCGCTACTCCTCGACTCAGGTCCGTGAACGGCTGGCGGCGGGTGATGTGGAGGGTGCTGCGGCCGTGCTCGGCCGCCCGCACGAGGTGGGCGGCATCGTCGTTCGGGGCTTGCGGCGTGGGCATGAGCTGGGCTTTCCCACCGCGAACCTCTGCGAGGAGGTGTCCGGGATGGTTCCCGCGGACGGCGTGTATGCGGGCTGGCTGGTGCGGGACGACAAGTCGGCGGATGACCCCGACCACCGGATGCCGGCAGCCATCTCCGTTGGGACCAACCCGACCTTCGACGATGTCCTGCAACGCACGGTCGAGGCGCATGTGATCGACCGTGACGACCTGGACCTCTACGGTGAGGCTGTTCATGTGCAGCTGGTGCAGCGGCTGCGGGGGAACACCCGCTTCGAGTCGATCGACGCGCTGGTCACGCAGATCGGTGCCGATGTCGACCAGGCCCGCCAGATCCTGCGTGGCACCGCCTGAAACGAGCCGACCACGTCGTTTGACTTCCTGCCCCTCAATTCGGGTTACTGACGCGTATGGTGGCAGGCCAGGGCCCGGCGACGGCGAGCGTGCCCACTCAGTAGCCTGTGCGACACACTGCCGGTAGCCGGCGATGCTGAACGAGAATTGGGAGAAACCATGGTGATGACGGTCGCGGATGAGAAGCCGGACACTGCGGTGATCGAGCGTCGGGCGCGGTCGGTCGCCCATCTGTTCATCGATCGCGTCGGCAAGACGCCGTATGCGGAGGCCTACCGTTACCCGAGCGACGGCACGTGGAAGTCGCTGACCTGGAAGCAGGTCGATGTCCAGGCGCGCAACATTGCCGCCGGGCTGGTCTCGCTGGGGGTTGCGCCCGAGGAACGGGTCGCGATCGCGTCGGCGACCCGCCTGGAGTGGGCGGTGGCAGATCTGGGGGTCATGCTCGCCGGCGCCGCGACCACGACGATCTACCCCACGACGACCGTCGACGACACCCTGTACATCGTGGCGGACTCCGGCAGCCGCGTCGTCTTCGCGGAGGACGACGGGCAGCTCGACAAGCTGCGGGGCGGCCGAGACCGGGTCGCGGACGTGATGAAGGTCGTGACCTTCGACGGCACCGGCGACGGTGACTGGGTCATCACGCTGGACGAGCTGGAGGCGTTGGGAGCGTCCTACCTGAAGGAGCACGCCGACGTGATCGAGGAGCGGGTCGCCGAGATCACGCCGAGGCGTCTTGCCACCCTCATCTACACCTCGGGCACCACCGGTCGGCCGAAGGGCGTGCTGCTCTCGCACGACACGTGGACCTACGAGGCAGCCGCGGTGGACTCGGTCAAGCTGTTGAACGCCGACGACCTGCAGTATCTCTGGCTGCCGCTCGCGCACGTCTTCGGCAAGATCTTGCTGACGCTGCCGCTGCAGGTCGGCTTCCCCACGGCCATCGACGGCCGGGTCGACAAGATCATCGACAACCTGCCGATCATTCGACCAACCTGGATGGGCGCCGCACCGCGCATCTTCGAGAAGGTCTACGGCAGGATCACGACCATGATGGAGGACGAGGGCGGCGCGAAGGCGAAGCTCTTCACCTGGGCCTCGGCCAACGGCAAGCAGGTCGCCGAGCAGCGTTCTGCCGGCGGCAAGGCCGGCTTGGGGCTGGCGCTCAAGCACAAGGTCGGCGATGCGGTCGTGCTGTCCAAGATCCGTGAGCGCTTCGGCGGGCGGGTTCGGTTCTTCATCTCCGGCTCGGCCGCGCTGAACAACGACGTGGCTCGGTGGTTCGACGCCATGGGTATGCCGGTGCTGGAGGGCTACGGCCTGACCGAGACCGGCGCGGCCTCATGCGTCAACCGCCCATATGCCAACGCGATCGGCACCGTTGGCTGGCCGATCCCCGGCACCGAGGTCAAGATCGCCGAGGACGGCGAGGTCTTGATCAAGGGACCCGGCGTCATGATGGGGTACCGCGGCCTGGACGAGGCGACCGCCGAGTCGCTGGTCGACGGCTGGTTCCACTCGGGTGACATCGGTGAGCTGACGCCGACCGGGCACTTGAAGATCACCGATCGCAAGAAGGACCTGTTCAAGACCTCCAACGGCAAGTACGTCGCGCCCAGCCAGATCGAGTCGATGTTCAAGGGGCTGTGCCCGTACGCCTCGCAGCTGGTCGTCGAGGGGGACGGGCGCAAGTTCGTCTCGGCGCTGATCACGCTAGACGAGGAGGCCGTCGCAGATTGGGCCAAGGGCAAGGACGGTCTCGACGGCAAGGACTACCGCACCGTCGTGACGTCCCCCGCGGCTCGGACGATGGTGCAGGGCTACGTCGACGAGCTCAACGCGCAGCTCAACCGGTGGGAGCAGATCAAGAAGTTCGTGATCCTGCCGCGCGATCTGACCGTGGAGGACGGCGAGGTCACGCCGAGCCTCAAGCTGCGGCGCAAGCTGGTCATCGACAAGTTCAAGGCCGATCTGGACAAGCTCTACACGGACTAGGGGTGTCGACCCGTGCTCAGAAGCCGCCGAGCAGGCGGGTGAGGTAGGCGTCCAGCAGCGTCGTCAGCCGGCCGGGGTCCAGGTTGTCCGGACAGGTGATCGCGTCGAACATCAGACCGTCGGCGACGGCGAGCAGTAGTGCGGCCTCATCTCGGGCGGACAGCAGGAAAGTGGAGACTGGTTTCCCCTGGGACCCGGCGCGCTCGATGACCTCTGCCAGCTGGCCGGTGATCTGTGCCAGCGTCTCCGCCTGCACGGCGGCGAGCCGTGGCGACGTTGCAGCTCGAGCGGCGAAGGCGACATAGACCCGCGCTTCGCGCTGCCTCGTCGCATCAAGTGGCAGCAGCTCGCGAAGGACCAGGGACAGGTTCTGCGCGATGGATTGCCCGAGCGGGACCTGGCGGACCCGGTCGGTGGTGGCCCGCACGATGTGTTCGAACACGAACACGAGCATGTCGTCCTTCGTGCGGAAGTGGTGCTGAACTGCGCCGATCGAGACCCCGGCCTCGCTCGCGACTTCGCGGATACTGGCGCGTTCCAGGCCATGATCGGCAATGACTGCGCACACGGCCTCAGCCAGTCGGATCGCCGGACTGACGTCAGCGGGGGTTGACTCACGCGCCATGAGGCATACCATACAGTCGTATGAAAAAATACAATCGTATTGGAAATGCACGGGGGGTGATCCTGCCTCTGGTTCTCGCCTCGGCTGCGTGGGCCGCTTTGCAGTGGGTGCAGGTGGCGGTGGGGCTCAGCGGCCGGACGACGGCGTTGTGCTGGATGACCGTGCTGCCGCTGAACGTCCTCGTGACCCTCGCGGTGCCACGATGGAAGTCGGCAGCGGTTCGGTTCGTTCAGCGTTGGATGGTCAACCCGCCGGTGCGGTGGTTGCTGCATCTGGGTGTCATGCCGCTGGGCTACGCGCTGCTTGAGACTCGCGGTCGCACCTCGGGCAAGCCGCGACGCACGCCGGTGGGTAAGGGCATGATCGGCGGCACGTTCTGGCTGGTCGCCGAGCACGGCATGCGCGCGGGGTACGTGCGCAACATCGAGCGCGATCCGCACGTCCGGCTGCGCATGCGGATCGGTCTGCGGTTCCGGTGGGTGGAGGGGATCGCGTCGTTGCACCCGGAGCTGGATCCGGCGAGGGTGCAAGGGCGGCTGGCGAGGTGGCATCCGCTGCGGGCGTTCAACGCGATGCAGGTGCAGGTGCTGGGCAGCACACTGCTGGTCGTGCGAATCGACCTGCCGGCTGCGGGCTGGAACGGGGCATCCACCTCGTTCCGATCGGTTCCGGCGACCTGAGCGTGCGTCACTCGCCCGGGTAGACGACCCCGACCTGCCGCCGGACCTCGTCCATCACCCGCATCACCGCGCGGGACGACTCCCAGGTCATTCGCTCGCTCTGCTGGCGTCCTCCGGCGACACAGCGAGCGACTTCGGCAGCCTCGAACTGAAAGCCGTTGGGCACGTGACCATCCCACTCCTCGACGATGGTGCGCTCGGAGTCAGCGCGGCGCAGCCGCACGACGTTCGGCTGGTAGAAGTCGCCGTCGATCTCCAGGCTGCCCTCGGTGCCGGACACGACGGCCGTCGTTGGGGTCTTGGTCCAGAGCGTCGTGTCGGCCTGGGCCAGCCGCCGGCCGGAGTAGCCGAGCACCACTGACACGTGACCGTCCACGCCGGTCTCGGTGAGGTGGCCGATCGCAGCGACCTGCGCTGGTTCGCCGAGCAGATCGATGATGAACGACACCGGGTAGACGCCGAGGTCGAGCATGGCGCCGCCCGCAAGTGCGGGATCCTTCAGTCGGTGGTCCGCGGGAAGGTCGAGTGCCTGGCCGTGATCGGCCGTCACCTGGACGATCTCACCGATCGCCCCCGCCGCGACCCGCTCGCGCAGCCAGTCGATGTGGGGCAGGTGCCGGGTCCACATCGCCTCCATCGCGAAGACGCCCGCGCTCTTCGCGGCGGCCAGGATCTCCTCGACCTCGCCGCTGTTGCGTGCGAGCGCCTTCTCGACGAGCACATGCTTGCCGGCGTTGATCGCCAGCAGGGCGTGATCGCGGTGCGCCGAGTGCGGCGATGCGACATACACGGCCTCGACCCCCTCGTCGGCCACCAGATCCGCATACCCCTCGTGCACCCGGGGTATGCCGTGCAGCCGGGCGAAGTCCTGGGCGCGGGCGATGCTGCGTGAGCCGACTGCGACCACCGACCCACGGGTGAGGTCGGTGACCGCTTCGGCAAACTTGTGGGCGATTCCACCCGGAGCGATGATTCCCCAGCGCAGGGCTGGGGCGTCGGTGGGCTCTGGCACCGTCATGGCGGGCCTCCTCGGTCGGGGGAGCGGATGCACGCCAGTATTCCCGATGGTGCCGAGTCTGGAAACGCGTCAAAGGTGCCCAGGAGGCGCCGTAGCTGGGGTCCTGGGTCGGCAGGGGCAGATCGGTGACGCGTTGGTGGCTGCCCCCGACGACCGACTGTGCGATACTCGATGGTGGCGGTGCACACACCACAACGTGTCCATCTCCCGTCGAGTCCCGACCGCACGCGCGCCTGATGGCGGCGACTGCAGGACCCGGACCGACGGCGCCAGGTGCTGGTGCCGCGCAGTGCGCGAGCCGCATCGGACGTAGCAGCCGACTTCCGTCGGGCAACCTTTACAGGTGTCGCGGCGGCCAAACCGCAGGATGCGGGCGTGTGGGCCAGTGGCCCCTGAGTTGTGGGCGTCCTGCTTCCTGGCAGTTAAGGACGGGCATGGCCCCCCAGGACGACAACGACTCATCGGTGAACAACTCGCAGGATGCGGGCGTGGCGAGCGAGGCTCCCACTGCGCAGGCCGCACCCGCATTCGGCCTCCTTTTCCAGGCGCCTGACCCGGTGACTCGGGCACCCAGCCCGGAGCCGGAGCGTGACCAGACGGCCCCGCGTGCCGAGCGAGGGGACGACGACTCCGCCGACCAGGACGGCGAGGGCGGCGCTCGAGGTCGCCGTCGCGGTGGTCGCGGACGTCGACCGAAGAACGGCGACGGCACGGGGTCGGACGAGCAGGACAACGCCGGCAAGGGCGACACCGGGAACGAGGACGCGGGCAGGGACGACGCCGGCTCCAACGGTCGGCGCGACGCCAACGACAAGACGCAGAAGGGCAAGTCCGGCGGCAAGAAGGAGGCCACCAAGGGCGGCGCCTCCGCCGACCAGGGCAGGTCCGGCACGGGCAACAACGGCCCGGAGGACTCCACCGACGGCGCCAAGGACGACGACTCCGCGAGTGATGGGGGTCGTCGCCGCACCCGCCGTCGTCGACGCAGCGGATCCGGATCGGCCGACGGGGAGGACCCGCCCGGCACCGTGACCAAGGTCCGCGAACCGCGCAAGGAGCGGGACGAGGTGACGGCCATCAAGGGGTCGACCCGCCTTGAGGCCAAGAAGCAGCGTCGCCGTGAGGGCCGTGAGGCGGGCCGGCGGCGCACCGTCATCACCGAGGCCGAGTTCCTGGCACGGAGGGAGAGTGTCGAGCGCAGCATGGTCGTGCGCGAGCGCGAGGGTCGCACCCAGATCGGCGTCCTCGAGGACGGCGTGCTGGTCGAGCACTACGTCTCTCGAGACACCCAGCAGGCATCCATGGCGGGCAACGTCTACCTGGGCAGGGTGCAAAATGTCCTGCCCAGCATGGAGGCGGCGTTCGTCGACATCGGTCGTGGCCGCAACGCGGTGCTCTATGCGGGTGAGGTCAACTGGGACGCGGCGGGCATGGACGGTCAGCCCAAGCGCATCGAGAACGCCCTCAAGTCCGGGCAGACCGTCCTGGTGCAGGTGACCAAGGACCCGATCGGGCACAAGGGCGCGCGGCTGACCTCTCAGATCTCGCTGCCCGGCCGCTTCCTGGTCTATGTGCCGGGGCACTCCATGACGGGCATCTCGCGGAAGCTGCCCGACATCGAACGCAGTCGGCTGAAGAAGATTCTCAAGGAGGTCGTGCCTTCCGAGGCGGGCGTCATCGTGCGGACCGCGGCGGAGGGGGCCAGTGAGGAGGACCTGCGCGCCGACGTCGAGCGGCTGCAGGGAGCCTGGGAGAAGATCCAGGCCGACAGCAAATCGAAGTCCGGTGCCGCCCCGTCGCTGCTGCACGGCGAGCCGGACCTGACCGTTCGCGTGATCCGCGATGTCTTCAACGAGGACTTCGCCAAGATGGTCATCTCTGGTGACCGCTCCTGGGACCTCGTCAGCGAGTATGTCGGGTCGGTCGCGCCCGATCTGGCAGACCGCCTGGAGAAGTGGACCGGAACGCAGGACGTCTTCACCGTTCACCGCATCGACGAGCAGATCGCCAAGGCGATGGACCGCAAGGTCTGGCTGCCCTCGGGTGGTTCGCTGATCATCGACCGGACCGAGGCGATGACCGTGATCGACGTCAACACCGGCAAGTTCGTCGGCTCCGGCGGCAATCTCGAGGAGACGGTGACCAAGAACAACATCGAGGCCGCCGAGGAGATCGTGCGTCAGCTGCGGCTGCGTGATATCGGCGGCATCATCGTGGTCGACTTCATCGACATGGTGCTCGAGTCGAACCGTGACCTGGTCGTGCGCCGGCTCCTGGAGTGCCTGGGCCGCGACCGCACCAAGCACCAGGTGGCCGAGGTGACGTCGCTCGGGCTCGTCCAGATGACCCGGAAGCGGGTCGGCAGCGGCCTCATCGAGGTGTTCTCCGAACCCTGTGAGCACTGTGGCGGGCGTGGGCTCATCGTGCACGACCACCCGGTGGAGAAGCAGTCCGGCGGACCCAGCAGCACCGGGAGCGGGGGATCGCGCAGCCGCAAGGGCAAGGGTCGCAAGAACGAGGACGGCGAGCAGTCCGGTGCCAAGCAGCCGGAGACGCCGAAGTCGTCCGATGGACCCACGGCCGCGCAGATCGCCGCCGCGGCCCACGCCGCGGCCTTGAGCGCCGGTGACAGGGACGCCGCCTCGCCCGCGGCAGACGGTGGGCAGACGGCACCGGTGGTGACCGGCCGGGCGAGGAGGTCGGAGGCACCCGCTGCCCAGCCGGAATCCGCGCCCGAGCAGCCCCGGCAGGCCACGACCGAACCCGCGACCGAAACCGTGGCCGTCCCGGACGTGACCGCCCCGGCCGTGGCAGCACCGACGGCAGCCGCCGCCAAGCCGCGGAAGAAGCGCAAGCGAGTCGTGGCACCGGCCGGACCGCCGAATTTGGTCGGAGAGTAGCCGCCCGGTACGCTTGATCCTCGGTGCGCCCACCGAGCCGACGTCTCATCCGTGAGGTAGCTGTTGGCCGGTTCAGACAGAGCGAGTGCACTCTTTAGCGAAAGTGAGTTACACGTGTACGCGATTGTTCGCGCGGGCGGTCGTCAGGAGAAGGTTTCCGTCGGCGACACGCTCATCATTGACAAGGTCACCGCGTCGGCCGGCCAGAGCATCGACCTGAAGCCGCTGCTGCTGGTGGACGGCGACGCCGTGACCTCGGACGCGTCCAAGCTGGCCACGGTGAAGGTGACGGCAGAGGTCCTGAAGTCCGCGAAGGGCCCGAAGATCACGATCGTGAAGTACAAGAACAAGACGGGTTACCGCAAGCGTCAGGGCCACCGTCAGCCGCTGACGCAGGTCAAGGTCACCGCGATCGAGGCCTAGACCGTCACCCCGCGAAGTTCTCCGCTCGTCCCTCGCTCCGATACTGCGCGGGGATCCCGAACAGACTTCACCCGACTCACCCACGACTAGTAAAGGCTTGTAGACATGGCACACAAGAAGGGCGCATCCTCCTCCCGCAACGGGCGCGACTCGAATGCCCAACGACTCGGCGTGAAGCGCTTCGGCGGCCAGCTCGTCGCCGCGGGCGAGATCATCGTTCGGCAGCGTGGCACACACTTCCACCCCGGTGAGGGAGTCGGCCGCGGGAACGACGACACGCTCTTCGCGCTTCGCGCGGGTGCCGTGGAGTTCGGCGCCAAGCGTGGCCGCAAGACGGTCAACATCGTCGAGCACGACGAGCAGGTCGCTTCGGCCTGAGGCCCGGCAAACGTTCATACCTCGGATGGAGGGGTGGGTCCCACAGTGGGCCCACCCCTTCAGCCATAGCCTGGTTCCATCCATCCCTTCGAAGGAGATCCTCCGTGGCTACGAATTTCGTCGACCGCGTCATGCTGCACGTGGTCGGTGGCAATGGTGGTCACGGCATTGCGTCAGTTCACCGTGAGAAGTTCAAGCCGCTCGGTGGCCCCGATGGTGGCAACGGCGGACGCGGCGGCGATGTGGTCCTGGAGGTCGACCCGCAGTCGACGACCCTGCTCGAGTACCACCACACTCCGCACCGACGGGCGACGAACGGCAAGCCGGGCGCCGGAGACGAGCGATACGGCGGCGACGGCGAGGACGTGGTGCTGCCGGTGCCGGAGGGCACGGTCGTCAAGACGAGGGACGGTCAGGTGCTCGCCGACCTGGTTGGGATGGGCACCCGGTATATCGCGGCCCGCGGCGGCCGAGGTGGCCTGGGCAACAAGGCGCTGGCGTCCATGCGGCGCAAGGCGCCCGGTTTCGCGCTGCTCGGCGAGCCCGGTGACGAGCAGGACATCCTGCTCGAGCTCAAGACACTCGCGGACGTTGCCTTGATCGGTTTCCCGTCCGCCGGCAAGTCCAGCCTGGTCTCGGTCATGTCGGCAGCGAAGCCGAAGATTGCCGACTACCCCTTCACCACGCTGGTGCCCAACCTCGGGGTTGTCACGGCCGGCGGCGATCGCTACACGATTGCCGATGTGCCCGGCCTGATCCCGGGTGCCAGCGAGGGCAAGGGCCTCGGACTGGAGTTCCTGCGGCACGTCGAGCGCTGCTCGGTCCTGGTGCACGTCATCGACTGCGCCACCCTCGAGCAGAACCGCGACCCGATGAGCGATCTCGACGCGATCGAGCACGAGCTGTCGGAGTATGTCGCGGACGACTCCCTCGGCGGGCGTCCACTGGCGGAACGCACCCGGATCGTCGTGCTCAACAAGGCCGATGTGCCCGATGCGCGGGAACTGGCCGAGATGGTGCGCCCAGATCTCGAGGCACGCGGGCTCGAGGTGCACGTGGTCTCCGCGGTCGCGCACGTCGGGCTGAAAGAGCTGAGCTTCTCGTTGGCCAGGCACGTCACCGCTGCCCGTGACGAGGTCGAAGCAGCCGTCCCGACCCGGATCGTGCTGCGTCCCAAGGCCGTTGACGACTCGGGTTTCACGGTCCGCAAGGAGCGGACCTCCGACGGCGAGCTGTTCCGCGTGGTCGGAGACCGTCCCACCCGGTGGATCCGGCAGACGGACTTCAGCAACGACGAGGCGATCGGCTACCTGGCGGACCGGCTCAATCGCCTCGGAGTCGAAGATGCCCTCTTCAAGGCGGGTGCGGTGCCCGGTTCTACGGTGCTCATCGGCCCTGAGGACAACGCGGTCGTCTTCGACTGGGAGCCAACCATGCAGGCCGGCGCCGAGCTGCTCGGCTCCCGCGGCACCGACCTGCGCCTGGACGAGGCCCAGCGGCCCACCCGCGCCGAGCGGCGTGATCAGTTCCACGCGCGCAAGGATGGTCAGCGAGAGGCACGCGAGGAGCTCATGGCAGAGCGTCGTGCCGGCCTGTGGACCGAGCGGCCCCCCGTGGAGGTCGACGACGCCGGTGACGATGACGACTGACCTGCGAGCACGGGTCGCATCGGCGTCACCACTGGTCGTCAAGGTCGGTTCCAGCTCGCTCACGGGCCCCGAGGGCGGCATCGCAGCTGAACGGCTGGCCGCCCTGGTCGAGGTGCTGGCCGCGCGACGGGCAGCGGGCAGCCAGGTGGTGCTGGTCTCCTCGGGCGCCATTGCCGCCGGGCTGACACCCCTCGGCCTCTCCGTGCGGCCACGAGACCTGGCGACCCAGCAGGCAGCCGCAAGTGTCGGTCAGGGCGCGCTGGTGGCCGCATACAGCGCGCAGTTCGCAAGGCACGGCCTCCTGGCCGGGCAGGTCCTGCTCACCGCCGACGACGTGACGCGGCGCGGGCACTACGTCAACGCCCGGCGCACACTGGAGAAGCTGCTGGCGATGGGCGTGGTCCCCGTGGTCAACGAGAACGACACGGTGGCCACCCACGAGATCCGGTTCGGCGACAACGACCGGCTGGCCGCCCTCGTGGCCCATCTGATCAATGCCGAGGCGCTGATCCTGCTGTCTGACGTCGATGCGCTGTATGACGGGCCACCGCGCCGGCCCGGGTCGTGCCGGATCGACTTTGTGCCCGACGCCGATGACCTCGGCGGAGTCGACCTCGGCGGCTCCGGCTCAGGGGTGGGCACCGGCGGCATGGTCACCAAGGTCGAGGCGGCGCAGATCGCCACGTCGGCAGGGGTGACGACCCTGCTGACCTCGACCCCCCTGGCGCAGCGTGCACTGGCCGGGGAGGACGTGGGCACGGTCTTCGCGCCCACGCACGCCCGGGGGAGGGCCCGCCAGCTGTGGCTCGCCTACGCCGCCTCCTCGCGTGGAGCGCTGACGCTCGATGACGGCGCGGTGGAGGCAGTGACTCGTCACGGGAAGTCGCTGCTACCGGCGGGGATTCGTTCGGTCACCGGACGCTTCGTCTCTGGTGATGCGGTCGACCTGGTCGATCTTGCGGGACGGGTGGTCGCGCGAGGCCTGGTCAACTACGACTCACGGGACCTGCCGGGGCTGCTGGGGCGCAGCACACGCGACCTGGCGCGCCAACTAGGCGCCGAGTACGAGCGGGAGGTTGTCCATCACGACGATCTCGCAATGCTGAGGCGGGGGAGACGATGAGTGATGACGACGCCGCGACGGGGGATCCGGCCGTGACCCACGGCGACGACTCGGGCCACGAAGCGCTGCCCGCGCAGGACGTCGCAGCGCAGCAGCCTGCCGAGCGGGAGTGGTGGGACGACCCTCGGATGCCGTGGAAGGGCAAGCCCCGCAGGGTCGACATCGCCTGTTGGGCCTCGTTCTGCGTGATCGGCATCTACGGCCTGGTGACGCTGCCACTTCGCCCGATCCTGTTGAGCTTGAACACCTATGTCCTGGCCGCGGTCAGCGGATCCAGCATCGCGATGGTCGACTTCGGCACGCAGCTGCGGGCCGGCACGTCGCATTTCGGGTGGTTCGGCCTGCTCTTGGGCGCGCTGTCGGTGATGAAGTTCGACTGGATCTTCTGGTGGGCCGGCCGGTTGTGGGGGCACGGCATCATCGAGGTGGTCGCCGGCCGGTCTCGGTGGGCGGCACGCACGGCCCACCACGCCGAGCGGCTCGCCGACCGTTTCGGTGCCCCCGCGGTTGTCCTGGCCTGGTTCATCCCGTTCATCCCCACCGCGATCGTGGACGCGTTCGTCGGCAATGCCCGGATGAAGCTGCGCAACTTCCTGCTGCTCGACTTTGCGGCAGCGGTCGTCAACCGCGGCATCTACTTCTACCTCGGCTACCGGATCGGCGCGCCGGCCAAGCATCTCGTCGACCTCATCAGCAAGTACAGCTACTACATCTCGATCGTGCTCGTCGTCGGAATCATCGCCAGCAGCATCATCCGCAGCCGGCGGCAACGCGCCTAACTACCATTGGTCTCATGAGCATCCCATCCGCGCAGGTCATCGATCGGATCCAGCAGACGGCGCGGCGAGCCCGGGTGGCCGCCAAACGCCTGGCGCTGCTGCCGCGCGCCGAGAAGGACCGGGCGCTGCTCGCGCTCGCGGACGCGGTCGCCGCGGCCACCGACGATGTCGTGGCCGCCAACGCGGTGGATCTTGCCCGCGGCCGCTCGCACGGCATGCCGGAGAGCCTGCAGGACCGCCTACGCCTGACGCCCGAGCGGGTCGCAGCGATCGCGCAGGCGCTGCGTGACCTCGCCTCGCTCCCCGACCCGGTCGGAGAGGTGGTCCGCGGCTCCACGCTCGCGAACGGCCTGCAGATCCGGCAGGTGCGGGTCCCGATGGGTGTGGTCGGGATGGTCTATGAGGCGCGACCGAACGTCACGGTTGACGCTGCGGGCCTCGGCCTGAAGAGTGGCAACGCGATGATCCTGCGGGGCGGGTCGGCCGCCGCGAGCAGCAACGCCGCGCTGGTCGGAGTGCTGCGGGACGCGCTCGCCGCGCAAGGGCTGCCGGTGGACTCGGTGCAGCTGCTCGACGGCGGCCACGACGATGTGACTGCTCTGATCACCGCCCGGGGACTGGTGGACCTCGTGATACCGCGCGGCGGGGCCGAGCTGATCCAGGCGGTCGTCCTCGAGGCGACCGTGCCGGTCATCGAGACCGGCATCGGCAACTGCCACGTCTATGTCGACGCCGGCGCCGACCTGGCCATGGCGCACGACATCGCGATGAACTCCAAGACCCACCGGCCCAGCGTCTGCAACGCGGCCGAGTCGCTGATCGTGCATCAGGACGTGGCGCAGGAGTTCCTGCCGAAGATCCTCGTCGACCTGGCGGCCGCCGGCGTGCGGCTGTATGCCGACGAGGCGGCCGGCCGCGCGGCCGCGTCCACCGGCACGGCATACCTGCCGGTCACGGACACGCAGTGGGGCAAGGAGTTCCACGGGCTGGAGATGAGCGTCGGCGTGGTGTCGTCGCTGGCTGCCGCCATCGAGCACATCGACCGCTTCGGGACGGGGCACACCGAGGTCATCGTCACGAACGACCGCGTGGCCGCGCGACGGTTCACCGCCGAGGTGGACGCCGCCGCCGTCATGGTCAACGCCTCGTCCCGGTTCACCGACGGCGGGGAGTTCGGATTCGGCGCCGAGATCGGGATCTCCACGCAGAAGCTGCACGCCCGGGGGCCGATGGCGCTGCCCGAGCTCACCAGCACCAAGTGGGTCGTCGAGGGTGACGGGCAGGTGCGCTGACCAACCCGGTAGCATGCGGCTATGACCTCGTCCCTTGTATCGCTGAACGCAACGGCTCCGGTGCCGCCGCTGCACGAGAATGCGCTGCCGATGCCCCATATCTTTTACGGGATCATCGCGATCTGCGTATTCCTGGCCTTGCTCGCGATCCTCTGGTCGTTCCGCAACGTCGCCAGCAAGACCCGCCCGACGAGGCCGCAGGGGAAGTCGGAGCACTGACCACTCGCCTCGGTGTGATGGGCGGCACGTTCGATCCCATCCACCATGGTCACCTGGTCGCGGCCAGCGAGGTGCAGTCGCTGCTGGGGCTCGACGAGGTGCTCTTCGTGCCGACCGGCCGACCCTGGCAGAAGCAGGGTCGTGATGTCGCGCCCGCCGAGCACCGCTATCTCATGACGGTGATCGCGACCGCGTCCAACCCGAGGTTCAGCGTCAGCCGGGTCGACATCGACCGGCCGGGGCCGACGTACACGATGGACACCCTCCACGACCTGCAGCAGCAACGTCCCGACGCCGAGCTGTTCTTCATCACCGGCGCCGACGCGCTGGCCCAGATCGTGTCCTGGAAGGGCATCGACCGGATGTGGGAGCTTGCGCACTTCATCGGGGTCACGCGCCCCGGCCACGTGCTCTCCGATGCCGGGTTGCCCCAGGAGCGCGTGACGCTCCAGGAGGTGCCGGCCATGGCGATCAGCTCGACCGAGTGCCGTCGCCGCGTCGACTCGGGCCAGCCGATCTGGTATCTCGTGCCGGACGGTGTGGTGCAGTACATCGGCAAGTATCAGCTTTACCGCTCCCCGCCCGGGGACCTTCAGGAGGAGTAGACGTGGTCGCGACGCAGCGGGCGCTCGATCTGGCACGCGCAGCGGCAGCCGCCGCGCAGGACAAGCTGGCGACATCGGTGACTGCCATCGATGTGAGCGACCAGCTTGCGCTGACCGATGTCTTCGTCGTGGCCGCGGCCGACAACGAACGCCAGGTGTCCGCGGTGGTGGATGCCGTGGAGGAGCGGTTGCACGCGTTGCAGGCCAAGCCCGTGCGCCGGGAGGGCCAGCACGAGGGCCGTTGGGTGCTGCTGGACTTCGGAGACATCGTCGTGCACGTCCAGCATGAGGAGGAGCGCGACTTCTACGACCTTGATCGTCTGTGGGGGGACTGCCCGACCATCGACCTCACGGCATGAGCGCGTCGACCAACCGGGTCGAGCAGCCACGCCGGCTGATCATCTGGCGGCACGGCCAGACCGGTCACAACGCCCGTGGTGTCTGGCAGGGCCAGCACGATGTGCCGTTGTCGAAGAAGGGGCTCCGACAGGCCGACGAGGCGGCGAAGCACCTCGCGGCATACAAGCCGGTCGAGATCGTGGCCAGTGACCTGTCCCGGGCGGCCTCGACCGCGCAGGCGCTGTCGAACGTGACCGGTGTGCCGGTGACGTATGACGCGCGGATGCGGGAGATCGACGTGGGGCAGTGGTCCGGTCTGGACTCCGCTCAGGTGCGCTCTCGCTATGGCGATGTGCTCGACAGGGTGGACCAGGGGGAGGATCTGCAACGGGGCGAGACGGGCGAGACCGTTGCCCAGGTCGCCCGGCGCGCTCGAGAGGCCGCCGACGAGCTGATCGGACGACTGCCGGTCGGTGAGTGCGCGGTCATCGCCAGTCACGGGGTGACCAGCCGGGCGCTGGCGGCATCGCTCGTCGGGATGGACCAGCATACGGCGTGGACGTCGTTGGTCGGGATGGGCAACTGCCGTTGGACTACACTTGTAGAATCTCGAACCGGATGGCGCATCGAAGGGTGGAACTCGTGCCGCTGATGTCCCCGCATCGACTCCAGTGCCGGCGGATTTGGTGACCGGGTCGGGTTTTCGTTAGAGTGTGGCAGTCGCCGTTCGCGGGGACGCACCCACTTGGGGCATTGGCGCAGTTGGTAGCGCGCTTCCATGGCATGGAAGAGGTCAGGAGTTCGAATCTCCTATGCTCCACCAAAGTGCTCGTATGAGAACTCTGCACCTCGGCAACGCCAGCACTGCAGACGTCAGAACCACCCACCGGGGTCACCCGGTGGGTGGTTTCGTTTTGTTGCTCCTGCATCTCACGGTGTACGCGAGCTGGCACGACGCGTGACAGCAGCTCCTCGAATGGCTGGTTGTAATCGACCCGGACCCTGCGCTCACGACTGTCGTGATCCTCGTCGATGTAGATTTTCTTGAAGAACGCCTGGTTGAACAACCGCCTGGTCTTGTCGTCGGCTTCCAGGTAGGCGCTGTGACAGTCCCGGGCAAGGTCGAGGGTCTCGGACAGCATGGTCCGGGCTTGTTCGAAGTTGGCGTCGGCCGTCCCCAGCTGGTTTTGGATACGAGACAACTGACTGCCGATGCGGTCTTGCTCGGTCTTCAGTAGGTCGAGTGGGATGGCACCGGCGTAGTGCGCATCCAGCAACTTCTGGCGCTGTGCCATCAGGGTGATCCGCTGCTCGTCGAGTTGCTTGCGCTCATCGGCAGAGGCGGCTTGCAGCGCCTCGAAGTCTTCCTGGACGAGGTCTTCGACGTTGTCGCGCAGTTCGGGCGACAACGCGATGGTGCGGTACTCGTCGTCGATGAGTTCCTCGACGTGCTCGGCAAGCATGGCTTGCCGCTGGCACCCGGTCGTCTTCCGGGCTCGTCCGGAACAAATGAGGTAGAGGTAGTCGGTACCCCACTTGTTGCGTGCCGTGGTGACCATGAGTCGGGAACCGCAGTCGCCACAGAACACACTGCCACGCAAGTAGTGCTGGTTGGTGCGCTGCTGGTTGCCGGCCTGGTTGTGCGCCGACAGCAGGTCTTGCACCTGCTGCCAGGTCGTGGGGTCGACGAGGGGCTCGTGGGTTCCGGCGTAGACGACGCCCCGGTAGTGGATCTCGCCTTTGTAGTAGGGGTTGTGCAGGATCTTGTGGACGGCGGTGATGCTGAGTGGCTTGCTGGGCCACTTCGGTGTCGCCCTCGTGGTCAGGCCGCGGTCGGTCAGCTCGTCGAGCAGCAGTCGGATGGTGGTGTCGCCCTCGGCATAGCGGAAGAACGCCCAGCTGATGAGGTGGGCGCGTTCGGCGTCGATCTCGACTGTGCGGTTGATCCGTCCCAGCTCGTCGGTGAGATGCACGTTCTTGTATCCCAGGGGTGCCCGGTTGACGGTGCCACCCAGGCTGGCCTTTTGGACCAATCCCTTGGTGACCTCGTTGGCCAGGTTGCGGGAGTAGAACTCGGCGATGCTGCTCATGATGCCGTGCATCAGCATTCCGGATGGCGTCTCGTCGATGTTCTCGCTGGTGGACACCAGCGTGACCCCGGCTTGCTTCAAGGCGAAGTGGATGGACACGTCGTCGGCCCGAGACCGTGCCAGCCGGTCGAGCTTGTGCACGACGCAGTAGTCGACCGGGTGCTCGCGCACGTAGCCGAGCATGCGTTGCAGTTCGGGCCGCTTGGCCGCTGACGTGCCTGACTCACCAGCGTCGACGAACTCTTCGACGATAATCGCATCCATGGATGCGGCCTTGCGGGTATTGGCCTCGCGCTGGGCGGGGATGGAGAAGCCTTCCTCCCGCCCACCGCGTGATGCCTGATCGGCGGTGGACACCCGTAGGTAGGTAATCGCGGTCTTCGATGGTGATGACGATGCGGCACCAGGTGGTGGCAGCTCGGTCATGGCTGTACTCCTTTCGCTATTGGTTGTTGGTCTTTGTGGTGCGACGCGACTTCGCGGCGCTGCCTGTGACCGCGGACTTGCCGATGAATCCGGCAATGGCCTCGCTGCGCGCCGCCGCTTGTCGTTCGACCTCTGCTCTGGCTTGTTCGGCCTTGGCAATGACGTTGGGGTCTTCTTGGGCGCTGGTGATGCGCTGCTCCAGTGCCGTGCGGATCTCCTCGGAGATGCTCGTCTCATTGAGTTGGGCGAGGAACCGCAGTCGGGCGTGCAGACCTTCCTCGACGCGGACGGCGAGGGTCTTGAAATGTTGTTCTGCCTCTGGCTGATCCGTGATGTTCTGTTCTTGTGGTTGTTGTTCTTGCATAGTGAATATGCCTCCTTTCATTACTTGTTACTGGTTGGCGGGAGGGGCCCGGCGGGTCCCTCCCGCGCTGTCGACATTGACGCTCTCTTCGGCCGTAAAGTCCAGTCGAAAACGGGCGTTGACCTGCGGAAACACCGGCGCCGCCCGTTGCCGCGTCCCACGTCCGGCCGTGTCGCGTCTCGGTGGCTCGGCTCGGCCCAATGGCCCGCGTCAGTCCCGATCGGGCGGACAGCGGCTCGTGTGGCCTGGCTGGCGTGGAGAGGGCGGCCTCCTCGTCTGGTGGTTATGGCCACTGCTCGAAGACGTGGTACTCGTCCACCAGGTTGACGATGTCGTAGTGCTCCTGGGTGAAGTCCCAGATGGCATCCCGGTCGAGTGTCACGATGGAGCGCAGCAGCGGTTCGTCGCGCAACAGTCGGTCGAGGTCGCGGTGCCAGCCCCAGGAGTCAATGGTGTCATCGACGAGCGCGTCTTGGCTGTCGTAACTGGCGACGTAGGCGTCGCGGAAGTCTTCCTCGACAGACTCGCTGTACTGGTCGACGTCTTCAAGGCTCAGGTAGACGGCGAACGCGTTCCCGTGGCGGGCGTAGACCTCCTCGATGAGGTGAGCAGCATCCGGGCTGGGCGGGTCTTGGATGACATCCAGGACGTAGGCGTCACCGAGCTGTGGCTCGCGCTGTTCGGGACTGGGCTTGTTTGGTTCGTTGTTCATGAGGTTGTACCTCCCTTCTGCCCACCCCCTGGATTAGTGAATGTGTCGTGGCCGCCGGAACGGATCAGGTCCAGGAAGTCGTTGGCCGTGATGACGGTGAAAAGCCGAGGGTCGAGCCGCCCGTCGGCGTCGATCCAGCCGCGGAGCTGTTGGCGTCGGTGCTCGTCGGGGACTACCCACACCACGACCGGAAAGGTGTCGTGTGTTGCTTGGTAGCGCCCGGTCGCACGGAAGGACTGGTAGGCCAGGCACTGGCGCAGCACCACTGGGGCGTGCTCGGTGGCCAGGTCGATCTCGAGGAACCAGTGGTACTCGTAGTCGCCGTTAGCGGTGACCAGCCGCAGGTCGGGCTTGAGCCACTGCACCGTGCCCCTTGGGGAGAGCGATTGCTGCCAGCTGTCTGGCTCTGTCTGGAGATCGAAGATCTCCACATCGCTGCTGCGGGCGGCCTCAATGGTCTGCACCGCCAGCTCGGCGATCGCCAGCGTGTGGTCGACGAAGTACCTGGACGGCTCCCGGTAGTTGCGTCGCCCTCTACCGGCGGCTGGTTCGAGCAGCCGGAGTAGCCGGTCTCCAGCTGGGCCGACGTACCAGACGAATCCGGCCGAGCCAGCTCGCACGCCGCCGATCCGTCGTTCCAGAGCCTTGAGGATGTGCAGCCGCCGAAGTCGGGCCAGCGTCCGGTTGCAGGCTCGGGCTGCGGCAACCGGGGTTGGACGGGCGTGGTCGAAGTACAAGCGCTGAATCTGGCTGGTCGTCAGCAGCCGGTACTTGTCTGCGTCGCGCAGGAGCTGGAGGTCAGAATCGGTGAGGTGATCTTGCAGGCCAACCAGATCGGAGCGGGTCATCGGGTGCCTCCCGTGCCTGCTGCTGCCTCGCCCCTGATGCTGCCCCGCGACGCGGGGTCAGTCCCCTCCCGCCACAGGCGGCAGACGGCACCTGACCTGCCAAGCGGGCGAACTCTTGACGGTCGGGACACGACGACCGAGATGACAGTCAGAGGCTGGCCGATTCCTGCCCACTCAGCGGTGGATCCTCGTCGTACGACCTTATGTTGACGACTCATGATCGTCTCCGTTTCCGCCCCAGCTCACCGTTGGGTGCCTCGTTACGATTCTGGTTATTGGCAATTGGTTGCGCTCGCTGCGGTTGGGGGACCTCGCTGGCATAGTGGTCTCGACTGTGGGCGCGGATCCGGCCTCCGAGCCCTGTCGGCTCGGGCGATGGCAGTGTGCGCACCAATGCCCATCCGGCCGGGGTGCCGTCGCTGGTGAGATTGGCGTAGGCCTGCCACTTGCCGAGGCTAAGGAAGTCGACCGCCTGCAGGTCGGGTGCCTGCCGGGCCACGGCCGCTGCATCGTCGGGGTCGAGTGGCCGGAAGATGATCTTCGACTTGGCGTTGGAGTCGACGGCTGCCCGGGTCGAGGGTGGTAGCTGGGCGCGGTGCTGGTGGGCCAGGTGCCAGCCGACCCCGTAGGAGCGACTGCGGGTCAGCGCGTCATCGATCGAGACCGGCAGGTGCAGGTACTGCTGCACTTCGTCGATGACCACGCTGGCCGGACGACTACCCGGGTCATCTTCCTCGGCGCGTTCCAGGGTGGCCGACCAGGCCTCGGCCACGATGAGGGAGCCGAGCAGCTGCGCGGTGATCGGCCCGATGAGGGCCTCATTGAGCGGTACCAGCACAATCTTGTTGCCCTTAAAGACATCCCGTAGCCGGAAAGTCGGGTCGCGCTGTCCGAGGATCGCTCGCAGGCTGGGCCGCAGTAGGTACTGGCGCAACTTGTTCAGCGGCGCGGCAATTGCCTGAGCTTGGGCTCCCGGTGACATCGCCAAGTAGCTCGACCAGAACGACCAAAGACCAGGGTCTTCAACCACCTGCCCAATGACCGAGCGCCGGAACCGATCGTCCGTCAGCAGCCTGGGTAGGTCCATCAGCGTGAAGGGGACCTTCCTGGTTGCGCTGACGCGCGCTAGGGTCAGCAGGGCGGAGTGGATGATGTCCTCGGTGCGTGGGCCCCAGCCATCGTGGAAGACCTGCTTCAGCACGGCCACCAGGCCGTCGATGACGACATCGGGGTCGCGGTTACCGACATTCAGCGGGTTGAACCCGACAACCCGACCGGTCTTCGCGTCGGCCGGATCGATGATGACAACATCACCAATACGCTCCTTTGGCACGGCGCGCTCGACGATGTCGCGGATGAGCTGTCGCTTCGGGTCGATCACCAGCACCGGCCGCCCGGCGGCGATATCGGCTGCAACGAGGTTGACCAGCACGGTTGACTTACCGGATCCGGTCGGACCCAGCGTCACCAAGTGAGCCGTCAAGTCCTGGGCTGAAATCCCAACCGGTGCCGAGGGGCCGGGTGCACCGGGCACCGCGAACAGTCGTTCACTACGGTTGACCGCCTCGGGGACGCGCAACGGTCGTGGGTGACGTGGTGGCACGCCGGGTAGCTCTCGGTCGCCGAGTGGCCAGCCCAACAGCCCCGTCAGCTCCGTCGCTCCGAGCCGCAGTGGCCAGCGCCACGGCAAGCGCGGCTGGTTGAACCGGTTGGCCGGTTCAAACCGCAGGTCGACATATGTCCCACGGTCCTGGGCGGTGGACAGCGCTCCCAGGATCCCGATCATCAGTTGCTGCCGTCGTTCCGGGGTCATGGCGGCTGCTCCGATGCGGATAGTGGCGGCGAAGCCGTGCTGCCCAGAGCGGGTGTCGATCTGGTCGCGTATTGGAGTTGGTGCCGACAACTCACCGCGCAGGACCATCTGCCACCACGACTCAGTCGGATCCGGTAGCTCCTTCGGTAGGTGCTTCGGTGATAGTCGCCGTCCCAGCATTACCTGCACCACCAGACGTTCCCCTTCGGCCAGCCGAGCGTCCAACGCGGACAACAGACTCAGGCTGGTGAGCTCGGCCCGCTCGGTCGACAAAGCGAGGGAAGGGGGTCGCAGCCGGACGTGGACTGACCGCTGCACCGGCAGACGTGGCTCTGTCATACCGTCGATATCCAGACCCGGCAGCAAGTGCCGAAGCGACCGTTGCACCCACACCACGTGCTCGGCGGGTGTGCCGACCAGGTGTTGCACGAGTTGGTTGTGCTCGGCTCGGGCCTCGAAGACCAGCAGAGGAGCGGCCCGGTCCGCCGCGATCCGAAGCAGCATGCCGTTGACCTGGTCAACCTCGAGCGGGCGCGGCAAATGCAGCTCACTGAAGACCCAACCGCTGCCCGGGCCGGTAGAGCGGGATGGCTTACGCGGCGTCATCGTCGTCTCCGTCGTAGCTCTGACTGTCTGCCCCAAGGGCCGGCTGCCGGTTATCCATTTCCTTCGCTTGCTGTTGAGCGGCGGCTTCGGCGCGGGCGACCGCTAGGGCGATGAAGGCCCGCGACAGCTTGCTGGCATCTGGTTTGCCTCGGCGGATGCTGCGTACTCGCAGTCGCCGTTCGTCCTGCGGCTTGCGATTTGTCGTGCGCCGTCTACGCCTCGGCATGACGCCCTCCTTCCGACTGATCGTTCCGATCGGATGGCACGGGGTAGCCAGGAATGACGATGTCGGCGTCAATCTGGTTGCCCCAGACGCTCCAAGCGGCATCGGACGGTGGCCGGCGCCGGGCGAACAGCTCCAAGAACGGGCCTTCGCTAATCCGCTCAATGACGGCATATTGCTCTTCGGGCTTGTGCGAGTGCTCCTGCAGCGGCGCAAACATCCAGGTTGGCTGCGCCCGGAAGTGCACCGGGGCGTCACCACGGGTGCCGAGGATGAGGTGCTCGGTGGCGTTCCGCAGATACCGGCCGAGGCCGATGCGTGGCTTGATCCACGTCAAGGGGGATCGTGGGGTGAAGCCCCAGGCTTCCAGCACGTCGTATCCGGCGCGCAGGGTAGCGTTGGTCACCCACAGCCAGCAGTGCGCGTCCTCGCTGACGAGGTCGGCCACTGGCATGGCTTTGATCTGGTCCAGCGTCATGAGCTGGTAGTGCGCCTGCGCTCCGAGCGCACCCTTTTGCTGAACATCCCATGGCGGATCAGCCAGGATTGTTTTGAACCGACGTGGGGCAGGTTCCACCTGCCCAGTAGCAGCGTTCTGTGTTAGCATTATTAATGCTCCTTCCTGCCGATATTCATCGATTACCGTCGATGAATATCGGGCTAAATTGGTTGATTGATAGTCCACCAGGGAATGAGGGAGTAAACCCCGGGGTGATTACTGTTAAAGAACATCCCGGGGCCAATTGCAATACCACCGGGCAGCGGTGCGACGAGCGACAAGACACGCGAAGCGACACCGCTGTTACCTAATACCTCGTGCTTGCTGGCGCATAGTCTGCGACCGATAAAATCCGTTGTGGAATTCACAACTCCGCAAGTATTACCAACGACTGCGCCGCTGCATCCAGGCTCGAACACCAACCGCAACACCGCCGACAACCACGAAACAGACGACCAGGGGAAGCCAGACCTGCTCGATAAGCCGCATCGTCCAGTTGATCGTGAGCGCCGTACCGAGCAAGAGGAGCACAGCAACGAGTAGGCGCTGGAGTAGTGGCCGGGACTGGTGCATTACGACAGCCTGGTCGCCTCGAAGATCTGGCGGATGGCCTCATTCGTCAGACGGTTGAGCTTCATCTCGGCCAGCCGCCGCTCCAGATCGATGTTGGCGAGCTCCTGCTTGCGGGAGTCGCTGAGATAGAGCGCCAGCCAGCATCCTCCGGTCACTGCAGCGAGCGCGACGACGACACCCACGATGAACCACACCATCGCTGATCACCGGGTCCTGTTCGTGGTTTCCATGACGATCTGCGAGGCGCTCATCGCGACGGCAGAGCGGATCAGGTTGATCTCGCTTGCCGCGTTGGGGCACATCAGTTCGGCCGACTGGGCGAGTTGCGCGACGAGCGACACGCTCTGCATAGCGGCGGCTCCCACCGATGTCACGGCCGCGACTCGCGCGGTCTGCACATCCGCTTCGGCTGCGACGTCGGCGATTCGCACGAGCGTGCTGTCGCTGATCGACTGCAGCTGCCGGCCGGCCCGACGGCTCACTTGCATGCCACCTGTGTGGCGCTGGACCTCATTCATGGTGACGACCTTTCTGGCACCGCTTCAGATGCCGTTTTCGAAACGAAGATGACACCAACGACGGTAAAGACGCAGGTCAGCGGCTTGCAAGCACAAGCGTGATAACTCGTGGCATGGCGAGGGTGTGGTAGAACGAAGTATGACCACGCAGGACTGGCACGCACCGAGTGGCGGCGATCCATCCGTGGTCAGGGCGACAAATGCAGAGGAGACGCCACAGCGATACCCGGACTATCTGATGCCCTACGTCGAGGCCGGTGCCCGGCCTGACGATCTACGCTTCATCCAGGCCCGCGAGGAGTTCCTACTCGGCTATGGCTACCAGACCGCCCGGGCCTACCGCTGTGACCTCGACGACATCTACTGGTGGGCTAGGGAGCGCGGGTTCGACGTCTTCGGCCTGACCGACAAGCAGCTCAGGCAGTACAAGGCGTTGCTCCGGCGACGCAAGTACAGCGAGAACACCGTGCGGCGCAGGATGGCGGCGTGGCGGAGGTTCGACGATGCCGTCAAGTGAAACCGAATTTGAGGCCAGGGCTTCGATGACGAATTCGACGACAAAATCGGTCCTCCTTGGGGGATTCGGGCCCGTCGAGTGCTACTTACGGGCTACGCTACGAGTCGTGATCGTCATGGAGCCGCGTACGTTGGCTGTGGCCGCGTCCCAGAAGTATGGGAGTGGTGGGGTGGTTCGTGCACGCCTCGTTAACGGCAGGAGACAGGGGTGCGAGGCCCCACAAGACCCTGACCAGGCATTTTGCGCACGTGCCGGTACCGAGTGGCCGCAGCTGCCGTGCACGAATCATCCCGGTCGCCGTAGGGTGACGCCACTCGAGGCTGTAGTCCAACGCTGTTGGACTACAGGTAATCTGAATGGCTCTCGACCAGGTTCGACGTCTCCCTGTGTCGACATCTCCATGCTCTGGGATGCCTCGGTAGAGGGCGGTGAGGTGCTTGTCGGTGGCCGGTGCTGTACTTGCTGTATGGGCACCCAGGGAGGCTGGCGATGACCGATGCACTAGAAGACGATGTGGAGTACGAACGCCGCTTCCTAGTGGCTGACCTTGCTGTCTTGAATGGCGTGGAGGACTACGAGCAGATCGAACAGGCGTACGTCTGGAAGGCGGGCGGCTACGCCATCCGGGTGCGCACCATCCGGCGCTCAGACGATCCGACTGGCGAGACGCAGGCCTCCTTCACCCTCAAGGGACCGCGCAAGGACGCGCACCGCTACGAGCTCGAGCAGCCGATGGACCCTGGCCATGCGCACGCTATCGCTGAGGTCACACCTCACCGCATCCGAAAGAAGCGCTACGCCAAGATCACCGAGGGAAATACCTGGGTTATCGATGTGTTCGAGGGTGCGAACCACGGTTTGATCATTGCCGAGTTTGAGGCGGGGCGAGGAGCTGTTGGCAGCCTTAAGAAGCCATGGTGGGCGGGCGAGGAGGTCACGGAGGACGTTCGCTACAACAACGAGGAACTGGCCGCTAATCCATGGCCATTCAAGGAACGCCCATGATGTGCCTATCCTTGCAGCGTCTTGCATTATACGTGTACGAGAGTATCCTGGAAATTGAAGGGGGCGATTTATGCTGCCCGGACTAGTCACAAGGGAGGTGATATGGAACAGAACTACGAGAGGTGCCAACCAGAAATGTCGCTAATGGAGATGATTGCACAGGATGCCGCAGAGGAAGCGGCTAGAATGCAGCGCGCGCTCGAGCTTGCGCGGGCCGCACGTAGGGCCGGTGAACTTGACACGCGGCGACGAGCCGAAGTCCGTGCCCGAATCATCCGGGAAAACGCAGATGTCGATCCTCAAGATGTAGCGATTGCGGTGGAGGAAGCGAGCCGAGAGCAAATATTAGATCAAGATGCTGGCTGAGCCGTACTGGCGCCCACGTCCGAAGGACAACGAGCCGTGGCGTTCGCCGTGCGAACGAGATTGCGATGCGATCCTGTACTCTAGTGCATGGAGGCGCCTTCGCGGTGTCACCCAGGTCACTTCACGAACGGATTCTCTTAGCAAGTCGCATGATCGGCTACTTCATTCATTGAAGGTCGCGCAAGTAGGCGAGCGATTGGCGAAATATCTGCTGAGTGAACATCCAGACCTCGAAGGGACTATTTTCCCTAAGGCTATTCGATTTGCTGGACTCGCCCATGACCTTGGTCATCCGCCGTTCGGACATGTAGCGGAGAAGGAGCTGCAGGGGATTCTGGCGAATGAAAGTTACCGATATAGGCTGGACGACTCGTTCGAAGGAAATGCTCAAACATTCCGAATATTGACACGCCTGAGCCACAAGGCATCAGACGCCGCGTATGTCAGCGCCGGACGCCAAATCGGGATTAATGCTACGGCGGTCTCAATAGCGGCTACCATCAAGTACCCATGGGAGTTCCATAGGGCTGAGGATTACCTGGGTGACCACTATAAACGTCACCTCACAAAGTATTACTCAAAGAAGTGGGGTTTCTATGGGGATGATGCAGCGTTATGGAATGATATTAAGCCCCGCGCGATCGGTGATGGTCGGACGCGTTCACTCAATGCCGATATAATGGATCTGGCGGATGACGTAACCTATGCCATCCATGACGTGCATGACTATTTTCGCGCTGGCTTAATCCCCCTCAATGCAATACATGACGGTTTGCAGGGATCGCAAACTGGTATTGGTAGTGAATTTTCTCTCTTTGACGCTTATGCAATATCTGCCCTGGATGATAAGCCCGAAGTAGGCTATACGGCGGATCACCTAATGGGGGCGAAAGCTTGGCTAGACCAGCTCCCCCTTCCGCTGCGGCCCTATTCAGACTCCGACTCAGATCGGGAGGCGTTGCATGCATTTGAATCGGCTGCGGTTCGGGGTGTGCAAGAGAACGTTTCTATTAATGGAAACGGCGAGTTATATACGCCGCCAGAAATACTTCTTGCTTTAGAGTATTTGAAAGAGTTGACGTGGTTCTACGTGATAAATCACCCAGTTCTTTCATCAAATCAACAGGGCCAACGGAAGATAGTAAGAGAGTTGCACGAATGGCTGTGCGATTGGGCAATGGAATGCTACCCCGAGGACGCTCGCGGGAATCGGCAGAGACTCAGGAGGAATCTTCGGCGGCTTCCCTCTCGATTCAGAGATCTACTATGGGACGTCGCATCTGGCTCCCCTGATGATGACGTGCAAGTGGCGCGCGCGGCAGTTGATTTCATCGCGGGACTAACTGATATTGAGGCGGCGAGCCTTCACAGTAAACTTGGAGGCTCAGTACTGCTTCACTCGTAAGAATATCCTGCACCGTAAGCCGGATCAACCATCACTAAACCCCTGTGGATCCCTGGCGGTCATGGTGGAGCTTGACCCGCTCGGTGGGTAGCATTATTCGTTTAGCGTGCAATTTGTGAGGCGCTGGTAGACTCGCCGTGCGCGTCGCGGAGGAGCGGTGGATATAGTGCGACGGCCCGTCCGGCTCGGTACAGTTGTGCGGGTCTGCCTCCGTGGCGAGTGGTCGTCCCACCGGTCGGTCGGATGAAGTCCTCGGCGTTCGTCACCTTTCGGTGAAAGTTGCGCGGGTCGAGCTCTTGGCCCCACATGATCTCGTATGTACGACGTAGCTCTGCGACGGTGAACTCGGGGCCGCAGAGCACTGTGGCAATTGGTGTGTACTCGAATTTCGAGCGCGCTCGCTCGACACCATCGCGCAGGATCGTGTGGTGGTCGAACGCTAGTTCTAGAGCGTCCGACTCAGCGTCGCCCACCGGCACCCACCGTGCATCTATGGCGCCGGAGCCAGCTTGGGGTGGGAGCGCAAGCCGGGCGAGCGCCAGGTACGCGACCGAGACCACGCGGGTGCGGGGGTCGCGCTCAGGTGCACCGTATGTCGCGAGTTGCTCCATGTGCGTCTGCCCGGGGTCGACGCCTGCCTCTTGTGCCAGCCGACGACGTGCCGCCTGTTCAAGACCTTCGCGTTCGCCAACGAACCCGCCCGGTAGTGCCCACCGACTCTCGAACGGCTCTGCGCCGCGCCGGACCAGCAGAACGTCCAGCCTGCCCTGGGCAACGGACAGCATGACGAGGTCGACGGCGACTTCGAGCGGCGGGTGGCGCCTGGGGTTGTAGTGCGAGGTGGTCATAAGGATCGAACCTACCACTTATCGTCATGTTGACATGAGCAGGACCTGGTGCTTATCGTCATAGTGACAGTAAGCACCGTTGATCAGAACTGGAAATTGTGAGCCCCTTCTCACCACGGGGCGCGACGACGCGGACTGGCATCCGCGCCGTCGCTGAGGCGGCACCACCACTCGAACCATCACGAACGAAAGGATGTGACGCTATGTCAACCATACGGAAGCGATCATCTGGGAGCACACCTGGCGCCTTGACCCGCTCGCATGGGAGGGAATACACAACGGGCCTCGATGACCGTGTAGCCGAAGCGATGGCGGCCGAAGACGGCGCCTCCGGGGTGCATAATCCAGACAACGGACCGAACACTCATCTCGAGACCAACGAGGTCCTCAGGAAGGCGCACGATACGACCACGTCCGTCATCGGTCACGGGATGCGCGAGGACGTCCAGGCCGAGGCCGGAAGCATCGAATGCGGCCTAGTCGAGCACGCGCGGACGAAGGAGACTGCCAAGCAGGAGCTCGACTGGTCTCTCCACGCGCAGGTCATGCTGATGGCGCTGCAGCTGGTGTTCGCTCGACTGCATCTGCGGGTACCGACCCGCCGCGCCGCGGTGGCGTACGCAGTGGCGTACGCGTTCCTCTTCATCAGCGATCTGACCCTGATCGCGGTCGCGTTCCAGATCCTCGGATTGTCGGATCACCCTTGGATCCCGCATGTGCCGATCAGCGATCCGCTCGACCTTGCGGCGTTCGGGTCTGTGTGTGCCATCGCGATCTTGGGGCACGTCAGTGGGGTGCAGTTCAAGGCGGCGCACGTCGATCATGAACTGAGACGTCATGCTCGGTCGGATAAGGAGCTCACACAGCGGCCGAAGCCGTCGCCTGTGCTGTTGCTTGTTGGTGGTGGCATCGTGATCGCGGCCATCATTTTCCTCTTCGGCCTTGCTCGTATCCGGCTCGACTACCTCGCTGTCCAAGGCATCGCGGCGGAGTCTGCGCCGTTCGTCATCCTGCAGATTGGTATCTTCATCGCCGCGGTAGTTCTGGCATATCACCATCACAATCCGCTGGCCGGCGACTTCCAGGACCGACAGCAGAAGGCACAGCGAGCCGCTGCTGCTGCAGATCATGGTGTCGAGGTCCATGTCGCGACGACTAGCAGTGTCAACGCAGGTATCGACCGCTGGGTGCGATCGTGGCCATGTCCGGGCATCACGTCGAGGCCGACGAGGGCAATGTAGCGTCGCAAATGGCGCGTGTCCGGCGGATCTCGATACTGACACAGCCCGAGCCTCCGCAGCAGCCGCTGTTCGGTGCCGAGGTTGTCGAACCAACGACCTACGCGCGCGAAGCGCTGCGTGCAAAGCTCACCGGCATCACGGATCTGCCGAAATTCGAGAGGGTCAGTGCTGCCGAGGTTCTGAAGCACCAGGACGAGATCCGTAAGGTGCTCCGCGAGCACTCCAAGCGCATCGAGAAGGATGAACTCGACTACTGGTTGCCACCGGTCGCCGCCAGGGACGCCGACGCTGCAAATCACGGTTCGGGTAACAACCGGGTAGTGGCCGAAGACCTCAAGAAGCTCCTGGAGCAGCCATGAGTGCCAAGAAGGCGTGGTGCGGCGTTGCCGCCCGGAGCAACCTGGGCATGCACGGTATCGGCGAACGTGGCAGCAACTTCACTCCTGCGCCACCACCTGCCACGGTCAGCAGTACGGATCGGGCGAAGGCGATCACGTTACCCGCGCTGACGGGCGCGCCTGCACAAGAGATCGCGCGACGCGCACAGAAGGTGGTTCTCGCGTTCCTGGTCGATCGATCCGGGAGCATGTACTCCGCCTGGGGTGGCGATCCGAGCGACGTCTGTGGCGCGGCAGCCGAGACACTGCTTAGTCTCGCCCGCCGCTCAGGCGGTGGTCGTGCCGTCATCGTCCCCTGGGGGACCGAAGCCCCGGCTCAGCTGGTGTGCGGGCCGCACGATGTGCGACGGAATCGCCGTGCGCTGCACAAGGCTCTCCGCGAGCACAGTTCGCTCGGTGGCAACGACATGCCTGCGGCGCTTCGTCGAACGGACGACGTCATGCCGGAGCTCGCCGTCGACGAGATCCCGCTCGCCTTCATCCTCACCGACGGCGTCGAAGACGTGACACCCGCTATGCACGAGGCAATTGCCAGCCTCCCCCACGGTTGCGTCCACATGGTCCTCATCGACCGGATGCACTGGTGCACGCCTGTTATGGAGGCGAATTGGCGCACCGTCTCTTTTGGCTCGTTCAGCAGGATCGAGCACCTGGACGTGTCAACGATGGCACACCAGCTCGGCATCATCTACGCCCACGCGTTGGGCCTCTCCCTCCCTGTAGTCCCATCTCATCGCGGAAAGAAGTACTGACATGACATACGCACTTGGGCGACCGATCACCCGTCTGACGGCGGTGATGTCAACGGCAGCTTTCGCGGGTCTGCTAATGACAGGTTGCGGGGCACCACCGAAGCCCGCCACCGGTCGCGCCGCCGCTGCACGGTGTACCGAGTCTGGAGCAGCGACCGCCAAGACGCCGACGATCGCGATCCTCGGCGACGTCGGCTCGTCCACCATCCAATACACCAGCGACGTCAACCTCGTCGTGAAGGCGGGTACCAACAAAGAAGCGTGGGTGTTGGTGAATGGCATCGGCAAGGACAACAATGCACCGGACAAACTCGCGTCGGTTGTCCTGAAGGCCAAGGGTCGGAACGAGTTGATGCGGACCAACGATATGAAGTGCAAGAAGACAGCCGTCACAACGGCCTACAGCAGCCTTAGCAGGCTCTCTGCTCCGAAGCCGCTGAACGTCTTTGCCGCGCTCGGCACCCTCGCTGGGAACCTTCACGGCTCGAAGGCTGGCGGGCCGGTCAATGTCGTACTGCTCGGCTCTCTCCTTAACACCACCGCGGACGCCGATTTGAGTGAGGCGACGGTGCTCGCAAACCCGGCGAAGGCGATTAACGAGCTGGCCAAGGAGCAGCTCGTCGAGAGTTGCAAGGGTTGGAACGTGTATGCGGTCGGGGCCGATCAGGCGAATCCGCCGCTGACCAGCGCGCAATCCGCACAACTCAGGGAGTTCTGGCGCGAGTACTTCCAGCACTGCGGCGGCAGGCTTGTCGTCTGGTCCGACCACTTGACGACCTTTCCGGTCAACAGCTCCATCGCCCAAGCCGACACGACGCAGATCAAGATCGAAACCACGCCCCACGAGGTCGTTGCCACGATGTCTAGTGACGTGCTCTTTGCGCCGAATAGCGCCGCACTGCAGCCGACCGCGAGCAAGGACCTGTCGCAGGTGCTGGCCCCAGGGGTCTGGACACGTAGCGTCTCGGCTGGGTCGGATTCCATTGTGATGTAGGGGATTTCCCTGCGCGTGTCCCGCGCTTTGATGCCTTGAACCTGGGATAATGAGTACATGAATC
>NZ_VCQV01000029.1 GCF_007845645.1 Leekyejoonella antrihumi
GAGCTGCAACGACGCATCGCCCGAGGCTTCCGAAACCGCGACAACTACCGACTACGCATGCTCCTGATCGGCGGCGGACTCACCCACGACGAGCACCTACCCCCACCACAGGTCTGAAGAGCCCGGCAAGGCCTATCCGGAGGTTCAGGGGGACGTAACGAAACTCTGCCAGGAGCTACGCACCCTGAAGAGGAAGCGTGACGAGTGGGCACACTCTGCGGCGGTCATTGACGCGTTCTTGCTGATGAACGAGCAGGGCACGACGTCAATGGAGTTCCCCGTTCCAGACATGCTTGGGAAGTTGCTGAACTCCAAGAAGGCCGGGCACTCGCATCTCCCGACCGATTCTGACTTGGATGCCTTCTCTGCGAGGGCGTCCGATGTCGGAGAGGCCGCGCAGGCCCTCGCCGTCAAGATCGCCCAACTTGTTGACGGTCTTGGCGTGCGCAAGGTGCGCGAGCCGGACTCGTGATGCCTGGCAGAGTGCCGCGGCCCACGGGCGTGAGCGACCGGATCTACGCGTAATACGGGTGCGTCATACCACCGCGAGTGACGCAACCACTGCATCCGTTTGACCAGGGGCACGCAAGGGACTGGAGAAGTCCGGTCGTACCAGGAGTTGGACTTCGGCGCTGTGGAGGTCGTCGACAATGCCGCCACTGTCGAGCCCGATCAGTGCAAGCCGTGCGTGGTCGGCCAGCGCCTGCTCCCGCCGCCAGGCTGTCTCGGTTGCCTATAGATCCGCGATGTACCGGCGACGGCGAGCAGCCGAGGCCCGGTCGTTCAGGTAGTAGTTGTGCCCTCCGCGGCCGGGCCATCCGATGTGCTCGTCCTCGCAGGGGTCCTTGCAGCGCCCCGCGCATCCGGTCAACGAACGCGGGGAGGCGGTAGCGGTGCCACTCCTCCAACGGGTTGCTGGACAACGCGTTTCCGGCTCGACGTCGCTAGTCGGCGATGGACGCGATCTCGTGGATCAGGTGCGGGTGCTCTGGCCAGCAGGGCGGGATCATCGCGGCCGTGGTCACCAGGTCCGCCCGGGCCACGACCAGGTCAGGCCAGTCCCAGACTTCCCAACGCAACTCAGGATCCAGACGCGCTGAAGGGGCCAGGGACGCGGCAGCCGGTGCGCCGGTATGCCAAGCGCATCGGCCTGCTCGGCGCTGGTCGGCTCCCGATGGGCCGGGCGTACGTGCAGGTCCCAACCGGCCTCCTTCCACCGACTGGCCAGCAAAGCCATCGCTGCCACTTGTCCGCCAAGGCTCCTGGCGGTCCCTTTGGTCGGCATGACCAGTTTGCGCTCAACCGCTGACAGGTGCCGAAGTGACCCACAGACACCATTCGGTGACACCACGAGAGGGCCTCTGTCCGTCTTCATGGGTTCGAAAGTAGCGAGCCAGCGGAGGACTCAGCGATGACGCACCGGGACGCTGTGGATGCCGAAGCGGGTGAGGTCCTTCGCGCCGTCGCAGGCCTACTCCACGAAGCCGCGCGGCAATTCCACGAGCGGGCGCGAACCGAGGGTGCACAGTCGTGCTGCATTTCCGCTGAGCTTCGCCGAGGTCCATCCGAACCGCGTCGAATCTCACCGATCGACAGTCGTTTCCGGCTAGTTGACCGTCGGAGCCTGCTGGCGCCCCACAGCGCATGAGAAGGGTGGAACGAATGTCGTCAATCGTCAGGAACTCGGCAGTCCCAGGAGGACACAGAGGACACGCTTCGTTCGGCATTGACCTGGCCAGATGCCACGCTGATTCGATACCTCAGCCGGTTGTCCACAGGTTGCTCCCGCGCCCGTACTCCCCGAATGGAAAGTGCGTACCGTGACGACCGAAACAGCACCAACAGCGGACGATCCCATCCTTTCGCCGGCGGAAGTGTCAGCGATGCTTGGTGGCGTCCCGGTCGCCACGCTGAAACGCTGGCGTACAGAGAGGACCGGACCAGTGGCTCTCCACATCGGCAGGCACGTTCGATACCGCCGGTCCGCAGTCGAGAGCTGGCTCGACGAGAAGGACCGCGAAGCGGCTGCGTGGATGGCGTCCTGAACGTGGTCCAGTCACGCATACCCCGCGGGGAACACGGCCCAGCAGTCCTCCGGAAGCAACCAGACGACCGCTGGCTTGCGCGAGCACAGGTGCGCGACGTCGACGGCCGTATCCGCTCGGTGCGCGTCGTAGACACCACCAAGAGCGGAGCAAGACGGCGGCTGGAACGACGCCTGGCCGAACGCGGGGACCCTACCGCTATCGGGATCCGTCGCCAGGACACGTTTGAGACGTTGGCCAACTTGTGGCTCCAGCATCGACGGGACCACGGCAAGGCACGTTCGAGTGGAGCGTTGGCTCCGCAGACACTCGCCGTCTACGCCTCCGAGATTCGCAACGTGATCATCCCTGCCATCGGCAACGTTCAGATCGGGGAGTCAACCGTGCCCTTCCTCGACCAGTTGTTCGCTGATGTCGAGCACGGCCGCAGGCACGGCAGGTGCCCAGCCAGATCCGGCGGCCGGTCAACTCGGCAGCTTCGCGTCGTCCTGACTGGGATGCTCGGACTGGCCGTCGCCCACGGCGCCCTCCCCACGAACCCGATGCGCGACATTGCCGCCACGGCACGTGGTCAACGATCCGAGGTGCAGCACCTCACCGCACCCGAGGCTCACCACTTGCGCCTGCGAGTGCGACGGGAGGCCATGCGTGTGCCGAACATGCGCAAACCCAACGTCGACCTCGAGGAATTCGTGGACCTGCTGCTGGGCACGGGATGCCGTGCCGGCGAGGGACTCGCCATCCGTCCCGTGGACCTGCTCGACCTCGAGTCACCGACACCGCTGTTGCACGTGTGCGGAACGCTGATCGAGCCTCGCAAAGACTACGTCGAACGACTGCATCGACAGGACATGACCAAGACCCGTGAGGACCGCACGCTCATTCTTCCCGATCACGTCGCCACCATGCTTCAACTCCGAATACGCCGGGAGCAGCCGGCTCCGGAGGAGCCCATCTTCGCCACTGGCACGGGCAACTGGCTCTCACCGGCGAACATGCGGACACGCTTTCGTATGGCGATCCAGCGCGCCGTAGAACACGGGACCGAGGAGGACCTCGCCCTGCAGGGCAGCACTCTTCACACCCTTCGCCGCACCGTGGGCACGTTGGTCGCCCACGAAGTCTCGCTCGACGCCGCGCGGGAGCAGCTCGGCCACCGCGATCCGTCCGTCACCTACCAGCACTACGTCGGCAAACGTGCTGTCGCTCCTGATGTCCGCAGCACACTCGACGTCTTGTTCCGACCCCTCTGACGGCTCAATCTCGTCAGGACAATCACCGCACCGTAGGAGCGCGCTCAAACGTGTCACAAACGTGTCACTCGGGGAGTTCTGGGCTTCATGGCGAAGGGCCCCTGATCAGCATTCCCGCTGGTCAGAGGCCCTTTTTCGGAGCCGCCTATCGGAATCGAACCGATGACCTATTCATTACGAGTGAATCGCTCTGGCCGACTGAGCTAAGGCGGCATGCGCCATGGCTGTGCCGGGCGCCCGCACGAGTATACGCACGGACCCGGCCCAGGCCGAATCGGGCTGCGGCGGCGTTCAGCAGGTCTTGCCCTTCGGTGGCAGCGTGCCCGCCAGCAGGTAGGCATCGACGGCGTCGTCGATGCACGCGGACTGACCGTACGCCGTGTGGCCGTCACCGACATACGTCAGCAGATGGCCGTTCTTGAGCTCCTTGGCCAGCTGCACCGACCACTTGTAGGGCGTCGCCGGGTCCCGGGTCGTGCCGACCACCAGGATCGGTCCGGAGCCGGCCGCCGCGATCTTGTGCGGCGTGCCGGTGGGCTTGATCGGCCACACCCCGCAGACCAGGGAGCCCCACGCGAGCATCGCGCCCCAGGTCGGCGCCACCTTGGCGAACGTCGTGCTGTCCTTCTCGTAGGTCGTGAGGCCGGACGGCGCCGGCCGGTCCAGGCAGCTGACCGCGTTGATGACCTGCATGATGTTGCCGGTGTACGTCCCTTCCGCTGTGCGCTCGGCATACGCATCGGCGAGCACCATCAGTCCGGTGCCGTCGCCGCCGAAGGCCTGATCGAACGCCTGGGTCAGCGTCGGCCACTCCTGCTTGCTGTACATCGCCTCGGCGATGCCCATCGAGGCCCAGCCCTCGGTGAGCTTGCGGACGTCGCCCTGGCCCGAGACCGGCAGCGGCTTGGCGTCCACCTGCTTGAGGAAGCTGCGGATCCTCGCCATCCCCGCGGACTCCGTCGTGCCCAGCGGGCAGTTCGACTGCGCGACACAGTTCTTCACGTAGGACTTCGTCGCCTCTTCGAAGCCTTCGGCCTGACCCTCGTTCATCTCCTCGGTGGTGATGTCCGGTGGCACGACGCCGTCGAGCACGAAGTGACCGACGCGCTTGGGGAACAGTCCCGCATACGTCGAGCCGATCAGCGTGCCGTAGGACTTGCCAAGGTAGTTCAGCTTCGTGCTCCCCAGCGCGGCCCGCAGGATGTCCAGGTCCTTGGCGACGTCGAGGGTCGAGACGTTGGCCAGCAGCGGGCCGGCCTTCGCCTTGCAGTCGTCGGCGAACGCCTTGGCGTTCTTCAGCGCCGTCTGCTCCTCGGCCTTCGTGTCCGGGGTCGGGTCGGAGCCGAGGTATGCGTCCAGTGCCGCATCGCTCATGCACGTGATCGGCGAGGATCGCCCCACCCCGCGCGGATCGAACCCGACCACGTCGTAGGAACTGCGGATCTGTGGGGTCACGATCTGATCCGCCGCGGCGGCGTAGTCGTACCCAGAACCGCCTGGACCGCCAGGGTTCACAACCAGGGCGCCCTTGCTGTGGCCCTTCGCGGGCACCTTGTCGACCGCGATCTGGATGGTCGCGCCGCCCGGCTTGGCATAGCTGACCGGCACCGTGAGCTTCGTGCACTTGACGGCACCGCAGTCGGACCAGGCGAGCTTCTGGTCATAGAACTTCGCCAGCGCGGCCGGTGTCCCGGACGACGCGACTGCCGTGCTGGTCGCACCGGCGCCGCCGGACGAGACCGCCGAACCGCTGGGCGCGGATGCCGACGAGCCGGCTCCCCCGCTGCAGCCCGCGGTGACCATCGCGATCGCCGCTGCCCCCGCCACAAGACCGTTTGCCGTTCGCCATGTCGTCGTCCGGGTGCCACTCATGAGGTGCACGGTACATCGGCAAAACCTGCGCCCCTCGAGCCGCCTGGAGCCGACCTCGCGACGCGGCCGCGGCTCGGCCCCTACGGGCGCCTTCGACCGACCCTCAGGCCGGCAGCTGCAGGGAAATCGTCATCGCCTCGAGCGCCAGCAACGGCGGCACATTGGCGGTGATCCGCTCGCGCGCGGTCCCGATCGCGTCCATCGCATTCAGCAACCCTTCCGCGCGCAGCGCGGTGCTCAGGGAGAGGACCTCCTCGCGCAGGTCGGTGTTGACCAGCTCGACCGGTTCGCCGAGCTGCACGACGAGCGCATCACGATAGATGGACAGCAGGTCGACCAGAGACCGGTCGATGACATCCCGCCCGAACCGGGTCGCACGGGTCTTCTGCTCTTTTTCCAGGGCCGAGAGCTGCGAGCGCACATGTGGCGGCTGGGTGCGAGCCGCCGGGTCCGCACCCAGCTGCTCCAGCAGGTGCATCTTCTCGGTGGCATTGCGTTCGCCGCTCGCGGCCGACGACTCCTCCGTCGCCAGTGCGGCCAGGTCAGCGGCAGCGGTCATCGCATCGCCGAGACCACGGATCCGGCCGGCCATCAGCAGGGTCGTCTCCCGCCGAGTGCGGGCACCCTGGTCGCGTGCCAGCCGGCGGGCGAGGCCGACGTGCGACTGCGCGGCACGAGCCGCATGCAGGGCGACCTGCGGGTCGATGCCGTCCCGTCGGGTGAGCAGCTCGGCGACCGCAGCCACTGCGGGGGTGCGCAGGCCGATGTGCCGCGACCGGCTGCGGATCGTGATGATGACGTCTTCCACCGACGGCGCGCAGAGCACCCATACGGTCCGAGGCACGGGCTCCTCGAGGGCCTTGAGCAACGCGTCGGCAGCACGTTCGGTCAGCCGGTCGGCGTCTTCGATGATGATGACCCGCCAGTGGCCGACCGTTGGGCGGTGCTGGGCGAGCCGCGCCAGCTCACGCGCGTCCCGCACCTGGATCGACAGCCCCTGCGTCGACATGACCGTCACGTCTGCGTGCGTGCCCTCGGCCACCGTGCGGCACTCGCGGCACTGCCCGCACCCGTCGTCGGGGCACTCCAGTGCGGCGGCGAACGCTCGAGCCGCGGTCGAGCGCCCGGAGCCTGGCGGTCCGGTGAGCAGCCAGCCGTGGGTCATCCGTGCAGGGTCCCGGACGGCGTCCTGAAGCACCTGCACCGCCGTGGGCTGACCGATGACGTCCCGCCAGACGCCTGTCGCCGATGACTCACTCATCTCGTGGCCCCTGACCGAGTGCCGCCACCGCACTGCTCACCCGAGCCGCGATCTCGTCCTTCGGCAGTGCGGCATCGACGACGAGGTAGCGCTGCGGATCGGCCGCCGCAAGGTCCAGATAGTGCTCGCGCACCCGGGCATGAAAGGTGTCCGCCTCGCGCTCGAGCCGGTCCTCCGCGCCTCCCCGGCGTCGGCGTCCTACGGCCGGATCGACATCGAGGAGCACGGTCAGGTGTGGCAGCAGCCCACCGGTGGCCCAGACCGACAGCCGCCGCACGTCGGAGGCGTCGAGCTCGCGGCCCGCTCCCTGATAGGCGATGGAGGAGTCCATGTACCGGTCCTGCAGGACCACCGCCCCGCGTTCCAGGGCGGGACGCACCACGGTGGCGACGTGATGAGCGCGATCGGCCGCGAAGAGCAGCGCCTCCGCCCTCGGGGCCACGTCGTCGCCGTGCAGCAGCACCTGCCGGATGGACGCTCCCAGCTCGGTTCCACCCGGCTCCCGTGTCAGCACCACCTCGCGCTCCTGCTGCACGAACCACTGCTGCAGCAGTGCGATCTGGGTGGTCTTGCCCGCGCCGTCTCCGCCTTCGAAGACCACGAACACGCCAGGTCCGGGGTGCGTCGACACGGAAGGCTGCGGCATACGCGGCAGCCTAGTCGCGGACACCCACAAGACGATCGGGCGCCCGATCACACCCCCTTCGAGATGTGCACTTTCGCTCGGCGTGGAGTCCGGGCAGGATGCGACTCAACCAGCGCGGCGTACCGTCAACCGCATGACCGCAGAAGCTCATGACCTGAGCCCAGCCACCGTCCGCCAACTGTCTCGATATGCCCGCGAGGCGCAGATCGACAGCCGAGCCCCCGCCCTGGTAGCCGGAGTCGGCCGGGCCGGGCGGGTGCTCTGGGCCGAAGGGGTGGGCCGGGCCGACCTGTCCGACCCGAGCGTGCCCCTCGGCGCGGACACGCAATACCTCGTCGCGTCCAACACCAAGACCTTCAGCGCCGTCATGATCATGCAACTGCGCGATGAGGGCCGACTGACCCTCGACGACACCGTTGACCGGCACATCGCGGAGTCCACCCACCCGCAGGTGACCATCCGCCAGATGCTCTCGCATGTCACAGGTATGCAGCGGGAGCCCGTCGGGGACGTCTGGGACACCTTGCAGTTCCCCGACCGGGTCGGCCTGGTCGAGAGCTGGAACGCCGCGCATCGGATCCTGCGGCCGCACAGCCACTGGCACTACAGCAACCTCTGCTTCGGAATGCTGGGCGAGATCATTGCTCGGCTCGATGGCTGCGAGTGGCGCCAGAGCCTGCAGCGCCGGCTGCTGGACCCGCTCGAGCTTCACCGCACCACCCTCGCCCTGGCACCGCCGCACACGGCGCAGTACTTCGTCGGGCCGTACACCGATGTGCCGGTGACCGAACCGCTCGTCGACAAGACCGCGCTCGATGCCGCCGGGAGCATCTGCAGCACGCTGGGGGACATGGTTGTCTGGCACGACTTCCTGGTCGACCCGGACCCGCGCATCCTGCACCCGGACACGGCGGCGGAGATGCGCGAGCCGCAGATCATGGCCGACACCGGCTGGACCAGCGCGTGGGGTCTGGGGCTGCAGCTGGTGCGCCACGAAGGGATCACCTGGATCGGTCACACCGGCGGTCTGCCCGGCGCGATCACCGGGTTCTTCACCGATCCGGAGTCCAAGACCACCGGTGCCGTCCTCATGAACAACACCGCCGCCAAGGACCCGGCCGGCACAGCCGTCAAGCTCGGCGCGTACGCGGCGCTCCACGACCCCGCGCCGATCACCCCATGGGTGCCGGGCACCTCCGAGCCTGCAGAGCTGAAACCGCTTGTTGGACAATGGTTCTCCGAGGGCAATGGGTTCACCTTCAGCATCGGCGAAGGTCGACTGCAGGCCCGGATGGATAGAGCTCCCGCCCAGCTGCCGCCGTCAATCTTCGCAGCCACCGGCACTGACAGCTACGTCACAGTGTCCGGCCGCGAGCAGGGCGAGGCGCTGGTCGTGCGCCGGCACCCGGACGGCTCGGTGCGCCAGCTGAACTGGGCCACCTACCGATTCACCCGTGAGCCGCTGTCCTTCGGCGACACCGTCGAGCCCGGACCAACCCACCGAGTGGAGTAGAAAACCGCCGAGTGGAGTACGTGAATGTACTCCACTCGGCGGCTAAGTGCTCCACTCGGCGGGCGAGGTCACTTGCTCCAGGTGATGTTGTGCGAGTAGTCGTTGTAGGTGACCGTGGTCGCCTTCGCGCCCGTGATCTGGTAGACGTAGCAGCTCGAACCGGTCTGACCGACCGTCAGCTTGTCGCTGGTGCTCTTGCAGCCGGGGGCGTCGCCATAGAGACGCTTGGCCTTCGCGCCGGACTTGAAGGTCGGGTAGAGGAAGAGACCGTTGACGCTGTTGGTGCCGAAGAACGTCTTGTTCTGCTTGATGCTGGTCACATCGAAGTCGATGTAGTAGACGATTCCGTTGGCCTTGTTGAGGTTCGCGTCCGCATACACCGAGTTGGGCGCCACCTTCAGGTCCTTGACCTTCAGGTTGTAGAGATCGTCGCCATCCTTGATCACGGCCCCCTTGCCGAACGTCATCTTCGCGTTCGCGGCAGTCACCTGGGTAGGCCCGGTGTAGGAGCCCGTGCCGGCCGCCGCCGAGCTGCTCGAACTCGAACTGGACGTGGACGGGGCGTCCTGGGTGGTCTCCGGAGCCTGCGAGGTCGTCGTCTGCGACTGACTCTGGTTTGGAGCCTGCGAGGAACTGGAGGACGGCACGGACGTGGCCGGCGGTGTCGCAGAGACGGTTTCGTTGTTGCAGGCGGCAAGGCCGAGCACACCGATCATGGCGATCGAGGCACCGGCGATTCGGCGGTAGGCGGAGGTGGTCATGGCAGTACTCCCTTTTATTTTTGCGTATGCGTCCTGACTGCTCGTGTGACGGTCGAGCAGCAGGTCCGGTTCCCACCGGTTCAGAAAATCTTCAGCCGGACTTCTTGGCAGTGCTCTTCTTCGCGGCAGACTTCTTCGCAGTGGATTTCTTGGCGGTCTTCTTGACGACCCGCTTGCGCGTGGTCGGCCCCTTTGCCCGCTTCTCAGCGAGCAGTTCGAATCCCCGCTCGGGCGTAATTGTCTCCGGATCGTCCGCCTTGCGCAACGTGGCGTTCGTCTCGCCGTCGGTGACATAGGGCCCGAACCGGCCGTCCTTGACCACCACGGCCTTCTCGGAGACCGGGTCGGCCCCGAGCTCCTTCAGCGGCGGCGTCGCCGCCCGACCGCGACGCTTCGGCTCGGCGTAGATCTTGACCGCCTCGTCGAGGGTGATGTCGAAGAGCTGCTGCTCGGTGGTGAGCGAGCGAGAGTCGGTGCCCTTCTTCAGGTAGGGACCGTACCGACCGTTCTGTGCGGTGATCTCCACCTGCTTGGCCTCATCGCCCTCGCCCTCGGTCACCACGCCGACGATGCGAGGCAGGCTGAGCAGTCGCAGAGCCGTCTCCAGCTCGATCGTCGACAGGTCCATGTCCTTGAAGAGACTTGCCGTGCGCGGCTTGACCTTTGCGGCCTTCTTGGTGCGCTTCGGCTTCGCACCGTCGGCGGGCGCCGCAGACTCCGGCTCCTCTGGCAGCACCTCGGTGACGTAGGGCCCATACCGTCCGGCCTTCGCGACGATGTCACGGCCGCTGTCCGGGTCCTGGCCGAGCACACGACCGTCGTCGTTGGCGGTCTCGAGCAGCTCGCGCGCCTTCGCGATCGTCATCTCGTCCGGGGCGATGTCGTCGGTGATCGAGACCCGCCGCGGCTTCTTGGGCTCGGCGTCCGAGGTGACCTCACCGGTCTGCGCGTCGACACCATCCGGGACGGTCTCCTCCACGTAGGGTCCGTAGCGACCTACCCGCACCACAATGCCTTCGCCGACGGGGATCGTCGAGATCTCCCGCGCGTCGATGTCACCCAGGTGCTCGACCATCTCGTGCAGACCCTCGGTCGCGGTGTCCCTGCCGAAGTAGAAGCGGCCGAGCCAGTCGACCCGTTGGTCGCCGCCGGTGGCGATCTGGTCGAGCCCCTCCTCCATCGAGGCGGTGAAGTCGTAGTCGACCAGCGACGGGAAGTGCTCCTCGAGCAGGCGGGTCACGGCGAACGCGGTCCAGGTCGGAATCAGCGCCGTGCCACGCTTCTGCACGTAGCCGCGGTCCTGGATGGTGCCCACCATCGCTGCATAGGTCGACGGTCGGCCGATGCCCATCTCCTCCATGACCTTGACGAGGCTCGCCTCCGTGTAGCGCGGCGGCGGGGTCGTCTCGTGCCCGCTCGCCTCGGCCCGCAAGACCTCCAGACCGATGCCCTCCGACAGCTTCGGCAGCCGGCGCTGCTCATCACTCTGACCGGCCGCGTTGCGCTCGACGTCGCGACCCTCCTCGTATGCCGCGAGGAAGCCTCGGAAGGTGATGACCGTCCCGCTCGCGGAGAACTCCGCAACCTTGGCCACCCCGCTGTCGGCCACCGGCACGGTCATCCGCACCGTCGCGGTCGAACCCCGCGCGTCGGCCATCTGGGAGGCGACGGTGCGCTTCCAGATCAGCTCGTAGAGCGCGAACTCGTCGCCACGCAGCTCGCCGGCAACCTGCGCCGGGGTCCGGAACCGGTCTCCGGCCGGGCGGATTGCCTCGTGCGCCTCCTGCGCGTTCTTGGACTTGCCGGCATAGCGGCGCGGCGAGTCCGGCACGTATTCCGCGCCGTAGAGGTCACGGGCCTGCGACCGGGCCGCGGTGAGCGCCGACTCCGACAGTGTGATCGAGTCGGTGCGCATGTAGGTGATGTAGCCGTTCTCATAGAGCCGCTGCGCCACGCTCATCGCGGACTTGCTGCTCATCCGCAGTTTGCGGCCCGCCTCCTGCTGCATCGTGCTGGTCGTGAACGGCGCGCTCGGTCGGCGGGTGTACGGCTTCTCCTGCACCGAGGAGACGGTCGCGGTCGAAGCGGCCGCCGCTGAAGCAACGGAACGCGCATCGGCCTCATGCAGGTGGAAGACGCTCTCGGACTTGAGGTTTCCCCGGTCGTCGAAGTCGCGACCGACGGCGACCCGTCGACTGTCGAGCGATGTCAGGCGAGCGCCGAACGCTTCGCCGTTCGCGCCCGCGGGCTTGAAGTCACCCTCGACGTCCCAGTAGGAGGCGGAGCGGAACGCCATGCGCTCGCGCTCGCGCTCGACCACCAGACGCGTGGTGACCGACTGCACTCTGCCGGCCGACAGGCGCGGCCGCACCTTGCGCCACAGCACCGGGCTGACCTCATACCCGTAGAGGCGGTCCAGGATGCGGCGGGTCTCCTGGGCATCGACCAGGCGGTCGTCCAGGTCGCGTGTGGTGTTGGCCGCGTGCTGGATGGCCTCCTTGGTGATCTCGTGGAAGACCATCCGCTTGACCGGCACCTTGGGCTTCAGCACCTCGAGCAGGTGCCAGGCAATGGCCTCCCCCTCGCGATCCTCATCCGTGGCGAGATAGAGCTCATCGGAGTCCTTGAGCAGCCGCTTGAGCTCGGCGACCTTCTTCCTCTTGTCCGGCGCCACCACATAGTAGGCGTCGAAACCGTCATCGATGTTGACGGCGAACTTGCCGTAGGGACCCTTTTTCATGTCCGCGGGCAGATCTGAGGGGTTGGGGAGGTCGCGGATGTGGCCGACGCTCGCGTCAACCACGTAGTCCGGGCCGAGATAGTCGCCGATCTTGCGTGCCTTGGCCGGCGACTCGACGATGACCAGCTTGCGTGCCACTTGGTCCACTCCTGTTCTTGTCACCCGTGCAGCGGATTCGTCGCTGCATCGACGTGCGACGGGTATGACGGTAACCCCTGGTCCCTGACAGGACGCTGACCGGTCCGCGACACGGCCGCCCGGCGCTCAGTAATTGAATTATTAACTACCTGGTCTATGCTGAGGCCATGACGGCCCCGAGCGAACGGCAGCCCGTGCTCTACCTCAGCCACGGCGCGCCCCCGCTGGCCGACGACGCCACCTGGACCCGGCAGCTGCGCGACTGGGGCTGCGACCTGCCCCGCCCGCGACGCATCCTCATCGTGTCGGCGCACTGGGAGGAGGCACCGGTGGCTCTCAGCTCGACGACCGGGGCGCCACTGACCTACGACTTCTGGGGCTTCCCGGACCACTACTACTCGGTGCGCTACGACGCCCCGAGCGCCCCGTCCCTCGCCCACGACGTGGAGCGGCTGGTCGGCACGCCCGGTATGCCGGTCCAGCGTGAGGAGTCGCGCGGACTGGACCATGGTGCGTACGTGCCGCTCAAGCAGATGTATCCCGGCGCGGACATCCCGGTGCTGCAGATGTCGATGCCCACACTCGACCCGCGCACGCTCTTCGAGCTCGGCCGGCGGATCGCACCGCTGCGCGACGACGGCACGCTGATCATCGGCTCGGGGTTCACCACGCACAACCTGAGCTGGTTCAACCCGGCCGGCGGCGCGGATGACACACCGCCTACCGCCTCGTCGGAGTTCGACCAGTGGGCGGCGGAGACCATGGCTGCCGGCGATGTCGACGGGCTGATGGACTTCCTGCACAAGGCACCGGCTGCCCGCCAGGCGCATCCTCGCACCGAGCACTGGGCGCCGCTCTATGTGTCGCTGGGCGCATCCGCGGACGACTCGACGACGGCGACCAGCGTGATCGACGGCTTCTGGTACGGCCTGTCCAAGCGCTCCTGGCAGCTATCCGCCTGACCGACCCCTGTAACCCCCGCCCTCGGGGGTCAGCAGGCCGTCGGCGACCAGCTCGCGGATCTCCGGCAGCGCCTGGTTGCGCAACGCGTCGGCGCCGACGTCAAGCAGGCTGGCAATCGCGTCCAGCGCCTGTCGCGCCGTCAGGTCGCCATCGCAGACCGAGACGTATGCTGCGAGCGCCGTGTCCGCCCGGATCGCTCGTCCCAGCCCGCCACCCTGGCGGATCACGATGACGCTCGGATCCTGCGCACCAGGGCGACCATGCCGCTCCTCGGTCACGTCCGGCGCAACCCGCCAAGCGGTATCGAGCAGCTCCGCATCGCCGTGCTCGGCGATCCAAGTCCGGGCGCGCAGCCCCGCGTCGATGGCCGGCCCCATCGCAGCGGCCACCGGCCCGCGGACATCGACCAGGTCGAGGAAGGTCGCGCGCTCGCGGGCCGGCCGCTGCAGGGTCACGATGCCGAAGCCGACCCGCTCGACGTCCCGCGAGGCGAAGTCGTCCAGCCACGCGGCATACATCCGGTCGAAGCCCGGCTCGCCGCGACGGTGACCCCCGTCGCCGGACCACAGCTCGGCGTACTCCGCGGGGTCCTGCGTCTCGCGCTGCACGACCCAGGCATCCAGGCCGCTGCCGGCCAGCCAGTCACCGAGCACCTCGGTCCAGTCGTGGCCGGCTGGGACCTCCCAGTTGGCGAGCAGCTGGGCGACACCTCCGGGATTGAGATGCCCATAAAGGTCACCGATCAGCCCGCGCACCAGCGCATCGCCGACCTGTCCGCCGTCGCGATATTCGAACTCGGGGACGGCATCGACCCGTGGGGTGATGACGAACGGCGGGTTGCTCACGATCAGGTCGAAGGCCTCGTCCGCCACCGGCTCCAGCAGTGAACCCGCACGCACGTCCAGCTCGATGCCGTTGAGCGCGGCGTTGAACCGCGCGTAGGCGAGCGCTCGGGTGGACAGGTCCGTGCCGACTACCGCATCGCTGTGCCCGGCGAGATGAAGTGACTGCACCCCGCAGCCGGTGCCCAGATCCAGTGCTCGAGCGGCAGGGCGACGCGGTGTCCAGGACGCCAGCGTCGTCGAGGCGCCACCGATCCCCAGCACATGGTCCGTCTCCAGGGGCCTGCCGGTGGCGATCTCGGAGAGGTCCGAGGCGACCCACCAGTCGTGCCGATCATCGGCATACGGCCGCAGGTCACATGCCGCATGCACCATGCCGCCCACGACCGCGGCCAGACCGAGGTCGACCAGTCCGCCGACGCCGCATCGGGGCACCGCCGCCTCGACGCGTTCGGCCTGGAGGGGCAGGCCCAGGGAAAAGAGCCGCACGAGCGTCGCGACCGGCGATGGGTCGCGGGTCGCCCGCTCCGCCGGAAAGGTCTGCTCCCTGTGCAGTGCCTGAGCGGCGACCGTGCCGAGCGAGTCCTGCACTGCACCAACGGTATACGTCGCGTCAATGAGGTCCTCACGGAGCGCTCCGACGGCGGGTCTCACCGCCGGTGCACCGCTGGTCATACGGCGGTCAGCGCATGCTGTCGAGCGCATGGTCCACGGTCGGGTGCAGCCGGAAGACCTGGTCGAGACCGGTGATCTTGAAGTTGCGCAGGAGCCGGTCGTCACTGATGACCAGCGCCATGTCCCCGCCGTTGATGCGCATGGCCTTCAGCCGTCCGACCAGCACGCCGAGACCGGTGGAGTCCAGGAACGGCACACCCGTCAGGTCGACGATGGCGTTGGGCTTGCCGTCTGCCAGGGCCCGAGTCAGATCGTCGCGGAATCGCATCGCCGAGGACACGTCGACCTCGCCGGTCGCCTCGACGATCGTCAGCTCGCCGTCATCACGGCTGGTGATCGTGACATCCACCATGACAAAGCTCCTTCGTCTGGCCTCCCCCTACAGGATGGCGGGCTCAGTGTGTCACGTTGTCGGCAAGTCGCAAACCCGCCGGTAGGATCGTGCGGCGCGGCGTCCTACGGTGGTCTGGACATGGTCGATCACGCCCGCTCCCCCGCCGCCTCCGCCACGGAGCCGATCAGTGACCCTGCCGCGCTGCTGGCGCTGCTGGCCGAGACCCGGGATGACGGCGGGCTGCTGCACGTGGAGGACCTCCCCGAGCGGCGGGCGGTGCCCGCGGACTGGCCCGACTGGGTCAACCCGCAGGTGCGCGCGGCTATCACCGGTGACGACCTGACACAGCTCTGGAGCCACCAGCGGCAAGCGGCAGACCTGGCCCATGCCGGAAAGCACCTCATGCTGAGCACCGGCACCGCGTCCGGCAAGAGCCTGGGCTACCTGATCCCGACGCTGTCCGCAATCGCCGACGGCTCTTCCGCGCCCACCGGACGTGGGGCAACCGGGATCTATCTCGCGCCGACGAAGGCTCTGGCCGCCGACCAGGAGGCGCGTATCCGCCGGTGGGCCATCCCGGGTGTGCGTGCTGCGGCACTCGACGGTGACACCCCGCCGGAGGAACGTCGCTGGATCCGTGACCACGTGCAGCTCGTGCTGACGAACCCCGACATGCTGCACTACACGCTGCTGCCCGCGCACGAGCGATGGGCGTCCTTTCTGCGGGCGTTGCGATATGTCGTCATTGACGAAAGCCACGCCTACAAAGGGGTGTTCGGGTCGCACGTCGCGCTGATCCTCCGACGCCTGCGCCGTGTGGCCGCCCGCTATCGATCCGCCCCGACCTTCATCCTGACCTCGGCGACGACCGCGCACCCGGCTGAGCACGCCCAAGACCTGATCGGCCTGCCGGTGCAGGCCATCACGGAGGACGGATCGCCTCGAGCCGCACGCACTTTCGGGTTGTGGGAGCCTCCCGTCCCACCCGACGGCAGCGACACCTCGAGGCGCAGCGCCGTCGCCGAGTCGGCCGACCTGATGACGACGCTGATGATCCGCGGGGTCCAGACCCTGACCTTCGCCCGATCCCGGCCAGGCGTCGAAGTCGTCGCCGAGATGGTGCGGCACGCGGTGCAGGGCGTGTCCCCGCCGGTGCGGGTCGCGGCCTACCGGGGTGGGTATCTCCCGGAGGAGCGCCGCGAGCTCGAGGCGGATCTGCGCGAGGGCCGGTTGCGGGGCCTGGCCGCGACCAGTGCGCTCGAGCTCGGCATCGACATCAGTGGCCTGGACGCAGTGATCCTCGCCGGATGGCCCGGCACCCTTGCTTCCCTGTGGCAGCAGGCCGGACGGGCGGGCCGAAGCGGCAAGCGCTCCCTGGTCATTCTCGTCGCTGCGGACGACCCGCTGGACACCTACCTGGTGCACCATCCCGAAACCATCTTCGGCCGCGCCGTCGAGGCAACGACCGTCAATCCCGCCAATCCGTATGTCCTGGCCCCACATCTGGCGTCCGCGGCCTACGAGCTGCCGCTGACCCGAGACGACGTCGCCTACTTCGGTGACGGGATGGAGCCGCTGCTGGATTCCCTCGTGCAACGAGGGGTCTTGCGAAGGCGTCCCCGGGGCTGGTTCTGGGCACGGGACGACCGTCCCGCAGACCACTTCTCCCTGCGCGGGTCCGGCGACCAGGACATCCGCATCGTCGAGTCACGGACCGGGCGGGTGCTCGGCACGGTGGACGCCGACCGGTCGCACTCCGCGGTGCACACGGGCGCGGTGTATGTGCACCAGGGGCGTACGCACGTGGTCACCGAGTTGAACCTCGAGGACGGCAGCGCGCACGTGGTCGTCGGCGACCCCGGCTGGTCCACGGTCGCGCGGTCCGTGAGCGCGTTCGACATCCTCGGCGCGCGCGAGCACCAGTCGTGGGGCCCGGTAACGGTGAGCTATGGCGATCTGCGGGTGCGCACCCAGGTCACCTCGTTCCTTCGGCTGTCCCGCTCGGGTGAGGTGATCGGCGAGCACCCCCTCGACCTGCCGGAGCGCGAGCTGCTCACGAAGGGGGTGTGGTGGACCGCGCCGGAGGAGGTACTGCTCGACGCCGGGCTCGATCCGGGCGATCTGCCCGGCTCCCTGCACGCCGCCGAGCACGCATCGATCGGGATGCTGCCCCTGGTCGCCCAGTCCGACCGGTGGGACATCGGCGGAGTCTCCACAGCGCTGCACCCGGACACCGGAATGCCGACGGTCGTGGTCTACGACGGCCATCCGGGCGGCGCCGGATTCGCCCAGCGGGGGTATGCCGAGGCGCGCCGGTGGCTGTCCGCGACCCACCAGGCGATCGTGGCCTGCGGCTGTCGTCGGGGCTGCCCCTCATGCGTCCAGTCACCCAAGTGCGGCAACGGCAACAACCCCTTGGACAAGGCCGGCGCGATCACCACGCTGGCCACGATTCTGCGCAACGCCTCCTGAACCAGTCCCACTCCTGCTGGGCGGGCGCATGCATGGTTTGACGCAAAATCCTGAGAGAGTACTCTCGAAACATGTCTCTCACGAATCCCCTGGGTGACTTCGAGGTCACCGACCCGCAGGCCATGCGGGCCCTGGCCCACCCCGTGCGGTTGGCGGTGCTCAGCCGGCTGCAGCGCCAGGGGCCGATGACCGCCACCGCGCTGGCCGAGCACGTGGGCGCCTCGCCTTCGGTGACCAGCTGGCACCTACGCCACCTCGCCTCCTTCGGGCTGGTCACCGACGCCACCGCCCCAACGGGCGCCGAGGACGGGCGGCGACGGTGGTGGAAGGCCGTCGCACGGGGCATTCGGTTCGACATGCCGGACAGCCCGGAGGGGCAGGATGCCGGCCGTCTGCTGCGGGCCCGGATGATCGCCCAGGCCCTTGAGCACGTTGCGCGATGGACCGCCGAGATCGAGCCGGATCTGGAGGAGCCGTGGGTGCGGGAGGCGGGCGCCGGCAACACCGGGGTGCGCCTCACCGCTGACGAAGCCCGCGATCTCCAAGCCGCCATCGAGCAGCTGCTGGCTCCCTACGTCACTCGGCAGGCCGAGGAGCCGCCTGCCGGCGCCGACGAGCGGCGACTGGTTCGGGTCATCCGGTTCTTCCTGCCCGAGCTGCCTGCCGTCAGCGATGACCCACCATGAACGTGCCGAAGATCGAGGTCGGCGCGGACTCGCTGTGGCGACACCGCAACTTTCGGCGATTCTGGTCTGCCCAAGGGGTCTCGGAGCTCGGCGACCGGGTCACCGAGCTTGCGCTGCCGTTGATCGCGGTCATCCTGCTGGATGCCTCCCCAACGCAGGTGGGTGTGCTGACTGCAGTTGTCTGGCTGCCCAACCTGGCTTCGCTGTTCATCGGCGCTTGGGTCGAGCAGCACCGGCACAAGCGTCGGCTGATGATCGCCGCCGACCTGTTCCGTGCCGCGGCGCTCCTGTCGATCCCGGTCACCTACTGGGCCGGTGCGCTGACCATGCCCCAGCTGTATGCCGTCGCCATGCTCACCGGCGTGGGCGACGTGGTCTTCTCCACCGCCTACCCGTCCTTCTTCGCGCACCTTGTCACCGAACGCCAGTATCTGCAGGCGAATAGCAAGCTGTCGACGACTCGATCCGGCTCGTTCATCGCTGGACCCGCGATCGCAGGTGTCCTCGTGCAGGTGCTGAGCGCGCCCATCACGATCTGCCTGGACGCCGCGTCATTCTGCTTCTCCGCCCTGCAGGTCAATCGGGTGACCAGCACGGACGCCGAGCCTGACGTCGGTGACACCTCACTCATTCGCCGTGCCAGGGCGGGCGTGTCCTACGTGGTGCGACACCCCTATCTGCGCGACAGCCTGGGTTGCGCCACCACGATGAACTTCTTCAACTTCATCGGTGCCACCCTGCTGGTCCTGTTCGCCAACCGAATTCTGGGCCTGTCGGCCGGCATCATCGGAGTTGCCTTCGGGATCGGCGCCTCTGGCGGTGCCGTCGGCGCAATGTGCATTGGACGGCTCACCCGACGTTTTGGCGTCGGGCGCGTCATCGCCTTCGGCGCACTGGTGTTCCCATCCGCGATCGCCATCGCCGCTGCCGCGCAGGGTCAGCTGTGGGTGCGTGCCATGGCCCTGGCCATCGCCGAGTTCGTCGGCGGATTTGCGGTCATGTGCTTCGACATACCGCACAACTCGCTTCGGACCATCGTGACACCCGACTCGATGCGCAGCCGAGTCGCCGGTGGCTACAGCACCATCAACTACGGCATCCGTCCCGTCGGCGCAGTGGTCGGCGGCCTGCTGGCGGACTGGATCGGCGTGCGCGCAACCCTCTTGGTCTCTGCCACCGGCGGCATTCTGGCGCTCCAGTGGCTGATCCGCTCACCGATCCTCCGCCTCCTGGACCTCGGCGACGTCCAGTCACCACGAGCCACCGCAGCCGCCGCCGAGCACTGATGGGTCGTGACCTCGCCCAGAAGGCTCCTCCGATCGGGGCATTTGGCCCTTCCCCTTCGGACCCCCTGCAGGCTGTGCCGGCAATGGTGGACGCACTGGTCGACGTCGCCGATCAGCTGGCCGTGGTTGGTGTTGATCAGCAGGCCGATCAGAGCCACGTACCGCCCGCCCGGTGCGCCCGACGCAGGGAGCGGATAGACCGTCAGATCCGAGGCGAGGGAGGGCGGGCCCTGGTAGATCGGATGGGTGCGGGCGAGCACCGATATCCATGCCGCGTGCGTTCCAGTGGGCGCGAACGCTGGTGCCGATGACCCTGCCTGCACCTGTAGGTGCCCGGTCTCCAGGTCATGCCCGGCCACCACGCGGACCATTTGAGAGACCAGTGCCCCTGGTGCGCGAGCACACACTTCCAGGACGACCAGTCGCTCGCCCCTGGTCGAAGAACTCGAGGTGAGTCGCGAATCGTCCGTCGCTGCCGAGCGCGGGAGCGACCTGCTGCACCAGCTCCCCCGCTCTGACCCACAATGGGTCGTCCGTCGGCACATCGGCCCGGTGGCACCGGCAACTCGCCCCAGGATTCATCCAGTGATCGTGACAGACTCAGAACACCGGCACCGACCGGCTGTTTCAGGTGTCGAGCGCTGACGTGGTCGAGCCGGCCGGATCTGACGACGATCGCCAGTCGCTGCCGATCAACCCGTAGACCCACGAGTCCGACACGTCGCCGTCCACGATGCAGTCTTGCCGCAGCGTCCCCTCACGCACAAAGCCGAGCTTCTCCAGGACCCGAGCGGAGGCGATGTTACGGGTGTCGGCCTCGGCCTGGACCCGGTTGAGGTCCAGCGTGTCGTAGGCCCACCGAAGAACGGCTCGCGCGGCCTCGGTCGCGTAGCCGCGACCCCACACCGCCTCGGTGAAGCAGTAGCCCATCGCGGCGCTGCGGTAGCCGGGATCCCATCGGGTCAGGCTGCACCATCCGACAAACACCCCATCCTCAAGACGATCGACGGCCAACCGCGCCCCGGTCCCGCCCTCGGCCAACGTGCGGCACTTCTCGATGAACGTCTGCGCACTATCGCGTTCGGTCCAAGGTGGTGCGTCCCAGTAGCGCAGCACGTGCGCGCTGCTCTGCAGGGCGTACAACGCGTCCGCGTCCGCATCATCGAACGGACGCAGCCGCAGCCGGTCCGTATGCAGCAGCGGCGTGGGCAGCACCATGCGTGCCATCGTGCCACTCAGGCCGTCGTCGTGCCGATTCGCGGCCGGCTCGATCAGAACCAGGAGTACGCGTCGAGAAGGTCGAGGTGCGAGCCGACCTCAACGATCTCAGGAGGTTGTTGGCGGATCTGGCTATCGTGGCTGCATGCCCGACTCCTGGCTGTCCGACACCCGCACCTCGTATGACACCGATGCCACCGGATACGCCGAGAAGGTAGCTGGGCTGCTCGACCAGAGCCCATACCTTCGCGCGAGCCTGGCGTTGTTCGCCGAGCTGGTCCACGGGGCCGGTGAGGGGCCGGTCGCCGATATCGGTTGTGGACCGGGGCATGTCACCAGCTACCTGCACGACGCCGGGCTGGACGCATTCGGCATCGATCTCTCGCCCGAGATGATTGCCATCGCGCGACGCGACCACCCCGACCTACGCTTCGAGGTCGGAACAATGACAGAGCTCGCCCTGGCAGACGACTCCGTCGCCGGCGTTCTCGCGTTCTGGTCCGTTATCCACGTACCGGACGACGCCATACCCGCGGTGTTCGAGCAGTTCCGCCGAGTGTTGCGCCCAGAGGGTCCGTTGCTGGTCGGCTTTCACGTGGGTGATGAGACACGACACAGGTCCGAGAGTTACACCGGGCGCCCGATCAACGTCGATAGCTACCGACGCCGGCCGAGCAAGGTCGCCGACTGGCTTCGCGATGCCGGGTTCACGATCGAGAGCGAACTCGTCATCGGACCCGACAATGACCTCCCGGGAGCCATCCTCATTGCGCGCAACTATGCCCAACCGGTGCATGCCGTGAATCAATGATCTGACTCGGCCGACCGATCCGGGCGATGGGTTGGGCCGCGTGGCAACACGCATCAGTGCCCCCCGCGCGCGTGCGCTCTGAGTGTTGGTAAGGGACCATTTGACGTCGCATCGCACCAGCGACGGCGACGCCGTTCGGACCTCGTGGGCAGTCACCTTCACCTTCGTCTCTGCACACTGGGCCTCCCCACTCCGGGCAGCTTGCGGTGTCGAAGCTCACCGATCTGCCCAGTGCCGTCATTTGTCCGACCGATCGCGCGCTTGCTCGTGTCAGAATCGCCGCGTGACTGATGATGCGATGCGCAGGCGAGCGAAGTCGTTCGAGGAGGGCGCGGTCGCCTACGAGAGGTCTCGCCCCACGTTTCCCGACGCCTTGTTCGACGACCTGGTGGCCACGGCAGGTCCTCGACTTGGCCGTGGGGTGTTGGAGGTGGGCGCCGGCACCGGACGAGCGACGCTTCCGCTGGCCCGTCGCGGCGCCCGGATCCAGGTGGTCGAACCCTCGGGCGACATGCTCCACATCCTCGCGGAGCGACTGCACGCGGAGGACCTGCAGGACGCGGTCACCGTGCGACAGGGAACGTTTGAAGACGTCGCAACCGGCGATGGTCCCTATGGGGTGGTTGTCGCGGCACAGTCGTTCCACTGGACCGACCCGAGCACCAGATGGACCAGGCTGGCCAGACTCCTTGGCAACGATGGCATCGCATTCTTGTTCTGGAACGGCTGGCAGCTCGACTCGACCCAGCACAACCTCGACGCCGTGCGACAGGTTTATCGGCGCGACGGCGGGGATCTGACCCCTGACATCGACGATCACCGTGCCGGAGCCGACTGGGCGCAGGACGAGATCGCGGCCGAACCTGCGCTGAGCACCGCGGAGTCGACCAGCTACGCCTGGGACTGGGAGCTACCCGTCGACGACTACCTGAGTCTGCTGGCGACCACCTCCCAGTACGCCGTCGCAGACCTCCACCGTCGCCGGCAGCTATTCAACGCTCTGAGAGCGGTCCTGGGCGACACGGTACGACTCGACGGACGAACGCAGTTGCTGTCCACGCGCCCGCAGACCATCGGGTAAGTGACCTCCCGACAAAATGCAGGACAGTAGTCGCCGGCGCCGTGGCAGCTCTCCTCGTTGGGTGGCCATCGACGTGCCGCGCACGATCGGTCCGGGGAAGAGGAACGAGCGCCGGTCGCTACCCCGATCGGTTGGCGAGCTCGGTCAGCCTGGCACGGTATGCGGACCAGTCATAGCCCTCGGGGATGTTGGTATCGGCCTGCTCCCAGCCGACCGCCCCGTCGAGCTGTTCGCGCATGATGTCGGCGTGACCGGCATGACGGGCAAGGTCGTAGATCACGTGGACGATGATCCGTTGCAGGGTCACGTCCTGCCGTCCCTGCTGCCACCACGTCACTCGGCCCGGCGCGTCGAGCGGTAGCTGCTCGATCGTCTGGTCCGCAAGGGATGCGACCCGACGATAGAGGTCAATCAGGCCGGCCTTCGTCTCGTCGTTTCGCGCGTACCAGTCGACCTGCGGGTCCTTCTCCTATGCCTCCAACGGAACGAGTTCGTCCGGCGTGGCAAACTCTCGCCCGAAGGTCGGACCGAAGTAGCCGGCTTCGACATTGACGCAGTGCTTGAGCACGCCCAGGAGGTTGTTGCCGGTAGGGGTGCGCGGCAACCTGGCATCCCGTTCGCTCAGCCGGTCACGCTTCCAGATCAGGCTGTCGCGGGTATTCTTGAGATAGTGGTGCAGCACGCTCTTCGGCTCGGTCAGGTCAGCCATGACCGCCATTCCTCCAGTTCAGCGCGGGTCGGCGCGCTGCAGCTCCCAGGCCGCCACAAGAGCGTCCTCAATCGCTCCAAGATCGGCGGCCTCGAGGTCGGCGACGATCATCATGTGCTTCCGGAAGCGGTTCGGCACGCTGAAGGTGGTCGGAAACTGCCGCAGCACCGCATCGCGGTAGTCGAAGTCGGCGCGAATAACGACATGGGTGCCGTCGAGCTCACGGGCAACCAGCCGACCATGGAGCCGCCACTGGGCCAGTCCGCCCGATGTTGTGCGCCGGACACCCTTCAACTCGGCGGCAAGGTCGGCCACCTCGCTCATCTGCATCGCTGCAGTCTTGCATCCGCCACGTCACGGGTTCGGGAGGCTGCCTCGCCGTTCGGGGGGCGCGGTGGATACGTCGGGGGCGGCATCGTCCGAGATTTTGTACGGCGGCACCGGGTTGTGCCCGTGCAGTCGCTTGTCCCAACGCTGCCAGCCGGCGTTGACCTGCGCGTGGTGCCGTGCGGTCCGTTCCATCCCGCGTTGCGCGGCCAGCGTCGGGTCGTATTTGGTACCGACCAGAGGATTGCCCGGCGAGTCCGACGGCCCGAACACCCGCAACAGCGCCGCGGAAACCGGGTTCATGGAGCGCAACCCCGGGTCCGGTGCGCGGGTCGGCGACGGCCCCGCTGTGCCCGCTGCCCGACTTCGACGATGAATGACGGTCATGACCGGTCACCAACTTTCATCTACCTTTGGTAGTACGCGCTCCATCGACAGGTGTCAAGGGCTCATTCGGCATCCACCTGACGGGAATCCTGCGGCGATGGACCGGCCCTGGCTCGCGCGGTCGCGTCGCCCAGCCCGGGCCAGCCCGAAGACACGGCCACCTCAACGGTGACGGTCTCACCGTCGACCGCGCAACGCAGCGTGCGGCCACCGTTGCGGGCCGCGTATGCCATGGCCACCGGGCACGGCGCTCCTGCCCCTGCCGGGTCCAGCAGCGCTCCAGCGCCGGCGAGCGCCGACATGTCGGCAGCGGCGCGCGCCCGATGGCTCGCCTGCACTGCCGAAAGAAGTGCGCACACTCCGGCCAGGCACACCACCAGCACGCCGATCAGTCCGACTACCAGCACCGTTGCGGAACCACGCTCCGCCGTCGAACCACCATCGGCCCTCACCCGGCGTCGCGCGGCGGCGACTCTCACGGCTGCTCCCGCGCCGCGGTGACATCCGCTCCCAGGTGATGACCGCCGGCCAACCAGCCGAACGGACCAGGCACGGGGCTGGACACCCGCACCGTCACAGATCCACCAGAGTCCGAAACCTCGAGCGTGGCGCCATCGGGTGCGGCCCGCGCGCCAATGACCTGCACCTGCCCGGCGCTGTCCCCGCGGGCGGCCGACCGCGCCGCCGCTCGTGCGGCGTCCACGCAGCGCACCTGATCGATGCCCAGCACCACGGCGTTGAGCAGCACCGCGAGCACGAAGACCACGGCCGGTAAGGTGGCCGCGAGTTCGGCTGTCACCATGCCAAACTCACGCCGAAAACGCGGCCACCTCCGCCTCATCAGGCCGCTACGCTCAGCGCCGCCTGGATGATGCCGGCCAGCGCGCTCTTCACCGCACCGGACTTCACCACCGCAATCAGCACCGTCGCGAACGTCACCGCGGCGATCGTGCCCACGGCATACTCCGCCGTCGACATCCCCGCCTCGGCGCCCGCCGCGCGGGCCGTTGCGATGCGCTGCCTCAGCCGCCTACCCGCGGCCACCCTCTTGGTCTTCATCGAGCTCCTCCTCTTCTCGTGCCTGGCTGACACGTCACCCACCGCGCCCGGCCCGCATTCGGCTCGGACGGCGCGGCGAACATCTACTGCTCAAACAACGCCGCCCATCAGGCTCGACGCGAGCGCCACCACGGCCGGCACAACGGTCAGCAAGGCGAACGCCGGCAGGAAGCACGCTCCGAGCGGTATGACGATCAGCACCCCGAGCCGCCCGGCTGCCTCCTCCAGCCGCGCAGCCTCTCGTCGGCGGATATCGCTGGCGGCCCGACGAATCAATGCTGCGGGTGGCACACCGGCGATCCCGGCAAGCGTCAGCGCCCGACCGGCCGGACGCCAGACCACCGGCAGTCCATCCCATGCCGCGGACTCATCGACGCCCCAGCGCAGGGCTGCCACGACCTGCCGTAGATCCCTGCGCACCACCGGCCCGCTCCGCGCCGCCACGGCATCGACGGCGTGCACGAGCGGGACACCACTGCCAAGCGCCAACGCCAGCAGATCCAGCGCCGCGGCGATGTTGGTGACATCCTCGGCGCGCACCGGGCCATCGCCGCTCGCAGCGCTCTCAACCTGCTCCGGCACCGGCATTGATCGCCGTGGCCACGTCAGCACGGCCAGCGCGGAGAGTGCCGCGACCGTCAACGGCCAGCCCGCCGACATCAACTGCAGCCCCCGCAATGCACCGAGCGACGCGGGAACGAGGCCCTTGTCGAGGTACTCATGTCAAACCCGTTGGCGAACAGGCTCGGCCGATCATCCACCGCGCCAAGGCCCGCCCCGCAAGGAGTAGAACGCATCCCGGCAGGAGGGTGAAAGTTAGCGCGCGACCGGAGTAGAGCTGGATCGGGTCGACGCCAACCATTGCGCACAGGCCGACGCCGGCGACCGGCAGCAGGGTCAACAGCTGCATCGTCGCGCGCGGCCCGGCGGTGGCAACCCGGATGCGGCGCTGCCGGTCGACCTCGTCACGCATCAGTGCCGTCGCCGTTTCGAGCGACTCCGACAGTCCGCAACCGAGCTCCTCGCACAGAGCCCATGCCTGGGCGACGACATGCAGCGCCTCGATGCGGTGCCTTCGGGCGATCGTCGCCCACACGGCGCCCAGCTCGTCGCCCCGTCGTGCGACTGCTGCCAGCTGCCCGACGTCGGCCCGCAGCGGCCCTGCCGGCAGCGACCCTCGCAACAGCTCCGCCGCGGTGGCCACGGCAACCGCCGGCACCACTCCGGCGGCCACTGCCGGTCCGACGCTCTCGAGCATCCCGAGGATGCCGTCGCGCACCTCCGACTCCGACTGGCGCCGACCTCGCAGGCGCCGTCGGCCACGACGCACCTGCGCCGTCGATCCTGGAGGGACGGTGACCGACCGGTGCACCTCGCCTACCAGTGCCATGGGGCGGCGCGGCCACAGCAGGACCGCGCTCACCAGCAGGGCCGCGACGCACCAAGCCATCACGCGGCCTCCGGCAGGCCAACCAGTTTGGACAGCCGCGCCCACCCCAGATCCGGGCGCAGGGCGCCCGCCCGCCACGTCAGCGCTGGAGACACCACCAACGCGGTGTCCACCCAGCCCAGCACTCCGATCTGCGCCACGTAGCGCCGCCCGCCCTCGCGGCGCACGTGCACCACGACCTGCAGCGCGCTGGCGAGCTGGGCGTGCACGGCCGGCTGGGGCATGCCGGCGAGCGCACCCAACGCCTCGAACCTGGCGACCACATCACCGCAGGTGTTGGCGTGCACGGTGCCGCAGCCACCCTCGTGACCAGTGTTGAGCGCGCTGAGCAGCTCGCGGACCTCGGCACCGCGCACCTCACCCACCACCAGGCGATCGGGACGCATCCGCAGCGACTGGCGCACGAGCGTGGTCAGCGAGACCGCCCCGGTGCCCTCGACATTCGGCGAACGCCCCTCGAGCCGCACCACGTGCGGGTGGTCCACGTTCAGCTCGCGCACGTCCTCGGCGATGACAATCCGCTCGGTCGGGTCGATCTCACTGAGCAGGGCAGCCAACAGCGTGGTCTTGCCGGACCCGGTCCCGCCGGTCACAACGAACGCGACCCGGGATGCGACGAGCCGCCGCAGGACCTGCCGGCCGCGCGCATCCACCGAGCCGGCCCGCACCAGATCGTCCAGCCGCAAGATGGTGGCCCGCGGGACACGCAGGCTGATGTGCGCCGCACCCTCCACCAGCGGCGGCAGCACCGCATGCAACCGGACCCCACCGGGCAGCAGACCGTCGACGTAGGGGCATGTCTCGTCGAGGCGCCGACCTGCCAGTGTCGCCAGTCGCACGGCCAACCGGCGGACGGCTGCGGAATCGCCCAGGACGGTGCCCACCGGCTCCAGGCCCTGGCCGCGGTCCACCCACACACCGGCGACTCCGTTGACGAGCACATCGGTGACCTCCGGGTCGGCGATCAGCGGCTCCAGCGGACCGGCGCCGAAGACATCCGCGCTCAGCCGCGAACGCAGTCGCTGCACACTGGTGGCGCCGAGGACCGCGGAGTCGATCTCCGCGACGTGGTCGACTCGTTCACTCGTCGGCTCGTGTCCGGCACGGATCTGCGCCCACATCGCCCCACCGACACTCATGCTGGCTCTCCCAGGGCGTACGCGGCCGGCCGGGGGTCGAGCGCGGCAGGCCGGGATTCAGCGCGCCATGGCCGGTCGGCCAGTAGGTTGGCCAGCAACCGGTCACAGACCTGCGCCAAACTCGACCGTGCGCGGCGCCCAGGGGCGAGGCCGCGATCCGTGTCGGCGTCAAGCGTCCTGTCACTGTGCAGATCTGCGGCCAGTGACACCCCGAGCGCCTCTGCGACATCCCCCGCGGTGCGTGGCGGTGCATCCCTCAGGACGAGCTGCACGGGTGCCCCCGCGCCGGCCAGACGTCGGGTGATGGCACCGGCTGCGGCCACCCCACGGACCGTCCCACGACCCACGAGCACGACCTGCGTCTGCCCTTCCGGTGGGATCGCTCCGGTGGCTACGTCGAGCAGGACCAGGTCGGCATGAGACCCCAACGCGCGCAGACAACGACGCACCAGGTCAGCCGATGGCTCCTGCGGCACTCTGCCGTGGGAAAGCACGACGAGCAGCTCGCCGCGACCCGGCAGCTCCGCCAGGAGGCGGGCACCATCCATCTCGCCGTCGGCGCCCATCAGATCCGGCCAACGCAGGCCCGGCTCTGCCTCCAGCCCCAGCGCGACGTCCAGCCCACCACCGCACGGGTCGAGGTCGACCGCGACCACCCGGCGGCCGGCAGCGGCCGCTCGCGTCCCGAGGGCGGCCAGCAGGGTCGAGGCTCCGGCACCGCCACCCGCCCCGGTGACGGCGGCCGTGACGGCTTCGGCGGATGAGCTGGTTTCGATCTGCATGACTTCAGCCAACTGGGACGGAACCGGAAGCGCGACCGTCACGTCAGTAGATGTGGAGGTCGGTCGGTGCACCACCTGGGGTGTGGATGAGGGGGCCTCGGTGCATCGGCCGGCCTTCGAGGAGATTCGGGACTCGGCGCGTGAAGAGCCCCCGCTCGGCAGAGCGGGGGCTCTTCGCTGCGTCAGCCCGTTAGGGGGAGAGGACACGACGCAGCAGCGCTACAACCTATGGGAGCGCCGACAGGGCCAATTCTGCTCGGCCACCGCCGACCGTGGCAATAGCTGCGGCCGGTTCCATAGCGAATCCATACCTAGGGCTGCCGCCCGCAAAAGGCATCGGTGCCGGTATCACCGGGCGCGTACCGCCGACACAAAGATGGCACCTCACAAGGTGAGGTGCCATCGGCCGCGACTTGCGTCAGGTGACCAAGCGTGCATTCCTTGGTTTGCCGTCCGGAACACTTGTCCGATACGTGCCGTCCATCAGTGAACTGTCTGCGCGTGGGTGCCTGATTCGGTTGCGGTGGCCGTCGGACTCCCGTCCGTCGCTTCCATAGGTCAAGGTCTACTCCTCCCGCAGCCCAGGATCAAGGCCTTGTCGTTCCTGTGGATAAGGCGGACAATGCCAACGCGGCGGGCCCGGTCAGAGATCACGGACCCGGCCCGCGAGCACGGCGTCGCAGATCCGGGCGCCCGCCCGCGCGCCGGCCTGGATCGCCTCCGCGGACTCCAGCAGCCACAGCCGCACACCGGTGGTCCCCCCGCTGGTGTATGCCGTGAGCGCACCGATGTAGTCGACTGCACTCTTGCGGGCGTGGCCGGCCTCCGCCACCACCACTCCGGTGGGGTCCAGGCCGCCCGCCTGCAACAGTGCCCGCTCGAATGCACGCGCCACCAAAGCGTTTCCACGAACGAAGGGGCGGGCGCTCGCTATCTCGGCATGCACGACAGCAGCGATCAGCAGCGCCGGTGCCTTGTCGTGCTCGACGACCAGCTCGATGACCCCTTGCAGTCGCCGGCGAGCCTCCGCGGCGTCGGGGGCCGGCCCCAGCTCGACCAGCTCGCGGCAGTCCTCGCCGTCCAGGCGCGGACGGCCCACCTGGTCATCGGGCAGGAGCGGGGCTCCGGCCGCGACGTGCAGACGAGCAAGGGCCTGCGCGGGAGCCGACAGCACGAGCGACTGCACATGCTCGGACTCGGCGGTCGCCTGCACGGCCGCCCGCAGCGTCTGCTCCACCGGCCCGGGTTCGGTGGGCCAGTCGACCGCCCCACGGAAGAGGTCACGCACGGTGTCGATACCGACCTCGGCACCCTCCAGATCGGCGCTCGCCTTGGCCCCGCGCACCCGAGACTCCGTGGCCGCCTCCGGGATCCGACGGCGCAACGCCGGGTGCCACCGCAGCTGGGTGCACGACTCGCGCACATCCTCCACGGCCTGCGCCACCCCGGGCAAGGACTGCAACGACTCGACCGCGCGCACCAGATCAGACACGCCATCACCTTAGGCAGCCATGGGTGCGCTTGCGGACTTGCCCCATCCAGCGCCCGATCGCTCGATTGCGCTCACCCGGATGACAACCGTCGACGTCCAGCGGACGTCTGTACAACATCCAGGAAGGAGGGAACGACATGTTCACCACAGACATCCCGTCAGGTCATCGTTCCCGAGCCCGCCGCCGCACCGCCCTTGCTGCCGCCGTCGCCACCACGGCAGCAGGTCTCATCGGAGTCGGGATCACCCAGGCCACCCCCAGCAGTGCCGCCACGTCGTGTGCGGCGGTTCGGTGGGGGTCGCTCACGAAGGCCACCTCGCCCATGACCGCCCATCCGCTCACCGGGGTCCGCTCCGGTCAGCATCCATGCTTCGACCGCCTGGTCCTCGACCTCGCTCCCGTCGGCTCCGGCTACGCCGGATACAACGTGAGTTATGTGTCGTCCGTGCGCACCCCGGGCTCTGGCAGGTCCGTGTCGGTCCGTGGTGGCGCAGTGCTGAAGGTCACCGCCAACGCGCCGATGTATGACGCCGCGGGCCGTGCGACCTACCGGCCGACGAACTCACGCGCTCTGACGAACGTCGCCGGTTACCGGACCTTCCGGCAGGTCGCCCTTGCCGGCTCCTACGAGGGTCGGACCACCATCGCCCTCGGAGTGCGGGCGAGGCTCCCCATGCGTGCGTTCGTCCTGACGAGCGGCGACGGAGGGCAGCGCCTGGTCATCGATGTCCAGCACCGTTGGTGACCCACGGGGCGGTGCCGCGCGCTGCGCACCGCCCCTCCATCGGTCAGTGATCATCGAGCACGTCGGACTGGATCCTCGCGCGCCAGTGCGCGCTCGCCCCTGGCCGAACCGTCGAAGCCAGAAGGCTGGACACCCGCCACAGCAGGTGCAGCGACATGGAGATGAGGAAGATCGCGAGGGGGATCTCGATGAGCACCGCGCTCAGGATCGCCTCGAGCCGGCCGTCGGAGCCAGCGGTCGTTGTGTCGAACCACGCATCGGCCAACAGCATGAACCCGGCGGCAAAAGCCGTGAGCACCACGAGAATTCGGCGCTTCCAGGCCAAGAAGGCAGTTAACGCAAAGAGCAGAATCAGACCGATGTCGAACCCGACCCAGGTCAGGGTCCAGTTCGGCGCCAGGTGCCGCTCTGGCAGGTGGAAGGCCAGATAGACGACCCAGGGCACCAGCAGGACCGACGACACCGCAGCCACTCCCAGGGCGATCCGGCGACGCCGATTTCCGCGGCGGCCCGGTCCCGGGACGCGGGGCTGGTCCGGCACGCTCCCGCGCAGGCGCTCGATCAGCTCGACGCGCTCACGGGCGCTCATCGCGGCGATGTCGCGGTCGGTGATGGCCATGACCCCATCCTCCCCCGGATGACTGGTGGTCGGGACGGCAGATCCCCTGACGCCGACTGCTGGTCCCAGATCCGGCCCGCCGGTCCGGCCGAGTCAGCCGACGAGTTCGAGTCGGAAGACGGGGTGCTCGCCGGCGACCGTTGCAACCTGGTCATCCGTCGATGATGCGGTGATGCCGGCGAACATCGGCTTCACCTGCCACCCCCATCGCTTCAGATAGGCGCGCAGCAGCGGCACCTTGACGTCGTTCGGCAGCTCGACCGCGGTGTATGCCGTGCTCCGCCGCCCCACCCGCAGGTGCACCTCCGGCGTGGTCCGCACGTTGCGAACCCATTGCGTGTTCCCTCGCGCAGACACGAGGTAGAGCTCTCCGTCTCGGAGCAACGGGTTGACGGGCGTCGATCGGATCTCACCGGACCGCCGCCCCGTCACCGACAGCTCCTGTGCGCCGAGCAGGCTCACACCTCGACGCGCCAGCCCCGCGACGACGTTGTTCATGATCTCGGGGGCGCCGTTCCTGTCCTTCGTCGCGCTCATGACCCTGCTCCTCATCCGAGAGCGCTGCTCTCTGTTGTGTGGTCTCAGCAAAGCACGCACCTTGAAGAAATGCAAGAGCAGTGCTCTCTTTTGTGAGCACTGCTCTGATCAGGCAGAATGCCGTCATGCCCGCATCCAAGCCGACCCCGAGGCAGCGCGCCCACGCGCGGACCCGCGACGAGATCCTTGCCGCCGCCCACAAAGAGCTCGCGGCACGAGGTGCGGACGGGCTGTCTCTGCGCGCAGTGGCCCGCGAGGTCGAGATGGTGTCCTCGGCGATCTACCGCTACTTCCCGAGCAAGGACGACCTGCTGACAGCGCTGATCATCGAGTCCTACGACGCGGTCGGAGAGGCGACCGAACAGGCCACCGGCGGGCGCGCGGCATACGGCCGCAGGTTCGTGCGTGGATGCGACGCCTTTCGCGACTGGGGCCACGCGCACCCGCACGAATACGCGCTGCTCTATGGCTCGCCCGTGCCCGGCTATCGCGCGCCACAGGAGACGATCGTGCCGGCCGCTCGCACCACGGTTGCGCTGCTGCGGGTGGTGGAGCAGGCGCACCTCGAGGGCGCGCTCGGGCCACGCGCACCGTTGCCCCCCGCCAGTGGACCGCTCCGCCGGCAGTGCCACGCGCTCAGTGAGGCGCTCGCCACCGACCTGCCCGAAGACGTGCTGCTGCGATTCGCGCATGCCTGGTCGCAGATCTTCGGTCTGGTCAGCCTCGATCTCTTCGGGCAGACCGTGGGCACCTTCGACCCGGCCGATGCCCTGGCCGCGCACAGCTTTCGCACCGCGGCCACCCAGCTCGGCCTGCGCCCGTAGGCACCAGGGTTGTCGCGGGGAAGCGCACCGTTTGCGCGCGGGCCTGATCCGAGCGGACCTGACAGGATCCAGAACAGCGCCGCATATCGGCATCGCCGGCGGCGATATGCGCCGGGCGCCCCTCCCCCATACACTGGATCCGCGCGCTGCGGCGTGCGTGGTGTGCCGGGAAGTCTGGTCGGCAGTTGTCCGACCGACCCCAACGGAGGGAACCTCCAGATGATTGCCGCGCAAACTCGCTCACTACGTCGTGAGGGCCGCAGATGAGCAAGCGGGCGGGGCCGCTCCCTCGGATCTTCAGTCGATCCGACTGGCCCGAGACCTCCCGCGCCGCGGAGCTGCTGCGGCGGGAGACCGTCGGCGGCATGCTGCTGCTGGCGGCCGCGATCCTCGCAATGCTCTGGGCGAACTCCCCATGGCGCGATGCCTACGCCGCGCTGCACGACGTGCACTTCGGGCCTTCGGCGCTCGGACTGCACCTCAGCACGGCACACTGGGCATCCGACGGGCTGCTGGCGGTGTTCTTCTTCGTCGTCGGCCTGGAGCTGGCGCACGAGTTCCGCCACGGCGATCTGCGCGACCCGGCCAAGGCCGCCGTGCCCGTCGTGGCCGCCATCAGCGGCGTGGTCGTGCCGGCCGCCCTGTATGCCGTGACGCAGCTGCTCGACGGTGGGCACCTACGCGGGTGGGCCATCCCCACGGCCACCGACATCGCCTTCGCCCTGGCCGTGCTCGCCGTGATCGGCACTCACCTGCCGTCCGCCATGCGATCGTTCCTGCTGACCCTGGCGGTGGTCGACGACCTGATCGCCATCGCGATCATCGCGGTGTTCTACAGTCACGGCCTGCATCTCGGCCTGCTCGCGCTGGCCATCGTGCCGATCGCAGGCTTCGCCGTGATCGCGCGCTCGCGGTGGCATCCATGGTGGATCCTGCTGCCGCTGGCGCTCGTCGGCTGGGCTCTGGTCCTCAACTCGGGCATCCATGCCACGATCGCCGGCGTCGTCCTCGGCCTGGTGGTCCCGGGCACGGCCGACGATACGCTCGAGGGGTCCGGCTCGATGTCCGAACGCATCGATCACCGGCTGCGGCCCCTGTCGGCGGGGGTCTGCGTGCCGATCTTCGCCTTCCTGTCCGCCGGTGTCACCGTCGTAGGCGGTGGGCTGGGCGCTGCCTTGTCCGACCCCGTGACCGTCGGCGTCGTCGTCGGGCTCGTCCTGGGCAAGGCCATCGGTGTCTTCGGCGGCACCTTCGCGACCGCGCGCCTCACCCGCGCCCAGCTGGACGACGACCTCTCCTGGGCCGACGTCTTCGGCCTGAGTCTGCTGGCCGGGGTCGGGTTCACCGTCTCGCTGCTGATCGGGGAGCTGGCGTTCGGCTCGGGGTCCGCGATCGACGACCACGTTCGCCTCGGCATACTGCTGGGGTCGGTCATCGCCGCCGTTCTGGCGGGAATCGTGCTGCGTCGACGCAACCGCGTCTACCGCAGGATCGCGGTGCTGGAGAGCGCCGACGAGGACGGTGACGGCGTCCCAGACTGCTATCAACCGGCCCGCAAGGCGACCTGAGGCCGACTTATCGGTAATGTCTGGCGAGAGACGTGGGCGAATCGACCCGCGTAGAGCCGACCATCAACGTCAGGAGTCTTCCGATGGCTGTGAGCACCAAGGGCACGGAGCGCACGCTTGGTCAGCTGGTTGCGGATGCATCCAATGACCTCTCGTCAATCGTCAAGGGCGAGGTTGCCCTCGCCAAGATGGAGATCAAGGCCGATGTCGCCAAGGGCGGCAAGGGCGGTGGCCTGCTGGCCGGGGCCGGCCTGCTCGGCCTGTTCGCCTTCGCGTTCTTCCTCACCGGAGCGGCCTGGGGTATCCACGCCGGTGGGCTGCCCATCTGGGCCGGTTTCCTCATCGTGGGCGGTGCACTGCTGCTGATCACGATCATCCTGGCTCTGATCGGTATCAGCGCCCTGAAGAAGATCAAGGGCAAGCCGGAGAAGACCATCGAGAACGCGCAGAAGACGATCTCGGCGGTCAAACCGCCCAAGGCCGGCTGACTCACCGCGCAGCAGGCCCGGTCCCTGTCAAGGGGCCGGGCCTTCGTCATGCGGGATGTCGGCAACTGCTCCCGTTATGGCGGAGCTTTTCGCCAACACCCGCGGGGTGACCGGCTCAGCGACGCCGAAACCGCTCCGGCACCGGCCGGCGGTCGTCCTGGTCCCATGGCCGCTCGAGCCCGGCCATCGTCAGCGTGGCGCTCAGGATCATCGCCGTGAAACCCCAGATGTAGAGCCCGTCCACCTCGAATGCGGGTGCCGCGAACTCCCGGTCCGGATGCACCGCAGTGAACCGGTTGGCCGGGTCGGTCAGATCCCGCAGCCGCACCCGAGCGACCCTGGCGACCTCCGTCTGGATGGCTGCGTGGACCGGCGAGGGATGCGCCCACCAGGCAATGACGGGCGTGACCTTGAAACCCGACACGCTCAGCGGTATGGCGGGCAGCTCGCCGAGGATTTCGACACCGTCGGGGGACAGCCCGATCTCCTCGCGTGCCTCCCGCATCGCAGTGTCCGTCGGATCGGTGTCCGCCGGGTCGGCCGACCCGCCGGGAAACGAGACCTGACTGGCATGGTGCCGCATCGTGGCCGCACGCTCGGTCAGCACGACATCCTCGCCGCCGTCGTCCGAGGCGCCGAAGAGCATCAGCACGGCGGACCGTCGACCCTGCTCCGCCTCCCCCTGGGTGAAGAACGACCCCTGGTCGTGCGCCTGCTCGCGCAGCCGCTGCAGCCAGTCCGGGACCGGCAGGCGCGTCATGACGTCCCTGCCGGATGCACGGTGTGATGAAGCTCCCGTCCGGGGGCCAGCTCGAACTTGAGCAGCTTGCGCGCCTTCTCCGGGTCGATCTCGCCGTCGCCGTAGGACGGGCACAAGCGAGCGAGCGGGCAGACGCCGCACGCGGGCTTCTTTGCGTGACACATCCGCCGGCCGTGGAAGACCACGACGTGGCTGAGCATCGTCCAGTCCTTGCGAGGAAAGAGCGCGCCGATCTCGTGCTCCACCTTCACGGGGTCGGTCTCGTCGGTCCAGCCGAACCGACGCACCAGGCGGCCGAAGTGGGTGTCCACGGTGATGCCAGGCACCCCGAACGCATTGCCCAGCACCACGTTCGCGGTCTTGCGGCCGACGCCCGGCAGCGTCACCAGGTCCTTCAGGCGGCCGGGCACCTCGCCGTCGAACCGCTCGACCAGCTCCTGGCCCAGCTTCATCACGGAGTTCGTCTTGGCACGGTAGAACCCGGTGGGACGCAACAGCTCCTCCAGCTCGACCCGGTTCGCCCCGGCATACGCCTGGGCATCCGGGTAGCGACCGAAGAGCACCGGGGTGACCTTGTTGACCCCGACATCCGTCGTCTGCGCGGACAGGATCGTGGCCACCAGCAGCTCCAGCGGCGTGGAGAAGTCCAGCTCGCAATGCGCATAGGGGTACTGCTCATGCAGGGTGCGGTACATCTTGCGCGCGCGGCGCGTGCGGCTTACAGGCGATTCCTTGGTCACATCGAGACGCTTCACGACAACTGAGACTAGGCGCAGTCCCGGATTCCGGAGCCGTCGCATGGCAGACTGTCGCCGTGGATACCGAGGCTGTGCGCAAAGCGCCATTGTTTGCTGCTCTGGACGACGTGAGCGCAGAGGCGCTCCTGGCATCGATGACCAAGTCCCGCATACCGCGCGGGCGCGTGCTGTTCGAGGAGGGCGAGCAGGGCGACTCGTTGTATGTGATCACCGACGGCAAGGTGAAGCTGGGCCGTCGGTCGTCCGATGGCCGGGAGAACCTGCTCGCGGTCCTCGGCATGGGCGAGATTCTCGGCGAGCTGAGCCTGTTCGACCCGGGTGCTCGCACCGCCACCGCCACCGCCATCGCGGACACCGAGCTGGTCGGCATCGCCCACGAGGCGATGACCGACTTCGTGCGCGACCGCCCCGAGGTTGCGATGACGATGCTGCGAGCGCTCGCCCGCCGCCTGCGCCGCACCAACGAGGCGCTGGGCGACCTCGTCTTCACCGATGTGCCAGGACGCGTCGCCAAGGCGCTGCTCGACCTGGCGGAGCGTTTCGGCAAGCAGACCGAGGACGGCATTCTCGTGCCGCACGACCTCACCCAGGAGGAGCTGGCACAGCTGGTGGGCGCCTCCCGCGAGACGGTCAACAAGGCCCTCGCCGACTTCACCTCGCGCGGCTGGGTCAAGCTGGAGGCCCGAGCCGTGTCGCTCCTCGACGTCGAACGACTGCAGCGGCGCGCGCACTGACTCCGTCAGCCCCCCTCCGTCAGCTCCGCCCATAATGCACTCTCGCTCGAAAGGCGCACCTGTAGGTGCGCCTTTCGAGCGAAAGTGGACAACTCGCGGGGGTCGGGTGGCGGCTTGAGGACCGTCAGGTCGCCTGGAGGTATTCCAGCTGGGCCCGGACCGTGGCCTTGGCCGCCGGCCACACCGCACGCGGCACATCGGCATACACCCGCTCGACGACGGCCTGTGCGACATCGGCCGCGTCCCGGGCACCGGCGGTCAGCGCAGCACGCACCTGGTCGAGGCGCTCCTGCCGGTGCTGCCGGTAGTCCCGGATCACCACCGCGGCGTCCGCGGCAGTTGGCCCGTGCGCCGGACCCAGGATGGTGGGTGCATCGCCAGCGACCCGTTGCAGGAGGTCGAGCGAGGCGAGGTAGTCGGTCAGGTTGCCGTCCGGATACGCCACAATGCTCGTGCCCCGGCCCAGCACTGTGTCACCGGTCAGCAGCAGCGACTGGTCCGGCAGGTGGAACGACACCGAGTCTGCTGTGTGCCCCGGCGTGAGCAGAACCCGAATGTCGAGGTCCCCCACCACAATCCGCTCATCCGCGGCGAACGACTCACCGAACCCGCCGCCGCGCACCGGAGCATCGGTGAGTTCCATCCAACGCGGCACACCCTCGACGTGGTCGTCGTGGTGGTGGGTCGCGAGCGCCCCGGCGACCTGCGCGCCTTGGGCTCGCACGGACTCCAGAACGGCCCGCAGATGGTCCTCGTCGAGCGGGCCGGGGTCGACGACGACGGCCTCATGCGTCCGGTGCGACAGCAGCACCCAGGTGTTGGTGCCGTCGAGGGTCATCGGGCCGGGGTTCGGGCACAGCACGACATATGCACCGGAGGTGACGGAGCCGCCGGTCCACGGCGTCGAGGAGGTCATTGCCCCAACGCTAGCAACGGCGCCGACTTTGCCAAGGCCTGACCGGCCGCCGGCAACTCACTGACGGAGCTGACGGGGTCTACCCGGACTTCGAAACCCGCTCGGATTGTGCACTTTCCGCCGAGACGCGCACCTCTGGCTGCGCCGTTGGCGGCAAAGTGCACAATCGGGTGGGGGTATCAGTCGTCCGGCAGGGTCACCCGCATCACGATGCCGTCATCGGTCCGGGTCGGCACCGGCATCACCGGTATGACGAGTGGCCGCTGCGCGAGCACCGTCGCCGCGTTGTCTGCGTGCGCGAGTCGTCGCAGCTGCACGATCGTCGGAGGCAGCACGCGCGCGGTCCCGGCTTCGGCCGCCGCCAACAGGTCACCCGGGGCGACCCACTGGACCTTGTCGGCCTCGGTCGTGTCGTCGTCAGCCTCCTGGCCGTGCGGCATCAGCGCCGCAAAGAACCAGGTGTCATAGCGGCGCGGCTCGCACTCGGGGGTGATCCAGTGGTCGCGCAGCGACAGCAGGTCGGAGCGAAGCACCAGCCCCCTGCGCGCCAGCAACTGACCGAACGACTGCTCCTTGGACAGCAGGGCGTCGCGCTCGGCGCGCCACTCTGGCCCGGACACATCGGCGACCACACTGGTGCCGTCGGCGCCGGCGAGCAGCACCCCGCACTCCTCGAAGACCTCACGCACGGCGGCGACCACCAGCTCGACCGCCCGCTCGGCGGGCGCCCGCATCCGGTCCGCCCACTCCTGCGGCCGCGGCCCCGCCCAGGGAATGTCGATCTCGGCATCCCGCGGGTCGACACCTCCCCCGGGAAAGACCCACATCGAGGGCGCAAACTTCATGGAGGTCACGCGGCGCAGCATGAAGACCTCGACCGGCTCGGCGGCGCGGCGATCGCGCAGCAGCATCACGGTCGAGGACAGCTTGGGTGCGCCGCCGCCCGGCTGCCCTGCGGACAGCCAGGCGGCGACGGACGTGGCCAACATGCCTGGCACCTGGAACTCGACGACCCGCGTGCCGGCAGGTGCGGTCATGTCAGTCCTGCACCGACACGGTGATCTCGACCTCGACCGGTGCATCCATCGGCAGCACCGCAACGCCCACGGCCGAGCGGGCATGGGCTCCCTTGTCGCCGAAGGCCTTGCCGATCAGCTCGCTGGCACCGTTGATCACGGCCGGCTGACCGGTGAACGACGGGTCGCTGGCCACAAAGCCCACGACCTTGACGACCTTGACGGTGTCGAGATCGGGGACCAGTGACTTCACGGCCGCGATGGCGTTCAGCGCGCACGTCTGGGCGTAGCCGGCAGCATCCTCCGGGCTCACCTGCGCACCGACCTTGCCGGTGGCCGCCAGCTTGCCGTCCACGACCGGCAGCTGGCCGGAGGTCATCACGATGTTCCCGTCGCGCACGGCGGGCACGTAGGCCGCTACCGGCGCCGCGACCTGCGGCACCGTGAGACCGAGCTCGGTCAGGCGATCCTCAACTGCAGACATGAATCAGTTCTCCTTCGGGCGTTTGAGATAGGCAACAAGGTTGTTCTCGGGTCCGCTGAGCACCTGCACGAGCTCCCAGCCGTCCTCGCCCCACTGGTCGAGGATCTGCTTGGTGGCATGCACGATCAGCGGGACCGTGGCGTATTCCCATGTAGTCATGGTCCGACCCTATTCCGCCGCCGAACGGTCAGCGGGTGGGGGCAAAGGGACGCAGCTCGTCCGGAACCGTGCCGGTCATCATCTGCTCGGCGAGCAGCTTGCTCGTGATCGGGCCCAGGGTGATGCCCCACATGCCGTGCCCACCGTTGGTGTAGACCCGCGGCACGTCGGTGGCGCCGATCAGCGGCAGCCCGTCGACGGTGACCGGGCGACCGCCCACCCATACGTCCTGCTGGTCGTCCCAGTCGACACCCGACAGCAGCGGCCGGCCGCTCTTGACGATCGCCGCGACACGCTCGGGATGCAGCGGGTCCTCGGTGCCGGCGAACTCCATCGTGCCGCCCACCCGCAACCGATCCCCGATCGGCGTGCAGGCCAGGCGCTCGTGCGGGAAGTAGACCGAGCAGGGCACCGGCCGGGCGCCCTCGTCGGTCACCCCGACGGAGAAGCTGTAGCCGCGGCCGGCGCGCAGCGCGGTCTTCACGCCGCAGCGGCGGGCCAGCTCGGGCAGCCAGGCGCCGGTCGAGATCACCACCGCGTCCCCGGAGATCGGCTCACCGCTCATCATCTCGACCGTGACACCGTTCGGGCCGTGCCGCAGCGCGCGAGCGTTGGAGCCGATGATCAGCCGGCCGCCACGGGTCTCCACAGCATCGGCCATCGCCGAGACGAACTCGCCCGGGTTGATGTAACGCTGCCCGCCGATGCGGATAGCTCGCTCGACGTCGGAGCTGATGATCGGCAGCTCGGCGCGCAACGCGGCGTTGTCGACCTCCTTGGTGTCCAGATCGAGGCCGGCCTTGTGGATCAGCTCGATCTCGTGCTCCAGCCCGGCGGCATCCTTGGCGTGCCGGAAGGCAGCCATGATGGGCGCCTCGTGCGTCTCCGCCTTCACCCCGTTGTCCTCGAGGAACTGGTAGGCCTCGATGGACTGGCTGTTGACCGGCACGTAGGCCTTCATCGTCTTCATCCACTGGCCGGGCGTGCAGCGCCGAGCGAACCCGAGCAGGAAGGACATCAGCTTCGGGTCGGGCTTCATCGGGATGTAGAGCGGCGAGTCGGGGTCCAGCAGGGCCTTCATGCCGTACTTGATGACCGATGGGTCGGACAACGGCACCGCCAGGCCGGGCGAGATCCAACCGGCGTTGCCCCAGGAACTTCCGGCGGCGACACCGGAACGTTCGACGACGGTGACATCGGCGCCGTGCTCCTGCAGGAACCAGGCGGTGGACAGGCCGACCATGCCTGCTCCGATGATCACGACGTGCGGGTTGCCCGACCCTTTGACCGGGCGAAGCGGCTGGTGCTGCATGGGGGACTCCTACGATCGACGAGATCGCGCAGTGTTGCGCTTACCGAGACGATATCAGTCAAAATATGAAATGTGATAGGGGTCTCAATACCGGCAAGTAGGCTCGTCGGCATGGCTCCCGTCCCCTCCATTGTGGCCCCATCGCCCGACTCCACCATCACCTACGGGGCGCACCCGGACCAGGTGTATGACGTGCGCCTTCCCAGTGGGCCTGCACGGGGCTGCACCGTGGTCGTCGTGCATGGCGGATTCTGGCGCCCGGAGTACGACCGGACGCATGCGGCGGGGCAGGCAAACGCCTTTTCCACGACCGGATTCCACGTTGCCGCGATCGAATATCGGCGCGCCCCGCGGGGCGGCTGGCCGGACATGTCCAGCGACGTGCGCGCGGCCCTCGACGCCGTGCGGAAGAACTCCGATCTGCCCCGCCCCACGGTGCTGGTCGGGCACTCCGCCGGAGGGCATCTGGCCGCCTGGCTGCTGCACCAGCCGGAGGGCGCCGGCCTGCTCGGCGCGGTTTCGCTGGCCGGCTGCCTCGACCTGCTGCTAGTCGAGCGCCTCGAGCTGGGCGATGGCGCGGCCCGGGACCTGCTCGGCGGCGAGCCGGCGAGCGACCCCGCCGGCTGGTCCGCAGCGGACCCGGCGCAGCTCGGCATACCGCCGACGCCGCTGATCGTGCTGCACGGCACGGTGGACGAGCGGGTGCCGCTGGAGGTCTCCCAGTCGTATGCCAGCCGCTTCCCGACACCGCAGGGCCGGGTCGAGCTGCAGGTGCTCGACGGGTGCACGCACTTCGACCTGATCGACCCGGCGTCGCGATACTTCGCGGCGACCGTGGACGCCGCGATGCGGCTGACCCGCAGGACCTGATGGCGGATAGGGTCGAACCATGGCAGGCAGCGCATGGGACGGGGTGCGACTGCACGTCGTGACGGGCAAGGGCGGCACCGGCAAGACGAGCGTCGCGGCCGCGCTGGCGACGGCATACGCCGCGACCGGCAAACATGTGCTGATCGCCGAGGTCGAGGAGCGGCAGGGCATCAGCCAGGTGTTCGACGTGCCGCAGCTGGGCACCACCGAGACCCAGGTGGCCCGCGGCCAGCGGGGCGGTGACGTCTACGGGCTCGCGGTCGATGCGAAGACCGCGCTCATGGAGTACCTCCAGATGTTCTACAAGCTCGGCATGGCGGGCGGCCTGCTGGAGCGCTTCGGCGTCGTCGACTTCGCCACCACCATCGCCCCCGGACTGCGCGATGTGCTGCTGATCGGGAAGGTCTACGAGGCCGTCCGCCGGCGTCCGGGGCGCCGCGGACACCGCGGTGAGCGGCCATATGACGTGGTGGTGCTCGACGCTCCCCCGACCGGCCGGATCGGGCGCTTTCTCGGGGTCAACCATGAGATCGCCGGCCTGGCCAAGATGGGCCCGGTCAAGTCGCAGGCCGACTCGATCACCGCGCTGTTGCAGTCCCGCCAGACGGCCGTGCACATCGTCACCCTGCTCGAGGAGATGCCGGTGCAGGAGACCGTCGACGCCGCCCGGGACCTGGCGGCGCTGCAACTGCCGGTCGGCGCGATCATCGTCAACCAGGAACGCGAGCCGATCGTGTCCGCCGAGGCGCGGGCGCTGGTGACCGGTGACGCGTTCGACGCCGGCCCGCTCGAGTCGGACCTGCGCGCCCTCGACCTGCGCGTCGGACCGACGCTGGTCGGCGGGCTGGTGCAGGCCGGTCAGGACCTCGACGAACGGCTGCGGATGCAGGATCGCGAGCGCAAGCAGCTCGCCGCCCTGGACCGGCCGACCTACCACCTGCCGTTCCTGCACGAGGGCCTGGACGCCGGCGGCCTGCGGGAGCTCGCGGGCGCCCTCGGCCGGCAGATGATCGCGGGAGCGCCCCATGAGTGATCACCCCACGAAGTCTTCGCTCATGCTTCGCTCAGTACTTCGCGGGGACCCCATCCGAACGGGGGCTTCCCATGAGTGCTGACGTGACGCCCGCCCTCGACATCGACGCGCTGATCGCGGACCCGTCGATCCGCACCATCGTGTGCTGCGGCTCGGGCGGGGTCGGCAAGACCACCAGCGCCGCCGCGATCGCGATCCGCGCCGCGGAGGCCGGGCGCACCGTCGCGGTGCTCACCATCGACCCCGCCAAGCGGCTTGCACAGGCCATGGGACTGACAGACCTGGACAACGAACCGGCCCCGGTCGAGGCGGTCGACACGTCACGGGGCGGCTCGCTCGACGCGATGATGCTCGACATGAAACGAACCTTCGACGAGGTCGTGATGCAGCACGCGGCTCCGGAGAAGGCGCAGCAGATCCTCGCCAACCCCTTCTACCAGGCGGTGTCCAGCTCGTTCGCGGGCACGCAGGAGTACATGGCGATGGAACGGCTCGGCCAGCTGCACGCGGAGCGGAAGCCCGGCGGTTGGCCACGCTGGGACCTCATCGTCGTCGACACCCCCCCGTCGCGGTCGGCGTTGGACTTCCTGGATGCGCCCAAGCGTCTCGGGTCGTTCCTGGACGGCCGGTTCATCAAGCTGATGATGGCGCCGGCAAAGGCCGGTGGCCGCGCGTACCTGAAGGTGCTGTCCGTCGGGATGGGCTCGGTGACCGCGGTGATGTCCAAGATCCTCGGCGGGCCGATGCTGCGGGACGCCCAGACGTTCGTCGCCGCGCTCGACACGATGTTCGGCGGTTTCCGCGAACGGGCCGAGCAGACCTATGCGCTGCTGAGCGACGCCAGCACGGCCTTCGTCGTGGTCGCCACGCCGGAGCGTGATGCGCTGCGCGAGGCATCGTTCTTCGTCGACCGGCTGGAGCGCGAGCGGATGCCGCTCGCCGGTCTCGTCGTCAACCGGGTGCAGATGACGTATGTGCCGTCGCTGTCCGCCGCGCGAGCGCAGGCTGCGGCGCAGGATGCCCTGGACCTTCCCGGCCGCGAGGACGGCTGGGCGCCTTCGGACACGATCGGGCTACTGCACCTGCACGCGGACCTGGCCGAGCTGGGTCAGCGGCACGCCGCGGCCATCGGCCGGTTCACCGCATCCCACCCGGACATCCCCCAGGTGCAGGTCGCGGCCGCGGCGCACGACGTGAACGACATCGACGAACTGCGCGAGATCGGCAACACTCTCACCGGGGCGTGACGGCTCCCGGCGCGAACGTCAGCTCAGCCCGGTGACGTGGGCACCGACGTGGTTGCGCTCGTCGGCACGCGCCGCCTTGAACAGCTGCGCCCAGGACTTCACATCGGGGCGACGACGCAGCAACGCGCGACGTTCACGCTCGGTCATACCACCCCATACGCCGTACTCCGTCTTGTTGTCGAGGGCGTCCGCCAGACACTCGGCGACGACCGGACAGCGCTGGCAGATCACCTTCGCGGTCTGCTGCGCGGCTCCCTTGGCGAAGAGCTCATCCGGCGAACCGGTGCGGCATACCGCCCTGGCCGCCCAGTTGTCATCCCAGAGGGACGCTTCCGTGGTTACTGCTGACATAGTGCGAGACCTTCCCTTACGACAGACCTGACCGCCCGCCGCCGCATACGCGATCTTTACCTGCACGTTAGAGTTTCTTGAGGTTTGCCGCTAGTGCCTACGAGGACTATTTTCTCACTAGTCCCAAAACGCAACCGCCCGGTTTGCGGTATAAGGGGTCTTCCGCCCGCACGCCTGCACCATTGGCACAGGCTCCCGGGTTACCCTGACGCCCATGCGTCATGGGACAAGAGTGGGCACCGTCTTCAGCCTTCTGGGAGCTCTGGTGGCCACTTCCATGGCCATGGGACTGCTGATCGCCGGGATTGCACTGCCCTCGATAGGGGCGGCCGGTGCGGCCACCAACAAGGGCATCGACCTGTTCAACCAGATGCCCGGAAACTTCGAGATGAACCCGCTCGCCCAGGAATCGCGCATCCTGGCCGCGGACGGCTCGGTCATTGCGACCCCGTTCAACAAGAACCGCGTTGTGGTGCCGCTGTCCAAGGTTTCCAAGACCATGCAGCACGCCCAGGTGGCGATCGAGGACGAGCGCTTCTTTCAGCACGGCGCGATCGACACCCGTGGCCTGGCCCGCGCCATCACCTCCAACATCTTCAGCAACGGCACCCAGGGCGCCTCGACGCTGACGCAGCAGTACGTCAAGGTGGCGATCCAGGACCAGGCCGTCAACTCCGGCAACACCGCCGCGGCCGCGCAAGCCGTCAGCCGCAGCGGCATGCAGGGCTACGTGCGCAAGCTGCAGCAGCTGAAGTATGCGGTGACCCTTGAACAGCACTACAGCAAGGACCAGATCCTCGACGGCTACCTGAACCTGGTCTACTACGGCGACCAGCAGTACGGCATCGAGGCGGCGGCCAGGCACTACTTCGGCGTGCACGCCAGCCAGCTGAACCTCCCGGACTCCGCGCTGCTGGCGGGAGTGGTCAACGAGCCGGGCGTCACGGACCCGGTCAACAACCCGAAGGCCGCGGTGGCCCGGCGCAACCTGGTGCTGACCAAGATGCAGCAACAGGGAATGATCACCTACCAGCAGATGAAGACCGCTCAGGCGAGCAAGCTGAAGCTGCACCTGACGCAGGTCAGCAACAGCTGCGCCGCCTCGAAATACCCCTACTACTGCTACTACGTCTACAACTGGTTGCTGCAGCAGCCGTCGCTGGGCAAGACGGTGAGTGACCGCGCGGCCAGCCTCACCAGCGGAGGCCTGACCATCCAGACCAGTTTCAACCCGAAGCTGGCCGACACCATGCGCCAGAAGATCGACGCGGCCGTGCCCCAGGGCAACAGTGCCGACGTGCAGTCGGCCGGGGTGGTCATTCAGCCCGGCACCGGCCTGGTGCAGGCGACCGCGCAGAACACGACCTACAGCAATACGAAATCGAAGGGCAAACAGTCGGTCGGCTATGCCACACCCGGTGGTGGCAACCAGGGCTTCGACTTCGGATCGACCGCCAAGATGTTTGCACTGGCGACCGCCTTCAAGGACGGGGACCCGGTCTCCGGCACCATCGATGTGCCGCCGCAGAGCGGCAGCGACGCCGACGGCCAGTTCCACACCTACACCCACAAGGACTTCAGCGACAGTTGCGGCCTAGGCCCGAACGAGGTCTGGAAGGTGCACAACGACGCGCCCGTGCCTGCCGGGCCGATGCCCTTCACCAAGGCGCTCAGCCAGTCGGTCAACACCGCATTCGCCAAGCTGGTCAGCACCCTCGGCACCTGCAACGTGCGGCAGACCATGATCGACCTGGGTATGACGCTGGGTGACGGGCAGCCGCTCAACAAGTCCCCCTCGGGGATGGTGCTGGGCACCAACCAGGTGGCTCCGGCGACGTTGGCCAGCGCATACGCCACGATGGCCGCCGGCGGCATGTACTGCCCGCCGCACCCGGTCAAGAGCATCAAGGACGCGGCCGGCAAGACGCTGAAGCTCACCGGCATCGCGTGCAAGCGGGTGGTCTCCAAGCAGGTCGCCGCCGGGGTCACCAAGGTCCTGCAGACGGTCTTTGCCAAGGGCGGCACCGCCGGTCCGAACGCGTTGCTCTCGGGCGGTCGCCCGGCCGCAGGAAAGACCGGCACAGTCACTGGAGCAAACCAGACCTGGTTCGTCGGCTACACCCCGCAGCTGGCCACGGCCATCTGGGTCGGCCACGCCAACACGGCCGCGCCGCTGGAGAACATCAGCCTCGGCGGCACGTACTACAAGGGTTACATCTACGCAGGCACCCTGGCCGCGCCACTGTGGAAGCAGGTCATGGACGCCGCCCTGAAGGGCATGCCGGTCAAGCAGTTCCCGTCGCCCAACGCGAAGACCATGTATGGCGCCGGCCAGACCGCCATCCCGTCGGTCGTCGGGCAGAGCGTCTCTGCGGCACGCAGCGCCCTGGAGGCTGCCGGGTTCCAGGTGTCGGTGAGCTGGTCCCAGCCGTCGAACTCCGTGGATCCGGGCAATGTCGCCAGCATCTCGCCGAGCGGGCACGCCAAGAAGGGGACGACGGTGGACATCCACCCGAGCAGTGGCGCGCCCTACACCCCGCCGCCGGTGGCGCCTCCGGTGCCTTCCCAGCCGGCGGCCCCGCCGACCTCCGCACCACCAAAGTCCACCTCGCCTCCGACGTCCTCGCCGCCCAAGAAGACGTCACCACCGAAAAAGACCTCACCGCCCAAGCAGAGCGCCCCGCCCAAGAAGGGCAAGCCAACCGCGCCGAAGAGCAGCAAGTAGTACGGCCGCTTCGAGGACAAGAGCGCCGCCGGACCAGTCACGGTCTGGCGGCGCTCCCGTGTCAGTTCGGTCAGCCGGCGAGCGCCCGCTTGACCGCGGCAGCGACCCGACCGCCCTCCGCGCGCCCGGCGATCTTGGGCTGCACGACCTTCATGACCTGCCCCATACCGGCCATGCCCGTGGCACCGGTCTCGGCGACCGCGTCCTTCGCGAGCGCGTCCAGCTCCTCGTCGCTCAGCTGGGACGGCAGGTAGGCCTCCAGCACCTCCAGCTCGGCCCGCTCCTGCTCGGCCAGCTCGGCGCGGTTCGCGTCGTCATACGCCGTGGCCGCCTCACGCCGCTTCTTGGCCTCCTTGATGACTACCTTCAGCACCTCGTCGTCGGAGAGCTCGCGCACCTCGGCACCGGCCACCTCGGCGTTGGTCACGGCACTCAGCGTCATGCGCAGGGTGCCGGTGCGCACCTTGTCGCGTGCCTTCATCGCGGAGGTGAGATCGGACTTGAGGGTCTGCTTCAGGGTCATACGCGACATCTTCCCACCGAGACGCGACTTCACTCCCACCGAGAAGTCACTCATCGCACCCGAGAGGTCACAAATTCCCCGCGAGAGGTCACTTGTTGCACTCGAGAGGTCACACCTGTCAGGGCGCAACGAGCTCGGGATGTGAGGATGTGCGGTATGCACCCCGTCACCAAGATCGCGGCCGGCACCGTCGGCGCCGGCGCCGCCTGCCTTGCCTGGGCGACCCTCGTCGAGCGCCATCTGTATGCCGTGCGCCGCGCGACCCTGCCCGTGCTCCCCCAGGGCGCCAGACCGGTGCGGATCCTGCACGTCAGCGACCTGCACCTGGTGCGCGGCCAGGAGCACCGGATCACGTGGGTGCGCGACCTCGCAAAGCTGGAGCCGGACTTCGTGGTGAACACCGGCGACAACATGTCGGACTTCGATGCGGTGCCCGACGTGCTGCGCGCCATGGAGCCCCTGATGCACCTCCCGGGCGCGTTCGTGCTGGGATCCAACGATTACTTCGGACCCACGCCCAAGAACCCATTGCGCTACTTCACCGCGCCCAATCGGCGCCGGCTCGACCTGCACTCCAGCGAGCTGAATTGGCGGGACCTCGTGCACGGTTTCACCTCGGGTGGGTGGATCGACCTGGACAACGCCCGCCGCCGCGTGGAGATCAACGGCCTGGATCTCGAACTGGTCGGGGTGGACGACCCGCATCTGCACTATGACCGGTATACCGAGGTGTCCGCCCCGGCCGCGCGCGAGGCTGCGCTCACCATCGGGGTGATGCACGCGCCATACATCCGGGTGCTCGATGCGATGGCCGCCGATGGTGCACGAGTGCTGCTGGCCGGGCACACCCACGGAGGGCAGGTGTGCGTTCCGTTCTACGGAGCGCTGGTCACCAACTGCGACCTCGACCGGAAGCGCGTCAAGGGCGTATCCCGCTGGTGGCCGGGCGCATCCGGCGCACCGTCGAGCGCAGCACCGGATGATGCGGCATACCTCGAGGTGTCGGCGGGCCTCGGCCACAGCAAGTACGCGCCGGTCCGATTTGCGTGCCGCCCGGAGGCGACACTGCTGACCTTGACGCCGCCGCCACCGTCCGCATGATGCCCCGATTGGGACAATGACGGGGGTATTCGGTATCGTTGCGTTTCGCTGCGTGACACCACATTGTGGGCCGCGCAGCATGCCACGGGGTGTGGCGCAGCTTGGTAGCGCGCTTCGTTCGGGACGAAGAGGCCGCAGGTTCAAATCCTGTCACCCCGACCAGATAAGAAACGTTAGAACCGTCGGCCTCACAAGGTCGGCGGTTTTTCGTTTCGTGAGGCAGCGAGCCGTGCGGTCGCTCCCGACGAGAGCGCACTCGGCTTGGTCGAATAGTTGCTGCCTGCGCTGTCAGCATGCCGCGGTCTGTGACCGTGACGAGGTGCCGTCGTGGTGCAGTCTCGATCTCGCCGAGAAGCTGGTTGAGGGAGGTGTGCTGAGGCACTTCGGCTGCCAGTCGCTCGGCAGGGTTCTCGCTGAGCATGGTCTGGAAGGCTGGCGTGAAGTCGACTCCGACAATTTCCTCGTCGAAGATGTAGAGCCTCTCGAAGACGGCTTGGTTCAGGTAGCGCCGCTGGTTGTGGTCGGATGCCAGGTAGGTCGCATGGGCTCGTGCCAGCAGCGCACAGCAGTCGGCCAATTTGGCGTGCAGCGTCTCTTCGGCCAGGCTGGCGCGACTGAGCACCCGCTCGGCGTTGGCCTTCTCGGTTGCAATGCGCAGTTGCTCACGCTTGAGATGTTCGACGTCGATGGCGTCGGCGTAGTAGGCCTGCAACAGCTTGTGTGACTCGGCTTCCAGCCGGGCGATCCGCTGCTCGGCGGCGTGCCGCTCGTTGGCCTGCTTCGGCAGTACCTGCCCGATGTGCTCCCAGACCAACTGGCGGATGTCAGCCAACACTTTCTCGCCGAGCTGGATGGTCTGCCAGTACTCCTCGACCAGGCGCTCAACCAGGTGGGTCTGCACCGCAACGAAGTTGCAGCCGTTCTTCCGGTGCTGACGACCGAGGCAGTAAAAGTACTGGTAATAGTCACCGCGACCGTTGCGGGTTACCTCAAAGCTGAGTGGTTCACCACACAGTCCGCAGAAGATCGAGCCCTTCAGATACGAGGTTCGCACGCGTGGCTTCTCTTGGCTTTGCACTCGGCCCTGACGGACACGTTGGCAAGCGTCGAACAGCGCTTCGCTGACGAGCGGTAGATGCTTGCCGGGGTATTCGGCTCCGGCGAAGGTAACGACACCGACGTAGTAGCGGTTCTGGAGGATGTTGTCGACGTGGTTGGTGCGCAGCGGCAGAGCGCCGCGCTTCGGCGTGGGTAGCCGAGTGACGCCCTGAGCTTCGAGTTCTTCTTGGATCATGCCGACCGTCCACTCACCAGTTGCATAGTGCTCAAAGATCCACGGCACCCACTTGGACCGATCCGGATCGAGCGTGACGGTGCGAACTTCGCGGCCTTCGTCGGTGCGCACACTGGTGTTTATGTAGCCGAAAGGTGCCAGCCCTGGCGTGCCACCACCTTTGGCCTTCTGCAGCATGCCCTTCTTGGCCTCGGTAGCCAGGTTCTGACTGTAGAACTCGGCGATCGAGCTCATGATGCCGTGAAGCAGCATGCCACTCGGCGTCTCGTCGATGTTCTCGCTACACGACACCAGTTGGGCCCCAGCGGTCGTCAGAGCAACGTTGATCTCGACGTCGTCGACACGGTTCCGCGCCAGCCGGTCGACCTTGTGCACAATGACGTAGTCGACCTGGTTTGCCCGGACGTAGTCGAGCATCCGCTGCAGCGCTGGGCGGTTGGCCGAGCGAGCACTTTCACCAGCATCGGTAAACTCCTGCACTACCTCGGCGTCGAGCGCCGTACCCTTGCGCAGGCAGGCCTCACGCTGCGCCGGGATGGAGAAGCCTTCGGCTTCGCCGCCCCGCTTAGCCTGGTCTCGGGTGCTGACGCGCAGGTAGACGACGGCACGTTTTGCGGCGACCGACACGGTAGCGGCGGACTGGGTCATGTATAGCTCCTGGATGGCTGGATGGTGCGGAATTGCTGGCGCTGCCAGCGCGGAGTCGAGATCGGGCGAGCGCAGCGTGGTGTCCGCGTGAACACCTCCGGCTCTATGAGCCGGGTCTGTTCGAGGCGCACCTGCAGGGCTTGCTGGCTTATCCCGAAGTGAGACGCCAGTGCGGCACGGTCTTGGGTGACGTTGCAGAACATGTGCTTGAGCGCAGGCTTCGGTGCCAGCAGGCAGCCGGCGAAGTAGTCGGCAGCACGCTCGGCCTGCCAGTCAGCGCGGTACAGCCGATTAGCATCCGGGTGGTCAACGATGTGCTTCAGCTCGTGGCAAATCGTGAAACGCTGACGTTCGAGGCCCTGGCGCTCATTTACCGCGATAATCCATTCGCGGCCGTTCCAGTAGCTGAGGCCGGAGACGGATAGGTGCTCGCGGACGATACGCAGGCGTGGTAGACCAGCGATGTCCGCCTCGGCGACATCGGGTGCATGTGCACCGGCGATACCGAGTCGCTCAAGGAGCCGAGCGGCTTGCCGTTCGGCCACCGCCTTGGTGTCCTCAAAGTCCAGCTGACAGCGTGGTGTCAGCTCGCGGAGGCTCGTCAGGATAGATGTTTTCGTGTTGGTGGATGTTAGTAATGATTTCATGTGGGAGCCTCCTCTCTTTTAGTCGTTGGTATGTCGCTATTGCTCGTCTTCTCCAGGACGCGGACCGGTGTGGTTCGGGTCAATCCCGTACTTCTCGGTTATTTCCGCGATCTCCTGCAGTGCCGATGCGGGCAGCGTCGGATACTTGCTGCGCAAGTATGGCTTGATGCTTGGCAACGTGCCGGATAGGTCGTAGCCAGCTGCTTCGCACGCGGCGGTGGGGTCGATCTCGAGGACTGCCGCCAGGCGGAGCAGCTTGCCAAGCTCGGGTGAGTCCACCTGATCGCGTTCCCACGCGTCCAGCAGTGACTTGCTGATATCGGCTTCAGATGCTGCCTGGCGAATGCTGAGCTGTGCAGCGATTCGGGCATCCTTTAAGAGCCTGCCAAGTGTTTTGGATTGTAATGTGGCCATGTCCCTATTTTACACCATTTGTCCAAAGAATTGGACGATTTTCTCGTTTTCTACAACATTGTTTCGGCCTTTCTTGTATGTCAGGTAAATACATTTCTATTGCATTTAGATCAATTTTTGAGTTGTGGGGTGGAAACCGAGAGAGCACGAATGCTCGATCTCGGTTTCCACCCGTTTGGATAGGGATTCGGAAGGGAGTGAACATTCCACTCGGCCTTCATACGTAGACAGTGCGTAGCAAGTGCTACTTGCTGCCTGGTGTCGGGCGCTTCGCAGCGCTGCTCGCCTTGCTGCTGCCGACCAGCGCCGCCAGGGCGGCCTGTTGGGCGTCAGCTTCACGAGCCAGCTCGGCCTGGAGGTCGGCTGCACGGGCAGCGATCTCCGGGAGGGTAGCGATGGCATCCAGTTGGGCTTCCAGACCCGTCCGGATGATCTCCGTTGCTGACGTCCCCGACAGCTTCGCGAGCAGTGTCAGCCGAGCATGGAGCGCAGCATCGAGCCGGACGGCCAGTGTCTTTACGTCACTCATGACCTTCTTCTCCTTTCCAAGGGTGCTTCTCCTACCGTGGTTGCACGCTTCGCCATACTTGGCGAACCGCACCTCCGCCGTAGGCCACCGTCCTCGGGGTGGTGCAGCCCTCGACCTGAGTTGGTCGAGTGGCTGCAGGCTCCCGAGGATCGGGAGGTCAGGTGGGCTACGGGTCGGCCTCACGGTCGGGGCCACGGAACAGGTGCACCTGCTCACTCTCGCCGGGCAGCAGGACGAGGGTGGACACGGCGATCTCGTGTTGAGCGGCTGCGGCGTATTCGATGCGCACCCACGGTCGGATCGGTTCCGGAATCTGCTCGATACTCCAGCCGCTGGCCTCGATGAGGTTCCGGCCGAGCTCGGCGAGGTTCGCGAAGCTGCCGAGGTGTTGCTCCCGGAAGACGGCCAGCATGTCCGGGTCAGCGTCATGGAACTGCGCCCAGGCGGCGAACGCCGGACCGTGCTCTTGGATGCCGCGAGCAACGCGGGAGATGACCTCGGGATTCTCGCCTGGTTCGAGCACGAACGTGCCGAACCCGATGGTGTCGTAGATGGCGCGTCCGTCGAGCGCTGTCTCGATGTCCACAGGCTCGAGCGTGGCGTCGATCCACTGGCCGGTCATGGCCTCCGAGTCGTCGGCCGCCCAGATGCCCGGTCGTGCCGGAAAATGTTCCGGGTCGAAGCCGACCGCCGGCTCGTCGTCGCGGCGCTCGGGTTGCTCCAGATGCTCGTGGTGCCGTTCATTTGGTTGGTATTCGCTATGCCGTGGGGTGTATTCGCTCATGGTGTACCTCCTTCCAAGGTTTGGTTGCTGCTGGTCTCCGGAACGGTCGCCGCTGCCGCCGCTGTGATAGCCACCGGACTGGCCTTGGCATCCCGTGGCTCGTCTGGCACCGGGTAACCGGGGATATAGATATCGCTGTGAATTTCGTTTCCCCAGACGTGCCAGGGCGGCTGTCCCAGCGAATGCGGCGGCCGACGTCGGGCAAACAGCTCCAGATACGGCCCCGGAGATATCCGCTCGATGAGGGCGTACTGCTCCTCCGGCTTATGGCTGTGGTCTTGCACCGGTGCCTGGACCCAGGTCGGCTGCGAATGGAACTGCACCGGGGCCTTGCCCCTTGTGGCGAACAGCAGGTGCTCGGTCGAGTTACGTAGGTAGTTGCCGAGACCGAGCCGGAACTTGACCCAGGTCAGCGGTGAGCGCACCGTGAAGCCCCAGGCTTCGGCGACGTCGTAGCCGTGGCGCAGCGTGGCGTTGGTGACCCACAGCCACAGGTGCGCATCGTCCGCCGCCAGCTCACTGACCGGCATCCCCTTGATCCGCTCCAGGGTCATGAGCTGGTAGTGCTCCTGAGCGCCGCGCTTGCCCTTCTGCTCGATGTCCCAGGGCGGGTCGGCCAGGATGGTGCGGTATTTCGGGGGGCTCACGACGCGCCTCCGATGTCGGTGCTCAGCAGTACTGTCCGTGTCGTGAGCTGGTTCAACACCGATCGAGTGGCGGTACTGCTGTCCGCCATTGCTGTCGTTTTCTCCTGCGTCAGCTGGTGGTCGAACCGTAAGGTCGCCGAGCGATCCACGAGGGCGCAGGAGTCGATGGCCACGTCGCTCGCAGCCATGGGTGCGGGCTTAGCAAACGTCGAGCCGGACGAGGCACCAAATTGGCAGATCCTGGCTCCGGACGACGGTCCGTGGTACCAGCTGGTCAATCTCGGTGGCACGGCGTATGACGTTGCGGTATCCGGTACGGCATTCGAGCGCTCTGGCACACCTGCGCACCGATCGGTCTGGCGACGCGGCGAAGGCGAATCGTTCCTCGGGGTGGATCGTTTCGGACAGGCACACGGCACCGTGGAAGCGTCGTACCGTGTGTCTGCAGAAGGTGACCGCCTCGCTTGGTCGAGCCCGCTGCTGCCTCGCACCACATAGCACCGGTTCATGCCACGCCTCCGTTCGCCAGCTCGTGGTGCATCTCCGCGTCGCTGGTTGCGAAGCGGTGGATGGCAGCGGTCAGGCGCCCGACACGCTGGATCCGCCGCTGCAGCTCCGTGCGCCTGGTTTCGGCTTTGCCGCCGTGGAAGCGCCACAGCACCAGCGGGAAGATGCCAGTGCGGGCTTGCTCGGTGCCGGTGCGGAAGTAGGTCTCGTACTGCTCGCACTTGCGCACCAGCGTCGGCAGGGATTCGGTACCAAGATCGACCTCGACGAACCAGTAATCCTCGTAGGCACCGTCGGCGTCGCTTCCCGAAAGCCGCAGGGCGAGGTCGGGCGTCAGGCGCAGAGCTGCACCACCGAGCCCGGTATAGGTGCGAGTGGCTCGTTTCTCGATCTGGACTTGTAGAGCCGCAGTCATGTCGGTCGCGGCCTGCATGGCCGCCAGATGAGCGTCCGCGATCGCCAGCTCGTGAGCCAGGAAGCGCGTCGTCGGTACTCCGGTTCGGTAGGCCAGTGTCGGGGCGAGTCCACCTGTGACGGTCTCGCTGGCGAGGCGGTACCCGGCGCTGGTCAGCTGCCAGATCTGAACGTTGCTGCCCGCTTCGATGCCACCAACACGGCGGGCGGTGACGATCTGCAGGGCACCGGCTCGCTTGAGCCGCAGCAAGGTTCGCCTGGTTTCGCGTGCCGCCGAGTCGAGCCGCAGCTGGTTACTGGTGGGGAAGCAGAACTGCTGCACCTGATGCGTACTGAGGAAACGGTGCGTACCCAAGATGGCCAGGATGGCTCGGTCCCGGTCGGCCAGCTCGGCACGGAGCCGGGCACGAACCACGGTGCCGACCACCAGTCGGTGGCGCAGGTTCTTCGCCCCCGATGGGGGCGAAGTATTCGTCGCGGAAGAATCCGGGAATCGGCCGCTGACGTCGGCAGATGTCGAGACCTGGCCTTGAGCGGCCGGACGGACGAGCGGACTGGCCTTCTCACTGTTCGGGGTGTGGTTTTCGGTGCTGTTCTCATAGCTACTCATGTGATTCCTCCTCTCTGTGCTCTGATTCCTTGTGGTGCAATTCGGCTGCGGAACGATTCGGTCGCCCACGCCCGAGACGTTCTGGCGCTTCGGGCGACTCCGCCTCGCCCTTGCTCGATGCGCCGGAGCCGGTGCCGCTGCCGCCAGCCACGTGAGCCAGTGCCTCTTCGGTGTCGCGAGCGTTCTGCCCGAAGCGGGACTCGGCGCGTTGTTGGAGTGCGGCCGGGTCGCGGAACGGTTCGTCCAGTGGCTGCGGTGACAGCGACACCCATGGTGTGGTCGAGCCGTCGACCAGCAGCCGGGCGTAGGCCTGGTACTGCTGAAGTACCGCGAAGTCCTGCCGGACAAGCAGGCCGTCGCCGAACAGGTTCGCCGTGCTCGTGGCGTCCTCGCCGCTGAGACGGAAGGCGATCTTCGAGCTGGTGTTGGCGTCGACGCCGGGCATGAGGGCACCGAGCTGCTTGCGGTACTGGTGCGCCAGTGTGACGCTCATGCCGAGCGATCGGGCTTGCGCGAGAGCGTCGTCGAGACTGCCGGGGAGGCGCAGATAGTCCTGGACTTCGTCGATGACCAAGCCGACCTGGGAGCGCTGGCTCGCCGGTAGCTGGAGCCGGGTCAAGGCAGCCCGCCAGACATCGGCCACGATGAGTGACCCGAGTAAGGCGGCGGCTTCCTGCCCGATGCTGTCTTTGCCGAGCCGAACGAGCAGGATCTTGTGTTCCGTGAACACCTGCTCAATCCGGAAGCTCGGCTGAAGCTGCCCGACAATCGCTCGCAGGCTTGGCCGCAGCAAGACGGTGCGGAGCTTATTCATGAGTGGCCGGATGACCGTTGCTCGGTTGTCCGGCGACAAGCTCTCGTACTCGGCCCAGAAGGCACCAAGGCCGAGCGGATCGTCCGGTGCGACAGCGGCGACTACTTTCCGCCGCAACGCATCGTTGGTCAGCAGCAGCGGAATGAGCGCCAGCGATGCTTGCCCACCCGTCAGGTGGTACCGAGCAAGGCTGAGTGCGGCGCTGTGCAGGATATCGCTGGAGCGTGGGCCGAGGCCGCTGCCGAACAGCGAGGCGAAGACGTGCACCACCTGATCCGCCACCAGATCCGCCTCAGCCAGGGTGACGACACTGCCAATGCTGTCGAACCCGACCGGCCGAGAGGAACTCGGGTCGAGCACCACGACGTCGTCCACCCGGTGCTCCGGGATGCGAGCCAGCAGCTCGGTGACCAGATCCGCTTTCGGGTCGATGACGATCTGGCCGTACCCGGCCTGAATCTCTTGCAGGATCTGCTGGGCGAGCAACGTTGACTTGCCGACGCCGGTCGGGCCGAGGATGTGCCGGTGCTGCAAGCCGCCCCGGATCGGCTGGTGAATCCCTCGCTGGCGACCCCGTTCGAGGGCGTGCGTCGCCAGGCCGTAGCGGATGCCACCACTTCTCGGGTGCGCGCTGGTGGCCGCGAGCAGGCGTGGATGACGCGGCCGCAGGCCAGGCAGCACCGTGTCGGGCTTGTCCGCGACGGGCAGGCCGAGTGGTACCAAGTCAGCCACGGCCAGCGATAGCGGCCACAGAAATGGTGACGAGACGTTTGTGGCAGATTTCGGACTGCAGCCGACCAGGCGCACCGCTTGACTCGGTGCCTCGAGACCGCGCAAAGCGGCGCCGACTTGGCCGATGAGGTGTCCGGCGCGCTCCCTGGTGCCGGAGATGGCGAGCACGCGAATGCAACAGCCGAAGCCGTGCTGAGCGAGCTTGGCTACTTCGTCGGCCGGCGTTGTCTGGCTCCCGCCTGCGGATGGCTTACGTGGTCGGTTCCGTGCGCCGAGTACCAGCTGGAAACACAGCAATTCATTAGCACCCGCCTGCGCCAGCGCGGCCAGCAGACTGCGCGTGATTGCCAGTTGCTCGCTGTTGTCGCCAGCGTGCAGCGGCTGGAACCGATGCCCCGTGATCCGCACCGTCGCCGCCAGCTGAACTCCTTCTCGTGATGGCACCGTCGTGTGCGGTGAGACGAGCAAGCCCGGGACGTGCGTGCGCAGTACGTGGAGGGCCTTTCGCAACGCCACGTCGTCGTCTGCACCGAGCCGCCAGCCCACGTTCCCGCCTTGACCGGTGACTTCCAGCACCAGACGTGGCTGCCGGGCAAGTCCAGCGAAGCCGAGAAAGACAGCGTGTGCGGTGTCGGGGGAGAGGGCTTCGGTGAACTCCAGGTCGCGCCAGGTGAGCGAATGCTTAGTCATTTGCCGCCTCGTTTTCGGGCGCGCCTGCGAGTTACGTCGCCCAGCCGAGTCCGCCGCTTGATTTCCAGACTTCTTCTTATTTTTTGGCATAACAAATACACCCTCCTTTCCTGGTTTACTTTCTGATTGTTTCCGTGTCCATTACGTCGGACACGTCCTGCATTTGACTATGCGTCCAATGCTTTGGACAGTCAATACAGTTTGTTGATTCCACAACGCCGAACGGACACACATGACTACTGGCGATTCTGGCATTTTGATTCACTCGAACTGCACGTGATTACGTCCATGCTGCACGCGTAATTGATTGAACAACCTGAACTGGAAAGTAGCCCTTACCAACCGCGCCAGCGCCGGAACCCGAGCCACAGCCCGACGCCAACCACCAATACAAACGCCAGCACACACAGCGATAACCAGATATCCTGCAGAATGGTGACCGCCCCATACAGCGCCATAGCCCCAAGTAGCACCGCGAAGCAGCCGCTGACGATCCGGTCGAGTAGCTTGCCCGGGTCGCCGCCTTCTCCGGTCACGACGTCACCAAGATGTCGCTGCGGCTCGGGCATGGAGCATCCGGCTCGGGTACGCGGCGGATCTCCTCGATGAGGCCGATCTCGGTGCCGTACTCGACACACTCCTCGACAAACCGCCGCTGGTGAATCGGGAACCGCCCGATGAGTGCCATGAGCTGGATCTGGCCGACGATGTCGGCGCGGAAGACCTGCCACGGCAGCGAGTACTTCGGGAAGCCAGCGCGCTCTAGCTGCTCAAGGTGCCATATCCCGAGTTCGAGCTCGTCGTCCAGCTGGAACGACAGGCCGAGCTGCATGTGGCTGACGTCGTGCCAGAACCGGAAGCAGATGTTGTCTTCGTCCTGGAAGAAGATCGAGGTGTCGCAGAACTGGTTGTAGATCGGCAAGGGTGTGCCATTGGCCTGGCTTTCGGCATACGCCCCGCGTAGCTGCTGATACGTGCTCGGCGCATCCGGGCAGCCTTCGTAGGTGAAGCCGACTCGAGCGCCGGTGTCACGGGCTTGCTGCTGCACGAAGCTGGTCAGGTCGTTCCTGGCGAGCACCAGCTCCAGTGCCAGCGTTGGGTTGGTCGTAGTCTCGGAAGTGGACATGCGGGATCCCCATTTCTCTTTGGATGGAACCTGGGAGGGGTGGTGTCTTCGGTGTCCGAAGTCCTCGGAGGAGAAGCGGTGTGAACGCGTCTCCTCCGAGGCGCTCCAGATGCAGGGCCAGACGGTCAGTGGCCGGGCTGGCGTGTCTGCTCCACGGTGGTGGCGTGATCCACCATCCGCCGATGTGCCCTGAACGCTTCGGCGTCCAGGGCTTGCTTGACCCGGATGGCCCGAGCCAGCGTGTCGGCGTTCCGCCGGGCGACTGCCTGCCGATGGGCTACGGAGCGGGAGGACTCCCCTCCGAGCATCTCGACCAGGAACAGGCCGACCAGCCCGACGAGCACCAGTACTGAACCGACCGTGACGAGAACAACCATGGCGATGTCTCCTTTCTTGTCTTGGCGGGCTTACGAGAACCGGGCGATCGCGGAGGCCGCCCCGATCGTGTACGCCCCGATGATTTGCTCGTAGTACGCTGCACCCTCCGGTGCGACGTCCATGAGGCTCTTGGCCGCCGACACGAGGGTGCCGACGTTGTTGAGGGCGCTGTAGGTCAGGCCGGCCCGGACGGTGTCCGTGGTCAGGGCAACCTCGCCGCGGCCGAGCACCAGGTCGGTGTGCTTCTTGATCTGCCTGGTGACGCCACGGCTGATGCTGTGACTGGGTACCAGACTGGACTGGTTGGTACTGCCGAACAGAGAGACTTCTCCGCTCATAGCGTTCTCCTTCCCGGACGCCCGATCTGCGGCACCGGTGGTGCTGCTGGAGCGGTCGGGAGACCTGGAAACGACGCTAAGACGGCACCGGGGCGGCGTCACTGACACAAAACTGACACCGCGACAGCCCTCGAGTAGATGCGACCGCATTGGCGTCGGTGTGCGCCGTCGCCTGATGGACGACAACGCGACACAGATGGGGTAGCGCGGTCAGTCGGTAGGGATGATCTCGGCGGGTGCGGCCGGGAACGACGCGAACGGCGGTGTCCGGGGCACGCCGTCGTGCCCGGGCCAACTGCCCCAGGTGACGGTGGCTTCGGTCATGAAGTTGCGCTGGGTCTGGATCTTGGCGACCAGACGGTTGTCCGCCAGCTGAGCGCCAAGCACCCACTGCGGCCAAACACCCATCCGCCACTCGACGTCGATCTTGAACAGCCACTTTGCGTCCGGACGCAGCACGACCGGCGTGAGGTGCCACCCTGCTCGGACGTAGCCAGTCTCGGGATTCGGCGCATCGTCGAACTCGAACGGCAGATCTTGGAGTTCGTCGTTGATCCAGACGGCTGGCTCGCGCCACTCTGAGCCCGTATCCATGTGCAGCGCGATGACCGGGAACACCAGCGGCCCCGTCTGGTAGATCGTCAGGTGGCCCCACGGGCGGAAGAACAGCACCTCGTCACGGAAGATGGTCGCCAGGGCTTCGGCACCACGGTCGCTGCGACGACGCGCCGTGCGCTCATCCACGAAGTGTGCCTCGGCATACGAGCGCAGCCGCTTCTCCAGCGTGTCACCCACCGACACCAGTCCACATGTCTCCAGGTAAGCGCGGATGTCACCCTCCGGATCCGCACCGTGATGCTTGAGCATGTCCACCAGCGTTGTGAAGGCCTGATCCGGGCTGCCCATGCCGACCACACGCGTCAGGGCTTCTGACCCGACGAGATCTGAGCGGCTACGGACACCTTCGCTACGCCGAAGGGCGCGGAGCTCGCGGAGGAGCTGAGTGCGGAGGGGGTCGGAGGGCACGGTTGCAATAATGGCTGACGGCCGTGCCACGAAGTCCCGAAAATTGCGGGGATCTGGTGTACCGCTCCGTCGGAACGCGCGCCCCGGTAGCTCGAACGAGCCGTCGACTCTGACCATGCGTAGGGTTCGGAAGACACGGAACATCGCGACATACCTGAATATCACGTCGACACGGGGGTCAATGACCGTTACGCTGGTCCGGAAGTAGACGAACAGGCAGGCGGGACGACGTTGATCACAGTGAGCGGGATCCAGCACCGCACCATTGCAGACGTGGTGCCGGTGTTCGGAGTCTCGACCAAGACCATCAGGAACTACATCAAGCAGGGGATCATCCCCCAACCGCCCGTAGTAACCTACGGCCTGCGGGACGTTTCGGTGTTCCCGGATGACTACATCGAAGAGTCGAAGCGCCGACTGCGTGAGCGCAGGAACGGAACTGATGGAGATGGCTGACGTGTCCGACGGTACCCCCACCACCGACTGGGTAGCCGATCCTCCGGCGGTTGAACCCGAGGAGACCCGGTCGCGATGGGGCGACTTCGCACCGCGCGAAGAGCGCGCCGTCCTGCGCTCCCTGCTACGAGACCTCTCCAACGACGACGGCCCGCTCGATGCCCTCGACGAAGAGTTACCGGCGGCTCGCGCTGCCGGCTTGCCGGAGCAGGTCGCCAAGAACGTCCGCGAAGCCGTCACGATGGACCCTGACATGACTGGAGAGGACGCGTCTAGCGTACTCGGCGGCCTGATCGAGTACCTGTACTATGCCAATCGGTCATCTCTCCTTGCCAAGTATCGCCTACTGCAGCCCGCTTACCGGGTGTATGCCGACCACGAAGCGAACGCCGAGTCACCGTCTGGTACCGTCCCAGCGAGCGTGCCGTCCTGGATCGGATCGAGGTGGCCGTTCCTCGGCCACCGGATCGGCTTTCCGATTGGTGTCGCCGCTTCAGGCCTGACTACGAACGCCCAGTGCGTGAAGCGCCTCTTTGAGGCGGGATACAACGTCGTTACCTACAAGACGGTGCGATCTCAATTCACACCGCCTCACCCGCGACCCAACTGGGCTCTGCTCAACTCCGATAGCATCAAGGCAATCGGTGACCCGGAAACTGTGGTCACGGTTAACCCCGAGACAACGCTTGTTGAGGCAGACAGCTCGGCTAACTCGTTCGGCGTTCCAAGTCCGGAACCCACCGTTTGGGTTGACGACTTCCGCACTGCGGCGAAGGCTGCCGGTGAGGGTCAGGTCCTCATTTGTAGTGTCCTCGGCGAGGATAACAATAGCGACCATAGTGAGCGAAGCACGGACGTTCTGATCGCTGATTTCATCGCGGTTACTCGTCATGCTATGTCGGCGGGTGCGGAGACTGTGGAACTCAACTTGTCGTGCCCGAACACAACTAGGCTCGATGACGAGCCTACGCTACCGCTCTGCTATGATGTCGAACTTGCGATTGCAATCGTGGTGAAGGTCCGAGAAAGCGTCGGACATTCCGTCAAGCTGGGTGCCAAGTTGTCGTACTTGGAGCACGACAACCTTGCCAGGTTCCTCGATGGCGCTGCGCATCACCTGGATTTCGTCTCGGGTATCAATACTGTCGCCCACCCGGTGGAGTCTGCCGTCGGCGAAGGTACGCCATACTTCGGCAAGCGGCTCGTTGCAGGAATTGGAGGTGCAGTTATCCAGCCGCTAGCCCTTGAGTTCGTGCGCGCGTGCAAGCAGTACAAGGACGAGAACAACGCCGACTTCGCCATCATCGGGGTGGGTGGAGTGACTGACCCCGCGTCATTCGTCGCCATGCGTGAGGCCGGTGCCGACATCGTTCAGGCTGTCACCGGTGTTTTCCTTAATAGCCTTCTGGCTGTCGACTGCATGCGCTCGCTCGGTGCGACGATGCGTAGCCCGCTGGACGATGCCGAGAAGGAGCGCATTCTCCAGACAGCTATGTCAAGGATCCCCGTCCCTGAATGGGAATTCACTACATCATCAGAGCTTCCGGTAGGAGTCACCGCGGAGCTATTGGACGAGCTCGTGATATCCGGCGCTCTCGTCATGACATCGGCCGCTGGGGCGCCGCGCTACCTCCGCTCGGACGCAGACTCTCGACCGTCCGTCAACGCCTGAGCCGTTCGTCACCGTGCTCTGGTACATCGTGTGCGCATGTCTTCTTGTGCCCACAGGTGCGCTACTCGCCCTAGAGCACCGCAGTCGATGTCGATATAAGGTGCCCGAGCTTCGGGGCAACCGTATAGATAAGGCACGTCTAGTTCTCGCAAAGTCGTGGCTCCTCTACCTGCTTGTGATGGAGTCGATATTCTGGCTAATGGGGGCAGGAGTTCTCGGAACGATCTCGGCCGCTACTAACCAAGACTCCCTGTACCGAGGGGCGGCCGTACTCTCGTTAGCGGGCTCCGCGCTGGGCACTGGAATCTGGCTCTCCATGCGGTCCGACGTAACACCCGACGACTCTTCGGAGCCTCCAACGGTGATACTCCGTGGGAAGAAGTCTCTATCGCTTCGGCGGTACATCGTTCGTTGGCATACTCAGTTCGGACGAGAGTTTGCTAGCAGCGACAAGACCAACCTGCGGAAATATCTGGAGTTACTTGTCGACAAGATAATGAGCCAGCGACAGTACGACGGAGTCGAATTGCGCCGTCGCCTGCGAACTTCATTCAAGACTTATGTCGATACTTACGGCACGCCGGAGTCTAAGCCTCAATCCACCGAACGACTTATGACGCTGAGTTGAACTCGTCATCTGCGGTGGCGGAGTAGCGCGGGCATGGTTGATTGCCCGGCCTCGCTGTCGGGGTGTTCCACGGGTGGTTCCGGTTGCGCCGCGGGTGCGGCTGGGTGGTCAGGCCGTGCACGCTCTGGGCGGGCTGAGCGCGGCGGCGTGCAGGACCTCCCATGGGTGTTGCCAGGGCCACTCGTTGGGTAGATGCATGGCGAGCTTCCGTGCGGATGAGGCGATCCGGGCGGGCACGTTGATGATGGTGCGGCGTAGTGTCCCGGTCGTCGCCTTCGCCAGTGACGTATCACCGGTCAGCGTTCCGGCCGCTCGGGTCAGGTTGAACGCGATGACCGCCAGGACGAGCCAGGCCGCGTTTGCCGTAAAAAACCCTGATGGCATGTGGGCGATGGCCGAGTCCTTCAAATCTGCATGGACGTTCTCGATGATCGCGTGCTGCCGGTGGAGCTGGTCCATCGCGACCGTATCCGTCGCGGTCTCGGGGACGGTGGTGAAGAACGCGTGGAAGCGCCACACGTCGAACAGGGTTCCTTGCCCGGCCGTCTTCTTCTTGTCCGCGTTGACATCGGGTATGCGGCGCACGATCAGCCGCCCGGGCACATGGTTCGCCTTGCGTTGAGCGGAGAACGCAGTAAAGCCGATCTCGGCGACCTGGGCCTTCGAGATCCACCTGCGGGTGTCCTCGTCCCAGATGGCCTGCGGGTACTTGATCGTGGTCCACGCGCCCTCGTCGATGGCGGCGATCGCGCGTTTGACGTCGGCGTTCAGGCGGACGGTGACCGACACGTCCGCGCCCGCCGTGATGGCGGCACTGATGGTGGGGTGGCCCATGAACGCCGAATCCGCCCGCAGCAACACCTTCCCGGCGGCGTTCGCGGAGCGCATCCTGGCCACGGTCGCCAGGGTGTCGGTGACCAGGCGCTTCGCGCCTCGTGGGGAGCCGACCGCGCCCTTGCGCAGCCGCTGCGCGACGATCACCGGTGCCGCCTGGTCGGTGGACACGGTCGCGATGAACGAGTTGAGGCCGCGCACGCCGGAGTACCCGAACCCCGCGCCCTGCTTCTGGTGGCCGTGGACCTCGATGATCGAGTCGTCGATGTCGACGATCGCCCGCTCATCCAGCCCGGCCAGTAGCGGGGTGTGCTGGTTCAGCCCGATCAGGACGCGGGAGGCGACCGCGTCCAGCTGCCTCACGTGCCCGAAGGTGAAGGAGCGCAGGAACGACCCGAGCGTGGAGGGGGCGTAGCAGCCGTCGAACAGCTTCTTCATCGCGCCGTGCCGCAGCAGGGCCATGTCGTCGATCGAGTCGGCTCCGGCGATCATGCCTCCGACCAGCGCGGTCACCTTCGCGCCGGCGTTGGAGCCCTTGTCCGTGGGTACCGTCAGGTGCTGGTCGGCCAGCCCGGCAAGGTTGACGTTCTCCGCCAGATGCATGATCGGGACGAGCCCGGCCGGCGACACGAGATTCGGTTCGTCGAAGGTAGCGGACGCTACCGGCAGCGTGTGAGAGGGTTGCATCTACGAGGTGTCCTTGGTTGTGGGCCAGATTGTTCCTTTAGACAGTCCAATCTTCCCAGAACACAAGGGCATTCTCGCTTTACGACCCGCCTACCGCTTCACCTGATCGGTGGATTGAGGCTAAGGTTGACGACGATTGGAAGAAGGCCAAGGTTGCATCCGTAGTTGCCGACAGGAAGAAGGCGGATCGCCAGGTTGCGATGGATTGCTTCGAATGCGCTACGTGGCGAGGAGCCAGTTACGACGCTAGATATATCGAATACATCACTCGTGACTTTGACTCGCTATTCTTGTAATTATGATACAATAGGCCGTATATGGGATATATAACGGTCGCGAGACTAGTCACATGGCAGGATCAGAGTTAGGTCCGTTTTCCGAGCGACGCAACTGGCGTCTCATCAGGCGTCTTGGGCAGTTCATCGACCCTGATTCGAGCGAAGCACTGGCGAGAGTTGAGAGTTCACGTAGAGTTCGCATCCCCCGCGATGCGCCTTTGGCCCGTCGGCTAGGCGCCGAAGCCCTGGACAGCTTCCTTGAGCATTCAGCATCATTCCCTGCGCTAATTCGCGGCCTCTCCGCCGGAGACATCGCGGAACGTCTCGTCGCCATTGACCACATCCAAGAACTCGCAATCAGAGATATCGAAGTGGCTCGAGAGTTGGCGCAGCAGCTCGAGCAAGATGTTGATCCCGAAGTTGCCGACCGCGCTCACGCTGAAGTGGCCATACTTGCCGATCCTGGATATCAGCCGTGAAACTGTCAGTGCTCCCCACGCTCCACGCCGTCCCGCAGTAAAGAACGTGCGCGGCTAATGATGCAGTCCTCTCTACAACTTGATGAGATGCAAAATATCGCTCTGGTCGCTCTATATCGCGACGCTGTCGCCGTGAAGTTCCCTGAGGGCAGTCGCCTTGAGATGCCGTGATATCGGGGATTAGCCCGGATCTTGCATAGGTCTGGCGTGTGAGGTGGGTGTCGGCGTCTGCCGTCTTGCTGGTGCTCATTTTGGCGTGAGGGTGTGACAGGGGGCCGCGATGTCGCTCGTGGTGGGCGTCGGCTTC
>NZ_VCQV01000003.1 GCF_007845645.1 Leekyejoonella antrihumi
CCCGACCCGAGCATCTGCTCGTTGCGATCGACGACCTCGATCGTTGCCGACAGTTTGTGGGGATCGACCCCGATAATGACCTGTTCCATACTCGGCTCCCGCTTCTACTCGCCTTGATCTGACGGCGAGGTGGGCATCGCTACTACGAGCAGGGCAGTCCCCTCTTGAGCCACGCCTCGTCACGGAGCTCGGCAGGCCGCAGACCGGAAAGAGAGCCACACCAGCATCACCGGTGGGCAGCCCAGAAGAGAGCCGCCCGCCGAGCACCTAGACCGAGTCTGGCCAGACACCGGCCCTACGAGAATTCTCTAGTAGCCCAGAAGGACACAGGTCCCCAACGCGCTGGTCAGGCCATCCCAGAAAATGATATCGTCATGGCGATATCGGAGGTGGTCGGCGTGGAACAGATCTTGATCCGCAACCTGCCCGTCGGGACCAAGGCCGCGCTTCGCGCGCGTGCCGAGCAGCATCACCGGTCAGTCGAGGCAGAAGCACGCGAAATACTCGCCGACACCCTGCAAAGTGAGCCCGTCACGATCATCGACCTGTTGAGCACCCCCGAGGGCGCCGACATCGAGTTCGAGCCCGAACGCTTACCCCTGACCGCGCGAACCCCCGAGCTGTGAAGTACGTCCTGGACACCAACGTGGTGTCCGCGCTGAGAGTGCGAGGACGCAATCAGGGGGTCGAATCCTGGGCGGCGTCCATCCCCGTGGCCGACCAGTTCGTCACCGCAACGACCATCGCCGAGATCGAACGTGGAGTGATCGCCAAGGAGCGATCCGACATCAGGCAGGGGACGATCTTGCGCCGATGGTTCGACGAGCGCGTCCTGCCCACGTTCGCCGACCGCGTCCTGCCGTTCGATCTGTCGGCCGCGCGAATCCTCGCTGCCTACCGGATTCCCGAGCACGCACCGTTGGACGACGCCCTCATTGCCGCGGTCGCACAGTCTGCGGAGATGACGGTCGCGACGCGAAATATCAGGCACTTCGAACCCCTCGGTGTCCCATGCCTCGATCCGTGGCACCCGCCACGCCTTGACCCCCGGCAGCGACGACACGGTTGACGATCCGCGTCACTTCGCCGCGTTGAAACGCGCTGCTGTGACGAGATGTGCTGCGAGCCGGGGCATCACTCAGATACCAAGGATCGCGATCTTCGCTTCGACGAGCCTGCGAACGAGGTCATTGGGGAGGGTTTCGTCGATCGGGAAGTGAAGCGAGCCACTCGTGTGCTCGTACCCCGTGAGTGCCTCGCTCAGATCGGCAAGCACCCGACCGCTGTGCGGGAGATACGCAAGGTGGTTCTTGAACGCCGCGAACCCGGCGACTACCTGCCCGCTGACTCGGAACGCCGGCGCACCGTAGGAGATACCCTCCTCGGCGTCCGGGACGACGGTACGGATCGAGCGCCTTAAGGCTTCGAGCGTGCCGCGCTTGGGTTCCTCCAGCGCTGCCAGGTAGGCATCCACCTCGTCCACGGTCATAGCACACAGTCTCCTCTCCGTTTGCTGGATCCGTCATCATCTGGGCGGCCGACTGTGGAACGTCCTCCGTTCGGCGCAAGTGCTCGTTCGTAGGATTCCACAGGGCGCGTCCCTCCGGCGCGAGCCGGCGTCCGACGAAGCGCAGCTTCATGCCCGATGACAGTCAGATTGACGGACAGCGCGATTCGGTGGGCTCTACCCCGCGAAGGTTGCAAATGTCCAGAGGTTGCCGTCAGGATCAGCCACCGTGAAGTCACGCGATGGATAGTCGGTCTGGTCGGTGAGTTCATGCACGACCGTCGCATCGAGAGCGCGAGCGCGCGCCATGACCGCGTCAGGGTCGGCAGTGACGACGTGCAAAGAACTCGTACCCGACCGACACGGTGTGGGTCGCTCGCCGGTGCTCGAGAGCAGAACCCGTCCACCTTCGGGCCAGTCAAGTTGGCCGTGGTGGATCGAGTTCTCTCCCTCTCCAGGGATCAGCAGGTCCTCAGTGAACCCGAGAGCGAGCAGCCACGCGCGAAGCCGCGGGGCGTCATCACTGACGACACTCGCCCAGACACTTTGCTGGCGAACGCCGCTCAGTCGAATGGTCATGATCACCAGCGTAACGTCGCAGCCCCGCAATGGGGGCTGTCGACTCCGGCATCCAGGCGCACGGCGCCGGTGGCGGCGACACCGGCGAGTTGTGAGGCGCCGCGGTCGGCGGCGCCGAGGTCGAGGAGTACGAACACTGGTTGACCACGCGGCTGCTCGGAGACCCAGCCATCGCACGGGTCGGCTCCCGGATCACGATGACCACCATCAAGTAGCGACCCAACCCGCACGCCCGAGTCCACACTGAACCTCCTCGGCACTCACACCAACACCTTCCGATCCACGCCGGTCCAGCAAACCCCCTGTGGTGCAGTCAGTGGACGGTCTCATGGTTGTGGCACATCTCGACGAACTTGGCGATGCGCGCGGCCCGGGTCTCGGGCTTGTTCGCATCCTGGACGCGGTAGAGGATCGCATACCGGTTGGCACCCGTGAGTGTTTCGAAGAACGCCTTGGCCTTCAGGTCGGCCGCGAGTGCGGCGGCCAAGTCATCGGGGACGGTCGCGCTCTTCTGGCCGGCATAGGCCGCCGCCCACCGGCCGTCGGCCTTCGCCGCGTCGATCTGCGCCTGCCCGGCCGGTCGCATGCGACCGGCCTCGATCAGCGCCTCGGCCTTGTCCCGGTTGATCTGCGACCATTTGCTCCGCGGCCCGCGCAGGGTGAAGCGCTGCAACCAATAGGTCTGGTCATATCCCCGTTTCTGCCCGTCGATCCAGCCGTGGCAGAGGGCGACCCCGAGCGCCTCGGCGTAGCTGACCGTCTCCGCCGCGCCCACCTTCCCGATCTTGAGCCAGAAGCCGCGATACTCGGCGTGGTGCTCGGCGAACCATGCTTCGCAGTCCGGCACGGTGGCGAACGAGATCACCGGCTGACCAGCCAACTCCTCCGGCATCTCCTGGTCGGCCATAGGGCCATCCTTTCACCGCGCACGGACAGGAAGGCGGGTTGGCGGCGAGCAGGTGCGGCAGCTCATCACGCATGCTCATGGCACGCGGCTCAGTGAGCGGTTCGAGCCGATGCGCACAACGGTGACACACGATGAATTATGAACTCTCGGCGCGCTGTTCAGGTGCTCGATAGCGTCCAGGTGTCACAGGATCAGGGATTGACAGCTCAAGTTCGTGGAGCCAACCGGTGGCAGCGAGGTCGGTGAAGGTGGCGCGAGCGGCGGTGAGGTGGTCGACGGCGTCGGCGCTTCGGCCGAGCCGGGTCAGGTAGCAGCCGAGGACGGCTTGTGCGCGGGCCCGGTCGGGGGCGGCGCCGAGGCGGTCGAGGGCCTCGATGCCGGCGAGCAGGTCTCGCTCGATGTCGGCGGGGTCGGCGCTGGTGGCCGGGTCGGCGGCCTCGATGCTGCCGTGCAGTCGCAGCGCTTGCCCGGCCAGCAGGGGTGGCACCAGCCAGTCGTCGGTGGAGTCGACGTAGCTCAACAGCGCGCGGGCTCGGTCGAACTGGCCGGAGTCGACCATCGCGTCGACGGCCCACGGCAGCACGAGCGGCGTGTCCACCTCCATACCGTTGAGCCGCACCGACAGCTCGGCGGCGACGAGCGCGTGCTGCGTCGCTGCCGACAGGTCGCCGGTCAGCCGGGCGTTCAGGTGCTGCAGCAGCCTGCCCCACACACCCGCTTCCGTGTCGGCGAGGCCGTCGTCGACCGAACCCAGCGCCTGTCTGAACGGCTCGACGTCGACGTCCTGGGCGCGTGCCCGCGCGATGGCCGCCGTGCACGCCAGCACGATCGCGTCGCTGTGGAGGTAGCGCCGGCCCACGGCCGGAGCCAACACCCCCAGTTCGGCCGCCCGGTCCCAGTGGCCCATGATGGTGAGCGCCGCTCCGGCATGCTTGCGTGCTGAGCTCGCCACGGCGGAGTTGCCGTGGGACTGGGCAAGCTCGAGGGCCTCAGAGCTACACGCCAGTGAGACCTCCAAGTCGCGCGGGCAGTAGAGTTCCGCCTTGTTGGTCAGGGCGAGTGCCAGCGGTGTGCCCAGGCGGTGGGTGCGGCCCAGGTCGATCATCATCTCCATGATCCCGGCCGCGACCCGTTCGTGCCCCAACCCGGATTCTGCGACGTAGAGGCAGTTGAGCGCGAGGGCGATCTCGGCGGGATCAGCACTCTGCTCGGCATAGACCAGCGCCCTCTCGGCCCAGACGCGTTCGCCGACATCACCGCTATCACCCAGGTAGTTCGCCAGCTCACGCGCCAGGCGCAGGGCGGTGCGGGCGCTGAGTTCATCCATGGCCCCACCGGCCAGAAACGGCTGCAACAGCGCCCAACCCTGAGCCCGCCGCTCAGTCTCCCGGACCATCCGGGAGACCGTTGCGACCGCGCGGGCGCGGTCTTCGCGCGTGGCCCCGGTCATCGTGCCATCGGCGATGTCACCAGCCAGGCCCACCACCAGCTCGACGTCGGCCAGGGTCAGAGCGCAGTCGGCCGCAGCCAACCGCAACCCGATCAGCGCGATCGGGTCCGTCGTGATCTCGATGGCCTGCTGGTAGGCCGCCAGCGCCTGCGCCGGCGCACCCAGACCAGCCGCGCGGCGGGCACTGCGCTCGATCCAGTCGACCAGCCGGGCCTGCAGCTGGACACGACGAGGATCATCAATAGATGTCAGCCCCAACGCATCATGCAGATGTTGCGCGATGACCGCACCGACCTCACCGTCGGTCTCCGCCAGGGACTGCAGATACTCCACCACCCCCAGGTGCGCCTCGCATCGATCCCGACGCGACTGCGTCTGATATGCGACCGCCCGCACGACCGCCTGCACAAACGCGTACTGCCCGGTATCAGCAGCCAACCGGTCAGTGATCGTGGTCAGCAGGTCCCGCGCAATCAGCTCCCGCAACGTGACCACCAACTCGGCCTCACCACCCAGCCCGGCCCTCTCGGTCAGCGCTGCCAAACCTTTCATGGTGAACGTCTGGCCCAGCACCGAAGCAGTCGCCAACACCGATCGCTGCGCGGAGGTCAGCAGATCCAACCGGCTGGCAACCAACACCTGCAGGCTCGCTGGCGCCGTCATCGCCCGCAATCTTGCAGCGTCAACCCCCTCGGCGAGCCGCAATGCCCCGGGCGTACGAACCGGCCCGTCGACTGCCAGATGCTGGTCATACAACGACCGAACGGTCTCGATCGCGAACAACGGGTTACCCTCAGCCCGGGCCACCAGCTCATCACGCACATCGGCCGGTAACCCCTCCACCAGCAGATCCAACAACGCCCCCGTGTCCGTGGCCGACAGCGTCTCCAACCCGACCAGGTTCGCGCCATGCACCAGCGCCAACCCCGGACGCCGCGCCAACAGCTCCGGGCGAGCCAGCACCACCAACAACAACGGCACCCGCGCGGCGGTCGCCAGGTGCTCCACGAAGTCCAACAGCCCGTCATCGGCGTACTGCGCGTCATCGATCACCCACACCAGCTGTTTACCATCGGTCAGCGACAACCGTTCGAACCACATCAGCCACGCCCCGAACAGCTCCTGGCGACCGAACGCCGTCGTGTCACTGTCCAGCAATGCCGCCAACCGCGGGCCCAACCACGTCCGGTCGCCGGCGTCGGGGACGTAATGCTGCAACGCCACGTCCAGCCCCGCCCGCACCGCGGCCTCGTCATCGTCCTCAGCGACCGCGATCCTGCTACGGACCGCGGTACTCAACGCCGAGAACGCCACCCCGTCTCCGTAGGACAAGCACCGCCCCCAGTGCCAAAGCAACAGCTGCGGCAACCCGTCGATGTACTTGCGCAGCTCCCACCCCAACCGGGTCTTGCCCACCCCCGCAGCACCCGACACGATCACCAGCCGGGGCCGCCGCTCCTCCCCGGTCAGATGCAACAGATCCCGCAACGCCGCAGCCTCCCGGTGCCGCCCGACCAGCGGAGCCTGCACCCGGTCGCTACTCAGATCTCCCTCCAAAGCCCGCATCACCGCTCGCACCCCGAACAGCTGCAGCGGCTCAGCCTTGCCCTTCAGCTGATGCGCCCCCACATCGATGAAGTCGAACACCGACCCTGCCAGCGAGCGGGTCTGCTCATCCACCCACACCGACCCCGGATCCGCCTTTGCCTGCACCCGCGAGGCGGTATTCACCGCATCCCCGGCCACCATCCCCTGCTGCGTCGCACCAACCGTGACCGCCACCTGCCCCGTCACCACCCCCACCCGCATTGCCAACCCCGGCGCGCCCACCGACTCCCCGAAGCTCGCCACCGACTCCACCAGGTCCAACCCGGCCCGCACCGCCCGTTCGGCATCATCCTCATGCGAGGTGGGCACTCCCCATACCGCCATCACCGCGTCGCCGATGAACTTCTCGATCAGCCCTCCATAACGGGTCACGATCTCCCGCGCTGCGTCGAAGTAACGCGACAGCAGGTCCCGCACCTCCTCCGGGTCCCGCGACTCCGACAGCGCCGTGAACCCCACCAGATCCCCAAAAAGCACCGACGTCACCCGACGCTCGGCGGTCGGCGACACCACCCCAACATCCGGCACGCGCGAGTCAGTCGGCGATACCGAAGCACCCGGCACCGCAGCACCACACCCAGGACAGAACCGGGACCCGCCCGGAAGCTCCACCCTGCACACCGCGCACTCGCCGCCCCCGACAGCCACCGGCGTCCCACACAAACGGCAGAACCGGGCATCCTCCACCAGTTCCGCACCACAAGAGACACACGCCGGGGCCAACCCCATCGAGCTCACGCCAACACTCTAAACCCGACAGGACGGCAGTCGGAGGGAACTAGGATCTCCGGGTGAGCGCGAACCTTGTCACGAAAAACCTTGCCGGCGGCCACGCTCACCGCACCCTCTTCGAATCCCTGGACCTCACAGTTGCGCCCGGCGACGTGGTCGGTGTTGTCGGAGCCAACGGCGCCGGCAAGACCACTCTGCTGCGGATCCTCGCCGGCGACCTTGAACCGCTCGATGGCATGGTCTCCACGGCCCCCAGCAACGCCTTTGTGGGCTGGCTTCCCCAGGAGCACGAGCGGATCCGCGGCGAGACCGTGAGTCAGTTCGTGGCCCGCCGCACGGGCGCCGCCGCCGCGACGACTGCGATGGAGCAGGCGGCCGCTGCGCTCGGCGATGAACAACAGTCCCGGGCCGCTGATGACGCCTACGCAGACAGCTTCGACCACTGGATGGTCAGCGGAGCGCCGGACCTGGACGACCGGCTCCCGCCGATGCTCGCCGACCTGCGCCTCGACGTCGGACCGGACGCACTGATGACCTCGCTCTCCGGCGGGCAGGCCGCCCGGGCGGCGTTGGCCTCGCTGATGCTCAGCCGATTCGACGTGGTGATGCTCGACGAGCCCACGAACGATCTCGACCTCGCCGGGCTGGAACGGCTCGAAGGCTTCGTCCGCGCGCTCCGCTCCGGGGTCGTGCTGGTCTCCCACGACCGCGAGTTCCTCTCCCGCCTCGTGACGCGCGTCGTCGAGCTCGACCTGGCACAGAACCGCGTATCCGTCTACGACGGCGGCTACGACGCGTTCCTCGACGAACGGGCCATCGCGCGCCGACACGCCAGGGAGACCTACGAAGAGTTCGCCGCCAAGAAGGCCGACCTCGTAGGCCGTGCCCGCACCCAGCGGGAGTGGAGCTCCCAAGGTGTCCGCAACGCCATGAAGAAGGCACCGGACAACGACAAGATCCGGCGCAAGGCGCAGGGCGAGTCCTCCGAGAAGCAGGCCCAAAAGGTCCGCCAGATGGAGTCGCGGATCGCGCGCCTGGAGGAGGTCGAGGAGCCTCGCAAGGAGTGGGCCCTTCAGTTCACCATCGCCGGCGCCCCCCGATCCGGCTCCGTTGTCGCGACGCTCGACGAGGCCTCCGCGATCGTCGGCGGATTTACCTTGGGGCCGATCTCCCTCCAGGTGAGCGCGGGTGACCGGATTGGGATCACCGGTCCCAACGGCGCCGGCAAGACGACGCTTCTGCAGCTTCTCCTCGGACGGCTCGCGCCCGAGACGGGCAGAGTCAGCCTGGGCGCCTCGGTCGCGGTCGGCGAGATCGACCAGGCGCGCACCGGGCTGGCCGAAAACCTATCGCTGGGCGACGCTTTCGAGGCGGCGCTGCCGCAGCTGACTCCCGCTGACGCGCGGACGTTGCTGGCGAAGTTCGGGCTCAAGGCCGACCAGGTCAACAGCCTCGTCGGGCGGCTGTCACCCGGTGAGCGGACTCGCGCCGCGATGGCCCTGCTCCAGGCCCGCGGGGTCAATCTGCTCGTCCTGGACGAGCCCACCAACCACCTCGACCTGCCGGCGATCGAGCAGCTCGAAGAAGCCCTCGAGTCCTACGACGGGGCGCTGCTGCTCGTCTCGCACGATCGGCGGTTGCTGGACAACGTCCGGCTGGACCAGCGCTGGCACGTCCAGGACGGCCAGGTCACGACCGCTTGACCTCTGGCGCGGACCTTGACCGCGCAGAGCCCGTTCACCCGAGTCGGCTCACCAACAGTGCCCTTCACCACCTGGGCTCGCCGGCACGACATGGATGTGGGCGTTTGTAGGTGGCGTGCGGGCGTCCGCGGCTAGGCTCAGATGGCATGGAGGTCACCGAGTTCGTGCCCACACCCGAGCAGTACGCCTTCACCTTCGGCGGGGTGGCCCCGGTGCAGCGCGTCCGGCCCGGCGACGCTCTGCGTCTCTGGTCGGACGACGCGTTCTGCGGAGCGCTGCGCAGCGTGCGGGATCTGCCGTCGCAGCGGTTGACGATGCCGTACGTCAATCCGCAGACCGGGCCCTTCTTCGTGGAGGGGGCCGAGCCGGGCGACACCTTGGCCCTGCACCTGGTGTCACTGGAACCGGCGCGCGACTGGGGTGCCTCGGCACTGATCCCGTTCTTCGGAGGCCTGACCAGCACCGACCGGGTGGTGACGCTGCAACCACCGCTGCCGGAGACGACCTGGATCTACGAGCTGGACCGGGCCAAGTCGACCGTGACGTTCGTGGCGAACCGCAGCGACCACGTCATCGAGCTGCCCGTCGAGCCGATGCTCGGGACCATCGGGGTGGCGCCCGCGGGAGGAGAGGCCCACAGCTCACTGGTGCCGGAGCGGTTCGGCGGCAACATGGACGTCCCGCAGGTGCGCGCCGGTGCCACCGTCTACCTTGGGGTCAACGTCGAGGGCGCGTTGTTCTCACTCGGCGACGGCCATTACCGCCAGGGCGAGGGTGAGGCCTGCGGCACCGCCGTCGAGGGGGCGATGACGACGACCGTGCTGGTCGAGCTGATCAAGGGCGTGCCGACGCCGTGGCCGCGAGTCGAGGACGATGCCACCTGGATGTCGGTCGGATCCAGCCGCCCCATGGAGGACGCCTGGCGCATCGCAACGGGCGACATGATCACCTGGTTTGCCGACCTGTTCGGACTCGATCCGATCGACGCCTACCAGCTGCTCACCCAGATGGCGCGCGTGCCTGTGGCCAACGTCGTCGACACCAACTACAGCGTCGTCGTGCAGGCAGCCAAGTCGCTGCTGCCGCACGCGTCGGCCTACCACGGACTTCATCGCGAGCTGCGGCAGCGCGCCGCCTCACTCACAGCGGGCTGAAACCCGCAGACCAGGAGAACGGTATGGACCTGCAGCTGTCCGGCAAGCGCGTGCTCGTCACCGGCGGGACCCGGGGCATCGGCCGCGCGACCGTGTCCGCGTTCCTGGATGAGGGCGCGCACGTGGGATTCTGCGCCCGCACCCCGGATGACGTCGCCAGGACCGAGGCCGAGCTGAGCGCACGCGGGACCGTGCATGGCTGCGTCGTCGACGTCTCGGACGGCCAGGCCCTGACGACCTGGGTCGACGACTCCGCCCGGACCCTCGGTGGGCTGGACGTCGTCGTGGCCTGCGTCAGCGCGCTCGCCATCCCCGACACAGAGGAGAACTGGGAGGTTTCCCTGAACGTCGACCTGATGCATACGGTCCGACTGGTCAAGGCCGCGCTGCCCCACCTGAGACAGAGCCCGACGCCTGCGATCGTGGCCGTCTCGAGCGTGTCGGGCCGCGAGTCGGACTTCGCCTCCGGTCCCTACGGCACCGCCAAGACCGCGATCGTCGGATACATCCACGGGCTCGCGCTGCAGCTGGCCGATCAGGGGATCCGCGCCAACACGGTCTCACCCGGCAACACCTACTTCGAAGGTGGCGTCTGGGCCGACATCGAGCGTAGTGACCACACGCTGTTCGACACCGCAACGGCCCTGAACCCGACCGGACGGATGGGCCGCCCAGATGAGTCTGCGGTGGCGATCGTCTTCCTCGCCAGTCCACGCGCGTCGCGAATCAGCGGGACCAACCTGGTGGTCGACGGCGCTCTCACCCGCGGTATCCAGCTCTGACCCCTTGGCCGCCCGCCACCAGGACGACCGCCCCGCCGGCCTCGCGACCTGTGTCCGCTGGTCGTAGGCCCGCGCTCACCCGGGGTGCCGAAGCCGTGAACGACGGAACGTAGGCTCAGGGTGCCAGTCTGCTTCTGACCAGCCCGCCGAGGAGGCTTCGTGTCTCACCCACCGTCCCGCCTACGGACGATTCTGCCAAGTTCGGGCCTGACTGCCCTGGGCGCGACCGTCGCCGGCAGTGTGCTGAGCGGTCTCGCATCGGCCCCTGAGGGGATGAGCCGACTTTTCCGGCACCGCTTCCCCATGGTGGCCGTAACCGGGATGACGGGCGCCGGCAAGAGTCAGCTCGTGGACCGACTCACCCGCCGCACCTCTGGTGACGGCGTGGCCGACGTGGGTTCGGCCGTGATGGAACGCCGGTCCCGCCGCTCCGCCCGGCTGCGGGGCTTTCGCTTCCTGGTGGTGCCGGGCGACAACGCGGCGACGCGGCTCGGCGCGCTCGACGAGGTCTTTCACGACGAGCCCGTCGACGGGGTGATCCACGTGGTCGCCAACGGCTACGCCACCCCGCGGCGCACCGCAGGCACCACCGGCAAGGCGACCGCGACCCGCGAGGAACAGCTGGCCGCCGAGCTCGAGGACTGGGCGATCACGTCCCACCGAATCGCCTCGATGGCCGTACGCCGTGACAAGCCGATCTGGCTCGTCATCGCCGTGACCAAGACCGACCTCTACCCCCACGACGTCGACGAGGTGGTGCACTACTATTCGCCGGGCAGCGGCTCGCAGTTCGGCGACAAGGTCGACGCGCTGCGCGCCCTGGCGGGCGGAGCGAAACTCTCGGTCGACGTGCTTCCGGTGTCCAGCCAGGGCGGCGACCGCAAGGCGGCGATCTCGGCCAAGGATGCCGGCACCATGATCGATGCCCTCGCGGCCCGCCTTGCCCAGCTCAGCGGTCACGCCTGAGCGACACGCGGTCGTCTCAGCTCGACCGGCTAACGCTGCGGCCGGCGTCTGCGAAGACCCGCGCCCGTGATCCCGATGCCGATGAGGGCAACGATCGGGCCGATGACGGCCCACTTGGTGTTGCCCGACATGGAGCTGCCGCCGATGGCGCCGAGCCCCTGGAGCATCCAGATGACGCCGGCCAGGATCAGCGCCACGCCGACCACGACGAAGACGATCCGCCGCACGGTGCACCTCCATCCATGACCTACGAACAAGCCTAGCGGGAAACGAGATCGATGGCGCCGATCGCGGGTCCGTCGGCCGCTTTGACAGGTATTTCGCCTCGGGTGGCTAGGTAGCGGGACCGTTCGCGCCGACGGGTAGCGCCAATCGACGGCCCACAGCCAAGTCCTTAGGACTGGGCCTGATCGATGCGCGCCTGAGTCTTGCCACCGCGCCGCGACCTGGCGACACTTGAATACACACGTCCGCTGCCCGCGACGGACGGATGAGCCTCCCGGAAGGGGCATCCGATGTCCGATGCAACCATTCGCCTGCTGGTGGGGACGACCAAGGGCGCCTTCGTCCTCGACGGGTATGCCGATCGCGCCCGCTGGGAGGTGCGCGGACCGTTCTGCGACGGATGGCCGATCAACCACGTCATCGGCGACCGGGCAACCGGAGCGATGTGGGCCGGCGGCGGCGGCGACTGGTTCGGTGCCGGGGTGTGGCACTCGGGTGATGGCGGCCGGACCTGGAAGGTCACGAAGCTGACGACAGGTCAGCTGGACGAGTGGGCGGCGGGCGACCCCGAGTTCGCCGAGTCCATCGGCTGGACCGAGGCACCGACTCCGTTCGGCGCCGACTTCTCCCAGGTGTGGTCCCTGGGACGAGTCGGCGGCCGGCTCTACGCAGGGACGAAGCCGGCGACGCTGCTCGTCAGCGACGATGACGGGGTGACCTGGCAGGCCGTCAAGGGACTGACCGACCACCCGTCAGCATCCGAATGGGGCCCAGGCGCAGCAGGACTCGTCCTTCACACGATCGTCGCAGACCCGGAAGACCCCGAGAAGATGTGGATCGGGATCTCCGCCGCGGGAGTCTTCGTCACCGAGGACGGCGGGGTGACCTGGGAGCGGCGCAACGACCTCGCGGACCCCGCCGACGGTGAGGGCAACGCCCACCCCGCGGCCGCATCCGACGGGCATACCGGGTTCTGCGTGCACCACGTCGAGCGTGCCACCGGCGACGGCGCCCCGCTCTATCAGCAGAACCACCACGGGGTCTGGCGCTCGAACGACGATGGCCACAGCTGGCACAACATCACGGCGGGCCTGCCCTCGACGTTCGGCTTTGCCCTCTGGACCCACCCGCGCGACGGGCGGACGATCTGGACCGTTCCGCTCAACGGCGACTCCGACGGCCGGTACCCACCCGATGCGGCCGCCGCCGTCTGGCGTTCCCGGGACGGCGGTGCGTCGTGGGAGGCTCAACGGGCAGGGCTGCCGCAGAAGGCGTGCTTCTTCACCGTGCTCCGGCAGGGGATGAGCGGCGATCGGCTGGACCCTGCCGGCGTGTACTTCGGCACCAACACCGGCTCGGTCTTCGCCAGCCACGACGAGGGCGAGACCTGGGACGAGATCGCCCGGCACCTGCCTACCGTGCTGGCCGTCGAGGTCCTCGAGCCGGTCGGGTCGTCGGGTGCGGCCATAGGCTGAGCGCAATCGCTCGGGCGCACCAGAGCCGTCCGCACCGGACAGAGGGAGACTGCAGACCGTGACCACCTCGACCAATGGCAGCAAGGCCCCGACCATCAGCTTCACCGCCGAGGCGGAGGTCGTCGGCGAGACGACCCTGCTGCGGCTGCCCCAGGAGGCGAGCGCGCAGCTGCCATCCCGCGGGCAGGTGGCCGTGCAGGCTGCGGTCGATGGCCACCAGGTCGCGACCGTGCTGGAGCCGGACGGTCGGCGGGGACACTGGATCCGTGTCGACGATGCGTTGGCTCAGGTCGCCGAGGTGACCCCAGGCGACACGGTGCAGGTTGCCGTCGAGATCGCCGAAGGCTGGCCGGAGCCCGAGGTGCCCCCGGACCTGTCCGCCGCGCTCGACGAAGCCCCGGAGAAGATCCAGCACATCTGGGCGGACATCACCCCGATGGCCCGGTGGGAGTGGGTGCGCTGGGTCGGCGCGACGAAGAACGCCGACACGAGGCAGCGACGGGTCCAGGTCAGCATCGACAAGCTGGACCACGGCAAGCGTCGGCCGTGCTGCTTCGACCTCTCCTCGTGCACCGACCCCGACGTCTCCAAGAGCGGCAAGCTCGTCGAGCCGTCGTAGGTCGAGCACGTAGGTGTCAGGCGGGGGGTAAGGCGCTGGCGAGCCTCCAGTGGATGTCGGCGAGCGAGTCGACGGCGAGTGGCCCAGCCGCCTGCAGCTTCGGGTAGAGCTTTTTGGGCCACAGCGCCTGCACGCCACGAGTGGTGAAGGCGCCCCCGATCATCGGCCAGTCGGCATCCACAAAGCAGAGCACACCGTGGACCGGGAGGTCATCACCGAGCACGCGGCGAACCACGTCAACGTGCTTCAGTACCCCATCGACGAGTTTGGTGCGATCGCGGCTTCCGACAAGCAGGCGTTCGACACGTGGTCGAACGAGTCCGCCTTCGGTCCTGAGGTGCGGGCGGCCGCGGTACTTCTTGGCGTCGATCACGTAGATCCCGGTGGGGGTCACCGCCAGATGGTCGATGTTTGCCCGCCCTCCGGGGATCCGCCGGTCATGCAACAGCCTCAGTGTCTCCGAAGCGAGTTCATTGAGCCGGCTGCCGAGTTTCTCCTCGCCAACCGCGCCCCTGTCCCAGGCCTTGGTCGACTGCCGCTCATCGGAGACCGCGAGGATGAGGCCGCCCATTCTCGGGTGCTTGGCGCGGATTTGCCCTTCGCGCTTGGCCTTGCGGCGCTCGAACTCTCGCCGAGCTGACGCTCCGGGTGTGTCGGCCTCGACAACGCCCATGACGGTCGACTTGCCGGTTGGAGCCGCCCCGTGCATCGCGCACCGGACGGTCTTCGTGACTCGGTCGTAGATCCCCTCGGCCCTGACAGGAAGCGCAAGCCCGCAGACTCGGCACGTGCCGGCATAGCGAAGGCGCAGGTGCTTCTCGGCCGGTTCGAGTGCCACTCGCCCATCGTAAGTGCTGAACATCCCGGCTGCCGCGGTTCTCGGAAAGTGACCAACCCGCCGTCAGACGTTGGCGACCTCTCGATCGGCCGCGGCCGGTTCGTAGGCGAGATAACGCATTTGGGTCGCGATGTGGTCGGCGATGTGCTGGGCGTCGTGCCACACACCCCAGATGAAGCTGGACCCGCGCCGGGACAGCCAGGGCAGCCCCACGAAGTAGACACCCGGCTCGGACGACACACCGCGCCGGTGCTGCGGCCTGCCCTCATCGTCGAAGGCGTCGACCTGCAGCCAGCTGTAGTCGACCGCGAAGCCGGTGGCCCAGAGGATCGTGGTGACACCGGCATCCGCCAGGTCGAGCTCGAGAGTGGGGTCGGTGACGCAGCCCGGCAGCGGGCCGAGGACTCGGGCCTCCGGCTCCTCGGGCAGGTCCAGGCCAAGGCTTTCGACGTAGGCATCTGCCGCGTCGAGCAGCCCGAGGTAGTTGGCGTCGCCGCCGGCGATGTTGCCACGGAGATCCGGGGCAAAGCGCAGAGTGCCGGCCTCGAACGACGTGGTCCGGCCCACGAGGGTGATGCCATCGGCGGCGAGGTCACGGAAGTCGACGGTGCTGCCACCGTGCGCGCCACTGACCGCGATCGTGACGTGCTCCGCGCCCTGGGGCGGGGTCTCCAGGTCCCACAGTCCGAGAACGCCCAGCCACCAGACAAAGTCGCGCCCACGGTAGCTTCTCGGCGGTCGGTCGTGCGGCCCGACGGACAGGAAGACCTGTCGCCCCGACTGCTGCAGCTCGGCGGCGATCTGTGCCCCGGATGACCCGGCCCCGACGACGAGGACGTTGCCGTCCGGCAGCTGACCGGGATTACGGTAGGCGCTGGAGTGCATCTGCAGCAGGCCCGAGTCCGCCGGCACAATCGACGGGACGAGAGGCTGCTGGAAGGGACCGGTCGCCGCCACGACGAATCGTGCGTCGATGGTGCCCTCGGAGGTCTCTGCTCGGAAGCCGGGTGCGCCGACGCGTCGTCGCACCGAGGTCACCTCGACGCCGCACCGGACGGGCGCCTCGATCTTCTCGGCATACGCCTCGAAGTAGCCCACGACCTGGTCCTTCGACGCGAACCCGTCGGGGCCGACGTCGGAGAACTCCAGTCCGGGAAAGCGGTCGTGCCAGGCGGGTCCGTTCGCGACGAGCGAGTCCCACCGCTCGGAGCGCCATCTCTCGGCGATGCGGCGGCGCTCCAGGACGAGATGCGACACACCGGTGTTGCTCAGGTGCTCACTCGTGGCGATTCCGGCCTGACCGGCGCCGACGACGAGGACCTCGACCTCTTGGCTCGACATATCAACCTCTGTTCGCTGGGGCAGGGCGCCTTGCGCCGACGTGCGGCGCAGCCCTGCATCTCCCCTGATCCTCCCGGTCGGCGCTACGCCTGTCCAACAGATGTTTTTGGTCTTTTAGATCGGTTTCCCCGATGTATGCGTTGCGGGGGCTACCGCGTGTGGGCCACCAGGTTTCGACACGTCGGACTCACTTCGTTCGCCGTCGGCTCAACCAGCCGGGGGGGCTGGAACGGTTGCCTCAGGAGGTGCCGAGCTCGGCCTTGGCCAGCCGCACGAAGGCCCGCGCCCGCCGGGTCAGTCGGGCGCCCCGCATCCACGCGACCACAATCTCCAGCGCCTCGACGTCGTCGGTGAGCTCAAGAGCCAGTGCGCGGGCACCGTCATACGTCGTGTCGTGGACCGGTCGCTGGTTCAGCAGCGCGAACCCGTGCCCGTGGGCGACCAGCGCCCGGACGGTTTCGTAGGACGGGCTGCGGAAGCGCACCGCCGGCTGGACTCCGGCCGCGGCCATCATCGAGGTGAAGTAGTCGGCCGTATGCGGCATGTCCAGCAGGATCATCGGCTCGTCGGCGAGCTCGCGCAGGCCGACCCGCTTGCGTCGGAGCCAGCGTTGCATAGCGGGCACGATCACGTAAGGTGCCGCGGCACCGACGACGACGTGGTCCAGGTCCTCCTCGAGGTCGTACCCGTACATCACCGACAGCTCGCACCGCCCGTCGCGCAGACCCTGCTTGAGATGCGCGTGCTCCTCCTCAACCACGCTGACCCGCACGCCGGGATGCTTCTGCTCGTAGGCTGCCACCAGCCGGGGCAGCTGGAACGGCGCCAGGGTGGTGAACCACCCCACCGACAGGTCCCCGACCAGCGTGGCCCCGGCACTGCGCGCGGTCTCCTCCAGGTCGGCGGCGTGCGCCAGGAAGCTGCGCAGCTCGCGCAGGAAGTCCGAGCCCGCCGCAGTCAGCGTCAGGCCCCGGGCGTGGTGGCGCAGGAAGAGCTGGACGCCCAGCTCCTTCTCCAGCTGGCTGACGGCAGTGGAGATCGCCGACTGCGAGACCACCAGGTCCCGGGCCGCCGCCGTCATGCTGCCGCGTTCGGCCGCGGCTGCAAAGTAGCGCAGCTGGATCAGCGTGAAGGAGGGTCCGGGCACAGTCGCCATCATGCCCGACCGCGCCCGATCTGCGCATCAAGATCGTGCGGTCAGCGCACCGAGAAAGGCGGCCCGCAACCCCGCCGAGTTGTGCACTTACCGCCGAAAGGCGCAGCTACAGCTGCGCCTTTGGAGCGTAAGTGCACAACTGGTCAGCGGGCTCGGAGCTCGACACCCTCCGGGCCGCAGCCCGGAGGGTGTCGAACCCGGTGGGCAACCGTCAGTGCTGGCGACCGTTGATACCGAACGCCTTCGACATCGGGACGACACCGCCTGCGCTGTCACCGGCGTGGCCGATGTGGCCCAAGTGCCAGTTGTCCTCGATCGTCGTCAGCAACGAGTAGTGGTTGTACAGCGTGTGGTCCACCACGTGCTGCAACCCGTCGCGGACGACGATCGCGGGGATGAGACCGCCGCCGTAGGTGCCCCCCGGCCAGTCCGCGCTGATGCGCGGGTCGTGTGCCGGCACATACGGCGAGTCACAGCATCCGTCCGCGCTCTCCCAGCCACCGGTCTCCTCGTTGCCCGTGTAGTCGTTCTCGTCGGTCACGATGACAATGGCCGAGCGTTTCGTCCAGGACCGGGAGCTCATGATCGTGTTGACCGCGCCCTTCACAAACGTGTCGGCCTTCCGCTTCAGCGCGGCGTCATTGGCGTCGTCTTTGGTCGATCCGTAGGGGCAGGGAGTCTCCGAGTGACCGGCCACCGACTGGTACACCCCACCGTGCATGTCGTTGCACTGGTTGGGCGTGATCCAGACGAATTGCGGTGCGTGTCGGCTGTTGAGATCCTGCTCGAGAGCCGTGTAGTCCTTCACGTGAGCCATGCGGGCGGGGTCGTTCTTGATGTCGTCGAAGAGCACGAACGGGTTGTGCTTCTTCGCGTAGAGCTGGACCACTGTCCCGTCCGAGAGGGTGGGGCCGAATCGGGCGAGCTTGTCGGCCGGGAGCGTATCCAGGTAGGCATCCCAGCTGATGTGTTGGCGCTCCAGCTGGTCGACCAGGTTGGGCCGGTCCAGGTTGACGACGTTCTGGTCGTTGTCGTCCTGGAGGCCGAAGTTGTCGCCGGCAAGGGTCGCGACGTAGTTCGGCATCGACGGGTGCGTCACGCCGTAGTAGTGGTCCGCCATGGCGTACTTCTTGGCCAGGCTGGTCATGAACGGAGCGTTCGGATCGCCGATCACGCTGGACTGGGAGTGGTTCTCGAGCATGATCACGTAGACGTGATCCAGCGGCGCGGGACTGCTCCCCCGGTGATGGTTGCCGCCGCCGTGGGAGGGCGTGGCGGCCATCGCGGTGGTGCCGACGGCGACAAGGGAAGCCGCGCTCAGTGCGGCGATCGAGGCATTGCGGGACAAACGCATGGTGTACTCCTCCGGGTAAAACCGTTGAGACGATCTGTGACGGTCGGTGGTTAGCCGATGGGGTAGTGCCCATGTAGTGAACTGCTGACCCCTGTGCCCGTCAACCCCGCACCGCCCCTATCGGTCGATGCTCAGATCGTGCGCGACCTGCCTGGCTGCCCCGGGCGATCGTAGTCGGCCCGCCGCCAGTGCCCCGACGAGGGCGATGGCAACCATCGCCAGGTCGAGGGTGACGAATGCCGTGGTGAAGCCGAGCGATCCCGCGGTTGCGGCTGCTATCAGGACACCGCCCACCCCGGTGGTCACGGCGCTGGAGGTCACGTCGGCCAGCTGCAGCGATGCGGAGTCGGCGCCCCGATCGACGTCATTGGTGTAGCGCAGCAGCAGCACGCTGAGGGTCGCCATCGTCATCCCGGCGCCGAGCCCCGCCAGCGCCCACGCCGGGTAGGCGAGGAGAGCTCCACCGCCGGTGGTCACGGAGACCGCGATACCCAGCACCCCCAGCGCAATCATCGAGTATCCGCAGCGGACCAGTCGGACCCGCCGCACCTGCTCGTCGCCGCGCACCTCCCGACCCTGCCACCAGGAGCCCACCGCCCAGGTCAGCCCCGAACAGGCCAGCGGCAACCCCGCCTGGGTGGCTCCGAACCCGTGCTGAATCGTCAGCGACAGCGGCACCATCGCCTCGGCCCCGAAGAAGGCGCCCGCCAGCAGCCCGCGCAGCGCAATGGTGGACGGCACGCCCCGCCGGGCGCGAACGGTGCCGGCCGGCAGCAGCCCCCGCAGCCCCCATACCAGCGCGACCAGACCGGGCACACCCACCCCGAGCCACAAGGGGGTCGGGTGCTGGCCGGCCTGCTCCAGGACCGCGATCCCGACCGCAACCGCCAGCGCCCGCACCACCCGACGGGGCCCGACCCCGTCACCGCGCCGCCCCATGGGTCGCCGCAACGATCGCAGCACGGGCAGCATCAGTGCCGAGCCCAGCAGGACCAGCGGCAGCAGTCCGAGGAAGACCCACCGCCACCCCACGTGCTCGGTGATCGCGCCCGAGAGCACCGGGCCCACCAGAGACGGCACGACCCACGCGGAAGCCAGTGCCGCAAACACCTTCGGCTGGGTTGCCTGCGGGTAACGCTCACCGATCACCACGTAGATGGCCGTGATCAGCAACCCGCCACCCAGGCCCTGGACCACTCGGCCCCCCACCAGCTGCAGCATCGTCGTGGCCGTGCCCGAGGTGAGCAGTCCTCCGATGAACGCCAGCATCCCCACCGCCAGTGGAGTGCGGGGCCCCCGCGTGTCGCTGAGCTGGCCGGACACGACCATCCCCAGGACATTGGCGACCAGGAACCCGGTGAACGCCCAGCCATACGCTCCCAGCCCGTGCAGATCCCGCGCGATCGTCGGCAATGCCGGAGCGACGGCCATCTCCTCGAACGCGATCAGCGTGATCAGGATCAGGATGCCTACGCTCGTCGAGCGCAACTGTCCGGCGAACAGACGCGGCGCAGACGTCTGCACCGCATCTGTCGTCACCCTCGTTCAACGGCGGGCGAGCCCGCCGCATTCCGGTCAGGCGGTGAGCTCGGAGCGCACCCGGTCGGCCGCCTGCACGACGTTCGACAGCGCGGCCTCCACCTCCTGCGGCGCACGGGTCTTCAGGCCGCAGTCCGGGTTGACCCACAGGCGGGCCGCCGGCACCGCCCGTAGCGCGAGCCGCAGCGAGGCCGCGACCTCGTCGACCGTCGGCACCCGCGGCGAGTGGATGTCATACACCCCCGGCCCGACCCCGGCGGCGAAGCCGATCTGCGTCAGGTCGTCCAGGACCTCCATCCGCGAGCGCGCCGCCTCGATCGACGTGACGTCCGCATCGAGGTCGGCGATCGCCTGGATGACCTCGCCGAACTCCGAGTAGCACAGGTGCGTGTGCACCTGGGTGTCGTCGGCGACACCACCGGTCGCCAGCCGGAACGCGCCGACGGCCCACTCGAGGTATGCCGCACGATCCGCGCTGCGGATCGGCAGCAGCTCGCGCAGGGCCGGCTCGTCGACCTGGATCACGCGGATCCCGGAGCTCTCCAGGTCCTGCGCCTCCTCGCGGATTGCGAGCGCGACCTGCTGGGCCGACTCCGCAAGCGGCTGGTCGTCGCGCACGAACGACCACGCGAGAATCGTCACGGGCCCGGTCAGCATGCCCTTGACCGGCTTGCTGGTCAGCGACTGCGCGTGCCGAATCCACTCGACGGTCATCGGCCGCGGGCGGCGCACCTCACCGAAGAGGATCGGCGGACGCACACAGCGCGAGCCGTAGGACTGCACCCAGCCGTACTGGGTAGCCACGAATCCTTCGAACTGCTCAGCGAAGTACTGCACCATGTCGTTGCGCTCCGGCTCGCCGTGCACCAGCACGTCGAGACCGAGCCGCTCCTGCAGCTCGATGACCTGCGCGATCTCCGACTTCATCCGCCGCGTGTACTCCCTAGCATCGATCTCGTTCTTGCGCAGCGCAACTCGCGCCCCACGGATCGCAGCGGTCTGCGGGTAGGAACCAATGGTCGTCGTCGGCAGCACCGGCAGACCGAGCACCTTGTCCTGCAGCTCGCGACGCTGTTCGTATGCCGATCGCCGGGCTCCGCGCTCGGCGGTGTCGGCCAGCCGGGCGCGCAGGTCGTCTTCGTGCAGTCGCGGGTCGCGGGACCGCGAGACGAGCGCCGCGCGGCATTCGTCCAGCGCGGCGCCTACGGCCTCCGCGCCGTGCCGTCGCGCGGTCGCCAGCGTCACGACCTCGCGCACCTTCTCGTGCCCGAACGCCAGCCAGCTGCGCAGCGCGTCATCCAGACCGGTCTCGTCGGCCAACGAGTAGGGCACGTGCAGCAGCGAGCAGGAGGTGGACACCGCGACCGAGCCGGCAAGGTCGTCGAGGCCGTCGAGCAGGGCCAGTGCCTTGTCGAGGTCGGTGCGCCAGACGTTGCGCCCGTTCACCACTCCCGCGACCAGCAGCTTGTCGCGCAGCACCTGGCTGCGGGTGTTCTCGTCCAGCTCATCGAGATTGCCTCGCACCAGGTCGATCCCGATCCCCTCCACACCCGTCGTGGCCAGCTCTTCCAGCGCGGGTCCAAGACTGCCGAAGTAGGAGGTGACCAGCAACGCCGGTCGGTGCTCCAGTCCGGCGAAGCGCCCGTAGGTGCGAGCGACCAGGGCGAGCTGGTCCGGGGTGAGGTCGCCGACCAGCGCCGGCTCGTCCAGCTGGACCCAGCCGGCACCGGCGTCCCGTAGCCGACCCAGGAGCTCGTCATACAGCGGCCAGATCTCCGCGATCCGCCCGATCGGGTCGGCGCCGCCGTCCACGGCCTTCGCCAGCAGCAGGAAGGTGATCGGGCCGATGATCACCGGGCGCGCCGGGATGCCCGCATCCAGCGACTCCTTCAGCTCGCCCAGCACCTTGCCGGCGTCGAGTCGGAAGTTGGTGTCCGGGCCGATCTCCGGGACGATGTAGTGGTAGTTGGTGTCGAACCACTTGGTCATCTCCAGCGGCGTGGTGTCGGCATCGCCGCGTGCCGCCGCGAAGTAGCGATCGAGGCCGTCCTCGAGGTGCGCGACCCGGGCCGGCAGCGCACCGAGCATGGCTGCGGTGTCGAGCATCTGGTCGTAGTAGGAGAAGGTGTTGACCGGCACGGAGTCCAGGCCGGCATCGACCAGGGCCCGTTGAACGTCCATCCGCAGACCCGCCGCGATGCGCTCCAGCCCGGCGCGGTCGACCCGTCCTGCCCAGTAGCCCTCAACCGCGCGCTTGAGCTCGCGCCGCGGCCCGATGCGGGCGGTGCCGGTGACGGTTGCGGTGAATGGCGCCCCTACCGACGCCGAGGTGACGGTGCTGCTCATTAGGATTTCCCCTTTGCCTACGTCGCGGATGGCCGGTCGCCATGCAGGCACGGGTGCTCAGGATCGAGACCGCGCGCCCAGCCCTCGAGGCGACGACCGCCGGGCACGGTGTGCCCGGCGCAACGGGCAGGTCTTCGGACTCGCAGGCGCCCGGTTCTCCCGGACCTAGTGGCCGTCGCTTCCCGGGCTCATGCCCAGTGCCGATGACGGCGGTCGTTCCTGCTCACCGCTGCGGGACAGTCCCGGAATCTCACCGGGTTCCCTCTCACCCACGGCAGAGACGACGTGGGCTTCGACCGGCGCGCACGGGATACGCCCGCACCGGAACCAGCTGCACCTGCCACGGTAGCCCCCGTCGGTGAGCAGGACGCGATCGATCACGGCATCTAACGAGGTCTAGGCATGTCGCTAGATTGTTTTAGATCCCGCAATCGTTGACCGGCCGCGCGGCGATGTAGAGTCGCTCGGTGCCCTTGGACCAAGCAGAAGTCGCCCGCATCCTCGGCGTCGACGTGCCTCCGCTGCCCGAACACATCACCTCCGTGACCCACGACTCCCGCGACGTCAGCCCTGGGGCCGCCTTCGTGGCGATCAAGGGGTTCACCGCCGATGGCGCGGACTTCGTGCCGCAGGCGCTGGAGCGCGGCGCCTCCCTGATCGTGGCGCAGCACGACATCCCGGGCGTCCGCACTGCCGTCGTTCCTGACGACCGGGTGGCGCTGGCCGCGCTGGCCACCGAGCTGGCCGGCAACCCCTCGCACGACCTGACGGTCTACGGCATCACCGGCACGAACGGCAAAACCACCAGCTCCTACGTCCTGCACGCGATCCTCACCGCGGCCTACGGCGAGACGTCCACCGGCCTGATGACCACGGCCGAGGTGATCATCGGCAGGCATCACTCGATGTCCGTGCGCACCACCGGCGAGGCACCGGAGGTCCAGGGCAACCTCGTGCGGATGCGTGGCGCGGGCGTCACCCACGTGGTCCTGGAGACCAGCTCGCACGGCATACACCTGCACCGGGTCGACGGCACCAGGTATGCCGCGGCCCTGTTCACCAACCTCACCCGCGACCATCTCGACCTGCACGGGACGATGGAGAACTACTACCGCTCCAAGCGCAAGCTCTTCGAGTGGACCGTCGGGCCCAAGGTCGCCAATGCCGATGATGCGGCGGGCGCTCGGATGGCGCAGGAGATCTCCGGCACCCGCACCTTCGGCCACTGCGCGGATGCCGACTACCGCATCGGCGACGTCCACCGGCAGGGTGCCCGCACGGTCTTCAACCTGACCACCCCCGATCACGGCGTGCTCGAGCTGCACACACCGCTGCTGGGTGACTACAACGTGCACAACGTCGCCGGTGCCTCCGCGATCGCCCTCGAGACCGGCATGTCCGCGCGGGTGCTGACCAAGGCGGTCTCCGAGATGGGCCAGGTCCCCGGGCGGTTCGAGCGGGTGCCGGCCGCGGTGGACCGTGGCTTCGAGGTCGTCGTGGACTATGCGCACACCGAGATCGGGCTGCGCGCGGTGCTGGAGGTGGCTCGTGAGGTGGCCGCCGGACACGGCCCGGACGCGCGGCTGATCTGCGTATTCGGCGCGTGCGGCGACCGTGACAAGGCCAAGCGGCCGCTCATGGGCGCCGTGGCGTCGGAACTGGCGGATGTCGCCATCATCACCACGGATGACGCGTACTCCGAGGACCCGCAGACGATTGCCGACGAGGTTGCTGCGGGCGCGGACATGTCGCACACCAGCGTCGTCGTCGATCGACAGGAGGCGATCCGGAGCGCCTTGCAGGTCGCGCACAGGGGCGACGTCATCGTGGTCGCCGGCAAGGGGCACGAGCGGGTGCAGCACCTGCCGACCGGAGACATCGACTTCCACGACGTGAGCGTGGTCACCGAGCTGATCCACCGGCTCTGAACTCAGCCGCACGACCTCGACGTCGCACTATCCGTTGACGCAGCTCCCGAGATCGCGTTGTCCCGCCCGAAATCGCGAAATACGCCCAGATGGTGCGATCTCGAGGGCGGATTCGGCGGGAAATTGCGATCTCGGCAAACGGAGGCTGCGGCCTCAGCCCGGCAGGCCGTGCAGGTCATCGAGCCAATCGCCCGATCCGAGCACGTCCTGGTCGGTCACGACGATGACCGTCCACGCGCAGCTGCTGAGCTGACGCCGACGCCCAGCATTCTTCCGGCGCTGGCGCGGATCACCGTGCACCTCTCCGTCGTACTCGAGGACCACCCGCTGGTCCGGCCAGCAGAAGTGCACGCAGGCGATCCACTGACCGTGCTGATCCACGATGTCGTGGTTGAGCAGCGGCGCGGGCAACCCGCGCTCGCGCATCCGAAGCCGGCACACGGTCTCCATCGCGCTGCCCACCCGCATGAGTTCCATCGCCTGGCGCAGCCGGCTCATCCCGCGAGCGCCTCGCCGGCGAGTGACCGCGGACGCCACCCGCTCGGCGCATTCCGGCGCCCGCACCAGGATCGCGTCACCGATCTGGACCAGCTCCTCCACGCTCAGCACCGGCGCGAGATCGACGAGCACGTCCTCGGGTGCTGCCACGCACAGGCCGCGCACGGTCAGCCGGCGCTTGTGCTCCGCCCGACGATGACCCACGGCCCCGTTGCGCCGCACGACCGGACCGTCGCCGGGTATGCAGATGTGCAGATTATTCGTCTCCAGTCGCCTGGGCAGGGGCAGCCCAAGGATCTCCGCGGCGCTCTGATGGCTGAAGACCGCGCCGTTCGGCAGCACCAGCGCGAAGGCGCGTGCGCGATCGAGGGTGGTCCGCGGGACGGCCAACGCGCGAACTCCGGACGTCGGTCGCGCCAGGTCGGACGCCTCCAGTCGACCGGCGGCCACTCCGTCGGCGCGGGCTTTCGCCACAGTGAAAGGTATCCGGCGCAAGTGGTCCGGCAGCGGGTCCGGTGATCGAGGCATACGCCCACCCTTGCGTAGACCGGCATGCCGACCAGGACGTCATCCACGGGCCACCGAGCTGGCCGAGATCGCACCATCTCGTCAAAGGACGCGCCGACATCGCACGATGTCGTCCCAAACCGCGAAATACGCCCGGATAAAGCGATCTCGACGAGAGACGAGGCGAGAAGTTGCGACCTCGGAGCACGGTGGAAGCGTCACTCGAAGAGCGCGGTCACCACCTCGCGCGGCACCTCCGCCACCGACGCGTGCTCCCACTGCGGCGCGTGGTCCTTGTCGACCAGCAGGGCACGCACGCCCTCGTCGAAGTCACGGGTGCGCGCCATGTTGCTTGGTCTCACCCGGCGCACGGGACAGCAGGAAAAGGGCGCCCACATCCGGAAAGAAGCCGATGTTGGTCTCTGGCATCGCCATTCGGGTGCGTGCGGTGACAACGCGGAGCCCGGCGTGCGCGGACACCCCGACCCCGCCGCCCAATACCAGCCCGTCCTGGAAGACCGCCAGCGGCTTCGGGAAGGAGTCGATCAGCGAGTTCATCGCATACTCGCTGCGAAAGAACCGCCGGAAGTCACCGCCCTCGAGCACGCCGCGGCGCACCGCCACCACGTCACCGCCCGCGCAGAGACCCTTGTCGCCGGCGCCCTCGATCGTCACACCGGTGACCGCGTCGTCACCCGCCCACTCCTTCAGCATCGCCTCGACGGCCTCCACCATCGCCGTAGTGAGCGCGTTGATGGCGTGCGGGCGGTTGAGGATGATCCGGCGCAGCGGCCCCTGCGCCTGGCATCTCACCTGCTCGGTTGTGCTCATGGCGGCACGATATGGCAGGGCCCCACCTGTCGACCTGCGTGGGCCGGACCTGGCAGGATGGATGCGTGGACCGCAACGGCAAACCGCTGAACGGTGGACCTCCCAAGGTCATCGCTCACCGAGGCTCCAGCCATGTCGAGCCGGAGCACACGCTCGGCGCGTATGAACGGGCGATCGCCGAGGGTGCTGACGGCATCGAGTGCGACGTGCGCCTGACCGCTGACCGCCATCTGGTCTGCGTGCACGACCGCCGCGTCAATCGCACCTCCAACGGCAAGGGCGTGGTCTCCGACCTCGAACTCGCGCACCTGGAAGACCTCGACTGGGGCAGCTGGAAGAGGCGGCCGGACACGGGTGACCCCGAGGAGCCGGACCGCAACCAGGCAAATCTGCTGACCCTGCGACAGCTGATTCTGACCGCGCTGGCCGCCAACCGGCCGCTGGATCTGGTGATCGAGACGAAGCACCCGACCCGATATGCCGGTGAGGTGGAGCGGCAGCTGGTGCAGGTCCTGCACGAGTTCGACCTGCTCATCCCCGGCAACTCGCTGGTGACCGTGCGGGCCATGTCCTTCTCGACCCTGGCGATGCAGCGCCTCGCCAAGTACGCGCCGCACCTGCAGCGGGTGCTGCTGATCGAGCCCGGAGCGCCGCTGCCGTTCCGCGACGGCCTGCCGCGAGGCGTCGCCATAGCGGGTCCCGGTATGCCGATCGTGCGACGGCACCGCGGGTTCGTCCAGAAGCACCACGCCGCGGGCCACCAGGTGCACGTCTGGACCGTCGACAAACCACGCGACATCGAGATCTGTCTCGACCTCGGCGTGGATGCCATCATCACCAACAAGCCGTCGGTCGTGCGAGAAGCGGTCGATGCGGTCTATCCAGGTGGCGTCCGCAGGTGACATCATCACCGGCGGTGATGATGTGTCAAACCTGGAGGTATGCACCGTGAGCACGACCAGCTCGTCCCCGTCACAGCTACGGGTCCGCACCGTCCGGCTGGCCTGGACCACCGACTCCGTCCCAGAGATCCGCCGCACCCTCGTCGACGACCTGGGCGACGGCACCGTGCCACAGCGGATCGTCGATGAGGCCGAGACCGTCGTCGCCGAGCTGGTCGCCAATGCCATCCTGCACGGCCACCCACTGCCGGACGGTAGCGTGCGCGTGCACTGGAAGGTCCGTGCGCCCCGGGTCGAGGTTGAGGTGTCCGACGGCGGCAGCGACACCACGCCGCGGCCCAAGCCTCAGACGACCTGGGCGCCGAGCGGGCGCGGGCTGCGGATCGTGCGCTCGCTCGCCCACGAGTGGGGTGTCACCGATGAGGAGCACCGCACGACCGTGTGGGCCGCCCTCGGCGGCCCATCCCGCCGCCGCGTGTAGGAGCCCAGGGTGAGCGGCGACGCCACCCCGGCGGGTGCGGCCGTCCGCATACCGCTCGCCGGTGACACCGCGCGGGCATGCCTGGTCGGGCTGTTCGCCGGCGCGGTCGCCTTCGCGTGGTTCGCCATCATCGCCCTCGCGCGCTGGGACCTCGGCCGCACCACCTCCTACGACCTGGGCATCTTCAGCCAGGGTGCGCAGCAGTGGTCGATCGGTCACCTGCCCAGCTCGTTCATCCGGGGGCCGCACACGCTGCTCGCCGACCACTTCAGCCCGATCACCGCCGTATTCGGGGTGGCCTGGCGCATCTGGCCGGACCCGCGGGCGCTGCTGCTCACGCAGGGGCTGTGCCTGGCGATCGCCGTCGGGGTGGTGGCCGGCATCGCCGCGATCCGCATCGGCACGTGGGCCGGGTTCGCGGTGCTGCTGCTGGGCGCGGCCGGGCGGGCGCTGGTCGCGGGCGACCTCTTCGACGTGCACGAGGTCTGCTTTGCCGCACCCTTGATGGCGCTGCTGGTCTGGGCGATGCTGTGGCACCGGCTGCGGTGGGTGGTGGTCGCCTGTGTGCTGCTGCTGACTGTGAAGGAGGATCTCGGGCTGACGGTGATCGCCGCCGGCGCCCTGTGGTGGTGGCGCGGCTGGTGGCACGCCCGCGGCAGGGACGGCGAGCGCCGGGCACGACGTGAAGGGCTGGTGCTCAGCGGTCTGGGAGTGGTCGGACTCATCGTCGCCGTTGGCGTGATCGCGCACTTCAACCCGGGCGGAAGCAGCTCCTACCTGACCTACTTCGGTGCCGGCGGCGGGGACGAGCTGATCGGCAGCTCGGCCGCCCCGGTGAACGGCCTGGACCTGCTGGGACGCGCCGGCCCGCTCGTCTTCTTCACCGCGGCGTGCCTGGTGATCGGCTGGCGCTCGAACCTCACCTGGTTGGCGATCCCGACCCTGGCCTGGCGCACCTTCTCGTCCAACCCGCACTACTGGTCCAGCCGCTACCACTACGCCGTCGACCTGGTGCCGATCGCCCTCGGCGCCGCGATCGAGGCGTGGCCGTATGCCGTGGCCTGGTGGCACGCACGCCGCTGGGCCACGCCGTGCGCCATCGTCGTGGCCCTGGCATCCGCCGGCCTGACCGTCGGCGGCGGCGTCGCGTCACTGACCCGCCAGCAGATCTCGCCGCTCGCGGCGTTCCACACCAGCGCTCGGGTGCGCGACCTGCAGCGCGCGTCCGCACAGATCCCCGACGGTGCGCGGGTGGCTGCGCAGAACAACCTAGGCCCCTACCTGATCGCCGACCACCGGGTCACAATGCTCGGCTCGGGACGGCCCGAGCACGTCTCCTACGCCGTCTTCACCCTGGGCGACGTCTCACAGTTCCAGGCGACGCCCTGCCAGCGCACGACCTACCTGCGCCTGGCCCGTGAACCGCAGCGGCACTGGCGGCTGACCCGGATCGGCAGTGTGCTGCTCGTCACCTTCCCGACGCCGCGCCCCGCCGCGTTCCCCTCCTGCGACCAGGACAGATCCTCGGGCCAGTAGGGTTGACCCTCATGGGAAAAGCATCGCGAAAGAAGTCGCAGGGCAAGAAGGCGCCGCGCGACCCGCGGACCATGCCGGCGCCCTTCGCCCGCCGCCCGTTCGAGGGGCTGCCCGGTGAGTCCGAGCTGGTCGGGATGCGCGAGATCATCCCGGCCGCGACCGCCACGGTGACCTTCACCCACGAGGGCAGCGACCACGAGGCCACGCTGGCGACGGTGCTGCCGATGGCCTGGTCCGGGTTGCACCGCTCCGACGGCAGCGTCCTCGTGGCGCTGCAGTCCGGTGGCTCGTCCGGTGACGCCAGCCGCGACCTGGCCGAGGCACTCCTGGCGACCCTCGCGCTGCCAGAGGGTACGCCGCTGACGTCCGCGCCGAAGGCCTCCGCGGCCAGCCCCCGGCTGCAGGACCTGCTCACCGGCACCGACCTTGAGGTGACGCTGCACGAGGGATTCGACTTCTGGGTCGAGGACCAGGAGCTGGATGCCGACGGCAAGGCGTCGCTCGATCGGGCCAATGAGGCCGTTGCCCCAACCGTGCGGCTGAGCTCGGCGGCGTCCGCCTACTGGTGCCGCCTCGGCAACCGCTGCTACGTCCGCTGGATCCTCCCGCACGACGAGGACGCCGCCACCGACGCGCTCGCCCGCCTGCATGCCGCCGGCAACAGCCGCCTCGGCGACGGCCGGCTGCTGGGAGCGTTCCGCACCTGTGGGCTGCTCGTGCCTGTCTGGGAGGTGGCCGCCGACCAGCCCGCCGAGTCGCACGCCGACGACCTGGGTGAGCTCGCGGCCCGGTTCGAGACCGCGCTCGCCGAGACGACCCCGCTGACTGCCGACGAGCGCCGCGCCCGGCACGGGATCGTGAGCCGGCAGGTGACCCTGCGCTGATGCGCACGGCCTCGTGTGTGGCCGTGATCCCCGCCAAGGACGAGGCGCAGCGGATCGCGGCGACGGTGCGCGGCGTGCGCGACCTGCCGCAGGTGGCCTGCGTCATCGTCGTCGACGACGGGTCCTCCGACGCGACCACCGAGGTGGCCCACGGGGCCGGCGCCGAGGTCGTACGGCACCACCGCAACAAGGGCAAGGCCGCCGCGATGACCACCGGTTCGGCATACGCCGTGGCCCAGGGGTATGCCGAGCTGCCCGTCCTCTTCGTCGACGCCGACCTCGAGGAGTCCGCCCGCGCACTCGGTGCCCTGGTGGACCCGGTGACCGGCGACACAGCCGACATGACCATTGCCGTCCTGCCGCCGCAGCGCCGGGCCGGCGGCGGGCACGGCTTCGTGGTGCGCCTGGCTCGCGATGGCATCCAGTCACGCACCGGCTGGCAGGCGGCACAGCCCCTTTCGGGGATGCGATGCCTGAGCCGTGCCGCCCTGACCACCGCGATGCCGCTGGCCCGTGGTTGGGGTGTGGAGGTCGCCCTCACCATCGACGTGCTTAATGCCGGCCTACGGGTGCGGGAGGTGCCGTGCGAGCTGCACCACCGCGTCAGCGGACCCGGCTGGCGTGGCCGACTGCACCGGGCTGCGCAATATCGCGACGTGTGGCTCGCGCTGGCCCGCCGGCGCCGGAAACCCGCGGGCGACAAGCCATGACGGGGCAGGCCGACTGGCGCTCGGGCCGCCCGGGCGACGCGCGATGACCGCGTTCGAGCGGGTGCGGACCCCGCTCCTCTGGATCGCGTTTGCCCTCCTGGTGCTCGTGGGCCTCGCCCAGACCTCGGCGGCCAAGCCACCGCTCGGGCTGCGCGGCTTCGCACCGGGCATGCTGCCGTGGGAGCCGTCCTCGCTGACGGTCACAGTGATCCTCTTCCTCGCCTACAGCCTCGGCGCAGCCGGGGTGCTGCTCGGCCTCCTCCACCGCACCGGTCGCAGCGCATCCTGGCCGTGGGTCTTCGCGCTCGCCGTGCTTGCCCTGCTGACGGGGCCGTTCGGGTCCGGGGATCACACCAACTACGCCGCCTACGGGCGGATCGCCGTCCAGGGCGGCGACCCCTATTCGCAGTCGCCGATCGACTGGCGCGGCGGGCTCGACCCGATCACCGCGGCCGTGCAGCCACCGTGGCAGCACACCCCCAGCATCTACGGCCCGTTCGCGACCAGCCTGCAGGCATTCTCTAACTTGATCGGCGGGGACAACCTGCGCGAGACGGTGTGGATCTGGCAGATCTTCGTCGTGGCCTCCTGGCTGGTCACCCGATGGCTGCTGCGGCAGATTGCCTGGGAGGAGCGGTCCCGTCGTCGGATCGACGTGCTGTGGACCTTCAACCCGCTGGTCTTCGGCGTGCTGGTGCTCGGCGCCCATGTCGACGCCATTGCGGGTGTGCTGGCGGTCGCGGCGTTGGTTACGATGCGCCGCAGCGCCCTGGCGACCGGTGTGCTGGTGGGCACCGCGGCCAGCACCAAGCTCACGTATGCCGTGGTCGCACTGGGCATTATCTGGGCCTGGCGGCAGTGCGGCGAGGCCGATCAGCTGGTGCGCCGCGTCCGCAACCTGGTGCTCGGCGTCCTGCTCATCCTGGTGCCCTGCTTCGCGGTCGCCGGACCGCATGCCTTCCACCAGTTCGGTGCGGCCGGTGGGTCCTTCTCGTATGCCTCACCGTGGTCGCTGGTGATCCGGCTGCTGCGCACGTTTCTGCCCGAGTGGGCCGTGACCACAGTGGCCTTTGTGCTCGCTGCGGCAACAATGATCGCGCTGTCCTACGGTTTCCATCGAGTGGCGAACCGCTACGTCCTCGGCCGCTGGATCGCGAACCCGATGCTGCGGCAGGCAGTTGCCACGACGTTCGCCCTCAACACGGCATACGTTGTGGCAGCGCCGTATTCACTGCCCTGGTATGACACGCTCACTTGGGCGCTGCTGCCGCTCCTCGCGCCGTTCGCCTGGGACCCGGCATTGGTCGTGCGCTATCTCTTCATGGCGCTGGCCTACGTGCCGGGGCGGGTGCAAGGGGTCCAATCGTCCGTCGAGACCTGGACGCTCGGCTTCCGCGAGAACGTGTCGCCGTGGGTCGGCTGGATCGTGCTCGGTGCGCTCGCAGTGTGGATGCGGCGGGCCGGTATCGGGCGTCCGGCCCCGCGCACGCCCGTCCGCCGGTAACCTGCTGCGAAGGACGAGGAGCAGCGAATGCCCGACCGCAACAGAGTCACCCCGCTCGGTGACATCATCGCCACCCCGCTACGAGGTGCGTGGACCGGCAACCGTGGGCTGCTGCACCGCGGCCGAGAGATCGTCCGGTTCCACGCGAGCGACTTGTGGATCACTTGCGCGCTGGAATTCCGCGGGCGCTGGCAGCCGCAGTGGCAACCGGGCCACTACACCTACTTGTTCTTCCACGACGAAGCCGTCTCGCTCGCGGCCGGGCACCGCCCGTGCGCGGAGTGTCGACGCGACGACTACAACGCCTACCGTGCTGCGTGGCCGACGCTTGAGGCACCGTCGGCGAAGGAGATGAACCGGCGGCTGCACGGCGAGCGGATCGTGCGGGGGACCCACCAGCGGCGGCTGCACCCGATGGAGTGGAAGACGCTGCCCGATGGCACTTTTGCCGTTGTGGACGATCAGCCCGTGCTGGTGCTCGGCGATGCGCTGGTCGGCTGGACACCCCACGGCTATGCGGGGGGCCGCGCCAGACCGACCACCGGTGCGGCGCAGGTCATCACTCCGCCATCGAGCGTTGCCGTGCTTCGGGCCGGCTATCGGGCGCAGGTAGACCCCTCGGCCTACCCTGAGTAGGCACTGATACCCGCTACTCGACCGGCGCCTCGACAACCGTTGCAACGTCCTCGGATTCGCGGAAGGTGTGGGCCCCCACCAACACCGGCAGGGCGATCAGTCCACCCACCATCGGGATCACCACCCCGGAGTCGTTGATGGCAAAGCCGACCGCCCAGCACGTGACCAGGGCAACGGCGCCTTCCCGCAGGAACGGCACCGCCGACAGCACCCCGCGCACCGAGCGGCCCGGCCGGGTCGACGGGCGCGCCATCAGCACGATCAGGGCGATCAGGGCGATCGGCACCAGCGGAGTGGCGGGTGTGCCGAAGACCAGTCGCACATCGGCGGCGAGCTTTTCACCGATCACCGACCAGCCGGTCCCGTCGATCAACTGCTGCACGAATCGGCCCAGATGCGTGCGGGATGCGGCCGGTCGCAGCCAGTCCGCGACGGCTCCGAGCACGGCCAGCGCCACCGCGACCACGACGATCCCGGTGATCCGTCGCCAGGTCAGGCGTAGCCCGAGCGCCAGAGCGGCCAGCAGCAGGGTCGCGACCAGCAGCGCCGGTGGTCCGCCGAGATCGGCTCCCCACTGCGGCGCCGCGTCCACCACGCTCGCGAGCAGGCCGATCAGCAGCACCGACGCGGCGGCCAACCGGCGTTCGTCCTTGCCCACCAGGTAGGCCGCGACGGCGGTTGCCACGACCAGCGTCGCCGTGGCGAGCACCGCGAACCCGACATTGCCCATGCCGTAGTAGCGCCCGCCGAGCACCGGCTGCAGCCCGAGCATGCCGACCAGCTGCAGCCGCGCGCCGTTCATCACATCGAGCATCAGCACGAGCATCGTGGCGACACCGACGAGCAGGAAGGGTCCGAGGCCGCTTCGGCGCCACGGCCCGGCGTAGGCCGCGCCGGTCAGGACCGCCGCGAACGCGGCCGTCGTGACGACCAGCCACAGGCTCGCGGGCGGCACCCGCCACCAGGGCACCCACGTGCTCACGAAGGTGGCCACCGGCACGGCCGACGTGAAGATCGCGAGCGGACGCACCCACACCGGTGAGGGCTGCTGTCGCCGCCAGCCGCGCCACTCGCCGAGGACCATCGCGAGGATCAGGGCGCCGAGACCGACATACAGCCAGCCGACGACGGCGTGCTCGTGGTGCAGCACGGCGTCCAGGTCCCGACCGTTCTGCACCTCGGCCGCGGTGCTCTGATTCGAGGGGATGACCTGCAGTGGCTGCCCGGTCATCGACGCCGGCCAGTCGCCGGTCTGCGGCACGCCGCGCTGCAGAATGGTCGCGCTGACGTCGGCGGCCTGCAGGAGGCCGGCCTGCTTGGTCGAGGACGACCGCAGTCGGCCGTGCGGCACGCCCGGCCCCACGGCATACAGCACCCGCAGGTGGGCGTCACCGGTGCCGGTGGGGTGGGCGCCGTCGGACAGCCCGGTGAGGATCACGGTCGCGTTCCCGGGCACCTTGCCCATCGCCGTGCTGAGCGCACTCATCATCGACGCGTTGCCGGCACTCGCCGTTGCGCCCAGGTCGACGAAGGTCGCCGCGCAGGACGAGAGGTTCGCCGTGTCGATCGAGGCGGCGTAGTGCGAGACCTTCCCGTCCTCGTCCGCAGCCGCGAGCGCCGCACCCGGGCCGACCGCCTGGACGCATTGGCGGTGGCTCTCCATGGTCGAGGCGAGCGCCCCAATGGTGGTGTCGCCCTTGGCGTCCCGCTGCCACTGCGCCCATTGCGGCCAGGTGGCGGTGTGCCCGCTGATCTGCGGGGTCTTCGTCCGGCAGGCGGCAGCGCCGACGCCCGGGCTCGCGCCCACACCTGCCGACAGCGACAGCCAGCCGGTCGGCGTGCAGGTGTCGGTGGTGACCGCACGCACCGACACCGATCCGGTCGCGCCCAGACTGAGCAGCTGCCACAGCTCGGGCGTGTCCTTCGCCGAGACGTCCTGCCAGCGCAGACCCGGCACGCCGATGACCACGACCGGGCCGTTTCCGCTGATCGGCTGCGGTTTCGGTGTCGCCGTGGCCCTGCCGACGGCCAGATCGAGGCCGATGAAGATGAGGAGCACCGCGACGACGACAACGGACCAGCGGCGAACCATGGGCCCCAGCGTACGAAACGTCCGTCAGAATGGCGCCGTGACCGCATCGACCCGCCGCCGCCTCCTGTGGTGGGCGCTCGCGATCGCCATCATCGCCGGCGGTCTGACGCCGACCATCCTGAAGCAGCTGGTGCAGGCGACGCCGCAGCACTGGCAGGTCGATCTGTCGGTCTACCGCCAGGCCGGTGTGTCGAACCTGCGCGGCCGCGCGGTCTACGACTACCTCGCGCCGCCGCAGTCTCTGCCCTTCACCTATCCACCGTTCGCGTCGATCCTGGCGATCCCGCTCGCGATCGTGCCGTTCAAGGTAGCCGGCTGGTGCTGGTTCTTCGTGCAGGCGGCCGCCGACGTCGCCATCGCCGGGTATGCCGTGCGCCCCCTCCTGCGCCGCGCCGGCCCCCGGGCGCCGCTCGTGCTCGCGGTCGCCGCGGTCGCGTCGTTCTATCTGCTGCCGGTGAACGACGGACTGCGGTTCGGCCAGGTGGACGCGTTCCTGCTGCTGGCCTGCCTGCTGGACCTCCACCGGCCGCCCTGGATCGCCCGGCTCCCGCAGGGTGTGCTGATCGGCGTGTCCACCGCGATCAAGCTGACCCCCGGCATGTTCATCGTGCAGCTGCTGGTCACCCGCCGGTGGCGGGCCGCCGCGTGGGCGATCGGCGCCGCCGCCGGCACCACCGGGCTCGGGGCGCTGCTGCTGCCCAGTGCATCGTTCGCGTTCTGGGGTGGTGCGCTGGAGGACACCTCACGCCTGGGCCCCAATGACGGCACGTCCAATCAGTCGTTGCGTGGAATGCTGCTGCGCGTGGGCCCGGGCGGGCTCTGGGGCACCGCCATCTGGGCGGTGCTCGTGGTCGTCGTGCTGATCGTGGGGCTGGGACTGGCGCGAGCGGCATACGCCCGCCGGGACACCATCGCCGAGGTGGCGCTGGTCGGGCTGGTCACCGTGCTGGTGTCGCCGGTGTCGTGGATCCACCATTTCGACTGGGTCGTGCTGATCATCGGTGTGCTGCTCGGTGCGGGCCGTTCGCGGCGGCGGGTGATGCTGGCTGCTCTGGTGTATGTCGGGTATCTGCTCGATCTGCCGTGGTGGGGTCAGTGGCGGCTGGTGGCGACCGGGCAGTCGTTCCCGCAGCAGAGCAACGGCAATCCGTGGGGTGTGCTGATGAACAACGGCTTCGGCCTGCTGGCCCTGGTCTGCCTGGTGATCTTCGCCCTCCGCACCTGGAAATCCCCCACGACCCTCCCCGAGAAGTCACTCCCAACACCCGAGTAGTCACGAATTGCACTCGAGTAGTCACACAGTGCACCCCGGGTCGTATGCGGGATCCGTAGGTCGAGACCGCTGCGCCGGGGTCCGGCCGCGCGCCATAACCTGCCGTAGGCACCTAAACGCGCTCCCCCCGGAGGACACATGACCCGGTTCGGCTACCTCGGCCCCGAGGGCACCTTCACCCAGATGGCCCTGCTCGCGTGGCGGCCGGCGCAGGATGGCGAACACCGGCCCTTCGGCTCGGTCGACCTGGCGTTGGCGGCGCTGCGCGAGGGCACGATCGACGCGGCGATGGTGCCGATCGAGAACTCCGTCGAGGGCGGCGTCTCGGCGACGATGGATGCGCTGAATGCCGATGAGCCGCTGTCCGTCATCGGCGAGGTGCTCGTGCCGATCACCTTCGTGCTCGCGGCACGCGCCGGCACGCAGCGCAGCGCGATCCGGTCCGTCGGCACCCACTCGCACGCCTGGGCGCAGGTGCGGGGGTGGATGGTCGCCAATCTGCCGGAGGCCGCCTATGTGCAGACCTTGTCGACCGCCGGCGCCGCCGCGGGACTCGCCGCGAGCTCGGACGGCGACGGCACGGCATACGACGCGGCCGTGTGCGCACCGGTCGCCGCGCACAACAACGGGCTGGAGGTGCTCGCGGAGGACATCGGCGACAACTCATCCGCCGTGACCCGGTTCGTGCTGGTGGCGCGGCCGGGACGTATGCCGGACCCCACCGGGGCCGACAAGACCACCATCACGGTCTTCCAGCATGAGGACCGTGCCGGTGGCCTGCTCGAGCTGCTGGAGCAGCTCGCCGCGCACGGCATCAACATGACCCGCCTCGAGTCACGCCCGACGAAGTCGGTCATGGGCAACTACTGCTTCTCCATCGACTTCGAAGGTCATGCGCGTGATGAACGGGTCGGCGAGGCCCTCATGGGGCTGCATCGGGTCGCGGCGCAGGTGCGGTTCCTCGGCTCCTACCCCCGAGCGGACGGGCGCAGCGCCTCGATCCTGGCGACCGCCAGCGACGACGCGTTCCTGGAGGCTCAGGGCTGGCTGCGTCACCTCCGCGGCGAGTAGCCCACCCCCCTTTCTCGCAGTTTGTGACTCCTCGCGTGCTGGGAGTGACTCCTCGCGTGCAATTTGTGACTACTCGGGAAGGGGGTGGGAGCGGACGTGGGCGCGGGCGGCGAGACCGCGCATGCCGGCCCGCATCATCAGCGCGTGGTTCGCGATCAGCACCGGCCGGATGACGTAGCCCAGGACGGCTGGCAGGCGTGGCCGCACCAGCCGCGCCTCCTGCACGTAGTCGAGCCGGGCACCGCCCGCCTCCGCTGCCACGGTGAACTGCGCCCAGCCCTCCAGATCACCGGCGAGCGACGCCCGCAGCACCCCGCTGCCACGGTCCACGACCTCACTTGTCAGCTCGAGCACCAGGGTCAGCGGCAGCATGCTGCGGATCCGCACCTGCCCGGTGACCGCCGAGTACGGCGTGATCGAGCGGATCTGCGGCCACCACTGGTCCCAGGTCTCCGCCTCCGCCAGCACGTCGAACACCGCGTCCCGCGGCGCGTCCAGCCGATGACTGGACACGAAGCGAAAGAAGGTGGTCACGTCGTGCGGACCGTCAGTGCCAGCGGATCCACGCTCAGTCGTATCCCGTGTGCTCGCCCCAGCACGTCCCCGTCGATCTCGATCATGGCCGGCTCCTCGCACCGGACGGTGAGCGATGCGCACTCCAGCCGCCGGATCGCCTTGGTCGACCTCTGGGACCCACTGAGAATCTGCGCGATCAGCGGCACCCACCCGACCACGCTGGGCGCGGTCAGGACCACGGCATCCAGCTGCCCGTCCTGCACACTCGCCCTCGGCATCAGCTTGATCCCTCCGGTCAACCGCCCACAGTTGCCGACGAGGACCCCGGTGGTCGGCGCCGGCCCCACCACATCGCCACGATCGGTCTCGACCCGCATGGTGACCCGATCGTGCACGGCGTGGCGCGCACCGGCCGCGGGATACGCCAGCCAGCCGACGCGTTTCTTCAACCGCTCACTGGTGCTCGCCATGATCTCCGCGTCCAGGTGTATGCCGGTCATCACCAGCCCGGTCTCCGGCGCGGCGAACGTGCCATCGCCATCGCGGTCCAGCTCGATCCGCATCACGTCGATCGCGGTGTTTTGGCCGGTGAGCGCAAGTCGCAGCCCATCGACATACCGCCGATGGGGCAGCCCCAGGTTGCGCGCGAGCAGATTGCCGGTGCCGGCGGCGAGCACACCGAGCGGTATGCCGGACCCGACCAGTCCCGCGGCCACGCACCGGCCCGTGCCGTCGCCGCCGAGCGAGCACACAAGGTCCACACCGGCGGCCACAGCCTGCCGGGTCTGACCGGTGCCCGGGTCGTCAGCGGTCGTCTCGATCCACAGGGGGTCGCACCAGCCGCCGGCCCGGAAGATGGCCTCCAGCCGAGCGCGCAGCGGGGTCAGCCGGTCGAACTTGGTGGGGTTGACGATGACAGCCGCGCGCCTCATCCGTTCTCACCCGCCTTGTCGTCACTGCCACCGATGTTGTCGGGTTGCAACATACCCGAGCCGCCTCACGACGGGGTCCCCGCGAAGGACTGAGCGAGGGATGAGCAACGACTTTGTGAGGTGTGAACTAACCTTGCCGCGTGATCGATATCAGAGTGCTGCGTGACAACCCCGACCTGGTGCGGGCCAGCCAGCGTGCCCGCGGGGACGACGAGGGTCTGGTCGACCAGATCCTGGCCGCGGATGAGGCCCGGCGCTCCAGCCTGGGCGAGTTCGAGGCCCTGCGCTCGAAGCAGAAGTCGGTCAGCAAGAACGTCGGGGCGGTGATGGGGCGGCTGGCCAAGGCGAAGAAGACCGGTGACGGCGACCTCACAGCGATGGAGGCCGACGCGGAGACCGCGCGCACCGAGGCGAGCACCCTCGGCGCGCGCGTCAAGGAGCTCGAGCAGGCCGCCGACGACCAGGGCGCGACCTTCGAGCGGCTGCTGCGCAAGGTCGGCAACGTCATTCTCGACGGTGTGCCGAGTGGCGGCGAGGACGACTTCACGGTGCTGGAGCACGTCGGTGAGCCAACGACATTCGACTTCGAGCCGCTGGACCACCTGGCGCTCGGCGAAAAGCTGGGCGCGATCGACATGGAGCGCGGCGCGAAGGTCGGCGGTGCCCGGTTCTACTTCTTGACCGGTGTCGGCGCGCGCCTCGAGCTCGCGATGCTCAACATGGCGGTGGCGCAGGCGGTCGAGTACGGCTTCACCCCGATGATCACGCCGACACTCGTCAAGCCGGAGATCATGGACGGCACCGGATATCTCGACGCGCACGAGGACGTCTACCACCTGCCCACCGACGATCTCTATCTCGTGGGCACCTCCGAGGTCGCACTGGCCGGATATCACAAGGACGAGATCATCGACCTCACCGCAGGTCCCAGGCGGTATGCCGGGTGGTCGACCTGCTACCGCCGCGAGGCCGGTTCGCATGGCAAGGACACCCGCGGCATCATCCGCGTGCACCAGTTCCAGAAGGTCGAGATGTTCGTCTACTGCAAGCCGGAGGATGCCGTCGACGAGCATCAGCGACTGCTCGGCTGGGAGCGCGAGATGCTGGCCAAGATGGAGCTGCCCTACCGCATCATCGACACCGCCGCAGGAGACCTCGGAGGATCGGCGGCGCGCAAGTTCGACTGTGAGGCATGGGTGCCGACGCAGGAGCGCTACCGCGAGCTGACCTCGACGTCGAACTGCACGACCTACCAGGCACGCCGGTTGGGCACGCGTTATCGCACGGAATCGGGCAAGACCGACACCGTGGCAACGCTGAACGGCACGCTCGCCACCACCCGGTGGATCGTCGCGATCCTGGAGAACCACCAGCAGGCCGACGGTTCGGTGCGCGTGCCGAAGGCGCTGCAGCCGTTCCTCGGCCTCGAGGTCCTCGAGCCGCTCGCCTGAGCGGTCACTCGAGACGCCAGCTCGCAAAGACCTCTCTTCGGTTGTGCACTGCCGGGGTGGCCCTGGTCGACCACCCGGCGACGGTATGCGGCTCGGCGGCGACGGTGGGCAGCGTCGCCCACCGCCCGGTTAGGCTGAGGCGATGCGAGATCGGGTAGCGAGCTTCTTCGGCATCGGTGACACCTGGCGTCGGCCGCTGCCCGAGCACTGGCTACGCAACGACCTGATCATCGCGGTCGGGTTCCTGATCTTCGCCGCTCTCGGGATCGAGCTGAGTCGCAGCACCTACCAGCTCACCAAGACGGTCCAGCCGATCTGGTTGCAATATCTCCCACTGGTGATCGGTGCGGCAATCCTCGTGTGGCGACGGCGCCTCCCGCTGACGGTGATGCTGCTGTGCGGAGCCAACATGTTCATCACCGGGATCACGATGTCTGAGGTCATGCTCGGCGTGATCGTGCAGTTCCTCTACCTCTACGGCTTCTTCAGCGCTGTCGCCTGGGGTCACCCACGGCGTCGCACGGCCGTCGCGGCGGCGTTGCTCGTCCTCTTCATGTTCGGCTGGATCGCCTACCAGTTCATCGCCGGCGGGCCGAATCTGGACCAGGTGCACGCACTGGACCGAGCCGGCACCAAGGGCCTGCTCACTGCCACAGCGGCCAGCATCATCTACTCCTACCTCGTCAACTCCATCTATTTCGGCGGTGCCGTCCTCGGCGGTGCGGCCGCCTGGCGCAACGCACGCCAGCACGCGTCCCTCGCCGACCAGGCCTCGACCATTGCGTCCCAGTCCGAGCAACTGCAGGAGCAGGCGGTGGTGGCCGAACGCCTACGGATCGCGCGGGAGCTGCACGACGTGGTCGCCCATCATGTGTCGGTCATCGGCGTGCAGGCCGGAGCAGCCCGGCGCGTGCTCGACAAGAACCCCGCGGCTGCAGAGGGTGCCCTCTCCACCATCGAGGCGTCGTCTCGGTCTGCGGTCGGCGAGATGCGCAACCTGCTCGGCACCCTGCGCGCGAGCCAGACCTGTGGCGACCGCGCTCCCGAGCCGGGGTTCCCGGACATAGCGACCTTGATTGAGCAGTTCCGCGTCGCCGGCATGCACGTTGATCTCCAGTTTGTGGACGACACACCGGCGCTCACCGACGATGTGCCTCCGGCGGTCGGCCTCGGTCTCTACCGCACGACCCAGGAGGCGCTGGCCAATGTGCGCCGTCACTCGACCTCGAGGTCGGCGACGGTGTGCATCCGCCTGGGCCGCGAGCGGGGACGGGCGTATGCCGAGGCGGAGGTTCTCGACGCGGGCCGCCTGCGCCCCGGCATGCACGGCACCGGACTTGGCTTGCTCGGCATACAAGAGCGCGTGGTCGCACACGGCGGAGTCGCCGAGATCGGGCCGCGCGCCACGGGCGGGTACCGCGTGCGCGTGCGACTCCCCTTCGACGACGGCAACTCTCGGCACGGTGGGGTGCCACAGCATTCCGCGGAGATGTCGCATGACTGAGCAGGCGGCCACACTGCGCATCGTCGTGGCCGACGACCAGCGTTTGGTTCGAGGTGGATTCGCCTTGATGCTGTCGGTTGAGGACGACATCGAGGTCGTCGGTGAGGCACCCGACGGGGTGTGCGCGATCGAGCTGTGCCGTGAGCTGGCGCCTGATCTGGTCCTCATGGATGTCGAGATGCCGCGGATGGATGGCATCGAGGCGACCCGCCGCATTGTGGCGGACGGCCTGTCCCGTGTAGTGCTCCTCACGACGTTCGACCACGACGACTACCTCTTCGCCGGGCTCGATGCAGGCGCAAGCGGATTCCTGCTGAAGAACACCGACCCCGACGACCTCGTGGGCGCCATCCGCGCCGCCGGCCACGGGCACGCGCTGCTTGCACCGGAGGTCACCCGCCGCGTGATTGAGCGGATGACGTCCGCGACCGCGACCGGGCGGCCGTACCCGCAGCAGAATGCACTGGCAAATCTGACACCGCGGGAGCGGGAGGTGCTCACCCTGCTCGGTCGCGGGCGCTCGAACGCGGAGATCGCCGACCACCTCGTGGTCGGTGCCGCGACGGTCAAGACCCACGTCTCCAGCTGCCTGGCCAAGCTGCATCTGCGCGACCGCGTCCAGGCGGTGGTCTTCGCCTATGAGGCCGGCCTCATCCACCCCGGCGACTGACGCCACCACCCGCGCCGAGAGGTATACCAACCGCTCGAGAGGTGCATGAAACATGTATGCCGCTCGGTGGTTTGGTATGCCTGTCGGCGGGAGAAGGTCAGTCGATCGTCGCAATGATGGTGCCCTGCGCCACCTCGGTGCCCTCGCCCGTGGTCAGGTGGACCGTGCCGGCACACGGCGCCGGCACCTCGACGTCCACCTTGTCCAACTGCACCTCGGCGAGCAGCTGGTCAGCGACCACCTGCTCACCCTCGGCCACGTACCAGGTTGCGACCACCCCGACGGCATCCGGCTCCTTCTGGCTCATGACGGGGAACGGGACGTCGGTCATCGAAGCGCCTTCCGCACGGCCTCCTCGATCCGATCCTGCCGTGGAAGTGCCGCATACTCCAGCGGCCGCGCATAGGGAATGGGTATGTCGGGCACGGCCACCCGCACGGGCGGCGCCTTGAACAGGCTCGGGTCACGGTCGGTGACCGATGCGACCACCTCGGCGGACATCCCGAAGGAGAGGTAGTCCTCGTCGACGACGACCAGTCGGCCCGTCTTGGCGACAGACGCGCAGATGGCATCCCGGTCCAGCGGAACCAGCGACCGCAGGTCGATCACCTCGGCCGAGATCCCTTCGTTGCTCAACTGCTCGGCGACGTCCAGCGCGTGGTGCACCGACAGCGAGATGGTGACGATCGTGACGTCGCTGCCCTCGCGTGCCACCCGGGCCTTGCCGATCTCGACGACGTGCTCACCTGCAGGCACCACGTCGATCGAGCGCGGGTTCTTCACCATCCAGGGCAGGCCCATGACGCCCTTGTGAAACATGTAGACCACCGGGGAGTCGTCGCGGATTGCCGCGGTCATCAGCCCCTTCGCGTCGGCAGGGGTCGCGGGTGCGACGACCTTCATACCTGGCAGGTGCGCGAAGGTGCCCCACAGGCACTGCGAGTGCTGGGCTCCGTCGGAGTAGCCGCCGCCCACGGCCGTCGTGAGGACCATCGGCACCTTGACGTTGCCGCCGGACTCGAAGTGGATCTTGGCCATGTGGTTGTAGATCTGGTCCAGGCACACGCCCATGAAGTCGGCAAACATCAGCTCGACGATCGGTCGCATGCCTTCGGTGGCCGCGCCGATCGCAAGGCCGATGAACCCGGTCTCGGAGATCGGGGTGTCGAGGACCCGCTGCGGGCCGAACCGGTCGAGCAGACCGGTGGTGGAAGAAAAGATGCCGCCGTAGGCTCCGACATCCTCACCGAGGTAGAACACCTCGGGGTTTGCCTCCATCTCCGCGGCGATGGCCTCGACCATCGCCTTCGAGGTGTTGAGCCGGCGGGTGGGCGCCTGGGCCGGCCGGTCAGTGACAGTCATGACAGCTCCTTCACACAAACACGTAGTCGAGAACGGTGGCGGGGTCCGGTTCGGCACTGGCCTTGGCGAAGGCGATAGCGCCCTCGACCTCGATGCTCGCCGCCGAGCGGATCTGCTCTCCTACGGCATCGTCGAGCACGCCTGCGTCCCGCAGCGTTGCCTCATAGCGCGGGATCGGATCCCGGTCCGGCACCTGGTCCAGGTCGGGCCGGTATCCCTGGGCGTCACCCTCGAAGTGACCCCACAGACGCAGCGTGTGCACCTCGATCAGAGTGGGTCCACCGCCGCCTCGGGCACGCGCGACGGCCTCTCCGGCTGCGGCATACACGGCCTCGACGTCGTTCTCCTCGACCCGCGTGCCAGGGATGCCGTATGCCGCGGCTCGGTCGGCGTTGGACGGAATCGGGGTCGACGCCTCGCGAGAGACCGAGATGCCCCACTCGTTGTCCTCGATCACGAAGACCACCGGCAGCTTCCAGAGCGCTGCGAGGTTCAGGGACTCGTGGAAGGCACCGGCATTTGCAGCACCCTCACCGGTGACGGCAACCGCGATCGCATCGGTGCCGCGGCGAGAGAATGCGAACGCCATACCGAGGGCCGCGGGATATCCCTCGGCGACGATCCCCGAGCAGGAGAAGTGTGTCGAGGGGTCGAACAGGTGCATGTGGCCGCCACGACCTCTGCCGAGCCCGTCGACCCGGCCGAAGATCTCGGCCGCCATCGGCTTCAGGTCCACGCCGTGCGCGATAGCGAAGTGGTGCGGCCGGTGGGTCGAGGTGACCGCATCGGCGGCGGTAAGATGCTCGCAGACCCCGGCCGCCACGGGCTCCTGGCCCGCCGAGAGGTGCATCTCACCGGGAATCAGGCCCTTGCCGATGTCGAAACCGGGCGCCTTGTCGGCGTGATACTCCCGCAGGATCGCCTCCTCGAAGGTTCGGCTGCGGATCATCGTGGTGAACAGGGCCTTGCGTAGGTCGCCCGTGAGCTCAGTGGAGCTCGCTCGGGCGGAGAGGTCGGTCGTCATGGGACTCCCCTTGCTCGGGAAACGAATCTGACCACTCCAGCGTGCGCCGAGAGCCAGGGCCGGGCCACGGCAATATTTCAGTTGGTGACAAAACTCGTGTCGGGCTCAGCCGGCAACCGCGTCGCGCGCGAGCGCGATGAGCTGCGCGGCGCGACGCAGCGCGTGCCTGCTGGCAAGCAGTGCCGAGCGGCGTTCCAGCGGGACAGAGATCGCGACGGCGCCGACAATCGCCGTCGACGGCACGGGCACGGCCATGCAGGCGACACCCACGGCATACTCCTGCTCGTCGGTGGCGATCTCGGGGTTGCGCTGCAGCTGCTGGAGCAGCACCCTCCGGCTGGTCACGGTCGCCGACGTCAGGTCCACCAGCGGATGTTCGGAAAGATAGTCCCGGCACCGCGCCTCCGGGAGAGATGCCAGCACGGCCTTGCCGAGGGCGGTGGCGTGCGCGGCGTCCTCGAAGCCGACCCACATGTCGGTGCGCGGCGCATCCGGACTGTCCGCCACGTCGACGAGCCGGATCTCTCCGTCATCGAGCACGGAGAGGTAGGCGGGTGCGTGCAGCTCGTCATGCAGTCCGCGCAGCACCCCGTGGGTGCGATGACCGTCCTCCTGCCGACGATCGGCGAGGGTCGAGACTTGTGCACCGAGGACATATCCGCCATCCTCCCGGTCCAGGTATCCCTCATGCAGCAGCGTGCGCAGCAGGTGGTAGGTCGTGGCCAGGGGCAGCCCCGTCAGCCGTGCGAGCTTCTTCGCAGGCACCGGGCCGCACTGGGCACCCACAGTGTCCAGCAGCGAGAGCGCCCGGACCACAGATGTGATCAGGGTCGGCTGCGACAACGACCCGACCATAGATCTCCTTGGCCCGAGCCTATTGCCTCGGTCGGCGGCGGTCCAGAGGCGAAGTCCTCCGCTCGACGGAGGCCCGCCGCGCGGCATGGGCCGAAGATCCGCCGCGCGGCGGATGTGTGGGGCGCCCAGGTCGCTTAGCGTTTGAGGCACGCCGCGACCGGCTGGGTTGCGGACTGTCAGCCGGAGGGAGTGCTGTGCTCGAGGTCGATCATCTGGTCCGTCGGTTTGGGGAGATCACGGCGGTGGACGCCATCTCGTTCGCCGTCGGCGACGGTCAGATGACCGGCTTCGTGGGAGGCAATGGTGCCGGCAAGACCACCACCATGCGGATGATCATGGGGGTGCTCAGCATTCATGGTGGCGGCGTGCAGTGGCGGGGCCGGCCGATCACCGCCGCCGACCGCCGCGGCTTCGGCTACATGCCGGAGGAGCGCGGGCTCTATCCGAAGCAGCCGATCATGGACCAGCTCATCTATCTCGGCCGTCTGCAGGGCCTGAGCGCGTCCGGCGCGCGGCAGCGAGCCAAGACGCTGCTCGAGCGGTTCAACCTCGGCGACCGCCACAAGGACAAGCTCGAGTCTCTGTCACTGGGCAACCAGCAGCGGGTGCAGATCGCTGCCGCGGTCATCAGCGACCCGCAGATGCTGGTGCTGGACGAACCGTTCTCCGGTCTCGACCCCGCTGCGGTCGACGAGATGGCCGACGTGCTGCGTGAGTTCACCGACCGTGGTGTGCCAGTGCTCTTCTCATCACACCAGCTGGATCTGGTCGACCGCCTGTGCGACCAGCTGGTCGTGCTGTCCGCCGGTCGGGTCGTGGCGCGCGGCACCGCTGCCGAGCTGCGCCGCCGTGGTCCCGTGCGCCATCGCCTGATCACCGCCGGCGACGCCGGGTGGGTGCGCGGCCTTCCGGGCATCGAGGTGATCGACGTCGACGGCGGCACGGCGCTGCTGGAGCTGTCCGAGCCTGCGGACACCGACCGGATCCTGACCGAGGCACTTCGTCGGGGCGGCGTGCGTGAGCTCACCGAAGTCGTGCCCACCCTTGCCGACACCTACCGCGAGGTCACCAGATGAGCACCGTGCAGACTCGCCCGGCCCAGTCCCGTTCGAGCGCGGACGACACCTCGAGCGCGCACCATGCGTGGCGGACCGTCACCGAGCGCGAGATCAGCGTCAAGCTCAAGGACCGGACCTTCCTGATCACGACGGTCGTGACCCTGGCCATCATCATCGGCGCTGTCGCGTTCCAGACGGTCATGGCCGCGCACGCCGGCAAGAAGACCGTCGCAACCAGCGGTCCGGGCACCCAGATCGTCAGGCTGGCCGATACCTTGGCGCATCAGGGCGGCCGAGACGGAGTCAGCCTCAAGAGCAGGGTCCTGAGCTCGACCTCGGCAGTCCGGAGTGCCGTGCAGTCCGGAAAGGTCGACGCCGGTCTGGTGCCTGCCGGGGACGGCTGGCGACTGATCGGCAAGGACTCCAAGGACGACGTCATCTCGACCTGGCTGGGCGTAGCAGTGCAGCAGGCCACCATGCAGAAGAACGCGGTGGCCGCCGGCACGTCCTTGCCGGCCCTGCAGAAGGGGACGGCGCTGCCCTACGACCTGATCGACCCGCGCGCGACGTCGACCGGCCTGGCCAAGGGTGTCGGCTATGCCTTCGGATTCCTGTTCTACCTGGCATCGCTGCTTTTCGGCCTCGCGATCGCGAACAGCGTGATCGAGGAGAAGCAGAACCGCATCGTCGAGATCCTTGCGAGTGCAATCTCGCTGCGACAGCTGCTGATCGGCAAGGTGCTCGGCAACTCGCTGCTCGCGATCGCGCAGCTGGTGATCTTTGCCGCAGCCGCGCTGATCGCGCTGCTGGCCACCGGCAACAGCTCGGCACTCGCGGGCATTTCCGGCGGCATCAGCTGGTTCATCGTCTTCTATCTCGTCGGCTTCATCACCCTGGCATGCGTATGGGCAGTCGCCGGCGCCCTCGCGACCCGCAGCGAGGACCTGCAGGCGACCTCGACCCCGATCAGCGTCGTCATCATCGCCGTGTTCATCGCCGGCATCTCGGTGTCCGGCACCGCCCAGGTCGTGCTGTCCTACCTCCCGCTGTTCTCCACGATCGCGATGCCGATCCGAGTGGTCGCCGGCACCGCGACCTGGTGGGAGCCCCTGGTGTCCCTGGTCCTGGCGCTCGCCGCCGGCTACGGCATCATCCGAGTCGCGGATGCGATGTATCGACGTTCGCTGATGCAGACCGGCCGCAAGCTGTCCTATCGTGACGCGCTGCGTACGGCTGAGTGAACAATCGGCATACGGGCGTGAGCCGTGCCGTCCGCGTCATGCGACCACCTAGGCTGACTGCGTGACAGAGATGCTGGTTGCCCTGGACGTCGACGGAACCCTGCTGCACTACGACGGCCATCTGTCGGAGACCGTGCGCGACGCGGTGCAGGCAGTGGCGCGCGCCGGCCATCACGTGACGATCGCCACCGGGCGTTCGGTGCTCGGCGTGATGGAGATCGCCGGCATGCTCGGCCTCGACCGCGGCTTCGCCGTCGCCTCGAACGGCGCCGTGACTATCGAGCTGGACCCGTCGGCGCCGAATGGCTACCGGATCGTGGAGACCGTGACGTTCGACCCCGCGCCGGTGCTCAAGTCGCTGGAGAATGCGTGGCCGGATGCAGTGGTCGCCGTCGAGGAGATCGGCATCGGCTCCAAGGTGAGCGCGCCCTTCCCGGACGGTGAGCTGCTCGGGACGCAGCGGGTGGTCTCGTGGGAGGAAATGGCCGCGGAACCGACGACCCGCGTCACCTTCCGGTCGCCGACGGGCACCTCGGACGACTTCGTGAAGCTGGCGCCACAGCTCGGACTGCACGGCGTCAGCTATGGGGTCGGCTACACCGCCTGGCTCGACATCAACCCTGAGGGGGTGTCGAAGGCCTCGGCTCTCGAACAGATCCGCCGCAACCTGCACGTCGAACCGGCTGCCACGGTCGCGATCGGCGACCACCGCAACGACCTGGAGATGCTGACCTGGGCGGCGCGCGGCGTCGCGATGGGTCAGGCACTCGACGATGTGCTGGCCGTCGCCGACGAGGTGACCGGCACCATCGACGAGGACGGCGCCGTGCCGGTGCTGCGATCGCTGATCCTGCCGTGACTCACCGGGCGGTGGAGTCATGACGGAGCGGGTCATCTCGTCCGCGGCGAACCCGCGGCTCAAGACGCTGGCCGGCCTACGTCGCCGCCGACATCGCGAGGAGACGGGGCTCACTCTGCTCGAGGGGTATGACGAGCTGCGGCTGGCCCTCGACGCCGGTCTGCGTCCACGCACGCTGCTGCACTGCCCCGAGCTGATGCTCGACGCGCCTACGCAGTCGGTCCTGGTGCGCGAGCTCGCCGAGGGTGGTGTCGAGACGCTGCGGCTGTCGCGGGCAGCCTTCGAGAAGGTCGCCTACCGCGAGGGCGCGGACGGCTTCCTCGCGGTCGTGCGCGCCATCGACCGCGCACCGTCGGACCTGAGCCTGCCGGTCGACCCGCTGCTGTTGGTCGCCGAGGGGGTGGAGAAGCCCGGCAACCTCGGCGCGATGCTGCGCACCGCCGACGCCGCCGGAGTCGACGCGGTGATCGCTGCAGACCCGGTGACCGACTGGGGCAACCCCAACGTGGTCCGCAGCTCGAAGGGGACGGTCTTTTCGGTCCCGGTGGCCACCGCATCCACCGACGACACGCTGGCTTGGTTGTCCCGGGTCGGGGCGCATCTGGTCGCCGCGACACCCGACACGGACGTGCTGCATACCGACGTCGACCTGACGGGGCCGGTGGCGATCGCCGTCGGCACCGAGAAGCACGGCCTCACCGATCGGGTGCTCGATGCGGCGGCTGTGCGGGTGCGAATCCCGATGGTAGGTAAGGCAAACTCGCTCAACGTCGCCACCTCGGCGGCCATCGTTTTGTATGAAGCCGTGCGGCAGCGGCGGGCTGTCAAGCCCTCGGTGCGTGACCCGGATTACACCCCCGGTTGAGTAGATGGCACGATGAATTCATGCGAGTTGACCACGTGGTTTATGCCGCGGAATCAGATGGACTGATCGCGACGTCCAAGCGGTTGGGGGCGGAGCTCGGGGTGGAGCCGGTCGACGGCGGTCTGCATCCGCGCTTCGGCACGCGCAACAGCGTCATCCCGCTGTTGGATGGCCGCTTCATCGAGATCGTGGAGGTGCTCGACCACCCGGCATCGGACAAGGCACCCTTCGGTCAGGCCGTGCGGGCTCGCTCCGAGGCCGGCGGCGGCTGGCTCGGTTGGGTCGTCGAGGTCGAGGACATGGCGCCGCCGGAGGCCAAGCTCGGCCGGTCGGCAGTCCCGGGCAACCGGCACTGCCCGGACGGCGGCGAGCTCACCTGGACCCAGTTGGGCGTCAAGGGCCTGATAGCCGACCCGCAGGTGCCCTTCTTCATCAAGTGGGACGCCGGCCAGAAGCACCCGTCGCAGGATGGTCCCAGTGACTGCCTGCTGCACGGTCTGCAGATCGCCGGAACCCCCGACCGCATCCGGGAGTGGCTGGGCCTGTCCGGCCTGCCCGGCGTCGACCGCAACGACTGGGAGCCGGACATCGAGTTCGACTTCGCGGCGTTGCGCGGCACCCCCGGGCTGATGTCGGTGACCTTCCAGAGCAGGACCAAGGGCACCGTCACCATCTGACCGCGAGAAGTCACAACCTGCACGCGAGAAGTCACTCCCAACCCGCGAGAAGTCAGTCAGACTCGAGCAACTGACTCCTCGATGGTTCTGTGTGACTTCTCGCGTGTTATTTGTGACTTCTCGGTGGGTTGGGGTTAGGCGCTGATCGCGTAGCCGGCCTCGTCGATCGCCTCGGCAACGGCTTGAGCGGTCAGCGCTTCGTCGCTGGTGATGTGCACGGGCGAGTCGCCACCACTCACCAGCTCGACGCTGACGCCCTGAACTCCGGGCACCAGCTTCAGCTCATCGGTGACGGCCCTCACGCAGTGCTCACACGTCATACCGGTCACTCGAATGTCCGTCTGGGTCATGTTTGTGCTCTCTCTCCTCGTCGGGTTGCCGGAACGACTCAGCTGCGCACCAGGCGCGCAATCGCTGCGGCGGCCTCAGTGACCTTCGCGTCGGCGGCCTCATCCGACTCGCGGGCCGCGTCCACGACGCAGTGGCCGATGTGGTCCTCGAGAAGGCCGAGACTGACCGACTGCAGGGCCTTGGTCACGGCGCTGACCTGCGTCAGCACCTCGATGCAGTACGTGTCGTCCTCGACCATCCGCTGGATGCCGCGCACCTGACCTTCGATGCGGCGCAGCCGTGCGAGGTACTGCTCCTTGGTGCCCGTGTAGCCGACCATCGCGCCTCCTGAGGACTGTCATTCCGACCGAGACAACAGCATACCCTGGTGGGGTATTCCTCAGGGGTGCTCGAGGAACGCGCGAGCCAGGCGTCGGTGAAGTGGGTCCGTGGTGAAGAACGGGCCGGCGTCAGTGCTGGTAGGTGCCCTGAATGATCGCGCGGCCGAGGGTCTTGAAGGCGAGGTTGAACGAGACGACCGCCGGTGAGGCATCGGCGTCCACTCCGAGCGACTCCTCGCCCACAGCGTGCACGACGAAGAAGTAGCGGTGCACCTGGTCGCCTTCGGGCGGGGCCGCGCCCATGAATCCCTGGAAGCCGCCGTCATTGCGGCACATGAAGGCGTGGCCCGGCAGCTTCGCACCTGCGGCCCCCGCACCAGCATCCAGCGACGTGGTGTCACCCGGCAGATCCACGAGCACCCAGTGCCAGAAGCCGGACGGCGTCGGCGCATCCGGGTCGAAACAGGTCACGACAAAGGACTTGGTCCCCTCGGGGACACCGGACCACGACAGATGCGGCGAGATATTTCCCTTGTCGGCGACCTGGTCGTCCTTGAGTGGCCGGCCGTCCTGCACGTCGTCACTGGTGACCGTGAACGACGGCACGCTGGGCAGCAGGTCGTAGGGATTCGGGGTGACTGGACGATCAAGGCTCATACCGCCGACCCTAGTCCGCGAACAGTTCTCGTTCCAGACTGACCTCTCGGGGTGCGGGAACTGACTCCTCGGGTGCTGAAGGTGACCTCTCGGGGGGTGTTGGGTTCAGGCGGTGGCGGTCTGGGCGGGCCCGTCGAGCGCGGCGGTGAGCTCGCGGAAGGCGGTGACCCCGGCGCGATACGGTCCCACCCGTTCGAGCCGGTCCAGCTCGACGGCACGCAGCATCCACCCGAGCACCGGTTCCGGCGCACCGGCCACAAAACGTTCCAGCTGCGTCACGGGCAGTTGCATCACCCGGCGGCACACGCGGGCATTGGGCACGAACGAGCGGCGTTCGACCACCCGGAGCAGGGCATCGACGTCGGGCACTGCCGCCAGGTTGAGCCGCGACTCCACGGTCGGTTCGTCGGCGAAGGCGTGTGCATCCACGAGATACAGGTGGTCCACCGCGGCGGCGCCGGCAGCCGTGAGGCACTCGTCCATCGCCTGCTCGTGGGTGCCGGTGACCCGGATGTCATCCAATGCCACTACTCGTGCGCCGCGCAGATCAAGGCCGCCGTCCACCTGCATGCAGGAGCTGCTGACCGCGACCTTGCGCGCACCGGGCGTCATCTGGGCGTAGTCGCCCGCGCTGATCCCACGTCGCCGCACCTCGAAGGTCGACACCGGCACTGCGGCACGCACCCACTGCGCAAAGGGGCGCACGAGGGAGTATGCCGCCGGGGCCACCGCGCCGAACCCGGATGCGGTCACGCACAACGACGAGACCTCCCGCAGGTCGACGCCCTGCAGCCAGAGCGCGCCGAGCGCCCGGCCGTACACCCGCGCAAGGCGCGCATCACCGTGCTTGAAAAGGCTGTAGCCGTGCGCGGACACGACACCGTCCGCGGGCAGCGCGGGCAGCGTCAGCGTCGTCAGCGCGAGTCGCTCACGCATGCGCCACCTGCGAGATCCCACCGACCGGCCCACCGCGCCCGCCATCTCGAGGCCCCCCCGGACCGCCGAGGGCAGCCTCCAGCACGGCCATCCCCTCGGCGTATGCCGTGACGAACGACGGACCCGTCGCCTCGGCGCCGGCGCACATCGCCTCTACCACCGACCGCGGGCACTCGCCCACCAGCCGCGCCAGGTCCGGGCTGGCGAGCGCCCGCTTGAGGAAGCGGATGGTCAGCACAAACCGGCCCGCCCGGATCGCGGGCAGCAGGTCCAGCACCGAGGTCACCCGCGCCTGGTTCAGCGCCGACTCCACCTGCGGGGTGCGCGCCAGATCGTCATCGCACACCGCGACGTATGCCGTGACCAGGCTTGCCGGGCGGCCGCCGGCCAGCGCGCGCAGGATGGTGGCCTCGGCGTGCCCGGTCACGCGCACGTCATCGACGACGACGACGGCGTTGCCCTCGATCGGCTCGTCCAGCCGAAAGGCGATGCGTGACAGCTCCGCCCGACGCTGCTCCGGCGTCGCGGTGGCATAGTCGGTGTGGGTTACCGAGTCCTTGTGCACCTTGACGATTCGGCCGGGTGCGGTCCCTGCGGCGTGGCGCCGTTCGTTCACGGCGCGCAGCACCACGTCCGCGAGAAAGTAGCAGCTGGGCGGCACCTCCAGATACGCCACCGGAAAGACCGGCGCCGCAGGCGATGAGACGAGCGAAGGCAGGTCGGCCAGCAGCACTCGCGCCAGCTCGCCGCCGAGGGCCTCGATGGCATCGAGGTCGCCGTGCTTCATCCGCGAGTAGGCGTCCGCGTCGAACGCCGCGCCACTGCGCACGTCCCGCAGCCGCTCGGGCGCCCCGGTCAGCACATGCGCCGTCACCCGACGGACGTTCTGCATCCCCATCACTCCCCTTCGATCCGCCTCAGCACCGCCAGCGTGGACGCGCCGTCGGGGGTGACCAGCGCCGTGCGCATCCCGAAGCCTGCCGCGCCATCGACGTCGGCGCGCGGGTTGTCACCCACATGTACGACGTCTGGGCGTGTCAGTGGTTCCCTCGCCCTGGCGCGGATCCACTCCCAGGAGACCTCGAAGATCCGCCGGTCCGGCTTGGCCCAACCGGTCTCGCACGAGAAGACCTGGCCCAGGTCACCGGTGAACCCGGCAAGTTCCAGCAGTCGCCGCATCAGCGTGCCGGGCAGCATGCCGGTGTTGCTGGTCAGGACCACCGGCATCCGTGCGCTCAGTGCCTGCACGACCGCGGGCAGGTCGGCATGCAGCGCGTGCGGCGGGTGCGCCTGCGCCAGTTTGGCTTGCTGCTCCAGGAGATTCGGCAGCTCGGCGTCGACATCCGAGTCGCCGGCGGTCCCCAGCCGCCGCAGGGTCAGGCGCACCCGCTCGGCAAATCCGACGTCCCGGCCGCGCGACATACAGATCTCGTCGGCATCCCGGTCGGCCCGGCGCATCGCCTGGTCGAACTCCACCGCGTCGTAGTGCGGCGCGAAGGTCGACCGCAGCAGTGCGTTGCGCTCCGGCTTGAAGTCCGGGTCGCTGCCGAGCAGGGTGCCCCAGATGTCGAGGCTGACGGCACGCGGCTGCTGCGGCACGCGTGTGGTCAGACGGCCGCGAGCGCGAGCGGCTCGAGGTCACGGGCTACCCGACCGCTGCCGGGCTGGCCGATGGCGGTGAAGCTCCAACCCTGTCCGCTGCGTGACACCTTGGCCATGACGAGCGCGGTGTGCGTGCCGGAGCCGGTGAGCTGGTAGCGGATCAGCTCGGTGTCACGGGCTGCGGAGTCCACGACCCGCACGAACGCGTTCTCGATTTCCGTGAAGTTCTCCCCACTGAACGAGTTGACCACGAAGACGATGTGCTCGACCTGTGGTGAGACCAGCGGAAGGTCGACGATGATCGACTCGTCATCGCCCTCGCCCTCACCGGTCAGGTTGTCCCCCGTGTGGTTGACCGAGCCGTCCTTGCTGCGCAGGCTGCCGAAGTAGATGACGTCGAGGACCCGGCCGCCGCCGATCATGATCGCGGACGCATCCAGGTCGATGTCCTTCTCGATCTGCTTGGTCCCACCGAACAGCTTCTTCTTGGTGATGACCTTCACGTCCCACCCGAGCCCCATCCGGACTCGAGTGAGCGCGCCGCCGTCCTGCTTGGCCAGGTTGACGGTCTGGCCCTTGCCGAGGTTGATGCTCATGATGTCGCTCCGTTCTGTGCGGGTGTAGAGGTGTGGTCGTGCTCGTCGTCGCCCTCTGGGGCGTCGTCGTCGCCCTCTGTGGCGTCGTCGTCGCCCTCTCGAGCGCGCGCGTTCTTGTTGGACTGGATCGAGGTCGCCCAGGCCGCGACGATGAGGGCGATGCCGATGCCGCCGATGACTGCCTCTCCGAGGTGGAACCTGATGGTCAGCAACAGCATGATGGCCAGCGCCCCGATGGCCCAGTGGGCGCCGTGCTCCAGGAACTTGTATTCGGCGAGCGTGCCGTTGCGCACGAGGTAGATGGTCATCGATCGCACGAACAGCGCGCCGACACCCAGGCCGAGCATGATGACGATCGGGTCAGGCGTGATCGCGAACGCACCGATGACGCCGTCGAAGGAGAACGTCGCGTCGAGGACCTCCAGGAAGAAGAACATCGACAGGGCCGCCTTGCCCGCCAGCAGCACCTGCTGGCCTCTGCTCGCCGCCTCCTCGAGCTGCGAGTCCTTGGCCTCCTCGCGGCCTTCCATGACCGAGGACAGCCCACCGACAGCGAGATAGAGCACGATGCCGAGCAGGCCGGAGAAGAGGACCGTGTCCACCTTGTCGCTCGCGGCAAGGAACTTGGAGGCGGCCAGCAGCAGGATCCCGCCGATGACGACCGAGAGCATGTCGAGTTTGCCGATGCGCTGCAGCGGCTTCTCGATCCAGGTGAGCCAGTGCAGCTCACGCTCCTGGTCGAACATGAAGTCGAGGAAGAGCAGCAGCAGGAACATGCCGCCGAAGGCGGCAATGCTGGGGTGCGCCTCATTTAGCAGATAGCCATAGGTGCCCGGGGTATGCGGGTCGCCCTTCTCCAGTGCCAGGTGCAGCGCGTTGACCGGGCTGATGCCGCCGGAGGTGCACACGATTATGAAGGGGAAGACGAGCCGCATACCGAAGACCGCGACCAGCACGCCGACGGTCAGGAACATCCGCTGCCAGAAGTCGTTCAGCCGGATCAGGTACTTCGCGTTGACGGCTGCGTTGTCGAACGAGAAGACGATCTCCAGCAGGATGAGGACCGCCGTCAGCCAGACCGCGGCGCCCCCGCCGTAGAAGAACGCCAGCACCAGGACCGCGGCGCAGATGGCGAAGTCGATGCGGAAATGTTTCAGGCCGGACATGCAGCTCCCTCGAGCTCGGCGTCACGCGCGCCGCCGGTCGGCACGGCCGAGCTGCGGGTGAGATTCTCGCCGGCCCGCGCGGCACCGACGTGGCGCGCGGGCGGGCGGGCGGAAGCGTCGCCGCCCAGTGCGGCGGTGGGCATCAACCGACCTGGAGACCGAAGTCGGAGATGACTCCGGCCAGCCCCGTGGAGTAGCCCTGCGCGATGGCGCGGAACTTCCATTCGGAGCCGTTACGGTAGACCTCGCCGAAGATCAGTGCGGTCTCGGTCGAGGCGTCCTCACCGAGATCGAAGCGCACCCCCTTGGTGGTGTTGGTCGGGTCGTCGGCGTCGAAGACGCGGATGTAGGCGTTGGCGACCTGGCCGAAGTTCTGACCGCGGGCGTCTGCCTGGTCGATGGAGGCGATGAAGGAGATCTTGGCCACGTCGGGCGAGACCTTGTTGAGCGAGATCCTGATCTGCTCGTCGTCACCCTCGCCCTCACCGGTGCGGTTGTCGCCCTGGTGCACGACCGAGTTGTTGTCGCCGCTGAGGTTGTTGTAGAACACGAAGTCCGCGTCGGTCCGGACCTTGCCGTTGGCGCCGCACAGCAGCGCGGAGGCGTCCAGGTCGAACTGGGCACCGTCGGTCGTCCGCGGGTCCCAGCCCAGCCCGACGATGGCGTTGGTCATCCCGGGTGCGGCCTTCTCCAGCGAGATGTTGCCGCCCTTGCTGAGACTGACTGCCATGATTCTTCCTTCCTCGCGGGATCCCTCCCGCTGGTCTGTTTCGATCCGTGCACGTGCTCACACAAGCGGCGTGAAGGAGTCCCTCCACGTCAGCTCACTGAAGCCGTAGGCGTCGCACACCTGATGCAACGTTCCGGAGAAGGGGTCGTGTTCCGCGCGCAACACAATTTGCCCCTCCACCACGTATGCCGAAAGCAGCGCTTGGGCGCCGAAGGTGGGCTCGGTGGTCAGCGGCAACTCCAACCGCGCACCGCCATATGTGGTCACTACGACCGTCCCCCCGGGCATACGTCCATCTTGCTGCGACAGTACAGCGTAGATGAGGAACCGGCCGACCGCAGTGATCTTTCGCAGGTTCACCACCAGGCCGCCGGCCGACACCCGGAAGATCGGCGAGCGTTGGTCGGGGCCCATGTTGCGCAGTGCGGGCAGCACCACCCCCTGAAGGCCGCCGACCTGGTAGGCCGCCCCGAGGGTCAGGTGGGCGCCCTGCGGCACCACCGGCTCCAAATGGAGGCTGCCGAAGGCGGACTGCGCCCTGGTGAGCTGGACGACGGGGTCGGCGCGGTCCAGCCGGCGCCGTTCGCCGGCCGTGACGCCGGGCAGCGCCAGGTCGTGCCGGATCAGCCGGCGGTGCCGACTGGCGATCATGGCGGTGCCCGTCTCGGGGGCCGTTGCAGCAGGCTGCGCGTCGAGGTCCAGGGGATTGCTCGCCTGCGTCGCAGGTTCCGGGCCGCGGCTCGGCGACTCGCCCAGATCCAACGAGACTCCCGCGGATGGGATCGCCGGCTGGGCCGGCGCTCGACCCGGTCTCGCCGAGCGGCCGCGCAGGAAGTCCGCGACGGCCATCGAGGGCTCACTCGCGCCGGCCGGCTCCGCCGCCGGCGGGGCGGCTGAGGACGCCGGTCGCGCCCGACGCCGGATGAACGGCAGGTCGGTGCGGGTGCTCACAGCTGGACTCCGAAGTCCTTCGCCAGCCCGGTCAGGCCACTGGAGTAACCGAGACCGAGCGCCTTGAACTTCCAGTCGCCGGCGCGGCGGTAGATCTGGCCGAGGCGCACCGCGGTCTCGGCGTTCAACCCGTCCGCCAGGTCGACTGTCTGAAGGATCGGCGCTCCGGTGTCCAAACGCGTCAGGTGCACCACGCAGTGCCGCAGCTGCCCCAGGGTGCGCCGACCGGTGCCGCCCTCGTTGAAGTAGAGGACGAAGACGATGCTGTCGACCTCGGGCGGCACTCCACCGAGCTCGATCTCGACCTGCTCGTCGTCGTCACCCATGGCCGTCTCCAGCTGGGCGGTCGACAGGTCGCTCGACACCAGCTGGTTGAAGTAGACGACATGCTCCTGCGACAACGCCTTGCCGCTGCTGTCGCACAGGATCGTCAGCAAGGCCAGGTTGTCCGAGAGGCTGCGCTCGGGCCCGGCGTCCCAGTCGACACCGACGACCACCCCGGACAGGTCCGGGATCTCCTTGGTCAGTGCGACGTTTGCGCCCTTGCGAAGAGGTGTCACAGGTCTAGCTCCGAACCGCCGAACTTGTCCTCCAGGAATCTGCCATGCACCTGCAGCGCCTGCAGGTCACGCGAGCGGCTGGCCTCGGCGAGCCGCTCGACACTGTCCCGCAGGGTGATCAGTTGGTCCACCAGCGCGTCCGTGGCCGCCTCACGGGCACCGCCGGACCGGACCGCACCGACATACGCCCGGATCGACCCGGGCAGGTAGTCGGTGAGGACCCCGTGCATGGCCACGCGCACGCTCAGGTCGAGGTTCGCCGCATCGGGCGCCTGCAGCACGCCGTTGATCGTGTCGGTCACCGCGCGGGCCAGAACGACCCCGATGCCGGGCACCTCGGCCGCGCTGCGGTTGATCTCGAGGACCAGCTGCTGGCTCTGCCTCGTCAGCGCCGGCACGCTGTCCGTCTCGGCCCCGCCCTGCGACACCGCGTCGATCAGGCCGCTCGCAGCAGTCGATCCCCGATGGTTCGCGGTGGAACCATCGGGGTCGAAGATGCGCGAGAGCAGACCCACCTAGGAGCCGATCTGCCCCTGAGGCCGGCCGCCCTCGAGGCCCTGCTGCTTCATCGAGCGCTCAAGGTAGGGCTTGGCGCGCTCCACCTGCCCCTCCAGTGCCCCGATGGTCTGCGCCATGTTCTGAGTGGCCTGGGAGCGGAAGGTGTCGATCGCGTCCATCGTCTGGAACACGTTGTCGAAGGCCCGCTGCAGCTTGTCGACCTCGATCGTGCTGGACGCGGCCTGCTTGTTGATCTCGGCGCCCTGGGTCTTCAGCTGCTCCGAGGTGCGCTCGATCAGGCTGGATGTGGTCGAGTTGAGCGCCGTGATCTGGTCGAGGACCAGCTTCTGCTGCGAGAGCGCCTGCGCCACGATGACCGCGGTCCGCAGCGCGGCGATCGTCGTCGTCTGAGCGCGGTCGACGCCGCGGATCAACTCGAGGTTGTTCTTGCGGACCAGATCGAGCGCCAGGTAGCCCTGCACCGAGACGGCCATCTGGGTCATGATGTCCTGCCGACGCTGGCGGACGGCGAAGAGCACGTCCGACTTCATCGAGTCGGCGTCCTCGGTCTTGCCGGCCGCCTGCAGCTCGGCGATCTTGGCCTCCACCGCCTTGTCCAGCGCGGTCGAGAGCTGGTTGTACTCGCCCAGCTTCTGCATCGCAGTCCACATGTTGCCGCGCTCCACCTCGATGGAGGCGTTGTCCTTGCGCAGCTCGTCCTGCCCGGTGGCGAGCGCCCGGATGATGGCGTCGATCTGCGACTGCGCCGACTGGTACTTCGCGAAGTAGTTCTCGATCTTGTTGCCGCCCGGGATCCACTTCAGCAGCTTCTTCACACCGGTCAGGTCGGCGCGGTTCGGGTCCAGGTCGGTGATGGTGGTGCGCAGCTCGACCAGCGTGGTGCCGACCTTGGACTGGGCGCTGTCCTTGCCGCCCTGCGCGGCGGGGCGCTGCAGCATCCGGTTGGAGACCTCCGAGGTCCGGCGGATGTCGCTGTCGCCCATCTGCAGGATCGAGTCGACCTTCTGCGAGAAGGCCGGGGCCTTCACGTCCATGCTCGCCAGGTCCTCGACAAACGCGTCGGCCTTCTTCTCCAGCTCGGTCTTGGCCGCGTCATTGACCGGCACGGCCTGCACCGCCTGCTCCTCGGCGACGACCGCCACGGCCTTGGGTGCCTCGAGCACCAGGCCATCAGCCGGCGCCGCCGCAGTACCTGCCGCCTGGTTGCCGCCGGCCGACGCGAGCCCTCCGTCGAGGTTGAGGTCTGACATGTCGTGTGCCTCCTAAATGGCTGCGGCTGATCCCGCTCCCCGTTGTGGCTTCCCACTCTATGTAGGTCGTGCGGCTCGCGGGAGGCCACCCGCAATGATCGCCGGTATCCCGGCGCGCGGACCGGCGCATTGGGCAACCGGTGTGGCTTCTCACTAGGTGGACGAACGGCGGCCCGAAATGGATCCCACCCCGTCAGGGGGTGCGCTGTCGCAGTGCCTCGTGCAGCACGATCGCACCGGCCGTCGCCGCATTCAGCGAGCTAGCGGTGCCCACCATCGGGATGCTGATGATCTGGTCACAGCCGTCCCGCCAGGCGCGCGTCAGCCCGCGCGTCTCGTTGCCGATCACGATGACCGTCGGGCCCGCGAGGTCGACGCGGCGCAGGTCCTGCTCGCCGCCTTCATCCGTGCCGAGAACGGTCAGCGGTATGCCGCCGACTCGCCGCCTCGTGACCCACTCCAGCACTTCGCGGTGCGACTCGGCCCGCACCGTGGGCACGGTGAAGAACGACCCGGTGCTCGCCCGGACCGACTTGGGGTCATAGGGGTCGGCGGCGTGGCCGGTGACCACGAGGGCGCTCGCGCCGAACGCGTCCATCGAGCGCAACAGACTGCCGATGTTGCCCGGCTGGCCCGGCCGGTCGAAGACCACGATCAGCGGGGACCCGCTCGAGGGCAGCCGCTCCAGGTCGTCCGGCGGCATCTCGACAACGGCCAGCAGCTCGGGCACGTCGTCGGCCTTCTCCGCGAGCTGGGCCAGCAGCTCCTCGGGCATCTGCACGTGGTGGCACCGCGTGCACTCCCACACACCGCGAGCCCAATCCGAGGGGCGGCGATCTTCGGGCCGGATCAGGGTGCGAATCGTCCAGTCGTACTCGAGCGCGCGCCCGATCGGCCGCACCCCCTGCACGATGAACTCACCGGCACGGTGTCGCTTGGTCCGGTTGTGCAGCAGCGTCTCCAGCTGCTGGTATGCCGCGTTGCGGCTGCCGATGCGCCCCGGGCGATCGGGTGGGCTGACCTGCATACCTGCGAACCTAACGGTCCCCCGATCCGGCCGGCGGATGGCTCGTTCACCGCCGGCGTCAGCCGACACATATTCCGCTCTGGCCATCCTCCGTGAATACTTTCTGGTATGCGCCGACTGCCCGCCCAGCCAGATCCGTCGCATTCGACCCGTGCCCATGATGTCGCCCGGGACCACCGGCTCATTATCGGTGGTGTGCTCGCGACTCTCGTCGTGCTCGTGGTCGGCGGCTACACCATGGACTGGTCGTGGACGGGTTTCGGCGGCAACACGGTCTGGGACTGGCTCAACCTACTGATCCTGCCGGTCGTGCTCACCGCGCTACCGCTGTGGCAACGCACCCGTCGTTCCCACCATCTGCACTGGCGGATCGCCTGGATCCTGGCCATGGTGACTCTCGTCGTGCTCGCCGTCGGCGGGTACACCCTGGGCTGGTCGTGGACCGGCTTTCACGGCAACACGGTCTGGGACTGGCTGAAACTGCTGATCGTTCCCTTCGTGTTGCCTCTCGTGCTCAGCGACTTCACCCGCGCAGCCCACCCCGCGAACGCCACCACGGCCGCGCACCCGCTACGCAAAACAGACTGAACCGTCGGGCTCGGCGTCGGGCGCACGCAAAACCTCGGCAGGAGCTGCACGCCATCGGCGGGTCACCCCGGCAGCTGCGAGTCGACCTCGGCGTCGACCACCAGCGGCTCCCGCGCGGTCTTGGCCCACGACCCCTTGCCCAGCACCTGCCGGCCGAGCGCGCGGACGACCGCCGGAAAGGTCAGCCACGCGTAGCAGGCGTAGGGCAAGAAGAGCAGCAGGGCGAGCAGCAGCCCCCGCACTCCGCGCTGCCGGGCCATCAGGGCGATCAGCCCCGGTCCAATGGTGCTGCCGACGAAGAACACGATGATCGGCCAGCCGGCGGCGTAGAACGCGATGTGCAGGGCGATCGCCAGGCCGACGGCACACAGCAGGGCCACCGCGGTGACCATCTGCAGTATGGGGAGCAGGAGGTACCCGACCATGTCGATCCGCGCCGCGAGCGAAACGTCCGCGCGGCGCACGGTCGACATCAGGCCAATCGCCTGCCAGGACCCCTGCGCCCAACGGGTCCGCTGCCGATAGAGCGGCCGCAGCCGGGACAGGCCCTGCTGGGACACGCTGGCCTCCGGCTCGTGGCTGCCCCGCCAACCGGCGGCGATCAGCCGCAGGCCGACGTCCTGGTCCTCGGTGAGGCGGTGCCGCCACGGTCCGTCCGGGCCGGCGACGTCGTCCAGGGCGCGCAGCCGGTTGAACTGCCCGTTGCCGCCCATGTTCGCGGTGCCCCACGCCGCGCGACCCAGCTGATAGACCAGCCCGAAGATCGCGAACTCCACATCCTGGAACCACGCCAGCGCCTGCTGTCGGTTGTAGATGCGGACCTGGATCTGCACACCCCCGACGCGCGGATAGCTCAGATGACGGACCACCCGCGACGGCGCCGACGGCTCAAGGCGGCCGTCCGCGTCCACGATGACTACGATGACGTTCGCGAGCGACCGGTCCCGGTGCTCGGGTCTGGACAGGATCTCTGCGTGCAAAAAGCTCCAGGCCTCGTTCAGCGCTGCGGCCTTTCCCTGCCGTGCATTCGGCGCATCTCTGCGCAGCACCCGCACCTTGCGGGGCGACGAAGGCATCCCGAATCCCTCCCTATTGCCATGCATCGCGCGTCCTCGCACGATAGCCCCGTCTCAACGGCGACGTGGCAGGTAGAGACTCCCGATTTCGATCCAGGCGCCCGTACCGAACGGCTACGTCACCGAATCGGTCAGGTCCGCATACTCCTGGTGCCGTTGGAGATACACCACGACGTACGAGCACTCGGGGACGATCCGCAGACCGGCCGCGCGCGTCTCCGCGAGCGCATGGCCGACGAGCGTGCCCGCCAGTCCCCGGCCGCCGTATGCCGGGTCGACCGCGGTGTGCGTGAAGTGACGCCGGCCGTCGACGTCCCGATAGGCCGCAATGCCCACTCGCTCGCCATCGAGCGCGATCTCGAACCGGTGCCGCGACTCGTCGTGCGTCACTGTCGGTGTGCCGGCTGCCTCGCTCATGCCGCTGTGGCCTTCATACCGCCGACCGTACTATGGGATTCTTCGGAGCATTTCGACGATCCCGAGCGCTGGGGGCGGTATGAGCAACCTGGAGAGGCACCCGATGCCGCGCACGTGCACGGATGACGACGCTCCCGGCATCGAGCTGCTGACTCCGCGCGATGTCCCGCTCGGTGGCCCGCGCGCGATGACGGTTCACCGCACGCTTCCGCAGCGATCCCGGTCCCTGATCGGCGCCTGGTGCTTCGTCGACCACTACGGACCCGACGACGTCTCCACGAGTGGGGGTATGCAGGTGCCGGGACATCCGCATACGGGCCTGCAGACGGTCTCGTGGCTCTTCAGCGGAGAGATCGAGCACCGCGACTCCATCGGCACGCATGCCGTGGTGCGCCCCGGTCAGATGAACCTGATGACCGCCGGGCGTGGCATCGCGCACTCGGAGTTCTCGACGTCACGCACGACGACCCTGCACGGCGTGCAGCTGTGGGTCGCCCTGCCTGCCGAGCATGCCGACACCGCACCGGCATTCGAGCACTACGAGCCTCAATCGGTGACGGTTGACGGCGCGTCGGCGCTGGTCTTCCTCGGCATGCTCGCCGGGACGACCTCCCCAGTGGCGACGTTCAGCCCCCTGGTCGGCGCCGAGATCACCGTCCCCGCAGGCCACGCGACGGCACTGGACGTGGACCCGAGTTTCGAGCATGGGCTGCTCGTGGACACCGGCACCGTCACCGTGAGCGGGCAGGAGGCGAAAACCGCGGAACTGGTCGTCTGCGGCACCGGTCGCGAACGAATCACGCTGCAGGCCGGCGCCGACGAGACCGCCCGGGTGCTGCTGCTGGGCGGTGCCCCGTTCGGCGAGCAGATCCTGATGTGGTGGAACTTCGTCGGGCGCACCCAGGACGAGATCACGACCTACCGGCAGGACTGGCAACGCGAGCGCGACGGATCCGCCGGTTCGGGCCGGTTCGGTTCGCTGCCGCCCGAGTGGGACCAGACCTTGCCTGCGCCCGTCCTGCCACCGGTGCGGTTGCGCCCGCGATCATAGGTCGTATGAGACGCACCCCACAGAGTTCTCCGCTCGCAAGCTCGCTCCGATACTTCGCGAGGGCCCCGAAATGAGCACACCCGACGAGGCAGCCGCAGAGCTCGCGCACGAGTCCCTCTCGACCGGTGACGTCATCGGCTGGTTCGAGCCGCTGTATGCCGCGGCGGCCGTGGGCGACGCGGTGATCCCATGGGATCGCGGCGAACCGCACCCGTTGCTGGTCGACTGGGCGGCGGCGTCGGCTGGCACGTCAAAGGACAGCGGGAGCGCGCACGATGCGGTGGAAACGGAAGCTATCGCAGGCGCATCCACAGCAAGCTCCGACGAGTACCCGAGAAGTGCAGTGGAAACGGAAGCTATCGCGGGCGCATCCGCAGCAAGTTCCGGGCGGGCACTCGTCGTGGGATGCGGCCCGGGCCACGACGCGGAGCTCATCGCCTCGCTGGGATACGACACCACGGCATTCGACGTGTCGGACTCGGCGATCGTCGGTGCGCGCGGACGCCACCCGCACACCACCGCCCGCTACCTGGTCGCCAACCTGTTCGAGTTGCCTACCGACTGGCATCGGGCTTTCGACCTGGTGGTCGAGGTGATGACGGTGCAGGCGATGCCTCGCACGGTGCGGGCGAAGGCGATCGCCACGATCCGGGATCTGGTCGCGCCCGGCGGAACCTTGCTGGTGATCGGCATGCACCTGCCGGACGACTGGATGCTGGAGCAGGGGCCGCCGTGGCCCCTGACGAGTGAGGAGCTGGAGACCTTCGCGAGCGACGGGCTGCAGGGTCGGCTGATCTCGGCACCCCGCGAGGACGGACCGGACAACTATCGCTACACGCTCACGCGCAACGACGAAGCGCAGTGACTGCGGCGGCGACAAGAGCGCATGCAGCGACCGGCACGGCCTATGCAGAGGCGGAAAGTTTTTCTAGATTGGATGTATCACCAGCGGGTGATCGCGCTCCTTGGACCCGAGAGCTTCACCATGAGGCTCTTCCATCGAGCGTTGGATGGGAGGTCTAAGAGTTGAACACTGACCGGTTGGAGGTCACACCGTCTGGGGCGCAGGTGTGGAGCCAGTCGACAACTCTTTTCCAACGCTGGCGCACGGGGGACGCGCTGGCACTCGATGAGCTCGTTCGGGCGCTGAGCCCGGTGCTCTGGCAAGTGGTTCGGGCCTATCGGCTCGACCACGGGCAGGCGGAAGACGCCGTCCAGAGCACCTGGCTCGCGCTCGTACGAAACGCAGATGCCATCAGCGAGCCGGCGGCGGTCGGCTCCTGGCTGACGACCACGGCACGACGAGAGGCATGGCGGCAGGCCCGTCGCGCTCGTCAGGCCGATCCCCTGGACGACGACGTCCTCGAACGGAGCACACCCGCAGCCCGGTCCGCCGAGGCAACCGCCCTCGAGCGGGATGCCGGCAACGTTCTGTGGGCAGGTGTCTCGCAGCTGTCCGAACGTTGCCAGCGGCTGCTGCGAGTTATCGCGTTCTCCGATCGACCCGACTACGCCGCGCTGGCTGCCGATCTCGGCATGCCGGTCGGCAGCATCGGACCCACCAGGGGCCGATGCCTGGACAAGCTGAAGACGCTCCTACAGGAGCCCGACAAGGAGGTGCCCCGTGGACAATGACATCCAGTTCGCCGACCTGGCCGAGATGTGGCAGTCCCACGACCCCGCCCCGCCGGGTCTGGTCGAGCGAGCGCTCGTCGCGATCGAGATGGAGGATCTCGACGCCGAGTACGAGCTCCTGCACATCGTCGAGCGCGGCCGCACCCTCGTCGGCACGCGCGGCGACCAGGCCGAGACGCTGACCATCGTCTTCTCCGGCAACGACTGCTCCTTGATGATGCGCATCAGCCCACTGGACGGTGACTGCCGCCGGGTGGACGGGTGGGTGTCTCCGCCGCGCCCGGTGCGGGTGTCGCTCAAGCAGCAGGAGACCGCCTTCGACTCGACCTCCGATGCCAAGGGCCGCTTCGAGATTGCCCGTATGCCGCACGGCCTGGCCCGCGCGGTGCTCTCCTCGCTGCCGGCCCCGGATGGCACGGCGCACGTAGAGCACACGGAGCAGCTGTTCGCCACGCCGGCCTTCGAGGTCTGAACCGATCCGCCCATACCGGCTGATTGAGCCGGGCAGAGCTTGCGGAGCCCGTGTCGAAATCGCCCGCTTACGGCAAGCCGGCATGCGGCACGTCGACCGTGACCGCTCGAATGTCGGCCTCCCGAGCGGCGCTGCGGGCGTGCTCGTCGAAGTCGGGCGCGCAGCTCATGAAGAGCGTCCGCCCGTCCGACCCGCCCAGCATGCACGCGAAGACGCCGGTGCCCGGGGTGATGGTCTCGCGGATCTCGCCGCCCTCGGCGACCCGGCAGACCCGACCGCCCACCGCATCGGCCACCCACAGGGCGCCCTGCGCGTCCAGGCAGCAGCCATCGGGGCCATACACCGCCTCAGGCACCGCCTGCGCAACCACCCGCGAGGTCGGCAGGTCACCGAACCGCGCCCAGTCGCGGCGCTCTCCCAGGCTGCCGTCGGGCCGGATCTCGAAGGCACTGATCCGGTTGCCGAAGGTCTCGTCCACGATGAGCGTGCTCCCGTCCGGCGTGACGACGCTGCCGTTGGGGAACCATAGGTCCGTCGCCACCTGGGTCACGCTGCCATCCGGGTCGATCCGCAGCAGCCCGGTCGTCTCGATGTCGGCGCCGCCCATCAGGTCGAAACCGAAGTCGCCCAGCCAGCAACGCCCCTGCCCGTCGACCACCATGTCGTTGGGATGCCCACCGACGAAGGCGGCCACATCGGCGTGCACCACCAGAGCGCCGTCCGGCTCGCGGCGCATGACCTTGCTGTCCTTCATCGACACGAAGACCAGGCGCCCGTCGGGCAGCCAGCCGAGGCCGGACGGCTGGGCCGGCACTTCCACCTCGACGCGCTGCTCCGAGCCGTCCTGCGTCACGGAATAGATGGCATGCGTGTAGAAGTCGACGAACCACAGTCGACCGTCGTGCCACCGCGGGCACTCTGTGTATGACATGCCTGACACCACGGTCTGGATCTCGCGCTCCGTCATACCGCCCGACTCTAATCCAGCGGCCGACCGGCGTCAGCGCGATGCGAAAAGAGTCGTAGTCAGGTGTCGGCTCATGTCACGAGCACTGCGAGCTCGACCCGGCTGCCCAGTCCGAGCTTGTCCAGCGCACTGCGCAGGTGCGACTTGACGGTCGCCTCGCTGGCGAACAACCAGCCGGCAATTTGCGCGTTGGTCGCGCCCTTGGCCACGGCCTGGGCGACCTCGAGCTCGCGCCGGGTCAGCGTCTGCAACCGCTGCCGCGCGTCGTTGCGCCCGGGGATCGCCCCTCGCTGGACGTGGTCGAGCAGCTGCCGCGCACTGCGCGGGGACAGGACGGACTCACCGGCCGCGACGTTACGCACGGCATCAAGGATCTGCGTCGGTGAGCTCGTCTTGAGCAGGAATCCGTCCACCCCGGCGCCCACGGCACGCATCATCACGTCGTCGTGGTCGAAGGTCGTGAGCATCAGGATCCGTGGCGGGTTGGGCCGGCCACGCACCGCCGCGACGGCTTCGATGCCACCGACGCGCTGCATCCGCACATCCATCAGGATCACGTCGGGGTGATGCTGGTGGATGGCGGTGACCACCTCGTCTCCGTCGTGGACGCTGCCGACAATCTGCAGGTCCGGTGCCTGTCCCAGCATCAGCTCGAGCCCCTGACACACCAGCGGGTCGTCGTCGACGAGCAGCACCCGGGACACGTCGTCAGTCATGCTCCACCCCTCGGGTCCACGGCAGCAGGGCCTCGACGCGGAATGCACCCCCGTCGTCGGTCCACACCCGCCAGTTGCCGCCGAGCCGCCGGACGCGCTCGGACAGCCCGGTCAGGCCGTTGCCCAACCGGAAGCTGCGGGACAGCTGCGGTCCCTGACGCAGCAGATTGCCTGCACTGATGTCGATCCCGAGTGTCGGGTTTGCCGTCACCTGCAGTCGCACGGGCATGCCCGGTGCATGCTTGCGTGCGTTGGTCAGCACCTCCTGCACCTCAGATCAACCCGGGCAACTCCATCCAGGGCGTGCTGGCCCTCGACCTGCCGGCCGGGGTCAAGGCCGCCTCGATGGAGTTGCACGACTCGATGTTCTCCGGAGGGATGAAAGTCGGTCTCGACTGAGTCGGCACAGGCGGGCGGTGGCGTCGTTGGGAGGGCGACGTCACCGCCATACCCTGTCCACTCGCGACCGATCCGTGGAATCGTGGCTGTGACGGATAGGTCCATCGATTGAAGGAGCGGGTCATGACCCTGATGCGGGTGCCACTGAAGGCCGGCGGGCAGTATGTCGTGGCCGCCGCCAAGGACACGGGCGACGACAAGCAGCCAGACGCCCTCGAACCTCGCGACGCCCATGGCGTCACCCACGTGATCGACGAGCTGGGCGGCACCGTCGAGCAGGCGCTCGACCAGATGGTGACGCCGGCCGCCGAGATGATGGTGAGCAAGCTGCGCAAGCTGTCCCCGGACGCGCTCCAAGTGGAGTTCGGCATCGATCTGTCCGGTGAAACGGGTGTGATCATTGCATCTTCGGCTCTTGCGGGCCACTTCAGCGTTACCCTCACGTGGGGCCAGGAAGGCCTGGTCACCCCATCGGTCTGACCGGGTGCAGGCAGGCTTCGACCTGTGCGGGCGCTGCCGGCCGGACGGTGAGAGGATCGGCTATGGCCTACGACATCGATGCAATCCGTGCACACTTCCCCGCGCTCGCCGAGGGCGCCGCACACTTCGACGGTCCGGGCGGCTCCCAGACCCCGGATGTCGTCGCCCGGGCGGTTGCAGACACGCTGATGTCGGCGATCGCCAACCGTGGCAGCGTGACTCGCGCCGAGCAGCGGGCCGAGCAGATCGTGCAGGATGCACGCACGGCCATGGGCGACCTGCTCGCCGTGGACCCACGCGGCGTGGTGTTCGGACGGTCGGCGACCGACCTGACCTTCCACCTGGCCGGGACGCTCGCTGCGGACTGGGGCCCTGGCGACGAGGTCGTCGTGAGCCGGATGGACCACGACTGCAACATCCGCCCCTGGGTGCATGCCGCAAAGGCAGCAGGTGCGACCGTGCGCTGGATCGACTTCGAGGCTTCGACCGGAGAGCTGACCGTTGACCACGTCACAGCGGTTCTGAGTGAACGTACTCGTCTCGTGGCGCTCACGGCGGCCTCCAACCTGATCGGGACCCGACCCGATCTGACGGCAGTCGCCGAGCTGGTGCACCGCACCGGGGCGCTGTTCTACGTCGACGGGGTGCATGCCACGGCGCACGCCCTGGTCGACTTCGAGGCAAGCGGCGCGGACTTCTGGGTGTGCTCGCCCTACAAGTTCCTCGGACCGCACTGCGGCGTCCTGGCCGCCCACCCTGCGACCCTCGAAGCACTGCACCCGGACAAGTTGCTGCCGTCGTCGAATGCCGTGCCCGACCGGTTCGAGCTCGGCACCTTGCCCTACGAGCTGCTGGCCGGCACCACGGCCGCCGTGGACTTCCTCTCCCAGCTGGCTGCCGCCGGGTCCGGGTCGTCGACCCGGCGCGAACGGATAGTCACCTCGCTGGGCGAGCTGACCGCCCACGAGGACTCCCTGATGGCGGTGGTGGAGCCCGCCCTGCGCGCACTGCCCGGGGTCACCGTGCACAGCAACGCGAAGCGCCGCACACCGACGCTGCTCTTCACCGCGCGCGGCCACGAGCCGCAGGAAATCTACCGGGCCCTCGCGGAGCGCGGCATCAACGCGCCGGCGAGCAACTTCTACGCCTGGGACGCCAGCCATCACCTCGGCCTGGGCGATGCCGGCGGCGTGCGAATCGGACTGGCACCGTATACAAACCGCGACGACATCGACCGGCTGATCGGCGCGCTACAGGAGATCCTGCCCTGCTAGCCTCGCTGGCGGTGTTGGGCAAAAATTTCCACCCAACACCGCCGGCGGTCAGGCGTTGATCGAACCGATGCGGATGTTGTTGCCGAACGGGTCCCGGATCGCGAAGTCTGTGCCGTAGGGCTGTTCCATCGGCTCCTGGGTGATGTCGGCGCCGGTCGCCTCGATCCGCTCGAAGGTGCCCGGGATGTCGTCGGTGGTGAACGCGAGCCAGCCATCACCGGCACCCTTGGTCACCAGGTCACGCACCTGTGCCGCCATTGCCTCGTCGTGCGCCGGTGCACCGGGCCGCGCCAGCAGGATCTCCTTCTGGTCGCCGGGCACCCGCACGGTCAACCACCGCATCGGGCCGAAGTCCATTTCGGCCGAGACCTCAGGCCGAGCACCTCGGTATAGAAGGTGAGCGCCTTGTCCTGATCGAGGACATAGATGGACAAGAGGTTGTTGCGTGTCAGCATTGTTGGCTCCTTGAGAACGTGGATCGATGAGTGGAGCGCTACGCGCCAATGGCCGCCCTTCCGCGAATTCAGCCGAGTCTTCGGCGAGACGCCCTTGACGGGCGGGCCGACATCGGCGGTGCTGGGCAAAAAGTGCGCGATTGCGGCAGTTCTACCCAACACCGGGCGGACTGGCCTGCGCGGCGAGCCAGGCGCGCACCTGGTCGGCGTCGGCGTCGTTGCTCGGTGGTGGTGTCGGGTCGGTGGTGCGGTAGGCCGTCCACCGGATCGGATGACGCACCTCTCGGGTCCATCCCGCGCCTACCTCGACGGTCGGCTCGAGGCCGAGGCTCTCGGCCAGCTGAAGAGCCTCGGGGATCGTGTTGACCTTGCCCGCGGGCACCCGTGCCGCATGCAGCACCTGCACCCAGTGCTCCACTTCGCGGGCACCCAGGAGCGCCTCCAGGTCCTGGATCAGCGCCTCCCGGTGCGCGACACGCTCGGGATTGGTCGCATACTCGGATCGCTCGGCGAGCCCGGAACCACCCAGCGCCCCTGCCAGCCGACCGAACTGGACATCGTTGCCGCACGCCACCGCGATCAGCCCATCGCGGCAGTGCAACGTCTCGTAGGGAGCGATGCTCGGGTGCTGGTTGCCCATGGCCCGGCCCGGCCGGCCGGTCTCCAGGCCGGCCTGCCCCTGATTGACCAACGATCCGAGCAGGCTCGTCAGCAAGGTCAGCTCCAGTCGGTCACCACGCCCGGTGCGGCCGCGGGCGATCAGGGCTGCCAGGATCCCGGTGACCGCATCCTTGCCGGTCAGCACATCGACCAGTGCGACGCCGACCTTGGTCGGCTCACCCTCAGCGTCGCCGGTGATGCTCATCAGCCCGCCGACCGCCTGCACGATGAAGTCGTAGCCGAGCAGGTCCTTCCCACCGGCGCTGCCGAACCCGTTGATGGAGCAGAAGATCGACCCGGGGTTGACGGCACTGATCGCGTCGTAGCCCAGGCCGAGCCGGTCCATCGTGCCGGCGGCGAAGTTCTCGATCACGACGTCCGCGTGCGCGGCAAGGTCGAAGGCCGTCTGCCGGTCCTGCGGATCCGTCAGGTCGAGGGCGATGGACTGCTTGCCCCGATTGACGCTCTCGAAATAGGTTGCGCCGTGGTCGGAGTAGGGCGGTCCCCACGCGCGCGTGTCATCGCCCAGGCCCGGCCGCTCGATCTTGATCACCCGGGCGCCGAGGTCCGCAAGGGTCATGGTCGCCAATGGCCCCGCAAGCACCCGGCTGAAGTCGGCGACCACCAGGCCCTCCAGCGGCGCGCCGAGCTCTCCCACCCGCGACGGCGTGTTCGGCTCGGTTGTCACGCGGAGCTCCTCTGCAGTCCTCAGCTCGATGCCCGGTCCCGCGACCATCGAGCACTTCGTCGATTCTACGGTTGGGTGCGAGGTCGAAGGCCGGGTGGCTCTCGGCATAGGCACGCCTGTCGCCTTCGGGCCGTGGTCGGCGCCAGGCGTGCCTCCGGAACGTTGTCGGTGGGCGGTGCCATAGTCGAAGGCATGGACGAACTGCTGATGCTCCGTGGTGAAGAGCACGACTGCGCAGACTGTGGGACGGTGACGATCTTCCTGCCGCTGGAGAACGACGAATGGGTCTGCACCGCTTGCGACGGAGCAGTGCTGCTGCCGGTCTTCGCAGCCTGACCGGCCGGTCGACCTCGCTCAGGTCTTGCGGGGTCTGGGTTTGGCACGAAGGTGAGCTCGCTCGCCCTGCTTGCCGAACAGGCTGAGGAACTCGACGGGTTCGGCGTCGGCTGCGCCGAACCAATGCGGCACCCTGGTGTCGAACTCGGCCGCCTCGCCCGGTGCCAGCACGAGGTCGTGCTCGGCGAGCACGACGCGCAACCGCCCGTCCAGGACGTAGAGCCACTCATATCCCTCGTGCGTCTGCGGATCGGGTTTCCGCCGTTCCCGGCCGGCCGGAATCACGATCTTGTAGGCCTGGATGCCGCCGGACCGGCGGGTCAGCGGCACCGTGGTCATGCCGTGCACCGTGGTCGGGCGCAGGTGGATCCGCGGATCGCCGGTCGGAGGGGCATCGACGAGCTCGTCGAGTGTCACGCCATACGCCTGAGCCAACGGGAAGAGGAGCTCCAGCGTTGGGCGCCGGGTGCCGGACTCGAGTCGAGACAGTGTGCTGACCGAGATGCCGGTCGTCGTCGACAGGTCGGTCAGCGTGGTCTCCCGCTGCTGTCGCAGTGCGCGCAGTCGGGGGCCGACGGCTCCGAGGGCCTGGTCGAGATCGCTGTCCATGGCTGCTAGTTTGCCATACTGGCAAAGCAAGTTGCGGTTACGGCCGGCTGCGCCGCACAGTTGTCCGTGGAGGTGGTCAGGATGACCGACGAGCTGGACACCCGCTACGACGTGGTGGTGATCGGCGGCGGCGCTGCCGGACTGAGCGGCGCGCTGATGCTGTCGAGGGCACGGCGATCGGTCCTGGTGGTCGATGCCGGCGCCCCGCGCAACGCCCCGGCGGCGGGGGTGCACGGGCTGCTCGGACACGACGGGATCCCACCGGATGAGCTGTTGGCTCGCGGCCGGGCGGAGGTGAGCTCCTACGGCGGCCAGATGGTTTCCGGGAGCGTCGAGGCGGTGCGCGAGGACGGCGACGGTTTCGGGCTCACCCTGACCGGCGGCCGGTCGGTCCGAGCGCGGCGGCTGCTGCTGGCCGTCGGGCTGGTCGACGACGTGCCGGACATCCCGGGTCTGCCCGAACGGTGGGGGCGCGACGTTGTGCACTGTCCCTACTGCCACGGCTGGGAGATCCGCGACGCGGCGATCGGGGTGCTCGCCACCGGTCCGATGGCAGTGCATGTGGCGCTGCTCTTTCGGCAGTGGAGCCAGGATGTCGTGCTCTTCACGCACACCAGCTCGGCACCGACCGGCGAGGAGGCGGAGCAGCTCGTCGCCCGCGGGATCCGAGTGGTACCCGGTGAAGTCACCGCGCTGGAGGTCGCCGGCGACCACCTCACCGGCCTGCGACTGGGCGATGGCACGGTCGTTGCCCGAGACGCAGTGGCGCTCACGCCCCGGATGGTGGCGCGCACCGAATTCCTGTCGCAGCTCGGGCTGCACGCGGTGGAGCACCCCTCGGGCGTCGGCTCGTACCTTCCCACGGACGGCCTGGGCCGCACCGACGTCGCCGGGGTCTGGGCGGCAGGCAACATCACCGATCTCACCGCACAGGTCGGCGCCGCTGCCGCCCAGGGAGCCGCGGCCGGAGCCCAGATCAACGCCGACCTCCTGGCGCAGGAGACGCAGGCCGCGGTCGCCGCCTACCGGCGGTAGCCTGTGCCAGGTACACCAAAAATGTTCTGACAACGTTCGGGAGCAACACATGGCCTACTCCGTGGACTTCCACACCGTGTCGGCAACCGGCCTCGAGTCGTCGCCGGTCGCGGAAGCGCTCGCCGGACTGCGGGCGAACGAGGCTCGCTACTACAAGAACAAGTACGACCACGAGTTCACCGTCGAACCCGCGGCGGACGCCGGGTCGACCATCGATCGGGTGCACCGGGTCCTCAAGGACGAGCGTGACATCGTGATCTCGTCGCGTCCCTTGGAGGCGACGGAGTTTCGGGTCGAGGGCCTCCACCTGGCCTATGTCTTCTATGAGAGCGGCCTGTCGATCAACGTCATGTACAGCATCGACGGCATCGGCAAGCGGGCGGTCGGGTTCAAGCTGTCCGACGGGATGGACGTGCCCGACGAGCTCGCCACCCGATTCAAGTTCGCCAGGCAGAAGTCGAAGCTGGCCGGCACCATCCGCGGATCCTACTTCGTGATCAAGGGCAAGTACCCACCGTCCTGACGGGGCTAGATTCACCTCACGACCTCAGTTCCACTCACCGGTTCGACCGGAGCCATCGGCGGTCTGGTCGCTCGAGCTCGATGGGGTCGGCGATCGCCCGCTAGATGCCCCTGGCCATGCGGTAGTAGGCCGCGTTCCAACGCAGCTCCCGCTCGACGTCGGACGGGGTGGTGTCCTGGTCGATCACGACGAGCTCGGCTCCCACCATCCGGGCCAGGTCCTCGAAGGTTTCGCGGCCGAGCGCCGTCGAAATGACCGTATGATGCGCGCCGCCCGCGAGCAGCCACGCACCTGCCGACGTGGCCAGGTTGGGCTGCGGCGCCCAGATGGCATGGCCCACCGGCAGCCGTGGAAGGCCCTGGGGCGCCGCGACCACCTCGACCACGTTCGCGACGAGTCGCAGCCGGCCGCCCACGTCACTCATCGCGACGACGACCCCGGGTCCGGCATCGGCCTCGAATACCAGCCGGACCGGGTCCTCGCGGTCACCGATGGCCAGCGGATGGATCTCGACCCGCGCGCGTGCGGTGGTCAGCGTCGGGCAGACCTCCAGCATATGTGCGCCCAGGATCAGCTCGGAGCCAGGGGTGAGGTCGTACGTGTAGTCCTCCATGAGCGAGGCGCCGCCCGGTAGGCCGTGTCCCATGACCTTTGCGGCGCGCACCAGAAGCGCGGTCTTCCAGTCGCCTTCGGCCCCAAAGCCGTAGCCGTCGGCCATCAGCCGCTGGACCGCAAGGCCGGGTAGCTGACGCAGCCCGCCGAGATCCTCGAAATTGCTTGTGAACGCGTTGAACCGACCCTCGACCAGGAAGGAACGCAGTCCCAGCTCGGTCCTCGCGGCGTAGCGGAGCGACTCGTGACGCTCACCACCGGCGCGCAGCTCAGGGGCCACGTCATACAGATCGAGATAGGTCTCCGTGAGGACGTCGACGTCGTCGTCCGAGGCTCCGTGCACCCGCTCGACGAGGTCGTTGACAGCCCACGTGTTCACCGAGACTCCGAAGACCGACTCCACCTCGGTCTTGTCGCCATCCGTGACCGCGACGTTGCGCATGTTGTCCCCGAATCGGGCAAGTCGCAGCGAACGCAGCTCCGCAAGGCCCGCCGCGGCCCGGGCCCAGGTGCCGACCCGAGCCTGCACGTCCGGGTTCGAGCCGTGACCGACGACCACCTTCCGCGCAACGGCCAGCCGGCCCAGGATGTAGCCGAACTCCCGGTCGCCGTGTGCGGCCTGGTTGAGGTTCATGAAGTCCATGTCGATGGTCGACCACGGAAGCTCGACGTTGACCTGGGTGTGCAGCTGCAGCAACGGTGTCGACAGCACTTTCAACCCGCGGATCCACATCTTGGCCGGACTGAACGTGTGCATCCACGCAATCAGGCCGATGCACCGGTCATCGGCCGCGGCCTCCAGCATCAGCCGCCGGATCGCCTCCGACTCCTTCAGCACCGGCTTCCATACGACACGCACCGGCAGGTCCGCGGCCTCATCGAGCAGCGCCGACACGGCGTGCGACTGCCGGGTCACCTGGTCGAGGACGTCCTGCCCGTACAAGTCCTGGCTACCGGTGAGAAACCAGATCTCCCGGCCTTCGAATGGGCTTTCCATCGTCATTCTGGGCGCTCCCTTCCTTGGCTCGCACCCGGCACCGACGGCGACGAGCCCGGCTGCCCATACGCGTTCTGGTATCGGTCATGGAGCGAGGCGACGGCGTCCTCGGGAATCGGGACGGGTGCCCCGAGCTGGCGCGCGAGGTGGATCGTGCGCGCCACCTCCTCGAGCATCACCGCCGCCTTCACCGCGGCCCGCCCGTCACGACCGATCGTGAAGGGACCGTGGTTGAGCATCAGGACCGCGGGCGACCGCGACCCGCGCAGCGTCTCGACGATGCCCCGACCGATCGAGTCGTCCCCGATGATGGCGAACGGCCCGACGGGGATCGGACCGCCGAACTCGTCGGCCATCATCGTCAGGACGCAGGGGATCGCCTCTCCACGCGCCGCCCATGCGGTCGCGTAGGTCGAGTGGGTGTGCACGATCCCGCCAACCTGTCGCAGGTGCCGATACACGTAGGCGTGCGCGGCGGTGTCCGAGGACGGCACCCGATCTCCGTCAAGCAGGTTGCCGTCCAGGTCGCACACGACCATGGCCTCGGGTGTCAGCGCGTCGTAGGTGACGCCCGACGGTTTGATGACCATCAGGTCACTCGGGCCGGGGCCGGACTGCGGATCAACCACGATCCGCTCGGACACATTGCCGGCGGTCCACACAACGAGGTCCCAACGCCGCAGCTCACTGTGCAGCTGCGCCAGGTCGACTCGCGCGTCCTGCACCGCGGCAGCGACCGTGTCAGAGAACATCGACGGCCACCTGCTGCAGTGCGAGTCCGGCCGTATACCGCTCGAGAAATGCGCCGTAGCCGCGTACATCGGCCAGATCGGGGTCGATCACCTCAAGCTCCTCATCGATGAACACCTCGCGGGCGAGAAAGCGTTCCAGATCGGATTCGGAGGACGCCAGGAACGCGGCAAGGACCGCGATCCCCCACGCGCCGCCCTCGGGCGCCGACCCGCCTATCGACACCGGCGCGTCGACCGCTGCCGCCAGGAGCCGCCCGGCGATGCGCTCGGTCCGAAACAGGCCGCCGTGAGCAAAGAGGGTCTCCAGGTCGATACCGGCCTCCTTGAGCACCCGCATGCCGATGGTGAGCGTTCCGAACACGCCGAAGACGAGGGCTCTCGCAAAATTTGCGAGGGTCAGGCGACTGTCGGGCGTGCGCACGACGATGGGCCGGCCGCCGGCCGGGCCTCCCGCGATCGGCTCACCGGACAGGAAGTTGTAGGCCAGAATTCCGCCACCGTCCGGCTCGCCGGAAAGAGCCTCTCGCAGCAGCACTTCGAAGACCGCGTCCGCGTCGACGTCGCGCCCCAGAGCGGCTGCGAACCGCTGGAACACCGAAGCCCACGCCTCGAGCTCGCTCGCGCCGTTGTTGCAGTGCACCATCGCGACCGGCGCCCCCATCGGGGTGGCAACGACATCGATCTCCCGGTGCATCAGCTCGAGCGGCTTGTCGAGGACCACCATCGCGAACACGCTGGTTCCGACGCTCACGTTGCCCGTGCGTGGCGAGATCGAGTGCGTCGCCACCATTCCGGTGCCGGCATCTCCCTCCGGAGGGCATAGCGGGATGCCCGGGCCAAGCGCGCCGGTCGGATCGAGAAGGGCGGCGCCGTCCGGAGTGAGCCGACCCGCCTCCCGGCCGGCGAGCAGCACCGCCGGCAGAAGTTCGGCGAGGCTGCGTCCGAAACCGTGGCCGGCCAGGAGCTCGTCCGCCGACGCCAGCATGCGTCCGTCGTAGCTGCCGGTAACCGGGTCGATCGGGAACATGCCGGCGGCGTCGCCCACGCCGAGCACCTTGCGCCCGGTCAGACGCCAGTGCACATACCCGGAGAGTGTCGTGAGGTAGTCGACCCGCCGCACGTGCGGCTCGTCGTCGAGCACCGCCTGGTAGAGATGCGCAACGGACCAGCGGTGCGGAATGTTCTGCCCCAAGAGGTCACTCAGCTCCGCGGCGGCGCGCGCGGTCGAGGTATTGCGCCAGGTGCGGAAGGGGACGAGGAGGCAGCCCTCATCGTCGAAGGCGAGGTACCCGTGCATCATCGCCGACACACCCAGCGCCCGGAAGGTCGTGGGCCGTGCGCCGCAACGGTCCTCGACATCCATGAGCAGGTCACCGATCGCCCCTTGCAGACCGGCCCAGGTGTCGCCGAGGTCGTAGGTCCAGCTGTCGTGGGAGAACTCGTTCTCCCACGTGCGACTTCCGGTGCCGATTACCCGGTGGTCCGCCCCGATCAGGCAGGCCTTGATCCGGGTCGACCCGAACTCCACGCCGAGGCAGGCTCGGCCCTCGGCAACCGCTCGCCGCTCCTGTGCCGTGTCCACGCCTTCTCCTCAGGTTGAGATCATGACGAACTGGCCGCAACGACAGCACTTCCCATGCCCGCACGACGGGCCGTCGGACGAACAGCACGAAGACCGGTCCTAGGCCGAGTCCTCTTCGATCTGCTGGCGGTAGGAGGAGACCATGAACTCGGTCAGCTCGGCCAGGGAGGTGTCCTTCGTGCGCTTGTCCAGGACGACCCGGCCTTGCTCGACGACGTTGACCCGATCGCACAGCTCGAAGATATGGGTGTAGTTGTGGTCGATCACCACCATCGACACACCACGCTTCTTGGCCAGACTCTGCACCAGATCGATGATCAGCTTCGCCTCCCTGGCACCCATGGCGGCCAGCGGCTCGTCCAGCAGCAGGATCTTCACGTCATCTCGTCGGGTCGCCCGGGCTACGGCGATCGCCTGACGCTGACCGCCGGAGAGCTTCTCCACGGGCACATCCACCGAAGGGATGTCGACCTGGATGTCGTGCAGGTAGCGTCGCGCGTCGTCCCGCATCCGTCGGTTGTTCAAGAACCGCAGCCGGCCACCGGTCGTCATCTCCCGGTTGAGGAAGAGGTTGTGATAGACCGACAGCTGGTCGACGAGCGCCAGGTCCTGAAATACCGTCTCGATCCCATGACTGCGGGCATCCTGCACGGATCGCAGTTGCACCGGCTTGCCGTCCAGGTACATCTGGCCGCCGTCCGGCACCTCATACCCGGTGATGATCTTGACCAGAGTCGACTTGCCCGCGCCGTTGGCACCGACCACGCCCAGCACCTCGCCGGCCTCCAGGTGCAGGTCGACACCGCGAAGCACCTTGACCGCGCCGAAGCTCTTGGTGATCCCTTCCACCCGCATGACGGGCTCACGTGAACCGCTCTCCGCCACGGCATCCTCAGTCATCTCGTCCACTCCCGCCGACGTGTCACTCGCCTGCCCGTTGCATTTTTGCCCGACCGTCTCATGAGGAGCCCTGTTCTTGTGGGCGGCGACCGGCCCGCCGGCTGCGTAGGACCAGGCGAGCGAACGAGCCGTAGACCCCACCACCCTTGCCTGATCGCACCAGTTCCAACTGGACGTTGAGGACCATCGCGCCGAGGATCGCCAGGCCCAGGACAAGCTGGTAGGCGAACGCGTTGATGCCGATGATGTTGAATCCGTCCTCGAGGACACCGAGCACGATCGCTCCGATGGCTGCGCCGATCATGGTGCCTCGGCCGCCCGTCAGGGCGGTGCCGCCGATGACGGCCGCAGCGACCCCGTAGAACATCAGTACCAGGCCGTCGGTGCCAGGATTGAGGCTGCCGATGCGGTAGCCATCGAGCAGTCCCACGAACCCGCCGAGCAGCGAACACAGGACGAAGCACCAGACCTTCACCGCGCCCACCTTGATGCCGGATTCTCCCGATGCGGTCTGATTGCCACCGACGGCCGTGATGTGCAGACCGAAGGTCGTGCGCCGGAAGATGACGTATCCGAGGACGGCGATGGCCAGCGCCCAGAGGATCGAGGAGTAGGTCCAGCCGCCGAGCACGTTCGCAATCGTGCCGGCACCGGCCGGGTTGATCTGAATCCCGTTGGAGGACAGCAGCACGATCCCCTGCAGCGCGAACACCGTACCCAAGGTCGTGATGAATGAGGGAACCCCGAGATGCACAGTGATCAGGCCGTTGATGCAGCCGATTGCCGCGCAGATGAGCAAGGTGACGATGGTTCCAGCGACCACTCCGAGTCCGGCGTCCTTCAGATAGACGACCAGGAATGGTGACAGCACATACACTTCGCCGACCGACAGGTCGATCTCACCGAGGGTGAGGACGAACACCTCGGCGATACCGACGATCATGATCGGCGCGACGTAGCTGGACAGAGTGGACAGGTTCGAGACACTGCTGAACGCCGAGGAGTAGACGCCGAAGAAGATCGCCAGAGCGACGCCTATCAGCGCGATCACCAGCTCCTGGCCCTGCAGCAGCCGACTCTGCCAGAACTTCCCTCTCACGAGGCGGACCCGCGGCGTCCGGTAGCCGGCGCGGGCCGACGCCGGTGAAATGGACTACTCATTGCTAGCTCGCCTGGATGCTCGAGGGAACCTTGAGGACCTTCTTCGCGCTGCCGGATCCCTCATAGCGATCCGTGCTGCTCAGATACGGGTCCACATTCGCCTTGGTGACGAACTTCAGCCCGGTGTTGGTCTCGACCGGAGCCACCAGCCCGCCCGACACCTGGTAGAGGAACAGCTGCAGGATCGGCAGGAAGCCCTGCAGGTAGGCCTGCTGGTCGATGGTGAAGTCGAGGCTGCCGTTCTTGACCTGTTGCAGGGTCGGTGTGCCGACGTCCCAGCCGGATCCCTTGACTCCTGTTGACTTGAACTTCGCCACTGTCTTGGCGACGGCGATACCACTGCCGGCATCCACCGCATACAGGAACTTGGCGCTCTGGTGGCCCTGGAACCAGGACTCGACGGCGGACAACTCCTGTCCCTCGAGCGCGCCGGTGGTCACCTGGACGAAGTTGATCCCGGCCGGCTCCAGCACACTCTTGGCACCATCGGCCCGCGGCTGAATGTTGCCAGTGCCCGGGGTCGCGATCATGCAGGCGACCGTGTCGCCCTTCTTCACCTGCTTCAGGATCCGCTGGCCCGCCTCCACCCCGGCCTGCTTCAAGTCCTGGCCGATGTAGGACATGACCGGGGTCACGCTGCCGGCCGGCGGGTTGGCGTTGTAGGAGATGACCGGTATGCCGGCCGACAAGGCTTTTTCCGTCGGAGTGGTAAATGCGGTCTTGTCAATGATCGGCACGCCGATGCCATCAGAGTTCGCCGTGATCGCACTGTTCATCGCGTTGACCATGTCGGACACGACCGAGTCGGTGGATCCCGTCCAGCTGTAGCTGCAGCCCAGGATGTCGCAGGCGTCCTGCGCGCCGTACCGAGTGGGTGTGAAGAACGAGTTGGTCGTGACGTGGTTGACCAGGGTGAACTTGTACTTCTTGTGTCCGGGGAAGGGTCCACCGCCGCTGGAGCCACCACTGGACCCGCCGCTGCTGCTGCCACTGCTTCCACTGCTACAGGCATCGAGCAACATGGTCAGTGCCGGCACACCAATCCCCAGCACTCCAGCATTGCGAATCATCCGCCGGCGCGACATGTCTCGCAGAACCGGATCCAGCTGTCCGTCGCCTGCTGAGCTACTCACCATGGTCTGCTCCTTTGCATTCTGCCGACTCGCCGATATGCCGACAAATCGATGACTTCTCTACGTTGAGAATCCCCGGATGAAACGTTTAGCAAAGACAGCCGGGGAATGCAGTCTGTCTTCATTCACGGGCATGACTGATAAAGGGGTCGGTTGAATAACGTTGCCGACCACAAACACGACGTCGACTGACTCGATACCTTCTCGGGTGCAGATCCTCGGTGCATCTGAACCCACGATACGACCAAATGTGACCGGTCACAAGACTCTCCAGAAATCGACGGCTCGCGTAATCAAATCGTTATCTTCAGGTGGCATGTGACCCGGAACTCGCTATTGTGTGGGGCGTGACGATTCACGCCCATTCGCGAGATAGTGCAAGCATCCGTGATGTGGCCAAGCTGGCCAACGTGTCCCATCAGACGGTCTCGCGCGTCCTGAACGGGCATCCGAATGTGCGGCCGGCCACCCGGCAGCGTGTGCTCGATGCTGTGGCCGAGCTGAGGTTCAGACCGAACAGGGCGGCCCGCATGCTCGCCACCAACCGCAGCTATACGGTCGGCGTGCTCATGACCGCGAGCCACGCCTACTACGGGCCCAGCAGCGTCATGAGTGCCATCGAGGACGCGGCTCGAGACTCCGGGTATTCCGTCCTACTGGCCCGTCCCCGGGACACGGAGGTTGCCGAGTTCAGTGCTGCGGTCGACCATCTGATCCACGAAGGTGTCGAGGGAATCGTCGTGGTGGCGCCGCAAATTCGAGCCGCGGAGGCGATGATGACACTGCGCGAGCCGGTGCCGGTAGTCATGATTCAGTGCGAGGTCGCGGATCCCGGGCTCTCGGTCGACAACGAGGTCGGTGGAGAACTGGCCGCGCAGCACCTGTGGGAGCTTGGTCACCGCCGGATCGCCCTCGTCGCGGGACCCGCGGACTGGTCCGAGTCCGGCGCGCGGACGAGGGGGTTCGAGAGGTTCCTTGCCTCAGTGGGCGCGCAGCCGGTTGCCGCTGCGGGCGGCGACTGGTCCTCGATGTCGGGATACAACGCCTTCGGACACCTCGCCGATACCGCCTTCACCGGCGTCTTCTGCGCAAATGACCAGATGGCACTCGGTTTCATCCACGCCGCGTTCGACCACGGGATCAACGTCCCCACCGGCCTCTCGGTGGTCGGCTTCGATGACGTCCCGGAGGCCGCGCACTACCTGCCCCCGCTGACCACCATCCACCAGGACTTCGACGTGCTCGGGCGCCGTGCCGTCGACCGGCTGCTCTCCGCGATGCAGCAAGACGCCAATGCTGCCACGGATGAGGCCTTCTCGCTCCGCCCACAGCTCATCGTCCGCAAGTCGACCATCCCTCCCGTCCTAAACCCACCGTCGGCACTCGGGTCGCCCTAGAGTCGTCGATGCCCGGCGCGCGCCGGCGCTCCTGCCTCATTCCCCTGGGAGACTCATGACCGCCGGACTCTCGTCCCCGCTACTGACCAGCGCCACCCGTCGGGCCGGCCGACGGTTGATCCCGTTCCTCGGTCTGCTCTACCTGGTCAACTACCTCGACCGTTCCAACATGAGCTTTGCCGGACCCAACGGCATGAACGACGCGCTGCACCTGAGCTCAGCGGGCTTTGGCTTCGCTGCCGGCATCTTCTTCTTCGGCTACCTCCTGCTCGAGGTGCCCAGCAACATGATCCTGCACAAGGTCGGTGCCCGGCGGTGGATCGCACGCATCCTGGTGACCTGGGGGGTCGTTGCCGGTGCAGTGGCGTTCGTCAACACCGCTGGGATGCTGTACTTCCTGCGCTTCCTGCTCGGCATCGCCGAGGCTGGTTTCTTCCCCGGCATCATCCTCTATCTGACGTTCTGGTTCCCCCAGGAGCAGCGCGCGAAGGCAACAGCCTGGTTCATGGCAGCCGTGCCGTTGTCATCCGCCATCGGGTCACCGATGTCGGCGTTGCTCATCGAGCACGGCCACGGCTGGTTCGGGCTGGACGGCTGGCGGGTGATGTTCCTGGTCGAGGCGATCCCGGCAGTGATCCTGGGTGGCGTCTGCTGGTTCTTCCTCGACGACCGACCCGCCATGGCCAAGTGGATGCCGCAGCAGGAGCGCGATGCCCTGACCCAGGCCATCGCGACCGAGGATGCGGAGCGCAGCGACGCCTACCGGGTCGGCATCCGGGAGTCGCTGGCCAGCGGACGCGTGTGGGCGCTGGCCGCCGTCTACTTCGGCATCGTCTACGGCCTGTATGCCGTGGGGTTCTTCCTACCGACGATCATCAAGGGCTTCGAGTCGCAGTTCCAGGTGACCTACTCGGTCATGCAGCTCGGCCTGATCACCGCCATCCCGTTCGTCGTCGGCGCGATCGCGATGGTGCTGTGGGGTTATCACGGAGACCGCACCGGCGAACGCGTCTGGCACGTCGCAGGCCCCACCATCGTCGGTGGCCTCGCGATCCCGATCACCCTCTACCTCGGATCGCCGGTGGCCGCTATGGTGGCCGTGACGATCTGCACGGTCGGGATCATGTGTGCGCTGCCCACCTTCTGGGCACTGCCGACCAACTTCCTCGCGGGCGCCGCCGCCGCCAGCGGCATCGCGCTCATCAACGCCATCGGCAACACCGCCGGCTTCCTCGGCCCCTACATCACCGGCTGGCTGGCCGATCTCACCGGCAGTGAGAAGGCCGGCCTGTGGGCCGTCGGGTTCGCCATGGTGGCAGCCGGCGTGATCGCGGTGGCTCTCAAGGCCGCTCCCGCCACCCCACATTCGTCGAAGTTGGCAGAATCTGACGCAATAGCGTGAGAATCTGCCAACACCGGCCGGCCATCCACGGCGCGCCCCGAAGAAAAGCTGCCTGAACGCCGCATCCGGTCCGGGTCGACGTGGCACAGTGAGGTGTCGAACGAGGGGGCTGGATGCGACAGGCGCTGCGATATCGCTGGATGCAGGGCGTCAGTATCGCCGTCCTCGCCGCGTTGGTGACCACCTGCGCGGTCTTTGCCCCGCTGTATGACCGAGCGCTGCAGCAGTCGATGGTGCGCACCCAGCTCGCCCACGCCCCGGTCGATGTCAGCGGCATTCGTCTCGTGTCGCTGACTCCGGATGTCACCGGTGCGCAGCCGCTGAACGGCCAGGACCTGGCCGCGCTCGTCCCGCCCAGCGTGCAGCGGTTCATGCAGCCGGCCGTGACCAGCTCGACTCTGGAGGTGGGCACCCGGCCGTTCAATGTGGCCGCCAAGTCAGGCTCTCTGGTCAGCCGATCGGGTGCATGCCGTCACCTGACCTTCGTCCACGGACGGTGCCCCACGGCCCAGTTCGACATCGCGATCAGCACCGCCGACCAGCACAACTACGGCTGGCACGTCGGCTCCTCCATCCCGATCACCGAGCTCGTCACCAACGTCCTCCCGAGCAAGTCCGCCCACGCGACACTGCACGTCGTGGGTGTCTACTCCGCGCATCCGGGCAACTACTGGTTCAAGGCGACACCCACGGGGCAGTCGGGTCTGACCGACCCGGTGACCAGTCACGCCGGTCACGACTGGTGGATCACCCCGGCCTCCACGATGTTGGCGGCACCGTGGGCGGCGCCGGTCAACGAGGCCGATCTGGTCATGCGGACCGACCGGGTGGATCTCGACCGGCTGCTGGCACTGCGGGCCCCGATGCAGAAGTTCCTCGCCTCGCCGGTGCCGGTGATCGGCAACGGCACCGGCCAGTCATCCGCGTATGCCTCGTCCGGCATCGTCGACCTGGCGAATGCCGCGGCGCACGGACGCGACCAGGCGAACATCCTCGTGCCGCTCTTCATGGTCCAGCTCGCCCTGCTGATCGCCCTGACGCTGTGGCTGGTGCTGCGCGCCGCGATCGACCAGCGTCGCCCCGAGGTCGCCCTCGCGCGACTGCGCGGGCGCAGCTCCGCGGGCGCCCGCGGCATGCTGCTCGCCGAACTGCTGCCACTGATCGTGGTGGGTCTGGTCGGCGGCGTCGCTGCGGCATTCGCGCTGTCGTGTGCCGCACGGCACACCTGGCTGGTCGCCGGTGCCCCGTTCGAGGTTCGCCCCCCGGTGCTCTACACGGCACTGGCCGCGGTCGTCGGGCTGATCGGGATGGTCCTGGTCGCCGCGCAGGCCACGGCGACCGCCGCTCCTGCAGAGCTGCTGCGCCGAGTGGTGCCTCGGCGGCGTGGTTGGGCGATGAGCGTCGGAGACCTGCTGGTGGTTGTCGTCAGCGGCGCGGCATTCATCGCGTTCGCGACGGGATCGCTCAGTGGTCCGGTCGGCACTGCCGCGCCGACGCTGCTCGCCCTGGCGGTCGGCCTGCTGCTGGCACATGCCCTCGGCCCGGTCACCGCCCTTGTCGGGCGCGCGATGATGCGCCGCGGTCGGGCTACCGGCGGTCTGGCCATGCTGCAGATCGCGCGCCGGCCGGGAGTCCGCAAGATCATCGCCACAGTCACCGTGGCCACCGCGCTGCTGACCTTCTCCTACGACGCGCTCGCTGTCGGCATAGGCAATCGGACCGCCCGGGCGCAGGCAGAGACCGGTGCCGCCCTCGTCGCCACGGTGGGCGGGACCGATGTCGCCGCCACCCGCGCCGCTCTGCACGACGTCGACCCGAGCGGCCGTGAGGTAACTCCGGTCGTCCAGCTGACCGCACCCGGCGAACAGGGCACCACCACGCTGGCGGTGGTGCCAAGCCAGTTCGCCCGCATCGCCGACTTCCCCGGGCTCGACCCGGCGCAGCTGCCGTGGACGAGACTTGCCGCGCCGAAGACACCGCCGATCCGGCTGCACGGCACGCAGCTGACGCTGCAGCTGGCGTCGGCCAAACTGCAGGCCACCGGGCCGGAGCCCATCCCGGGCGCCGGCCTCACCCCGGGTCAGCTGCAGGCCGTGCTCGTCAACAGCGAAAGTCTGCGGACCGTGGTGACGCTCGGTGAGCTGCCGATCGCCGGGTCGAGCCGGCACTCGCTCAGTGTCTCCATCCCGTGCGCCAAAGGCTGTCTGCTGACCGGTTTTCAGGAGTATGCAGGCGGTATCCACCCACCGTTCACCACCTCGGCCACCCTGGCCGACGCCTCCGTGTCCGGGCATCCGGTCGATCTCGGGAGCGCCGGCGCCTGGCGCAGCATCACCGCCGCCGGCGACGGCTCCATGACCACGCAGGGTGCGAACGGCAGCCTCGGCATGGACCTGAGTCAGTCGGGAACCAGCGCCGTGGCCATCGAGCACGCGTCGGTCCCAGCCCGGATACCCGCCCTGGTCTCCGGCCCGCTGCCGGCGGGTTCGCAGGGAAACCAGTTCCAGGCTCAGGGGCTGGACGGCATCCTGCGCGACGTGACCAAGGTAGGCACGCTCGCCTATGTCCCTGGGAGCGATCCCGACACCACCCTGGTCAATCTGGACGTGCTGCAACGGGACGGCGCGGCACCGACGAGCACCGCACTCGTGCAGATCTTCTTCGCTCGCAACGATCCTGCGCTGCTCGCCAAGGTCTCCACGGCCCTCAAGGCCCACGGGCAGGGCATCATCTCGACCATCAGCGCCGCCCAGGCCCGAGGCGTCTTCGACCGGTCGGCTGCGACGTGGGCGCTGCAGCTCGGGGTGGTCGTCGGTGCGACGGCGGCGCTGCTCGCGGCGCTCGTCCTGCTGATTGCCGTGGCAACCTCCTGGCGCCTGCGTTCGAGGGACTATGCGGCACTGAGGATGGCGGGGCTGCGGCGCCGCCAGCTCGCGCTGATCTCGGTGGGCGAGCAGTTGCCCGTGGTGATCATAAGTGTGCTTCTCGGCGTCGCCTGTGGTGTGATCGGAGCGCACTTCGCGATGCCGCACGTGCCGTTGTTCGCCACCCCACCGGCCATTCCGGTGATCAACTTGTCGATCTCCTGGCCGGCGGTCGGGCTGGCCGGTATCGGTGCGCTCATCGTCGTTGGCGTGGTCGCCTGGCTCAGTGGACGCTGGGTGGCCGGCCGCGCGCATCTCGACAGTCTGCGCGAGACACTGTGACCGAGCTGCAGGGAGGAATGCCGTGAGCGGAGCTGCAATCTCCACCCGGGGACTGGTGCACATCTACCGATCCGAGGGGCACGACGTGGCGGCGCTGTCCGGCGTCGACCTGTCCGTGCGGTCGGGGGAGATGATCGGGCTGCTCGGGCCATCCGGTGCCGGCAAGTCGACTCTGCTGACGCTGCTCGGCGGACTCTTCCGACCCAGCGCGGGCAAGATCTACATCGGCGACCACGAGCTGACCGCACTCACCGTCAAGGAGCTGGATCGTCTGCGGGCCCGGGAGGTCTCATTGATGCTGCAGGGTGCGTCACGCAATCTGCTGCCCTACCTCACGCCGCGTCAGAACGTCGAGTTCGCACAACGCGCCGCCCGGCGAGACTCGGCAGACCTTCCCGACGTCGGTGAGGTGCTCGACCGGGTCGGGCTGTCGGAGTATGCCGATCACCACCTGAGCGGGCTCACTCCCGGCCACCTGCAGCTGGCGGCCGTAGCGGTCGCGATCGCCACGGATCCCGGGGTGGTGCTGGCGGATGAGCCCACCAGCCAGCTCGACCACGAGGCTCGCGACACCGTGCTCAAGGTGCTCGCCGACATCAGCGCCCAGCAGGGCACGACGGTGGTGCTGGTGACTCACGATCCACAGGTCGCCGCGGTGATGCCGCGCACCATCACGATCCGCGATGGCCGCATCGGCGGCGAGGGCCGTGCGGGCGAGGAGTATGCAGTGGTCACGGCCGACGGGTTCGTGCACCTGCCCGACCATGCGCTTGCCGCACTCCCACCCGGGACCCTGGTGCGCGTGCACGACCAGGACGGGATCTACCAGTTGATCCCGGAGCACGAGGCCGGCGGTACGCCCGGCGCGACGAAGGAGGGGTCATGACCGTCGACCAGGTGCAGCCTCGCGGCACGAGCACGCTGTGCGCCGAAGGGGTGCGGGTTGCCTATGGGCCGGTCGTTGCACTCCGTGACGTTTCGCTGACAGTGCATCCAGGTGAGTTCCTCGCCGTAACAGGGCCTTCCGGGGCCGGCAAGTCGTCGCTGCTCTGGGCTCTCGGCGGTGCGCTGCGCCCGCAAGCCGGCGTGGTCACCTACGGCGACGAGGCGATCGGGGACCGCGAAGGTGCCAGCCGCGCCGGGATCGTGCTGGTACCGCAGGGAAATGGCCTGGCGACGACGCTCACGGCCATGGAGAATGCGCTGGTCCCCCTCCTGGTGGCAGGGGTCGATCCGAATGAAGCACACGACCGGGTGCAGGCAGCGCTCACCGCTGTCGGACTCGAGGACTCCGGCAACCACCTGATCGAGGAACTCTCCGGCGGTCAGCAGCAACGGGTCGCCGTGGCGCGAGCCCTCGCTACTCGCGGCGACATCATCCTGGCGGACGAGCCCACCAGCGACCTGGACTCGGTGAATCGCGAGCGCGTCATGACCCTGCTGCGGGAGGAGTCCGCCGCCGGAGCACTGGTGATCATGGCGACCCATGACCCGGAGGCTGCGGCCCAGACCGATGCGGAGCTTGCGCTCGACGAGGGGGCCATGTCCTGGAAGAGGCCACAGCCACACCGCTCACCGGACTAGGTTGTCGGCGCGGACGCGAACCGACTGCGCAGCGCGAGGGACACATACACCAGCGCCACCAGCACCGGCACCTCGATGAGCGGGCCGACCACGCCCGCGAGCGCCTGGCCCGAGGTGACGCCATAGGTGGCCACCGCGACGGCGATCGCGAGCTCGAAGTTGTTGCCGGCCGCGGTGAACGCCAGCGTGGTGGTGCGCTCGTATCCCAGGCCGGTCGCCCGGCCGAGCGCGAAGCCCCCACCCCACATCAGCGCGAAGTAGGCCAGCAGGGGCAGCGCGATGCGTGCCACGTCGCCGGGGCGGTCGGTGATCTGCCGGCCCTGCAACGCGAAGAGGATCATGATCGTGAACAGCAGTCCGTAGAGCGCCCACGGCCCGACCCGGGGAAGGAACCGGCCCTCATACCACTCCCGTCCGCGCGCTCGCTCGCCCAGCCGCCGGGACAGGTAGCCCGCGAGCAGAGGAATGCCGAGGAATACCAGCACCGATCCGGCGATCTGCCACGGCGACACCGACAGTCGAACCTGCGACAGCCCCAGCCAGCCGGGTAGCACGGAGAGGTAGAACCAGCCGAGCACCGCGAACATGACCACCTGGAAGATCGAGTTGATCGCCACGAGCACCGCGGCGGCCTCCCGGTCGCCGCAGGCCAGGTCGTTCCAGATGATCACCATGGCGATGCACCGTGCCAGCCCGACGATGATCAGGCCGGTGCGGTAGGCCGGGAGATCCGGCAGCAGGATCCACGCCAGCGCGAACATCACCGCCGGCCCGACCAGCCAGTTGAGCACCAGGGACGTCACCAGCATCCGCCTGTCGCCCGTCACGTGATCCAATCGGTCGTAGCGCACCTTGGCCAGCACCGGATACATCATCACCAGCAGGCCGAGAGCGATCGGCAGCGAGACCCCCTGGATCTCAAGGGTGCTCAGCGCATCGCCCATGCCTGGCCAACTGCGACCAAGAAGAATTCCGGCGACCATCGCCGCGCCGATCCACAGCGGTAGCAGGCGATCCAGCCTCGAGAGGCGCCGAACGACTGCGGCGCCTGCACGATCGGTGGTGACTCCGGCGGTCATGCGGCGTGCGCCTCGTTGCAGCAGACGGCCTGGACGCGGGGCATGGCCCACCCTTCATATTGACGTTCGTCGATGTCGTAACGATGGCACCTCAAATCGACGACTGTCAATCTGGCCGCTTGTCGATCACGTCAAGTAGTGTGCTGCCGGGAGGGACACCATGAAGGCAATGATGGTCAAGCAATACCGGGGCACGCAAGGCCTGGCAGGACGGCGCCACCGCAATGCGCATGGGCACGACGCCGCGGCGTCGGCGCTGCGGCGTCGTGCCCGCGGCACAGTCGGCATTCCTGCACGGCCGGCTGGCCTTCGCGACCGGAGCCAACGAGGACGCGATCGCTCACCTGCGGAAGCTCGTCAACGGGGATGACCGATTGCTGGAGGCCGAATCCCGGCTCATCAGCGGTGTCCTGCTGGCGAAGGCCGGCGCGCTCGACCCCGCGAAGGACCATCTTGGCTGGGTTCTGCGGCAGACGTTCCTGCCCGCATCCGCGCGGAAGCTCGATATTTTCTAGGTCACATCGCCCGCGCCGAAGGCGACGAGCGGGCCGCTACACGGCTCTTCCACACTGCCTACACCGAACGACCCAGATTGTCTGGGCTCAAGCGGGATGGAGCGGGCCACCACTCACATCACGGTGGCCGAACCCGCCGCGCCCAATGCCCGCAGTGAGCGCACGCGGGGGACCGATCCGCGGCCCGAAACCGTCGAACAGGTGCTCGCCGACCTGGACCTCCAGAAGGGTCAGGACGCTGTCAAGCGGCAAGTGCGCGGGCTCCTGGCTCAGACTCGTGCACAGCTTGCGCGAAACGATGCGGGCCTGAAGCAGGCGCGGCCGACCGAACACTTCGTCTTCGCCGGGCCGCCGGGCACCGGGAAGACCACCGTTGCTCGGATGATCGCCCGCCTCTGCAAGCCCTCGGAATCCTGGAAAACGGACAGGTGGTGGAGGTCGACCGATCCGGGCCGGTCGGCGAGTACCACGGGCAGACCGTGGCTCGCACCAAGGAGAACCTCGATGAGGCGACCGGCGGAATTCTCTTCATCGATGAGCCGTACGCGCTTCAGAATGAGCGACTTTCTCAGGGCGACCCGTTCGGGCAGAGGCAATCGACACCATCTTGAAGCGGATGGAGGACGATCGTGACCGGCTCATCGTGATCGCTGCGGGGTATTCCGGGCCGATGCAGCGATTCTTGGACTCCAATTCTGGTCTGCGGTCGCGGTTCACCACCATCAACTTCACCCCGTACACCGCCGACCAGCTCGTGCAGATCGCCGCTGTGCGGACCCTGCTGGAGAGGGCGTCGCGCCACCGCGACGCCCGGCTGTTCGTTGACCCTCGTGCGGAAACGCCCGGCACCGCCGAGCTGACGAGGATCACCGGCACCGACGTGCATGCCGCGGCCGACGAAATAGTCCGACCACGTCGATGCTGCGAACCTGTTGGCTTATTAAACACCGAGGATTAGTATAAATTGCATGGGGCGACGCGGCGACCCCGGCTCCTCGACGGTGTCGAGGCCCCTTGGCGCCCTCCAGGTCTAGACCTGTGACCGAGGAGGCCACCCGATGACAAGCATCGAAGCACCAGCCAGGCCCGGCGGACTTCATGAACCACGGCCTACGCCCGTGCGCCACCCCGGTCGAACGGTGGTCAAATGGATCACCACGACGGACCACAAGACCATCGGGAACCTCTATTTTTACACGTCGTTCTCATTTTTTCTGATCGGCGGTGTGCTGGCGCTGATGATCCGCGCCGAGCTGGTGGAGCCGGGCCTGCAGGTCGTGGACAACCCGGAGCAGTACAACCAGCTGTTCACGATGCACGGCACGATCATGCTGCTGCTCTTTGCCACCCCGTTGTTCGCCGGTTTCGCCAATGCGTTGATGCCGTTGCAGATCGGCGCCCCGGACGTGGCGTTCCCCCGGCTGAACATGTTCGCCTACTGGCTGTATCTGTTCGGTGGGCTGATTACCATCGCCGGGTTCTTGACCCCGCAGGGTGCGGCGGCGTTCGGCTGGTTCGCCTACGCCCCGCTGAACAGCGCGACCTACAGTCCGGGCCTGGGCGGCAACCTGTGGGTGTTCGGGCTGGCGCTGGCCGGCTTCGGGACCATCTTGGGCTCGGTCAACTTCGTCACCACGATCATCAGCATGCGCGCGCCGGGGATGACGATGTTCCGGATGCCGATGTTTACCTGGACGGTGCTGATCACCGCCATCCTGGTGCTGCTGGTCTTCCCGGTGCTGGCCGCGGCCCTGTTCGGGCTCGGCGCGGACCGGGTGCTGGGCGCGCACGTCTTCGACCCGCAGACCGCCGGTGCGATGCTGTGGGAGCACATGTTCTGGTTCTTCGGGCACCCGGAGGTCTACATCATCGCGCTGCCGTTCTTCGGCATCATCTCCGAGATCATCCCGGTGTTCAGCCGCAAGCCGCTCTTCGGCTACAAGGGCATGGTCTTCGCCACCATCTCGATCGCGGCCCTGTCCACGAGCGTGTGGGCGCACCACATGTACGCCACCGGCCAGGTGCTGCTGCCGTTCTTCGCGATCATGTCGATGCTGATCGCAATCCCCACCGGCATGAAGTTCTTCAACTGGATCGGCACCATGTGGGGCGGGTCGATCACCTTCGAGACGCCGATGCTCTGGTCGATCGGGTTCCTGGTGACCTTCTTGTTCGGTGGTCTGACCGGGGTCATCCTGGCCAGTCCAGCCCTGGACTTCTCGCTGACCGACTCCTACTTCGTGGTCGCCCACTTCCACTACGTGGTGTTCGGCACGGTCGTCTTCGCGATGTTCGCCGGGTGGTACTTCTGGTGGCCGAAGCTGACCGGGCGGATGCTGGACGAGAAGCTGGGCAAGCTGCACTTCTGGCTGCTGTTCATCGGCTTCCAGACCACGTTCTTGATCCAGCACTGGTTGGGCGTCAAGGGCATGCCGCGCCGGTATGCGGACTACCTGCCGCAGGACGGCTTCCAGTGGATGAACGACGTCTCCAGTGTCGGTGCCCTGATCCTCGGCGTCTCGATGATCCCGTTCTTCTACAACGTATGGAAGAGCTGGCGGAGCGCACCGATGGTGACCGTCGACGACCCGTGGGGCTACGGCAACTCGCTGGAGTGGGCCACCTCCTGCCCCCCGCCGCGGCACAACTTCGACTCCATCCCACGCATCCGCTCCGAGCGCCCCGCCTTCGACCTGCACCACCCCGAGGCCGGGACCCACGCCGTGGCCGCGACGACGGCCTCCAGCACTGCCTCGCGGCAGAGCTGGCGCGACCCGCACGACGCGTCCTGACGCGTTGGGCGCTCACTGCTTGACGGTGGATACGTGTGTCGGGTCAGGCTGGGTCGAACTCCTGCGCGCTCTCGCCCGTGGTGGCGTCGTGGAAGTCCTTGTTGCGGATCAGCGCGAGTGACGCCACGGCCGTGACCAACGTGACGACCGAGGAGATCAGCAGGATGTCGTTCAAAGCCGAGGTGAACCCGGTGGCGGCGATCCTTTCGACGATCGGGATCTGAGCCTTCGGGAAGCTTGGAAGCGCCTTCTTCAGCTCACCCGACTGCACCAGACCGGCCAACGAACTGGACTTGCCGGCCAGCGGTGTGCCCGCCGCCGCGGTCGTGATCGCGCCACCGAGCCGCGAGGCGAAGAGGGTACCGAGCAATGCGATGCCGGTGGCGGTGCCGACCTGGCGGAACGTGCTGTTGATGCCCGATGACATACCGGCCAGTCGCGGCGGCACGACTCCGACCGCTGTCGAGGCGAGCGGCGGGTTGACGAGCCCGACCCCGACACCGGGCGACGATGAACCCGGGGATGAGGTGGGTCCAGGACGTTCCGGCGTCCAGTCCACGCATCAGCAACATCCCGACAGCCGTCAGTGCCAGGCCGGGCCCGATCAGCAAGCGGATCGGCACGTGGGATGAACCCCACCATCAGCACCGCGGCCGCGGCGTAGCATGCCAAGACCACTGGGTTGGTGAAGCTCCTGCGACCGGACTCGATCAGTGCGTAGACCAGCAGACTCAGTGACGCGGTGAAGACCACGAAGCCGACCCAGTCCGGAGCATGCGCCTTCGGGTTGCGCGACTCGCCGACCTTCCAGATGGTGATCAGGCCCGGCCGATCGAGGCCTTCGCGTGCGTTCCCGCGAACGCGGCGAACGCCTCCCGCAGTACCCGTGGTGTCAGATCCTCCCCGGTCACCTCGTCAGACCCGTCACGAAGTAGGGCACTCCGCCACCCGGACCTGAGTGTCAGGTGTGCATCGAACGTGAGGCGCTGGGCCCAGAGAGATGCTTGGGTCGTTCGCGTTCGGCAAGCGTGGTGCGCGGCCCGATCCGACATGCGTTGGTGAGGGAGACGATCACGTCGCGGTTCTGGAAGTTGGCCCGACTATTAGGCCCCCCTCCGGCGGCGTGCGTCGTCCTATCCTGTCGTGTATGGAACAGCGGGACGACGCGGGCGGCGTTGGTTCGCCGGCTGGCCGGGCACACTCGGACGCGGAACTCGTTCCGCTCGGCGAGGTCCCCGAGCCCCGGCCCGGGGACCAGCCCGCCGGACGTCCCGATCCGGCCGCGCGATTGACGGTAACGATCTACCTGAAACTTCCGGATACGGGCGTCCCTGAGGTCTCGACCGCCGTTGTGCCGTCACCTGAAGTGGTCATGGCGCTGGCCGATCGGGCCTCGGGCTGTGGGTTGACGGTCGAGGCCGGCGTCGCCCCGGAAGCCGTGCGGCTGTCCGGCGCGGTGTCTGCCGTCGAGTGCTGCTTCGGCGTACGTCTGACCAAATGGCGCACCGCCGAAGGTCCGCTTTCTCTGGTACCGGACGGGCCGGTTCGGTTGCCGCGGACGCTCGCTGGCCACGTCGTTGCAGTCCTCGGGCTCGACACCCGTCCGGTGGCACACCGGCGCGGATGACGCCCGCTCAGAAGTGGAGCGCGGACGGCGCCGAGGGCGTTTCCCGCAGCCCGTTCTCGTCCAGCTGTACGATGCAGCCGGTCAGATCGCTGCGGTCGAGGTCGACCACTGTGTCCGCGACCAGGGATGTCGGGACGAGTTGCGGAAAGCTTGTGGGCGCAAGGACGTTGGCGCGCACGCCGATAGGCGCGAGCTCGGCGGCGAGGTGTGCGGTGAGCATGTTGAGGGCGGCCTTTGAAGCGCTGTACGCCGACAGGCCTACACCCGCGACCACTCCGAGGGATGCCATGCTTGACAGGTTGATGACGTTGCGTCCCCACGCCTGGTTGTCTTGCCGGCTGTGCTGCCAGAACTGCCGGCAGACTATCGCCGCAAGCTGGATGGGCAGGGTGGCGTTGACGGCGAAGGTCTCGTCGAGCAGATCGCTGGACGATGCGAGGCTGGTGAGGCGGTCACGGTCCACGTGCACGGCGGCGTTCACGACGAGATCGATCCGGCCGAAGCGGGCCAGGGCGAGGTCGACGACGCGCTGCACCTCGGCCGGCTCGCGAAGGTTTGACTTCACGGCGAAGACCGGGTTGTCGTTCTCGCGCAGTGCGGCGTGAGGCGACAGCGGGTCGATAAACCACTCCTCTTGCGTCGGAACCTGGAGCCGGCCTCCTCGGTAGACGGCGCAGATGTCGTACTCGTGCCGCCAACGGCGGCAGAACGTGGCGCCAAGGATGCCCGCCGCTCCGGTCAGTAGGCAGACCTTCCGCCCCGAGGCCGCCCTACTCGCGTCACGCATGGTGCCTCCCGTACTCGGCGTATTGGCGCAGCCCCTCGTCCCCCCAGAGCTGCACGTAGTCGTCCACCCCCCGGTACACGAAGCTGATCACGCTGTCGCGCCGTTTCCGGTTGGTGCGGAACGAGTGGTAAGAGTGCGGGTTGCAGCTGAAGGCGAACAGGGTGTTGTCCCGGGGTGGGACGCTGTCGACTGGCGTATCCACCCCGTCCTTCCAATCCCAGTACAAGCTGGTCTCGCCGCCGTCCCCAGGGGCCCATGGGCCGTTGTTCAGGTAGTAGAGGATGGCGACAGCGCGAACGGACTTGCCCGCGACCGGACCGCCGAAGCGCAGGACGTCGCCGCGGCCAGGCCCGACGTCGAGCCGTTCCGGGAAGATGTCGTTGTGCGGAAAGCCATTCCGGCTACCTGGTCGGTGCCGGTGTACGCCGGCGGTGAGGAATCCCGGCTCGTTGATCCCGAATAGGCGCGTGAACAGCGCGTACCACGCCGGTGAGATGAAGACTTCGAGCGAGCCGCACTGCGTGGAGATCAGCGAGGTGCCGAGGAAGTCGTGTTGGGTGTTGTAGCCGGCTGTTGTGCGCTGGTCGTACAGCGTGCGGAAGTCTCGCGCTAACTCCTCCTGGACGTCAGGGACGAAGACGTTCTCGGCGACGATGTGGGGAAACGGAGTGGCCCGCCAACGCCACCGGCGCGCCTGGAGTAGCGGTTGTAGGTCGTTGACGGCCTGCAACGTGCGCGGTTCCGGCATGGTCATGGTCTGGACCCTCGCGCGCCGTGCTTGCGGGCCAGTACGGCGAAGAAGCCGGGAATGTAGGCCCCCAGATGAGCCCGGGTCGCTGGCGGCGCAGACGCGTCCGCGCCGGGGCGTTCCGCGAAGCCGAGGATCGCGAAGCCCGCAGCGCACATGCCTCCGAGCAGGTCGTTCAGCGGGTGGATGTAGTGCCAGCAGACGGCGTCCTCCGGTGTCGAGCCAGCGGGCGCGGGCAGCGGGCCGACGTCTTGAGGATGCGACAGCCGGTAGGCGGTCCCATCCCACGCAAGGGCCTCGTCGAGTTGCATCTCGACTGGGTTCCAGTGTTCACTCCAGTACAGGCCGCCGGGGGGGAGCAGTTGCGCGACCTGTGCGTAACAGCCGCGGACGTCAGGCAGGTAGAGCGTCGACACCGGCTGGTAGACGAGGTCGAAGGTGCGGCCGCGCAGGGGCGCGCACTCCATGGCGTCGCAGAGCACGGTCTCGATGACCAGACCGTACCGGGACGCCGCGCGCTCGTCCTGAGCCAGCTGGGTCGGCGAGTTGTCCGCCACGGTGACCTCGTAGCCGAGCGAGGCGAACAAGGGCCCCTGCTGGCCCCCAGCGGCGGCAAGGCACAGGATCGTCCGCAGCCGATCCCACGGCAGCCACCCGTTGCGGTCCAGCATCTCCTGCGCGTGATCGAGGGCATGTGCCGAGACGATCTGGGAGGAGTCGCAGCCGCGCCGGGATAGCGAGTCCCACCCTCGGCGGTTGACCGACGCGTAGGTCGTGCGACCGGTCATGACGCCAGCCCGTCCCGCACGCCGTCCGCCGTCCGTGCGGTGAGCAGGAGCGCCGCCGGCTGCAGAGCGATGACATCCATCCGGGTGCGGCGGGCGCCGACGTCCGACGTCAACACCTTCGCGAGTGCCGCCGGCAGTACGGGAGAGACGCGCAGGGCCGCGACCAGGTCGGCGAATCGCTCCCTCTCCAAGTGCACCGCAGCGAGCCTGAGCAGATCATAGACATACTCCAAGGTGGCCTCAGCCGCCGCCGGAGCGTGCCAGACCGCGACAACATCGGGCAGCACCACCGTGGCCAGGTCGCATCGCCGTGCCCGCATGGATAGTTCGACGTCGTGCCAGGCGTCGCTGCGCATGCCGGTGTCCAGGCCGCCGAGGTAGGCCAACGTGCGGCGGCGCACGGCGAGGAACGTGCTTGAGACCAGCGGCACCTCCACGGGCTCGGCACCGGTATGTTCGTCGGCGCGCGCGGTGCGCCAGCGGCAGTTGAGCACTTGATCGACGAACTCGACGCCGACCAGCCGCAGCTCCGGCTGGCCCGCCGGCTCTATCAGCGCTCCGACAAGACCGACATCCGGATCATTCAGCGCGCGGCGCACCCGCCCGGGCCAACCCGGCGACAGCGCGAGGACGTCCCGGCAGAGCACGACGATGTCACCGGTGGTCGCGTCCAGGCCGGCCTGGAATCGCCTTGCGGCTGCGGGCACCGACGGTTGTGGTGTCACTCGTAGATCACGAGGCTGTGCCGTCGTCGACGGGGACGGCGGGGCCGGCAGGCAGATGCACTCCACGTCCTCGGGGATGGCCAGCTCGGGCGTCGCTGCGTCGGTCAGGACGATCAGGCTCACTGCCGGTTGAGGCTGCGACGACGTGGACGTCGGCCGGCGAGCCGCCGTCGGCTGCGACGTGGTCGCGCGGGTCGGCGGGAGCAGCCGGTAGAGATCCCCGATCCGCTCGTGCCGGTCGGCGAGCTCGCTCAGCGCCGTCATTGCGACGGCGGTGATCTGCTCCGTGGGCAGGCACCCCGGATCGGCCGGCTGATAACCGAAGCGATCCATGTCGAGGGCATACAGCGCCTCTACGCGGCGCAGCAGCTTCTTGTCGCGGAGGACGGCTTGGCGGGGGAGGAGCCCAGCGTTGCGGTGGCGAGGCTGTAGCGAGCCGGGCCGGCCGCGGGCGCGCAGGTGTCGTTCGAGGCGACCCAATGTCGCGGCCACGTCTTCCACGCGCCCTAGCTCGGTGTAAGGAAAGGCGTCCGGCTGTAGCAGGTACGCCTGAGGTGCCCAGTGCTGGTCGGCGTTCAGCAACTGCGGATCGTCGGCGAGGGCGGTCACGAACGCCGAGAAGTCCTCGGCCAGCATGGCGCAACCATCCGCGCTGGGCGGCACGTCCGCCAGCGGCCGCGGGCACCAGCGCGCGGTCGTATACCGCGCGGCGTAGGCGGGCTCGCGGAGCAGCAACTTGGACTGCCAGGCCGACCACAACCGGTCCACGGGGTGTCGGGACACCGCGAAGCGAAACCAGCCGGGGTCGCCTGTCAGCTGCGCGATCCGTTCCTCTGGCAGCTCGTGCAGTAGCGGTGTGTGTTGCCAGGCGGTGGCGTCGTGCACGGCCATGGCGCGTGTGACCTCGGCGGTCCGGCTGTGCGCCGTCGCTGCGAGATCCTCGTCCTGCAGGCCGGCCATCAGCCACAAAATGCTGGTGCACATCGCCTTGGGCGTGATCACGTAGACGACCTGCCAGCGGTCCAGCACCAACGCCCGCGCACGAGGCAGCACGGCGCTGATGGCTCTACTTTCGTTCATTAGAGGACCCCTTCCGTGAACGCTTGCGGCGCTTGTCCTTCGAGGACTGATGTGAGACGGCGTCCGGGCGGGCCGCACTCGTCTCGTTTGGGGCCAGCCGCCGGTGCCGGCATCGGAATGCCGAATCGGTCGAAGAACGCCCGGCCGTCCCGGGTGTGCCCGCGCTCATGGCCAGCGCGGCGTTCTTGCACGTCGGTCAAGTCGAGCCGGGCGATCGCGGCCGGGAAGGCCGCGTGGTCTTGGAAGCGCTCGATGGTGGACGTGAGCAGGTCGGGCGGGAAATGCAGGGCAGCCAGGCGCAGCATGTTGTGCAGGGTGTGCTCCCACTCGACCGCGTAGCCGAACGTGGGTCGGAACAGATGGGAGACAACGGCATCGGGGACGACGAGGCAGCGCAGCCCATGCCGCCACACGCGCATGGACAACTCTGCGTCCTCCGAGCCCCAGCGCACCATGCCGTTGTCGAAACCGCCGAGCTCATCGAATGTCGCCCGGCGCATCGCCAGGAAACAGCCGCAGATGAACGGGACCTCGGCCGGCTCAGAGGGCCGCTCCCGCAGCCAGCGGACCTCCATGCCGAGGCCTGGCCACGTGAACCCGAAGCCGCGAACTGCCGGCTGGTGCATGTCGCAGACCGTGGGTGCCACCTCGGCGACCTCGGGATCTTGCAGCGCGTCGAGGAGGCGCGGAAGCCACCCCTCGAACGGCTGCACATGCGCGTCGCTGAAGACCACCACGTCGCCGGACGCCACGTCCGCCCCGGCGTTGCGAGCACCGGCGACGCCGAGCCGTTCACGCGTACGCACTAGCCGCACGCCGGGGTGGCGGGTCGCGGTGTCTTCGACGCTGCCGTCCGACGAGCAGTCGTCCACAACCACGATCTCCGTGCACGGCGGCGTGGTGCGGCGCAGTGCAGCCACGGTACGCAGCAGGTTCGCGCCCTCGTCGTGCGTCACCACGACGATGCTCGCGCCGGCTCGCCCCGCCCGTTGCCGTGACCGGGCTGCGCGGGTGTACCGCGCGCGCCACCGTTCGGTCGTCCGGTCTGACTGCTGGACGAGTGCGGGTCGGGGTACGGTCACATCCGCAGGACCACCCACTGCGCGGACGAGTCGGCGCACGGTTGCTTCGCGATCGTCGATGAGGTCTTCGTAGGTCGAGGTGATGACGGGCAGGGCGGCTCGCGCGAACAGCTCCGTCCAGGCGGCATCATCAGCGCACAGGCGGCGTTCGAGCGCGGCGACACGGTCGACGTCGAGCGTGATGCCGTCCTCACCCCTCACGTCGCGCATCCCCGCGACATGCCACCAATTGTCTGTCGCCAGCGCGCGATACCACGACAGCGCCTGCCCCACCCGATCGATCCGTCGGTGATGGATGAGCGTCAGGGCGGGAAAGACGCCGGCCAACAGCGTTACCTCGTCGGCGTCCTTGTCTCCGGTGACCTCCCGCAGCACATCGAGCATGGCACCGAACTGCATGCGGTGCACCTTGGCGCCGAAGATCCCGTTGTCGGTCGTGCCGGCGTCGAGCATGCGCCGGAAGACCTCATCGGCCGGCGCATCCGCGGCAAGGCCCAGGTCGCGCAGGTACAGCGGCCTCAGCGACGGGTTGAAGAACTCCTCCGGGCGCCCGGCCACCTCTGTGGAGCGCATCGCCTCGGCGAGCAGCCAACTGCCCGACCGCGCGTTAGTGCAGATCAGGTATGACACGTGAGGACGCCTCATGGCGCCGCCCCGTCGGCCCAACGTGGTCGCGCCGACGGCCCGCATACCGTCAGCGCGACCGAGTTCGGTCGATCGCGAATCAAGATCCCGCATCTGGTCGACGACTCGTGGGCGGCCGGCCCGCCTGCTTCGTCGCCTTTCGCGGCGGGAGCTTGCCCGGACGTCGCACCTCACCGCCGGCGGGTCCGGGCGCCGGTCCCGGTCCCGGTGCTGGTTGCGGTCCTGGTGCTGGTGCTGGTTGCGGTCCCGGTGCTGGTTGCGGTCCTGGTGCTGGTGCTGGTTGCGGTCCCGGTGCTGGTTGCGGTCCTGGTGCTGGTGCTGGTGCTGGTTGCGGTCCGGGCGCCGGTCCTGGTGCTGGTGTCGGTGTCGGTGTCGGTGTCGGTGTCGGTGTCGGTGTCGGTGTCGGTGTCGGTGTCGGTGTCGGTGTCGGTGTCGGTGTCGGCGTGGGTGTCGGTGTCGGTGTCGGTGTCGGTGTCGGTGTCGGTGTCGGTGTCGGTGTCGGTGTCGGTGTCGGTGTCGGTGTCGGTGTCGGTGTCGGTGTCGGCGTCGGTGTCGGCGGATGCGGTACCGGCGGCACTGGTGGGTGCGGCACTGGGGGGTGCGGCACTGGGGGGTGCGGCACTGGCGGGTGCGGCACTGGCGGGTGCGGCACTGGCGGGTGCGGCACTGGCGGGTGCGGCACTGGCGGGTGCGGCACTGGCGGGTGCGGCACTGGCGGGTGCTGGCCCGAGAGCGACTGCAACAGCGCCTTACCCCGTGGAGTACCGAGACCGGTGCACGCGTCCCAACCGGGCGCCGCAGAGTACGCACCGTTGGACCCGGCGACGATGTCGCGGAAGGCGGCCGCCGCACCATACAGCTGCGGGTGTATCGGAGCCAGCGCGTGGCCGAGCTGCTGTTGCAGCAACGCCGTCAGCCCCGCCCACAGGGGCGCCACTGCACTCGTGCCACCGATCACGCTGGCCTGACCGTCCACGACGACCTGGTAGCCGGACCGCGGGTCTGCGTTGCCGGCGACGTCCGGTATACCGCGACCGTGCAGCGGTGGTGGGTTCGCCGAGGTCGGGTTGATGGACTGCTGGTAGGGAGGAACCGGGAAGCGACTGCTCACGCCTCCGCCGGTGGCACCGTTACCCGGCGCATTCCACACCACCTCCGAGGTGATCTGGCCCCCCGCCGCGCTGAGGAAGGTACCGCCGCAGCCGACAGCGTTGGGGCTGGACGCGGGAAAGTCGGCGTGTGCTCCGCCGTCGCCGACACCGTCCCCCGAGCCGTTGTCCCCAGCCGCAGCGTAGACGGTCAGCCCGGTGGTAACCGCGGACTGCAGGGCCTGGTTCATGGCACCCAGTGCCTGCTGCGACCAGTTGGGCTCGGCCGAACCCCAGCTGATCGAGAGGACCGATGGGCGGTTGGTCTGGTCGTGTGTGGCCGTGAGTATCGCGTCGACGAACCCCTGATCGGTGTTAGGTGCGAAGTACACGACGATCTTGGCCTGGGGGGCGATCGCACCGGCGACCTGGATGTCGAGAGCCACCTCGCCGTCGGCGCTATTCGGGTTGCCGGTCGGAGCATTGGCGCCGCCGTCGACCGATACGTCCACGATCGTGGGGACGCCGAGGCCAAGCCCACCGAAGAAGGTCTGCAGGTCGGCCTGCCGGTATCCGCCACCGAGTTCGAGGATGCCAATGGTCTGTCCTGATCCGGCACCGGGTGGGAAGCCGTAGAGCTGGGCAAGCTGTCGCGGGGTGAAACTGCCGGCTGGCCCTTGCCGGGGTGCGAAGCGCCCGAGCACCCGGCCCATGCGGAAGTGCGGCCGCGCTTGTGGCCGGTTGTCCAGACCGAGGACGGCGGTCACGGCCGGGTGCAGCCAGTCGGGCACGTGCACCGGACCGCTACGACCACGGAAGACCTGGTGCTGCGAGGCGAACAGCGCCAGGTCGACGCCAAAGGCCGCCTGCATCCGCGTGACCGTTCCGCCCAGCACGACGGTTCGCCGGGCCGGGTAGACGCGGACGATGAACAACCCGTTGTTGCGGGCGAAACGCCGAATGGCCTCGAGGTCGCGGGGGTCGGCGCCGAACTGCTGGGCGAACTGCGCGGAGGTGAGGTGCTGGCGGGCATGCGGCGGTGTCTGGCGCAGTTGCTGCACCTTCGCCCCGAGGCCGTGGCCGCGCGGCCGCAGAACGACCGTGACCCGCATGAGCTCGTGCGGTGGCGGGACGCCGATGCGGCGGGCCGCAGGCAGCGTGCGGGCACTGCCGGGTACGGGGCGGTGGTTCGGTCGGATGGGCATGGGGCCCTCCTTTGAGCGGGTGGGGTGCTCGACCGCGTTGCGCGACGACAGTGAGGACGTTCCTCACCGGGCATCACCGAAACGTCACCAGGTGCGTTCGCGCTCGGGCGCGCGACGGTGCCCGCTCAGCCCCTGGGCGAAGCAGCCGGCCGGCGGATCGTCCGCGCGTAGGTCAGCTCGCGCACCAGGGCCTCGATCTGGACCGACGGGGCCAGGCCCAGCTCCTCGGCGAGCTGGTCGGTGAAGCGCTCGTAGGCGAGCAGCGCCTCTCCGGTGTTGCCCTCCTCCGCGTGCGCCTGGATCAGGGCCCGGTGCGCGCTCTCGCGCAGCGGACCGAGGCGAATGGCTTCGTGTGCGGCATCCACGGCTTCGCCGTAGCGGCCCGCCCGGGTGAGCTTGGCCGACAGCGTCTCCAAGGCATGCATGCATAACTGGTGCAGCCGCTCGCGTTCGAGCAGTACCCAGTCCTCGTACCACCCGGGCAGCAGGTCACCGTAGAACCAGCATCCTGGACGGATGCACTCGTCGACCGGAGTGTGGGGATCGATGGCACTGCAGGCCCAGTCGGTGAGTTCGTGCACGTCCACAGAGACGCGCGAACTGACCGCGAGTGCGCCCCCGGAGCTATCAACCAGTCCAGGAAGGCAACGCTGCACTCGCCACAGGGTCGTACGCAAGGACCGTTGCGCCACCTCCTCCGGCACTTCGGGCCACAGGTACCCCGCGACGGTGGACCGGCCCGGACGGCCGGCCAACCCCAGCAGGGCGACGAAGCGCTGCACTCCGAGGGGCAAGTCGGTGATGAGGAGGCCTCCCTCCAGATGTACGACGACGCCGTCCACCAGTGCCAGGCGAGTGATCGACTGACAAGCAATGTCTTGCTGACCGCTTCGCGACATTCGTTGCGGTCGGTCGACGGTGCGCCGTTCGGGATCGGCTGTTCCAGCCGTTCGCCTGGTCGAGGAGGATGGCAGCGCGGCGGTCTCACTCACGATCCCCTGCTCGACCGCTAGATAGCGGCCAGACGGACCGTGCGCTGGGGCGCCGACCTGGTCGACGGACAGCGTCATCGTGAGCCTCGATCCCGCGGAGCCGAACCGGCCCCCCCTTTGACTGACTGACTCGAAAGTCAATATTCTCGCGCTGTGGGTAGGACTGTCAACCGACATGCGACCCGACTTGCTCCGCGGACCCAAGGAGCGCTAGGAGCGCGGGTCAGTAACGCTCCGGTCGGGGTGCGGGTGTCGCGGGCGAGGTTTTGAGAGAATTTGGCGCGCCGATCGACGAGAACGATGATGTGCTGTTCGATGTGACCCCGGGTGGGGAGGGGACCCGGCGACCGGTGGTCGAGGGCCCGGTGGATAAGACGTTCCGCGCGTTCGATCCGCGCCAAGATCTGTTGTTGCCGCCGTCGTTGGATGAGTGGCTGCCGGCGGATCATCTGGCGCGGGTTATCGCGGACCTGGTCGATGAGCACCTGGACCTGTCGCGGATTCATGCCGCGTACACGAACCGTAAGGGTGGCCCGCCGTTCGATCCACGGTTGATGGTGCGTGTTCTGTTGTACGGGTATACGACCGGGTGCGCTCGTCCCGGAAGATCGAGGCCGCGTGCACCGATGTGGTCGCGTTTTCGGTGGTTGGCCGCCGGGGCGGTGCCGGACTTTAGGTCGGTGGCCCGGTTCCGCAAACGGCACCTGTCGGCGTTGGGGCACCTGTTCGTCCAAGCACTGTCCCTGTGTCAGGCCGCGGGAATGGTGTCCCTGGGCCGGGTCGCCCTGGATGGCACGAAGCTGCGGGCGAACGCGTCGCGGCGTAAGGCGATGAGCTACGCGCGGATGAGCGAGCGGGAGAAGATCCTGGCCCAGGAGGTTTCCGACCTGCTCGGTGAGGCCGAGGACCTTGATGCCGCCGAGGACGCCGCGTTCGGCAAGGACCGGCGCGGGGACGAGCTGCTGGAGGAGCTACGGCACCGGGAGTCGCGGTTGGTCAAGATCCGTGAAGCGAAGGCGGCCCTGGAGCAGGAGGCCCGCGATCGGGCCGAGGACCGGGCCCGCGCCACTGCGGCGGCCAAGGACGAAGACGACGATACGACAGACAAGAGGTCGCGGACGCGCGGGCGAAGGCGGTGCCGCGGGCGAGGGCGCAACGCAACTTCACGGACCCGCAGTCTCGGATCATGAAGACCTCGGACGGGTCGTTTCACCGGTGCTACAACGGGCAGGCCGTGGTCGACGCGGATCACCAGGTCATCATCGCGACCGACGTGAGCGACTGCGCCGCCGATGTGGGCCATCTGAGCCCGATGGTCCAGCGGGCCACTACCAACACGGGTTCCGCTCCTGGGCAGGTGCTCGCCGACGCCGGCTACACCAGTGGGGACCACCTCGCCCAGGCCGCCGAGTTCGCTGAGCAGACGGGAACCGAGTTCTTCATCGCGCCCGGCCGGACCAAGCACGAGGACCCGACCCCGGTGTCGCCGCGGGGGCGGATCCCCAACGATGCGACACCGAAGCAGCGGATGGCTCGGAAGTTGAAGACGAAGAAGGGACACCGGGTGTACGCGCGGCGGAAGGTGATCGTCGAGCCGGTGTTCGGGCAGATGGGCACCCTGCAAAACGGGCAGCACCTACTGCTACGCGGCCTGGACCAGGCTCGTAGTGAATGGTCCTTGCTCGCCGCGTGCCACAACCTCCGCAAGCTCCACCGCCACCTCGGGATCGACGGCTGGCCAGCCTGGCCACCAGCTGACAACAGGGGCTCACGAGCCCTCTTGACCAGCAGGAAGGCGACCTCAAACGCCCGAAATGCCTCCATAACGGGTCAACTCGGCCCCGGGCCACGTCGTCACGTCAACAACCCGGAACCCACCAATCGAACCCTGCACGACCCCAAAACACGGTTACTTACCCGCGCTCCTAGTCGCGGTGATAGCCCTGCGACGAACCGACCCCTCAGGCCCGAGCGCGCCAAGATCGGCCACCAGCTGTGGATCTCGTAGTTGATGTGGCTGCCACGCGTTGCGACCCCAAAGGCGACCGGACGCCGCGCACCGTTGCGACGGGTCGCAGCGCTCAAGCTACTTGACTTACCGGGCAGTCAGATACGATCGACCAGCGCACGCATCAACCACTCCTGGGAGCCGCAGATGACGCCAAAGTCCCACCCCACCCACGGTAACCAGAGCTCGGGCGGGAGCCGGCAGGCTGACGCCGAGCGGGTCCGCGTTCGCATCCTCGCGACGGCCAAGGAACAGTTCCGACAGTTCGGGTATGACCGCACCTCGCTGGCTGAGATCGGTGCGAGCGTCGGAATCACTCGAGGTGCGGTGCTTTACCACTTCACCTCCAAACCGATCCTGCTCGCCACCCTGCTTGAGCCGTTCACCACCGGCCTCGAGAGCGCGCTGGACGAACTCGAACACCGCCGGCCGGCACCCACCCCCACGGTGGTCCTCGACACTCTGCTGGGTCTGCTTACCGACACCCGCGCGGCTGCCGACCTGCTCGCCCGTGACATCGCGTCCCGGCACGCCCTGGATCTGGACACCTGGTTCACCACCAGCGCTCAGCGACTCGTCCACCTGCTCGATCCAACCAGCGCTGTCGACCCTCAGGCCGAGGCCCGCGGGTACGCCGCATTAGGCGCCATCATCCGGCCTCTGGTGCACCTGCCAGACCCGGTCAGCGACCCAGTGCAGCATGCCATTCGCGGGGCTGCGCTGAACGCCCTACGCCGACCCCCACGCGGTCGAACACGAGTGGGGTGACCCTGGCCCGCGGTGTCGGCCCCGGCCGGCAGGTCAAGACCGCGGCGGGGGACTATCGCAAATTTGGCTCTGGCTCACTTTCGATGGTGGTTCAGGCGAGGAGGATTCGGTGGCTTAACAGCGGGAATCCGGCGCGGCCGTACATTTGCCGTTTGAGCATCTTGGTGCGCGTATTCGCGCCTTCTGTCCTGCCGTTGTGATGGGGCGTCGTGCATGCTGCGACAACCGCGGCATGGTCTTGTTGCAGGGCGCGGGCGAAGGACTGCAGGTGCGGCAGATCGGCAGCGTGCACGTCGCGGATCCATTCGTCTAGCCTGGCAGCGTTGGTCTTTCGCGGTGTCAGCAGTCGCGCGAATGCCTTCTCGCGGTCACGGAGCGCGGTCATCTCGGGGCATGCGGACGCAAGCCGGTCGAGACACTCACGTTGCTGCTTGGTCAGGTTGCGTGGCTTGGTCAACAGCAGCCGGGTCGCTCGCCGTGGTGATAGGTGAGCATGGTCTTGGTCGGCTCGGCCCTGATTCAGGTAGCGCCGCAGGAGGTTCGCATGACCGGTATAGCCCAACTGACGGATCTCGGTCAGCAGCTGGGTAACTTTCACGCCGGGGTCCTCAGCGCGGCGTCGTCGCAGGTGTTCCCGGTAGGGGTCGACCAGGGTGGGTCGGTACCGCGGGACGCGTTGTAGTCGCTCCGGTTTGGCCGCCCGGGCGTACCTTTTGACCGTGTTCATTCCGAGGTTCAGCCGGCGGGCGCAGTCGCCCAGGCCGACGCCGTGGTCAAGCAGGTCGTGCACCTGGGGGTACCGCCCTGCACGAAGTGCTTGGGGAAATACCATCGCTGCGCGGTCGTGGCCGCCCGCCGCCCGTCCTGCAGGCCGGTCGCCCCTGCCCAACAGGTTGAGTGCGCTGCTACTTCCTTCAATGTCGCTTCGACCAGGCCGTGCCACAGGTGCCACCGGTCGCTGACCTGCACCGCGGTGGGCAGCGCGTTGCGGATCGCTTGCGCGTAGCTCGCCGAACCGTCCCGGCACACGACCTGCACCCCGGGATGCTCACGAAGCCAGTCGGTCACGACCTGCGCGCCCCTGCCGGGTAGCACGTCGATGCGCTGACCGCTGACGGCATCGATGAGCACGGTCGCGTACTCGTGACTGCGACGCAAAGCGAAGTCGTCGATCCCCAGCACCCGCGGGACAGGCCGGTCGGGCAGCGTGATGGCCAGCAGGGCACGGACCGCGGTGTCCTTCCCGGCGGCGATCCCGACGGCAGGCGCGAGCCGCGCTGACGCGCGGCCGGCCAGCTCGGCGACGATCGCAGCTAGCTGCTCGGTCAACCGGACCGTGCGACGCTGGTATCGCTCCAACAGGCCGGGGATCTGCTCCCGGAACGTCTTTCGCGCGCACGTGCCCGTGCGGCAGCGCATCCAACGCACCCGAACCCGCACCAGCACGCGCCGCCCATCGACCGGCACATCCGCAGGTAGAAGCTCGTGGAACGCCTGCACGCTGCTCGCGGGCGCCCCGCAGGAGAGGCTGTCCACCGGGCGGTCCCGGGTGGCCGCGTGAACCACGATCGCGTCACCGGCGTCCTCGACGCCGTCGATCCTCAACGCGGACAGACCCGAGAAGACCGTCTCGACCAGGGAATTCGCTGTATCACTCACCACCCATGCTGGCCAGGCAAGCACGCCGATCCGGAGCAGACACGCCCGGTACCACCGAAAGTGCTACAGAGCCATCGGCTTTCGGAGAACCGCGGGATCAGCGGCAGAACCGAATTTGTTCTTGGCGGCGGTTGCGGTGCGGAGGGCCGAGCGGGTCCGTGCCCGTAGTCTGCGACTGTGGCGAATGAGTCGATGACACCCACGCCGGTGCGGCGGGTCGAGGCGCGGCCTGATGCCGTCATCGAATCAGAGTGGCTGACCTCCCTCGCGCCCGTGCGGCAGTTGCTTGACGAGGGTCTCGACCTGTCTCGGGCAGCCGTGTTGGTCGGAGAGAACGGCACGGATAAGTCGACGCTGGTCGAAGCGATCGCAATGGCATTCGGCATGAACGGCGAAGGTGGATCGACCGGCGCGATCCACACCACCTGGACAAGCGAGTCCCCACTGCACGACTGGCTTCAGCTCGTTCGAGGCGCCGGCGCCTCACGGTGGGGCTACTTCGTGCGCGCCGAGACGATGCATGGCCTGTTCACGTTCTTGGACGGCACGCGCAATGAAGGTCCGACCCTGGATCCGGAGTTGCATCGGCTCAGTCACGGAGAGGCATTCCGCACCCTCTTTGAGACCAAGCGGTTTCGCGGAGACGGCTTCTACGTGCTGGACGAGCCCGAGGCCGGCTTGTCATTCACTGCGCAACTGCGCCTGGTCGGCCAGCTCATGAGATGACCAATGGCGGTGTTCAGGTGCTCGTTGCGACGCACTCGCCCATCATCGCGAGCCTGCCCGGGGCGACCGTCCTCGAACTCGACGACGACGGATGCCACGGACGCGCCTGGGATGACCTCGACCTCGTGATGCACCACCGCAGCTTCTGCGATTCGCCATGGCGGTACTTACGCCACCTCGAGTAACTGGTGAGATCTGATCAACATCACGGGCGGCGGCACGTGACGAGCGGTATCCAGGCGGTGCAGTCCCAATCAGAGGGTGCCGGGACAGCCTCGGACGGTCACGGCTGCAATCGTTCGTCTCGTCGCCGGTGATGGTTCCCTAACCGACACCGCTTTGTGGAACACGCACCACCCCGACGAGACGGGAGTATCTCTCGCGCACCAAACTCTTCCCACGTCCACAGCGCCGGGGATCCGACCTCGGCGGACAAGTGCAGAAGGCGACCTTCGAAGACGATAGCCACGTGAGCACCCCACGCCTTGCTGCTCGGGTTGAAGAGCGCGAGATCGAGGCGCTGAGCCTCCGCTCGGCGTGCATGAGCGAATCTCGGGTCGCCCCAGAGCGCGCTGGAGCGGTGGGGCGGTACCGCGCGACCGAAGAGCGCAAGAACCGCGTACGCATAGCGTTGACAGTTCGCGCCCGAGGAGATCGGCCAGGTCGTGTCGGCTCCAGGATGCGAAGCCTGGTCGTAGGGGGCGGCCCCCACCCAGTCCGGCCAGCCGGACGACGGAGCGCAGCCCAGCTCAGAGAGAATCACGACCACACTGCGATCTCACCACGTCCGGATCGAGGTCGGCGGGTAAGCCTGCCAACGGTCAGACAAACTGCCGCCCACAAGACAATCGGCCATCCATGGATCTCTCGTCGAAGACGGCGGTTACCGGTGGTGACGGGCCCTACCGGTCTTGACCGCCGCGGCCGCCCTGGCTTTGGAAGAACCCATGAATTGCTGCGGCCGGTAGGACCTGCCCGTCGCTGAGCGTGACGGTCACGCCGCTACGGTAGGCGCTGTTGGCCTGGTCGAGCGGATAGTCGTGCCCATCGTCCGCGTCAACCGGCTGTGCCCGGGTCTCAACGAGGGTGATGCGCTCAGGCCCGATGGTGTCGGGTAGGTAGCAGAAACCTGACCCCGAGGTCAGCAGCTGCGACTCCTCTATCCCGGTGATCTCCCACACGTCTATGGGGCCACCCGTGTTGTTCATCCGTGCGAAGAAGTCCACGTCGGACTCGTCTTGGCAAACGAACACGCCGGCTTCCTCAGCCACGCGGCTGCCAGCTATCCCGGACGCCGTGGACATCCTCGTCCAGTCCAGCCCATTCACCCGGATCGAATCGCGGTTGGCTGTGGAGGAGACATGGAACCAGCGGTGCACCATGGCAGCCTAAGCGCTGCTGCAAACCGACGCACTGACAATCCGCTCTTGCGGTGTCCGTAGGACGACCGGTGAACGGGATGCCTGTGACCGTCGTGGTGTCTCGCCTAGCTCGACCGCTTGCAGCGACGGCTGCACCGGCTTCCCGACGGTGCCAACAGTCTTGACTCGTCCGTTGGGAATCTCCGTTGTCCGGGTATCGGAGTTCGAGTGCGCCGGAGTGTGGCCGATCGGTGCCATCCTGGGCTCGGGTCATAGCCGATCGTGACGATGAGAGTGCGCCGGGCGGCCATCGGTCGCAACCATTGCAGTCCGCAATGCTCCACTACACGAAACGGGCAGGAGAGGCAGCTGTACATCACCGGCGATGTAGAACTGCCACCTCTCAGATTTGGGGACCTTGACCGCTACGAAGGTGCGGGCCAGCTCGGAGAGACACTCGATCTCGGCACCGTCATGCTTCTACCTGTTATCCGCGGACAACAGGTAGACGACGCATGATCGATCCCGCGCTCACGTAATCGCTTGAGTAGGTCGGCCAGATGCTCGGTCGGTTCTCACCTTGTGCGGATACTGGCGCAGGCAGCTGTATGCGTCCCAGGCATTACTGACCGTCGAGCAGATCTCCTGGAAGGCGATCCAGCGCGTCAGCGAGCGCCACCAGCCGCACGACTCCAAGGTCCTGCAACCCTCTCTCGACCCGACTGACTGTCACCCGATCCACACCGGACGCGGCCGCCAACTCCGCCTGGGACATACCCTGCTCGCGACGCAGCTCCGCCACCCGGGCGCCAAAGGCGGCCCGCACTTCGGTGGGCTCAGCCATGGCCCCTCCTCGGACTTGCGTACGGAACTCCGACCTCATGCGAACGGCCCGCGACGGTTGTCCGTCGCGGGCCATTTCCCCAGGTCAACCCGGGTTTTCGAGTTTGTCGACTCTTTGCGAAAACCGAGCAAACCCTTCTTGGTGCGCGAGGGGGGAGTTGAACCCCCACGCCCTTTCGGGCACACGGACCTGAACCGTGCGCGTCTGCCTATTCCGCCACTCGCGCGAGTTGCGGGCCCTAGTCTGCCCCTTCGACCCCGGAATCTCCAAACTGACGTCCCACGGGAGCCCGTGCCTGGGTGGTGAGCGTCAAGTCCACAGTTAGGATTGCGACGCTGAGCGTGCACAGTCGAGACCGGGAAGGAGGCACCCGTGGGCCTGTTCGACAAGTTTGAGCGACGTCTGGAGCAAGGAGTCAACGGAGTTTTTGCCAAGGCATTTCGTTCGGAGGTACAGCCGGTCGAGATTGCGAGCGCCCTGCGCCGGGCCATGGATGACCGGGCCTCCAGCGTCGGCAAGGGCCACCGCCCGATCGTGCCCAACCTGTTCTCGATCGAGCTCAGCAGCACCGACTACGTGCGGCTCACCGCCCACCAGGGTGCCCTCTCCGACGAGCTCATCGCGTCCGCGGCCGAGCACGCAGACACGCAGCGCTACCGTCCGGGCGGACCCGTGACCGTGTCGTTCACCGAGAACGACACGCTGGAGACGGGCGTATTCCGGGTGCGCCCCTCGATCGCGAAACAGGCGTCCGGCGCGCATCCCCCCGCAGCCGAGAGGCACTCTTACCAGGAGCCACCGCAGCAACGCCGCGCCGAGCCGGAGCCCTGGCAGGCCGAGCCGTTCTCGGAGCCGGCGCGGCACCCGTCGCCGGAACCACAGTCGGCACCGCAGCCCACCTCCGCGCTAAACGTCAGCCCGGCCGCGCCCCGCCGGGTGCGGCAGCGCCCCTGGCTGGACATCGACGGCGACCGCTACCCGCTCTTCGGCGCCATCACCGTCATCGGCCGGGACGACGACGTCGACGTCATCCTTGACGACCCCGGGATCTCCAGGCGGCACAGCGAAATCCGGGTGACGAATGACGGACCGCACCTGATCATGACCCTGAGTGACCTGGGCTCCACCAACGGCACGTTCGTCAACGGCGAGCGCATCAACCGTGTCCGCGTCCAGGAGGCCGACCGGATCACCGTCGGCCGCACCTCCATGATCGTCCACGAGGGGGGTCATCGGTGAGCGAGCTGACGATCACGGCCATCCGGCTCGGGCTGCTGGTGCTGCTGTGGGCGTTCATCTTCAGCATCGTCGGCGTGCTCCGTGGCGACATCTACGGCTCCCGGGTGGTCACCCGCTCCCGAGACGGCCGATCGACCCGCACCGAGGCGCCGAAGCGTCCGCCGCGCGCAGTGCGCAAGGGTCCAACGCACCTGGCTGTGGTCGACGGGTCCATGCGCGGCATCACCGTCCCGCTCGCCGAGAGCGGCGTGCTGATCGGGCGCAACCCCGAGTGCACCCTGGTGCTGAGTGACGACTTCGCCTCGGGTCGGCACGCCCGCGTCTACCGCGACGGCGACGGCTGGTTCGTCGATGATCTCGGCTCGACCAACGGCACCTTCGTCGGCAATCAGCGCGTCGGTGAGCACCTGCCCCTGACCGAAGGCGCCCACATCCGCATCGGACGCACCGTCCTCGAGGTCAGGAAGTAGGACGTATGGCAGTCGCCCTGCGGTATGCGGCGCGGACCGACCTCGGTCTCGGGTCCAAGACGCGCAACGAGGACTCGGCGTACGCCGGACCCGACCTGCTCGTCCTGGCCGACGGGATGGGCGGGCACGCGGCCGGCGACCTCGCCAGCTCCACGGTCGTGGCCGAGCTGGTGCACCTGGACGGTGAGGACTACGGGGCCGACGAGGCCCTCCAACGCCTTGCCGGTGCGGTGGCCGACGCCAACCAGCGGCTGCGCGACGAGATGGACGAGAACACCGAGCTGGAGGGGATGGGCACGACGCTGGTCGCGTTCCTGCGCACCGGCAGCAAGCTCGCCATGGCCAACATCGGCGACTCTCGCGCCTACCTGCTGCGCGACGGGGTGTTCACCCAGATCACCAAGGACCACTCCTTCGTCCAAGCCCTGCTGGACGACGGGCGCATCACACCGCAAGAGGCCGAGCACCACCCCCAACGCAACCTGGTCGCCCGCGTCCTGACCGGCCGCGCGGACGACGAGCCCGACCTGTCGATGCGCGAGGCGCACGCCGGCGACCGTTACCTGCTGTGCTGCGACGGCCTTTCCGACTATGTCGCGGCCGCCACGATCGAGGAGATCGTCGGCCGAAAGGGCCCGCCGGGCGACATCGCCGACGCCCTCATCGCGATCGCCCTGAAGGCGTCCGCCCGGGACAACGTCACCGTGGTCGTCGCCGACGTGGTGCCCAGCGACGAGCCCACCTCGCATACCCCGCAGGTCGTCGGCGCGGCATCCGCTCGAGCCATCGGCCTGCCGCCGGCCGAACCCTCTCAGCCACGCACCCCCGCCGAGAAGGCCGCCGCCCTGACCCGTGAGGCCAACCCTCCGGCCGAGCCTCCGGAGGAGGACGAGCCCACCGGCCCCGTGCTGGCAGAAGAGGGCCCGCATCGATTTCGTCTCCTGCGACGACTCGGGATCCTCGCGCTGGTCATCACCGTCGTAGCCGTCGGCGCCTGGCTCGGCTACGCGTGGACCCAGCGGCAGTACTACGTCGCCGCCCACAACGGCATGGTCACCATCTATCAAGGGGTGCCCGAGAACCTCGGCCCCATCTCCTTGCACTCGGTCAACATCACCTCGGACGTTGCCCTGACCGATCTGCCCAACTTCTACCAGACCCAGATCGAGGGCACCCTCACCGCCGACAGCAAGCAGGACGCCATTCGCATCGTCGAGCAGATGCGGATGCAGATGGTGAAGTGCCAGATGGCCCTGCCCGACGGGAGCAGTTGCACCCAGTGAGCACCGTCAGCACCGTCACCCCGCGCACCCGTCGCGGCACCGAACTGGTGCTGCTGATCTTCGCGATCGCCATCGTCCTGGTCGCCTATGCCAATGTCGGCATCGCGATCAAGAACAGGCTGCCCGCCGACATCGTCCCGATGGGGGTCGGGTTCACCGTGCTCGTGCTCGCCTTCCACCTCGTGCTGCGCTGGCGCGCGCCATACGCCGACCCGGTTCTGCTGCCCATCGCCACCCTCCTCAACGGGCTCGGGCTGGTGATGATCCACCGGCTCGACCTGGCCAACGGGGACACCCTGGGCCAGGGTGCCGCAGTGCGACAGCTCATGTGGAGCGCCCTGTCGATCGTGGTTGCCGCGGTGCTACTGATCGTCATCAAGGACCACCGCCGGCTGCGGCGCTACACCTTCACCTTTGCGCTCGGCGGCCTCGTGCTGCTGCTGCTGCCGTTGCTGCCGTTCATCGGACGCAGCGTGCTCGGCTCGCGCATCTGGATCGGCATCGGCGGATTCTCCTTCCAGCCGAGCGAGATCTCCAAGATCCTGGTCGTCATCTTCTTCGCCAGCTACCTGGTGCAGACCCGGGACGCCCTCTCCCTGGTCGGTCGCCGCATCCTCGGCTTCCCCCTGCCGCGCGCTCGTGACATGGGCCCCATCATGATCGCCTGGCTGGCCAGTCTCGCGGTCCTCGTCTTCGAGTCCGACCTCGGCACGTCCCTGCTCTTCTTCGGCATCTTCGTCGCGATGCTCTACGTCGCCACCGAGCGGCGGTCCTGGATCGCCATCGGCCTGATCCTCTTCCTCGCCGGCAGCTACATCGCCTACCTGCTCTTCGCCCACTTCCAGGAGCGGGTCACCCTCTGGATAAACCCGTTCCATCCAGGCATGAGCGACCAGATCGCCCTCGGACTCATGGGTATGGCGAACGGCGGGCTTTTCGGCACCGGCCTGGGCCAGGGGCATCCCGAGCTGACCTACTTCGCCAACTCCGACTTCATCATCCCGTCCTTCGGTGAAGAGCTGGGGCTCGTCGGGCTGACCGCGATCATCCTGCTCTACGTGCTTCTGGTGGAGCGCGGGCTGCGCGCCGGGCTCGCGGCCAGGGACGGGTTCGGCAAGCTGCTGGCCACCGGACTCGGCTTCTCCATCGCGCTGCAGGTGTTCGTGGTCATCGGGGGCGTGACCCGGGTCATCCCGCTCACCGGCCTCACCACGCCGTTCATGTCTGCCGGTGGGTCGTCGCTGCTGGCCAACTGGGTGATCATCGCCCTCCTGCTGCGTGTCAGTGACCAGGCCCGCCAGCCCACGATCGAACAAAGTGGGCCCACGCTCGGCACCGACGACACCCAGGTGGTGAAGACCCGATGAATCACCCCAGCCGCGGAACCAGCTCACCGCCTCCAGTTGTGCACTTTCGCCCGAAAGGCGCAGCTAGAGGTGCGCCCCTCGGGCGAAAGTGCACATTCGGGGGGCCGCAGTGAACTCGCCGATCCGCCGCCTGGGGGCCGTCGTCGCCCTGATGTTCTGCGCGCTGCTGGTCGCTGCGACCATCATCCAGTTCGTGCAGGCCAACTCGCTGGACAACCGGCCCGGCAACCGGCGGACCCTTCTCGCCTCCTACAGCAAGCAGCGCGGTTCGATCCTCGTCGGCGGCAACGCCGTCGCCATCTCCAAGCCGACCAGCGACGACCTGAAATGGCGTCGGACCTATCCGAACGGCAAGCTCTACGCCGACGTCACCGGTTACTACTCCTTCACCTACGGTGCCAGCGCCATCGAGCAAGCCGAAGGAGGGCTGCTGTCCGGCAGCTCCGACAGGCTGTTCTACCGCCGCCTGGTCGACGTGATCACCGGCAAACCCCCACAGGGCGCGAGCGTCGAGCTGACCCTGAATGCCAAGGTGCAACAGGCAGCCGCGGAGGCTCTCGGCAACCAGCGGGGCGCCGTCGTCGCCCTCGATCCGAAGACCGGCGCCATTCTCGCCATGGTGACCAGCCCGACCTACGACCCGAACCCGCTGGCCAGCCACAACCTGACGTCGGTCTCGAAGTCCTGGACCCAGCTGAACAACGCACCGAACAATCCGCTGATCAACCGGGCCATCAACGGCAACCTCTACCCGCCGGGGTCCACCTTCAAGCTGGTCACCAGCGCCGCCGCCCTGGCGAGCGGCAAGTACACCCCGAACACCACGGTGCCGGGGCCGGCGCGGCTCAAGCTGCCGCAGACCACCGTCTCGCTGCCGACCGATGACGGGCAGCCGTGCGGCCCGAACGACAAGACCACGCTGATCCACGCGCTCGCGGTCAGCTGCAACACGGCCTATGCCTCCGTCGGGATGAACCTCGGCGCAGCCGCAGTGCGCAACCAGGCGCAGAAGTTCGGCTGGGGCCAGGACCTGAAGATCCCCCTGGCCGTGACTCCGAGCGTGTTCCCGGCGAACCCCAACCTGCCGGAGCTGGCGCAGTCGGCCATCGGTCAGTTCGACGTGCGCGCCACGCCGCTGCAGATCGCCATGGTGAGCGCCGCCATCGCCAACAACGGAAAGCTCATGACGCCCTACCTGGTCCAGACCGTCCGCGACAAGAACCTCGACGTGATCCAAAGCACCGACCCCAAGCTGATGTCGACCGCGGTCCAACCGGGCGTCGCCCAGCAGCTGACGACAATGATGGAGGCCGTCGTCAACAGCGGGACCGGCAGCAACGCACGGGTGCCAGGTATGAAGGTGGCCGGCAAGACCGGCACCGCGCAGGTCGGCGGCAACCAGATCGCGGACGACTGGTTCACCGGGTTCGCGCCCGCCGACAACCCCCAGGTGGCCGTGGCCGTCGTGGTGGAGAACGGCGGAAACATGAAGCAGGGGTCGTCGGGCAACACCGTTGCGGCACCGATCGCCCGCAAGGTGATGCAGGCGGTGACCTCGAAATGAACATCCCGAACACGGTGGGCGCCGGCCGGTCACCCGCAGAGCGGAAGACCGGTCGATGAGCGCGCCTGGAGACCGGCTGAGTGGCCGCTACGTGCTCACCGATCGCATCGCGGCCGGTGGCATGGGTGAGGTGTGGAAGGCCACCGACGCCATCCTCGGCCGCACGGTGGCGATCAAGCTGCTCAAGGAGGGCCTGACCGACGAGATCGGATTCACCGATCGCTTCCGGGGCGAGGCCCGGCTGTCCGCCGCCCTCGCCCACGGCAACATCGCCCAGGTCTACGACTACGGCGAGGACGAGGGCATCGCCTACCTCGTCATGGAATACGTGCCTGGCATGCCCTTGTCGAAGATCATCGCCGAACGCGCCACGCTGTCTGCAGCGGACACCGTCGGGCTGGTCGCGCAGACGGCCACCGCGCTCACCGACGTCTACTCCCTGACCGTCGTCGCCTACGAGATGCTGACCGGGTCGCGGCCGTTCTACGCCGACGCGCCCGTGGCGCTGGCCCTCGCGCACGTGAACCAGCCTCCGCCGCCGCTGCCCCGGTTCGTGCCGCCACCGGTGCGGACCGTCGTGCACGCCGCGCTCGAGAAGGACCCGAGCATCCGCCCGGACTCCGCCGCAGAGTTCGCGCGGGCGCTGCGCCAGGCGGTCGCCGACAGCGAACGGATGGGATTCAGCCCGTATGCGCAGCCGCCTCGGCCGGCGCCGCGGTCGTGGTCATCGTGGCGATCGTCATCGGCATCCTGCTCACGAATGGCGGCGGCGACGGTCCGGATGGCGGCGGCGGGCATCCCACCGACACCGGTCCCTTCACCAAAACCATTTCACCTGTCAGTCTTGGCCAGCCGATGACCACGCCGAAGGAGCTCTGGTGACCGACACAGCACCCCGCATACTCGGCGGCCGGTATGAGATCGGTGAACTCATCGGTCGTGGCGGCATGGCCGAGGTGCACATCGGGCACGACACGCGCCTCGGGCGGACCGTCGCGATCAAGATGCTGCGCGCCGACCTGGCCCGCGACACGGTGTTCCTGACCCGTTTCCGGCGTGAGGCGCAGTCGGCGGCCGGCCTGACCCACCACGCGATCGTGGCGGTCTACGACTCCGGCGAGGACGTGTTCATCGAGACCGGCGGCGCCAAGATCGACGTGCCCTACATCGTGATGGAGTACATCGACGGCAAGACGCTGCGGGAGATCCTGGACGACGAGGGCAAGCTGTCCTCCGACGAGGCCGCCCGGATCACCATGGGTGTGCTGTCCGCCTTGGAGTACTCCCACGAGAAGGGAATCGTCCACCGCGACATCAAACCGGGCAACGTCATGCTGACGCGTGGCGGGAGCGTCAAGGTGATGGACTTCGGCATCGCGCGGGCGCTGGCCGACACCGGCGCCACGATGACGTCCGCCCAGGCCGTCGTCGGCACGGCACGCTATCTCTCGCCGGAGCAGGCGCAGGGCGAGACGGTCGACGCCCGCTCCGATCTCTACTCCGCGGGGTGCGTGCTGTTCGAGCTGCTCACCGGCCGCACCCCCTTTGTCGGTGAGGCGGTCAGCCTGGTCTACCAGCACATCACCGACCCGGCGAAGGCGCCGTCGGTGTTCGAGCAGTCCGTGTCCCGGGAGATGGACGCGGTCACCCTGCACGCGTTGGAGAAGCCCCGGGACACGCGCTACCAGACCGCGGGCGACTTCCGCACCGATATCCAGACGGTCCGCACCGGGCAACAGCCGAGCGAGCCCGCGGTCGCGTCCCTCATGGCCGCCGGTGCCGGAGGAGCCGACGCACTGACCCGCACCGCTCCAGCCGTTGCGGCCGAACCCGCGCGCCGGTCCGACTACACGGCCGAGATGTCCGGCGAAGACCACCCCCGACGCCGCACCGGGCTGTGGATCGTGGCCGGCATCTGTGCGCTGCTCGCCATCTTGGGGATCGGCTATCTGGTGATGAACGGCAACACCGGCGCCAAGACCGCGAAGGTCCAAGACGTGCGGACGTTCTCGCTCGCTCAGGCCACGCGGGTCCTGAAGTCCGACGGATTCACGGTGAAGACCAAGTCCGTGCAGAATGACGCCACCAAGGGCACCGTCATCAACCAGGACCCAACCGGGGGGACGGAGGCCAAGTTGGGCAGCGCGGTCCTGCTGAGCGTGTCCGGCGGGCCGGGCACCATCGCCATACCCGATGTCGCCGGAATGTCGCAGTCTCAGGCCATGTCGATACTGCAGTCGCAGGGGTTCACCCATGTGACGCCGTCCTCGAAGCAGGTCGACAACACGAAATTCCCCGCGAACCAGGTGGCCGGCACCACCCCCGCGATCGGCACGGCCGTCGACCCGTCGTCGACGGTGACTCTAGTCATCAGCAGCGGTCAGGTCACGGTGCCGACGAACCTAGTCGGTAAGGATCCCGCAACCGCACAGGCCGCACTGACGGCTAAGTACCTCGTCGGCAAGATCGCCTACAAGGAGACGTCCAACCCTGCCAAGGTCAACAAGGTGATCGATGTGCCGGAGGCCGGCAACAAGGTGGCGGTGAACTCCGATGTGACGATTGTCGTCGGGACACCCGCCCCGGTCATCGTGCCGCCCACGACCGTCACGGTGACTCCGCCGCCACCGTCATCGACCAGCAGCTCGTCGAGCCCGTCGTCGAGCTCCTCGTCGAGCCCGTCCTCGAGCACCTCGCCGTCCACCACCCCGAAGGCCACCAAGCCACCGAAGCCGTAGGGCTGATCAGGTCCGGTGCACGAGCGGGGCGAGGCCCACGGACCGCTCCACGGCATCGGCCATCCCGCAGCTCTGCAGCCAGTTGGCCAGCATCCGGTGCCCGCCCTGTGTGAGCACCGACTCGGGGTGGAACTGCACCCCCTCCAGGGGCAGGGAGGTATGCCGCACGGCCATGATCGTGCCGGAATCGGTCCTGGCGGTGACGGCCAGCTGGTCCGGCACGGTGTCGGAGTCGATCGCGAGCGAGTGATACCGGGTCGCAATGAACGGTGTCGGCAGCCCGGCGAGCACCCCGGTGCCGTCATGGATGACGCGGGAGGTCTTGCCATGCCGCAGCTCCGGCGCCGTGCCGACCCGGGCGCCGAAGACCACGCCGAGTGCCTGGTGTCCCAGGCACACGCCGAGCATCGGCTGACTGCGCTGCGCGCAGCCCTTGATCATCGCGATGGAGACCCCGGCCGCCTCGGGGGTGCCGGGCCCCGGCGAGACCAGCACCCCGTCATACGACTGCGCCTCCTGCGGCGTCACCGCGTCGTTGCGGACGACGGTGCACTGCGCGCCCAGTTGCTGCAGGTAGCCGACGATGGTGAAGACGAAGCTGTCGTAGTTGTCGACGACCAGGATGTCGGTCACGGGGTGCCCTTCGTGCTGGGGACCTTGGCATAGCGCAGGTCCAGGGATCCGGCATACGCCGGGAGGGTGGTCTTGTTGCTGGTCTGCACGTCGTAGCCGATCCCGACCAGTGCGACGTAGTCGCGGTAGTTGCTGACCGCCGGGTCGTCCTGCAGGGACTTCTTGAGCTCGTTGACGTTGCCCATGGCGGTGATCGTGAAGGGTGGCGAGTAGACGCGCCCCTGCAGCAGCAGGGTGTTGCCGACGCAGCGGACGGCCGAGGTGGAGATCACCCGTTGGTCCATCAGCATCATCGCGGTGGCACCACCGTGCCACAACGCGTTCACCACGCCTTGCACGTCCTGCTGGTGAACGAGCAGCCAGTTGAGGTTCGCCCCCTGGGGCAGAGTGTCGGGGGCGCGCTTCGAGTCGTTCAGGGTCACGGTCACCGTCGGTCCGGTGACCGGGGTCAGCCCCACTGGCGTGGTGAGAGCCGCGACCTGCGCCTCGGTCTTCGACAGCTGGGCAGAGCCGGGTGCCTTCGCGGCCGTCAGGCCATCGACCTGCTGCTGCAGGTTGCGCACCTGGCCAGCCTGGACCTCCACCTTGCGGTTCGCGTCGGTCACCACGGTCACCAGATCCTGCGTGCTCGGCCGCAGGTCACCACCCTGCGACGTTGCCGCGCTCACGCCGAAGAGCAGACCGGCGCTCAGTGCGATCGCCGGCACGACGAAGCGCCAGCGGCTGTGCCGTTGCGTCATGGTGGCGTTTCTTCCCAGGTGGAGCCGGTGATCTACGCTCTAGCGTAGCTGCCGGTACTTAAGGAGAAGTTGTGAGCGATTCCGACAAGGAGAACGCGGTGGGTTCCGCCAAGGAGACCTCGAAGGATTCTGCGACCTCGACGACCGACAAGGGCGGCGTCAAGAAGCCCGCCGACAAGAAGACGAAGTCCGGCACGTCCAGGGCCCCGGGCCGCGCCGACACCACGGCGACGAGCAGCGCGAGCCGGCGGCGCACGCCACAGAGGCAGAAGCCGCAGAAGATCAAGAGCGACGAGCTGAATCCGGTCTGGTGGGTGCCCACCATGGTCACCCTGATGGTCGTCGGCCTGATCTGGCTGGTCGTCTGCTACCTGACACAGACCGACTACCCCATTCCCGGGATCTCCAGTTGGAACCTCGTCGTCGGTTTCGCCGCCATCATGGTCGGCTTCCTGATGACCACCAGGTGGCGCTGACCGCACTCCGTACCGTGCGCCGGGTCCGATCCATTCGGGCCTGGCGCATTGCTGTATGCCGATGACCCGTCGACGCGTTGTGCACAGCGTTATCCACAAGTGGGGACAACTACAGCGATGTAACTTTTTCGCACCCCCGAAATCACGTGAGTTATCCACAACACTGTCCACAGCTGGGGAGAACTACATCCATGTAACTCCGGTTTATCCACAGACCCGGGCGCACCGGACGGCCGGTGGAAGGCGGTTCCTGCTCGAGCGCCGAGTGGGTGTTGGTCGGTCGCGCGCATTCGGGTGTCGCTGGCGTCGAAATGCGCACGTGTCGGCCGATTCGCACCGCATACGGGCATCGCCGGCGTCGATGTGCGCCAACCTTCAGATGAGTCGCGATCTCACGTGCAAGGGCGGACGGAACGCGCGGCATGTCGCGCGTTCCGTCTGCCGTTCGGTGTTCCAGGTCCGGATGAAGCCGGGCGGTTCAGAAGCCGACGGGCAAGGTCACCGTGGAGTAGCGCCAGGCCGCGAGCGCGACCAGGATCGGCACCACCAGGGCCAGGCCGACCCACTGCAGCTGCCGGTGCTCACGGCCGAGCACCGCGATGATGCCTCCGCAGACGGCACCGGTCACGGCACCGCCGACATGCACCTGCCAGGCAATGTTCGGCACGATGAAGCTCAGCGCCGCATTGATCGCGATGAGGACGACGAGGCCGCCGGTCCGCAGCCCGAGCTTGCGGCCGAGGATCAGCATCGCCAGGAAGAGGCCGAATACGGCACCGGAGGCACCGAGCGTGCCGGTGTACCAGCCGCTGTTGTAGTAGTCGGTCGGTGACGAGGGTGTCGTGGCGAGCAGGACGTAGCCGACCGAGCCGCCGAGCGCCGAGATCAGGTAGAGCGCCAGGAATCGCGCCCGGCCGAGCAGGGGCTCGAGATACTGCCCGCAGATCCACAGCGCATACATGTCGAAGCCGATGTGGAAGATCGTCCTCGGCGAGTGCACGAAGGCGGAGGTGAGCAACCGCCACGGCTGATGCTCACCCTGAACGGGCGCGAAGAGCATGTCACTGGTGATCGGGGGATAAACCCACTGCACCAGCCAGACCGCGACGCAGATCGCGATCAGGGTGAGTGTCACCACCGGCCGGCCGTGCGCGAGAGCACCACCGACGGCGGTGCGCGGCTGGCGGGCACCCTTGTTGGCCTGCTTCACGCAGTCCACGCACTGGATGCCCACCGCGGCCGGCCGCTGACACTCCGGACAGGTCGGCCGGTCGCACCGCTGACAGCGCACATACGACACCCGGTCCGGATGTCGCGGACACGTCGGCGGCGGCTGCGAGTCGCTCAATGCTGGACGCTGACCTTCTCGATGACCACGGCCTGCGCCGGCTTGTCATTCGCACCGGTCTTGACCGCCGCAATCTTGTCGACGACGTCGCGGCTGGGCTGGTCGGCGACCTCACCGAAGATGGTGTGCTTGCCGTGCAGCCAGGTGGTCGCACCAACGGTGATGAAGAACTGCGAGCCGTTGGTGCCCTTGCCGCCGCGCTTGCCGGCATTGGCCATGGCCAGCATGTAGGGCGCGCTGAAGTTGCGGTCGGGGGAGATCTCGTCGTCGAACTCGAAGCCCGGTCCGCCGATGCCGATGCCCTTGGGGCAACCACCTTGAATCATGAATCCCGGGATGATGCGGTGGAAGGTGAGTCCGTCGTAGAAGGCCGTCGGACTGGTGCGCCCGGCGTCGTCCTTGTACTCCTTGGTGCCCTCGGCAAGACCGACGAAATTGTCGACGGTCTTCGGGGCGTCGTTCGGGTACAGCGTCAGGTTGATATCGCCATGGTTCGTGTGCAGTGTCGCAATCATGGGAGAAAGTCTCGCATGTTCACCGCCTCCTACCTTGGCGAGGACCGGCACGACAAGGCAGGATGAGCAAGGACCGGCAAAGGAGGACTATCCGTGCTGAAGAAAAAGTCGCGCACTGACGCGGTGAAGGACAAGGTGAGCGACGTGCTGTCGACCACCTCCGACTCCCTCGAGGCGGCCAGGGAAAGGGCCCGCCCCGCCCTCGAGGACGCCGTGCACACTGCGGCCGACAAGGCGGGTGACGCTGCCGCAGCCGCGGCGCCTCACCTGACGAAGGTGAAGGACGCGGCGCAGCCACACCTGGACCATCTCAAGGAGGCGGCGCAGCCACAGCTCGACAAGGTCAAGGAGGCGGCGGGACCACAGGTGGACAAACTGAAGGATGCCGCCGAGCCGCACGTGGATCAACTCAGGGAGGCCGCGCAGCCGCACGTGAAGCGGGCGAGGAAGGCCGCGCGGCCGCACCTCGACGAACTCCGGGAGCAGGCCGCCGCCGCGCGGGACACCGCCGCGGATGCGGGCCAGTCGCAGTTCTCCCGGTTCAATGACGCCGCTCAAGCAGCCGTCGGCACCGCGGCAGCGGCCGGCGCCTCCGCCTACGCGGCAATGCCGAGGCAGGCCCAGCAGGTTGTCGAGCAGGTGGTCCCGGCGGTCAAGAAGCGCAAGAAGAAGGGCGGGCTGCTCATCGCCGCGGGCCTGGTGCTCGGCGGGGTGGCCGCCTACCTGATCTATGCCGACAAGAAGGCGAAGGCTGCCAAGACGAACCGGCCGACGACGGCTCCCGCGCAGCCCGCAGGCAGTGGTGGCGACCTGGTCGGCGACGCGGAGAAGAAGGCGGACGACGCCCTGTCCGGCGACGCGGACGGTCGCGGCAAGCACGCGGCCAAGGGCTAGCACCGCTCGACGACGACCAACCGGCCGCAGGTCTCCGCAAGGGGGTCTGCGGCCGGTTTGTCGTGCGGCGGTGGTCGATCACTGTGCGCCGTGCCCATCCGGCAGCACCGGCATCTGTATGCCGGGGTCGCGCCCGACGAGCACGCCCCGCGTGAGTGCCGAGGTGCCGAACCGGCCCCGCACCTGGTCGACGGCGCGGTCGAGCGACCCCTGGTCGCGTACGGCGGCCGGCGGCGGATCCCAGCCTCCCGCCCCGACCTCGAACGGCAGCGCCAACTGCACGACGCCATGGTTGTCCAACCCGTGCAGACTGACACCCAGCAGCGTGATGCCATCGGCGACGATCCGCTCATGCGCCGATGCCAGCAGCAACCTGGCAACCGCGAGCAGCACGGGGGTGGAGTCGGCCGGGCCGTCGAGCGTCTGCGAGCGCGTCGCCCGGGTATAGTCGCCGAACCGCACCCGCAGCGTGACGCCGCGGGCGCTGCGGCCGGCCTCCCGCAACCTGCCGCACACCCGATCGAGCAACCCGACCAGCACGGCATCGAGCTGCGCCTGGCTGTGCGGACCGCGACCGATCGCCCGCTGTGCACCGATCGACCTGCGTCGTCGGCCGCTGTCGACGCCGCGCGGATCGCGCGCCTGGGACAACGCATACAGATGGCGCGCCGCGCCGGTGCCCACCTGGGCGGCGAGCCACTCCTGCGGGTGCCGAGCCAGATCACCGACGGTGGCGATGCCGTGGGTGTGCAGCGTTGCCGCGGTGACCGGGCCCACACCCCAGAGGCGCTCGACGGGCAGCGGATGGAGAAATGCCAGCTCACCGCCTACGGGCACACTGAGAAGGCCGTCAGGCTTGGCCGCGGCGCTGGCCACCTTCGCCAGAAACTTGGGCCCGGCGATCCCCACCGAGATCGGCAGACCCACCTCGGCGCGGACCCTCCCGCGCAGCCCGGTCCCGATGGCGGTGGGCGCGCCCGCCAGGCGACGCAGGCCGCCGACGTCCAGGAACGCCTCATCGATCGAGATGCCCTCGACCCGCGGCGTGATGTCCCGAAAGATCGCGAAGACCGCTCCGCTCGCCTGGGCGTAGGCCCCCATCCGCGGCGGCACGACCACGGCGTCGGGGCACAGCCGGCGGGCTGCCCGGGCGCCCATCGGCGCTCGCACGCCGGCGGCGCGCGCCTCATAGCTGGCGGCGACCACGACGCCTCCACCGACGAGCACCGGCCGCCCGCGCAGGCTCGGGTCGTCCCGCTGCTCGACCGAGGCGAAGAAGGAGTCGAGGTCGGCATGCAGGAACCGCCCCTCCTCGCCACCGTCGATGAACATAGAACAAATGTTCGCATATTGTGGGCGCCGGCGCCACCTCGAGGACCGGGTCGACGTGCGGTGGGCGCTGCCGCTGTTCGGGGGCCACGGCAGCCGCGATGTGGCTACGCTCTCAGGTGTGAACATCATCTTTGTCGAGCCCAACTTCCCCCGCAACCAGCGGGAGTATGTGCGGGCGCTCTCCCAGGTCGGCGCGACCGTCTTCGCGATCGGGCAGACGCCGTGGGACTGGCTCGATGACGAGCTGAAGTCGTGGATCACTCACTACTACGAGGTCGGCTCGGTCACCGACGTCGAGCAGTTGGAGACTGCGGTCGAGCACTTCCAGGGGATGGCGTGGATCGACGGGATGGAGTCGACCATCGAGTCACACATGATGCCGGTGGCGCTTGCTCGCGAGGCCACCTCGATCCCGGGAACCTCGGTGCACACCACCTGGTTGTGCCGTGACAAGCCGACGATGAAGCAGGTGCTGCGCGAGGCGGGCGTGCCGACCGCGGCGTCCAGGGCCGCGCACAATGCCGACGACGTGCGCGACTTCGTCGACGAGCACGGCTACCCGATCATCCTCAAGCCGCGTGACGGTGCCGGTGCGGCGGGCACCGTGCGAGTGACGTCATATGCACAGCTGCAGCGGGCGCTGCAGACCTTCGAGGGGGTGGAGTCGATCGCTGTGGAGGAATTCGTGGAGGGGCATGAAGGCTTCTACGACACGGTGTCGGTCGGCGGCCGGATCGCGCTGGACTTCTCCTGCCACTACTACCCCAACGTGCTCGAGGGCATGCGGCACCGCTGGATCAGCCCGCAGTACATCTCGACCAACCAGGTGGACACCGTGCCGTTCTACGGCGAGCTGCGTGAGCTCGGCGAACGCGTCAACGACGTCCTCGGCATCGAGACCTCCGCCACCCACATGGAGTACTTCATCGGCCCGAAAGGACTGAGGTTCAGCGAGATCGGTGCACGCCCACCGGGCGTCGGCTGCTGGGACCTCTATTGCGTCGGCAACGACATCGACCTCTATCGCGGGTGGGCGGACGCGATCGTGCACGGTCAGGTGTGGCATCGGCCGAGCAGGCAGTATGCCGCGGGCATCATTGCGCTGCGACCGGACCGGGACGGCTTGATCACCCACATCGACGGGCTGGAGCAGGTCAACGAGCAGTACGGCCAGTGGCTGATCGACGCGCACCTTCCGGTCGGTGAAGGGACCCAGCCGATCGAGGCCGGATACATGGCGAACGCCTGGATGCGTTTCAAGCACCCGGACTTCGACGCACTGCGCGAGATGCTCGACACCGTCGGCGACCTCATCCAGGTGCATGCTTCATGAACCACCGGGCATGAGTGAGGTCGATGAGGGGGCGGTCCCACGGATCACCCTGCTGGGTCCGCAGCGACGACCCAGCCTGGACAAGGTCGTGCAGGCCATGGGACTGGCCGGCCCCTTTGCGACGATCACCGCCGGGTGGCAGGAGCGCGAGTTCGACGACGCCGAGCTGCACACGCACCTGCGGGGCGACTCACACAACCTGTCGCTCTGGCACCGCCTGCAGGACGTCCTTGCTCAGGACGCGGATCTGGCTGTGGCGCACCGCATCCGGCGGGACTGGATCGCCCAGCTACAGGAGCTGTATCTCATCGGTGTCGACCACACGATGCGCGCAGTGCGGCAGATCCGGGAGCAGACGGAGAACCATCCGCAGGTCCTGGCGATGGCGGTCGCGGACGCCGAGGAGGTGCTGCGAGACCTGGACCGGCGGCACCTGGCGCGAGTCCACGCGGTGCACGCCGAATTCTATGAACGCCTGGTGCCGCACGAGCGTCCGGTGGTCGCGCACCATCGTGGTGAGGTGGCCGAGGTGCTGTCGCGCTGCAACGCGGTGGTGCTGGCCGGTGGGCATGTTGCCGAGCTGCTGGACGCCCTGCACCTGTTCAACATCGCCCCGGCCGGCCTGGACCGGCTGCCCATCATCGCCTGGTCCGCGGGCGCGATGGCGCTGACCGAGCGCGTGGTTCTCTTCAATGACAACGCCTCCCGCGAGCCGACCTGGTCCGAGGTCTACGACGGAGGGATGGGCGTCCTGCGGGACATGGTCCTGCTGCCGTCGGCGCACTACCGGCTGCGGATGCAGGACCATGGGCGGATGTCGACGTTTGCGCATCGTTTTGCGCCGGCGCGATGCGTGCTGCTGGACCCCGGAGCAAAGGTGCAGGTGGGGTATGACGGGCGGCTCCCGGCATACACCCCGGTGATCGGATCTGATGGCCGCACAACGACATTGGGGGAGGCCCGCGATGCGTAGGCTCGCGATCAACCGGCTGCGGCAGCGGCAACCGGTGGACGAAGCGACGATCGACCGCTTCCTGGAGCGGCACGAGATGCCGATCATCGAAGGCTCGAAGTGCACGTTCTGCTTCCGGGGTGCGGCCGACGAGGTGTGGGTGTGTCACCGGATCGTGGGGCAGCCGCAGCGGGTGCCGATGCGGCGGCTGGGGGAGACCTCCCTGTGGTTCACCGTGCTCGAGCTGCCCGACGGCTCGCGGGTGGAGTATCAGATCGAGGTGCGCCGCGGAGACCACTACGAGCAGGGCAATGACCCGCTGAACCCGCACGTGGCCAACAGCCCGGTCGGGTCGTCGTCCGTCTGTGCCGGCGCCGGCTATCAGGTGCCGGACTGGCTGACACCGGACCCTGACGCCCGGCCCGGCGAAATCCTCGACCTGCCAGTGCCTTCCAAGGCACTGCGGCGCGAGGCGCCGTGCCGCGTCTATCTGCCGGCCCGCTTCAGTGACCTGCACTCCTACCCGCTGCTGATCGTGCACGACGGGGACGACTACCTGAACTATGCGGCCATGAAGACCGTGCTGGACAACCTCATCGACCGGCTGGACATGGCCGAGACGATCGTGGTGTTCACGAACCCGGGCGACCGCAATGTGGAGTATGCGAACAGCAGCCGCCACGCGCGGTTCATCGCCGCCGAGCTCTTGCCGCTGTTGGAGGAGCGCTTTCCGTTGCTCGGTAAGCCGTCCGGTCGATGTCTGATGGGCGCGAGCTTCGGCGGGGTCGCGAGTCTCAGCACGGCATACCGCTATCCGGATCTTTTTGGGTCGCTGTTGCTGCAGTCGGGATCGTTCGTCTTCACCGACATCGGTCAGGATCACGGTGGCGGTGAGGTCTTCGACCCGGTGGTGCGCTTCATGAACCGGTATCGGTCCAATCCGCGCAAGGTGGCCGAGCGCGCGTTCATCTCGTGCGGGGTCTATGAGCCACTGATTGTGCAGAACCGATCGATGGTGCCGGTGTTCGACGGGACCGGTATGCAGATCCGGTATGTCGAGGCGCGTGACGGGCACTCCTGGGAGGACTGGCGCGACCGACTCGGTGAGGGCCTGTCCTGGATCTACCCCGGTCCGCAGAAGTACTACTACGAATAGGCAAACCCGCCCCACCAACAGGACTCGCCAAACGCGCAGCCCGGAACTGCACGGAATTCGGGACCCGACACGGGCCGAGTCCTGTTGGCCGGACGGCTGGGCCCATCACACCGCCGCGACCGTCGCTGCGTTGAAGAAGTCTGCGGGCATCGCGTGTTGCAACTTCCAGGTGATCGCAATCGGCCGACTGCCCGCGTGGGACACGTAGTGAGCAGGCCCCAGGAAGAGGTAGGGCGAAGTGCCGAAATCGTTCCGCTGCTGCTCGCGCACGAACAACAGCACGGTGCTCGCCCCGCTCAGATATCGGCGACCAACGGGCGACTCAACCGAGGTGGTCGACTGTGACTCCCAATGGAAGAGAGTGGGACTGATGGGATAGTCCCGATACCTCGTGGTCGGCGAGAAGTCCGCTTCGGACTTCTTCAACGTGATGAAGAATGCATCGATGTTCTGCTCGGGGGAGTACACAACACCCTGCATCATGCTCGTCGGCGTCCGCTCGAGGTTCGCATAGTCGATGGCCGGAAGCACCTCCTCCCGCTGATACCGAGCGTGCACTCGTAGTGGTAACCCGGCCAGGTCGTCGGTTAGTCGAACTGGCACGTGGCGAGCAGCGTCCAGAGACAGATCGATGACCGTCCTGATCTCCTCCCGACTGGCATACTCGCCCTGCAAAGCCACCAGGCCATCGTCATACGACGTGAACTTGTTCCCTGTTGGCCACAGCGAGAAGAAGAGCATCCGAGCAAGACGCTGCTCAACGGGCGACATTTCGGCGTATGGGGTTACCCGATCCCGCAACAGTCGTCCATAACCATCCACGCGCAATGGATCGTCAACGTGCACGAAGGCTCTGACCCGCTTCAGTAGGTCGTCCTCGAGATCGGAGCCGACCGGTGTCGACAGCCCGGCGTCCCGTCGAAGCCTCGTCCAAGATCGCCGGTCCCCACGCGCAAGATCATTCAGTTCGACGCCGGCCTCAGCCAAAAATGTACCGAGGTCCACGTCATCGCCGTATGACCGCAGCTCAGTTACGAGCTGCCTCCACTGATTCATGGTCTGCGAGCGGATGTTCGCAAGAACGAGTTCCTGCGACTGCTTGTCCATGACAATCTGGCAACCGGACGGCAGGAACGGGAATCCGTGCTCGATCGCACGTTCAAGGCCCTTGCGAGTATGCCCGGTAAGTGCGCGAAACCTCCGATCGAAGCGGAACTCCTTGCGATGATGCCCGACGAAGTCCAGCACCGTCAGCACCGGTTTGCTTGCCGTACGGCGCAGTCCGCGGCCCAGTTGCTGCAGAAAGATCGTCGCGCTCTCGGTCGGGCGTAGGAAGAGGATGGTGTCCACCTCCGGTAGGTCGAGGCCCTCGTTGAATAGATCGGCAGCGAACAACACATTCACCCGACGATCCTTGAGGGCTCGCACCGCGTCTGCACGCTGTGTTTGCGGAGTGTTGCCGGATACGGCGAGTGCCGAAATACCGGCCTGGTTGAAGCTCTCGGCCATGAACTCCGCATGCGAGACGCTGACACAGAATCCGAGCGCACGCATCGCTCCCAGATCCAGAACCTTGTCCTTGAGCTGTTCCAGGACGACGGCGGTCCGCGCGCGGTTCCCGGTGTAGACGTTCTCGAGCTGCCGATCGTCATACCGGCCGCGCCGCCAGGCCACGTCGCGAAGATCGGTGCCGTCGGCCACCGCGAAATAGTGGAACGGACACAGCAGGTCGGCACCCAAGGCATCCCACAGTCTCAGCTCCACTGCAGTCCGGCCGTCGAAGTAGCCGCGGATATCCGTGCCGTCGGAGCGCTCGGGTGTCGCTGTCAGTCCGAGAAGTTCGCGGGGTGCCAGTCGGTCGACCAGCTGCCGGTAAGTGTGCGCCTGAGCGTGGTGGAACTCGTCGATGACGACGATGTCGAACGCATCGGACGGAATGTTCGACGCTCCGTATGAAGTCAACGATTGGATGCTCGCGAAGACGTGCCTCCACCTCTCGGGTCGACGTCCACCGACATACAGCTCACCGAAGTTCGCGTCGGCCAGCACCTCCCTGTAGGTGCGCAGGGATTGTTCGAGGATCTCCCTGCGATGGGCGACAAAGAGCAGCGACGGTCGCTCGTTCGTCTGCGGATTGCACAGGCGCCGGTAGTCCAAGGCGGCTACCACCGTCTTGCCTGTTCCGGTTGCGGCTACCACCAAGTTGCGGTGGCGGTCGCGCATCACTCGCTCCGCCGAGAGCGCATCCAGCATCTCGTGCTGGTACGCGTATGGGCGGACCTCCAACCCGGCCAAAGACATCGTCACTCGATCATGCGTTGTCTGCCCGGAGGCCTCTGCGAGTGCGTCGTCCAACCGATCGCGATCCGCGTCCGGGTCATAGTCTTCGAAAGACGAGTCATTCCAGTAGGTATCGAACGTCGCGCGGAACTTCTCCAGCAGTGCCGGTGTGCCGACCCGCGAGAGCCGAACATTCCACTCCACTCCATCGAGCAGCGCCGCGCGCGACAGGTTCGACGAGCCGACATACGCCGTGTCGAACTCTGTTCTGCGTCGAAACATCCATGCCTTCGCATGAAGTCGCGTCCGTCTGGCGTCGTACTGAATCTTGATCTCGGCGCCGAATTCGCGGGCCAGCCGATCCAGGGCGATGCGTTCCGTAGCACCCATATAGGTAGTAGTGATGAGCCGGAAGGGGACCTGTCGCTCGAGCCTTCTCCTCAATTCCCGTTCCAGAATGCGCAAGCCGTGCCACTTCACGAATGCGCACAGCAGATCAACCTCGTCGCAGGTCTCCAGCTCGGACCGAAGCTCGGCACCGAGACTGGGCTCACCCTTGGTGTTCGTCAGCAGAGCGGCTTCCGACAGTGGCGTGCTCGGTCGAACGGCACCCATCGGAGTGCGACCCGGCTGCGACTTCCCGACGAGCCGGAGCAGGCGTCTGGGCGGCTCCTCCACTTCCGAGCGGCTATCCGCCAGCAGGTCCACAATCCGGTTGACGAGCTGCACGCGCTCCGCGGAGCTTCTTGTCCGAGCGAGGGCCGACTCAGCAACCTGCTGCACGTGATCGGCGAGGACGTGAGCCTGGTCGGCCGGGTCCACACCGTCCATTGACGGATGCAGGTCCGCAATGCCGGCGAGTTGCGCACTCAGCTCTGCGGTGACCAATGATTCGTATAGACCAGGCTCCACCTGCGCAGCTTCCCAGAACTCGGCCCACCGACGGGGCACTTCGAAGAAATCTCCTCGTTGGACGCTCGCGGTGGAGTACGCGGATGAGGAGTTGCAGGACCGCTCATGGCCGACACGAGTAGAGATCGGGCGAGCAGTGGCCAAGTCGACCTCATTCGCAGCGGAGGGCGGTTACCTTGGCAAGCAACGACATACGCAGGCGTATGCGCGGCGACCCACCGTCCGGGTCCGTTGGCAGGAGATGAGGGCACGTTGCTGCCGACAAACGCCACCAACGATCCACTGACACAGTTCAGCGCGCAGCGCAAAGTGTTCAGCCATCCCGCCTACGGCCTGCGTAACGATCGTTGATCACGTTCCGCACCAGAGCTTCCCGTCGCGCTCCTACCTGCCGAAGAGTGCAGCACGGCGTATGTCCAGCTGCTGCGAGGCGTCATGCACGGCGTCCGCTCGATGACTCGTCTGCCACTGGTCGGTGCACCACTGTGGCGGCAGACCGCCCAGGTCGTCGACCGTGCTGCGGTCCGGCACTGCGACCAGACCCGGTCGGTTCAGACGTTGCCGATCGGTCCGTGCGGTTTGCTGAGCGACATTGTCACCGTCTTCGAGACCCTGTGGTCCTTCGCCACACCGCTTCCGGACCGGACCCACCCCTCGCCGCCCTACGGTTCCTATTGCGCCAGCAAGGCGGCAAGCACCTGACGGACCTGAAGTCCAACAAGGCCGCGCACGCCTACTTGACCTATGACAACTCGCTGGCCCTGTTCGGCATTCCGCCGATCCCCGAGACGGTTGTGCTCACCTGGCAGTCCCTCGTGCAGCAGTCGCTGACCCTCGACAGGGCTACGACAATCTGTCGGGCATGGGCGCGATCGACACCGAGAAGCAGCTCATTGCACCGGTCAACCAGAAGTGAGCGCCACCCGCCGACGATGGAGCGGGCCGTGGCAGCATCTCGCTGTGCCGGCCGTCATCGCCAAGGAAGTCGGATGCGCTCACGTTCGGCGTCAACGCGGTCTCCGACGGACGCAACGTTGTTTTGGACGCGGGCCGCCACCGGCCTCGCCGACCAGCTGCGCGAGCGCGGCTACCAACCCATCCCGATCGACCTGTCCGAGCTGGTCAGGGCCGGCGGCAGCCTCAAGTGCTGGACCATGGAGGTCCACGCATGAACACCACCCACGTCACCGAACCCCGTGCCGACAACGCGGCGGTTGCCGAGCACCTTGCGCAAGCCGACCGATCCATCGCGCACAACTACGAGCCGCTGCCCGTCGTCACCGCATCCGGCGACGGCGCCTGGGTCACCGACGTGACCGGCCGCCGCCTGCTGGATTGCCTCGCGGCCTACAGTGCCGTCACTTCGGCCACAGCAACCAGCAGATCCTCGACGCCGCTCGAGACCAGCTGGACCGCGTCACCTTGGTCAGCCGGGCATTTCGCAGCGACCAGCTCGGCCCGTTCTGCGGCGAGCTCGCCGCGCTGATCAGCAAGGACATGATCTTGCCGATGAACACCGGCGCCGAAGCCGTCGAGAGCGGCATCAAGCTGGCGCAAGTGGGGCTACCAGGTCAAGGGCGTCCCGGCCGGCCAGGCCAGGATCGTCGTCGCGGCCGGCAACCTCCATGGCCGCACCACCACGATCGTGAGCTTCTCCGACGACGAGCGGGCCCGGGCCGACTTCGGTCCCTACACGCCCGTTTTGTCACCGTCCCGTACGGCGACGCGGACGCGCTCGCGAACGCCGTCGACGAACGCACGGTCGCCGTGCTCATCGAGCCGATCCAGGGTGAGGCCGGCGTGGTGGTCCCATCCGCGGACTATCTGCCCGCCATGCGCAGGATCTGCGACGAGCAGAACGTGCTCTTCATCGCCGACGAGATCCAGTCCGGACTCGGCCGCACCGGTGCGACCCTGGCGGGTGAGCACGCGGGTGTGGTTCCCGACGTCTACCTGCTGGGCAAGGCGCTCGGCGGCGGCGTGGTGCCGGTCTCGGCGGTGGCCGCGGACTGCGCGGTGATGGAGGTGCTGCGGCGAGCACGGCTCGACCTTCGGCGGCAACCCGCTGGCCGCCGCCGTCGGCCGTGCGGTGGTGCGCATGCTGGGCCACCGGTGAGCCGCAGGTCCGCGCCGCACGGTTGGGCGCTCGGCTGCACGAGGACCTGGCGACGCTGGTCGGCCACGGGGTCACCCAGGGTGCGCCGTGCTCACCGAAGCCGACGCCAGGTACTTCGCCGAGAGGCATACCAACCCACTGAACGGCATACCTACTAGGTGGACCTCTCGACGAGAGGTATGCCTCTCGACGAGAGGTGGTCGGTGGGCCCACCGACCACATGAACGAGCCCAGACCCGCGGGGGGTCTGGGCTCGTTTCTCTGGGTGGAGACGACCGGACTCGAACCGGCAACCCCCTGCTTGCAAAGCAGGTGCGCTACCAATTGCGCCACGTCCCCAGAGACCTGCCGCAGCAGGAGCTCCGAGCAATCTCGAAGCGGGTTTCAGTGACTGCGAGGCTGGTCGGATGCCTGCGCCCACAGATCCTTACTGGCCTGGTCCGACTTCAGCTTCTGCTGCACGAACACGGCAACGCCGGCTGCAGCAACGATGAGCAGGGCCTTCTTCACGTCAGGACTCCTTGAATCGCGAGTAGCAGGCGGTGTGGTGGGCCTAGGAGGACTTGAACCTCCGACCTCTTCCTTATCAGGGAAGCGCTCTAACCGACTGAGCTATAGGCCCGTGCACCATCCGGCGCCCGACCTGTGATCCACATTTCGGGCGCCGGATGAGGTTACCTCATGGCACGGGAGCGGGCCAAAACGGCCCCACCGACCGGCTAGTCGTCGGACAGTGTGAGCCGGATGCCACCGACCAGCGAGGAACAGATGTTGTAGAGGAACGCACCCAGAGTGGCGAGCGCGGTCATCAGGATGATGTCGATGAAACCGATGACCACGGACAGTGAGATCACTCGGCCGAAGCCGATGTAGTCCATCAGATTGAAGGACGATCCCTTACGGTCCAGCGTGCGCAGGACACCATTGAGGTTGTCGAAGACGCCCATGCCCGCGAGCACGATCCAGAGCACCGCGACCACAACCACCATGGCGAGCGCGATGGCCACCGACAACAGGAACGCGTTCAACATGACCGACCACGGGTCCACCCGGGACAGCGTCAGACGCACTCGGCGCGGCGTGGCGCGCGGCGGGCGCGTCGCTGCCCGAGCGCTCCCCTTCGTGGGCGCAGCAGGGCGGGGCGCCGTAGGCCGTGCGCCCCGTTGGGCGGGCCCACCCCCTGATGCACCACGAGGCAACTTGGCTACCGGTGCGTCCTTGGTCCTGGACGCACCCTCGCCCGGCGTGTCAGAGCGGCTCACTGGTCATCTCCAGGATCGGTGGCTTCATCGGTCTCGACCGCTTGGTCATCTGCAGGATCAGTATCACCGACACTGTTGGCAGAATCCTGAATGGCAGCCGCTGGGTCTGACGCTACGCCATCAATGATCTCTTCCTCGACTTCACGCTCCGTGTTCCGCGCAACAGCCACGATCGAGTCGCCCTTGTCCGGTGTCGCGAACTGCACGCCCTGCGTCGACCGCCCGGTCCTGCGCACCTCGTCCACGCGAGATCGCACGATCTTTCCCTTCTCCATGACGACCATGACCTCATCGTCCTCCGCGACGGTGAGGGCGCCCACCAGGTCGCCGCCACGTTCGGAGATCGACGCAACCTTCACTCCCAGAGTCGCGCGGCCCTTGGTCGGGTAGTCCGACGCGGCCGTCCGCTTGGCCAGGCCGTTCTCGAAGACCACGAAGACGTCGGGGTCGGTGTCTTCCTCGATGACATTGATGGCGAGCAACTCGTCGCCGTCGCGGAACTTCATACCCGTCACGCCGGAGGTCGCTCGGCCCATCGGACGCAAGGTGTCGTCGGTCGCGTTGAACCGCACCGACTGCCCCTTGCGGGACACCAGCAACACATCATCGGACCCGCTGGCCAGGCCGGCGCCGATCAGCTCGTCGCCATCCCTTAGATTGACGGCAATCAGGCCGCCGGATCGCGGCGAGTCGTACTCCGACAGGCGGGTCTTCTTGACCAGACCGCGACGCGTGGCCAGCAGCAGGTAGGGCGAGGTCTGGTAGTCGTGCAGCGACATGACCTGGGCGATCTCCTCGCCCGGTTGGAAGGCCAGCAGGTTCGCCACGTGCTGACCCTTGGACTCTCGGCTGCTTTCGGGCAGCTCGTACCCCTTGATCCGGTAGACCCGGCCAAGGTTGGTGAAGAAGAGCAGCCAGTCGTGCGTGCTGGTGGTGAAGAAGTGCGACACGACGTCGTCGCCCCGCAGCGTCGCGCCACGCACCCCCTTGCCGCCGCGGTGCTGCGACCGGTATTCGGTGGTCATCGTGCGCTTGGCGTAGCCGCCGCGGGTGACCGTGACGACCACCTGCCGTTCGGTGATCAGGTCCTCCATCGACATGTCGCCGTCGAAGGGCACGATCTGGGTGCGCCGGTCGTCGCCGAACTTGGCGACGATCTCGGCCAGCTCATCCTTGATGATCTGCCGTTGCCGCTCCGGCTTGTCCAGAATGTCCTTGTAGTCGTCGATCTTGCGCTGCAGGTCATCGTGCTCGTCGATGATCTTCTGTCGCTCGAGCGCGGCCAGCTTGCGCAGTTGCATGTCCAGGATCGCCGTGGCCTGGATGTCGTCGATGTCGAGGAGCTCCTTGAGCCCCTCTCGCGCCTCCTGAGCCGACGGGGAGCGCCGGATCAGTGCGATGACCTCGTCGATCGCATCCAGTGCCTTGAGCAGGCCGCGCAGGATGTGGATCTGCTCCTCTGCCTGCTGGAGGCGGAACCTCGTGCGCCGGACGATGACGTCCACCTGGTGGTTGACCCAGTGCCGGATGAAGGCAGAGATCGGCAGCGTGCGGGGCACCCCGTCGACCAGCGCCAGCATGTTGGCGCCGAACGACTGCTGCAGCTGGGTGTGCTTGTACAGGTTGTTCAGCACGACCTTGGCGACAGCATCCCGCTTCAGCACGATCACCAGGCGCTGGCCGGTGCGGCCCGAGCTCTCGTCCCGCAGGTCGGCGATGCCCCCGACCTTGCCCTCCTTGACCTGGGTGGCGATCTTCTCGGCCAGCGCGTCACGGTTGACCTGGTAGGGCAGCTCGCTCACCACGAGGCACTGCCTGCCGTGGATCTCTTCGACCTCGACCACCGCACGCATCACGATCGAGCCGCGCCCGGTGCGGTAGGCCTCCTCGATGCCCTTACGGCCCATGATCAGCGCGCCGGTTGGGAAGTCCGGGCCCTGGATGGTGTGGACGACCTGCTCGAAGAGCTCCTCGCGGGTTGCCTCCGGGTGCTCCAGCAGCCACTGGGCGGCGGCCGCCACCTCACGCAGATTGTGCGGCGGGATCTGGGTAGCCATGCCGACCGCGATACCGGCCGACCCGTTGACCAGCAGGTTCGGGAACCGCGCCGGCAGCACGCTGGGCTGCATGGTCTTGCCGTCGTAGTTCGGTTCGAAGTCGACCGTGTCCTCATGGATGTCGCGCACCAACTCCAGGGCCAGTGGCGCCATCCGGCACTCGGTGTAACGCGGCGCGGCGGCCCCGTCGTTGCCGGGGGAGCCGAAGTTGCCCTGCCCGTCGACCAGCGGGTAACGCATCGACCACGGCTGCACGAGGCGGACCATCGCGTCGTAGATCGCGCTGTCACCATGCGGGTGATACTGACCCATGACGTCGCCCACGACGCGCGAGCACTTGTTGTAGCCGCGGTCGGGACGGTAGCCACCGTCATACATGGCATAGACGATGCGCCGATGCACCGGCTTGAGCCCGTCGCGCACGTCGGGCAGCGCTCGGCTGACGATCACGCTCATGGCGTACTCGATGTAGCTGCGCTGCATCTCGGCGTTCAGGTCGACGGGATCCACGTTGCTTCGTGTCACCACGCCGTCACCATCGACGGGCGGATTGTCGTCAGTCATCGAATTCCCTTGCTGTTGCTAGATATTCGCAGATCATCGGTATGCCGTACCAAAGGTTTCACGTGAATCAGGCAACCCCTTCGAGTTGTCCAATCTCGCTCGAGAGGCGCAGTCCTAGCTGCGCGGTTCGAGCGAAAGTGCACAATCGGGCGGTGGTGGCCATCAGATGTCAAGGAATCGAACGTCCCTCGCATTGCGCTGGATGAAGTTCCGGCGGGACTCGACGTCTTCACCCATCAGGATGGCGAAGATCTCGTCCGCCGCGGCCGCGTCGTCGAGCGTCACCTGCAGCAGCGTGCGAGTGTCGGGGTTCATCGTGGTGTCCCACAGTTCGTGGTCGTTCATCTCACCCAGACCCTTGTAGCGCTGGGTCGGGTTGCCCTTCGGCAGCCGCCACCCCTTCGACTGACCGGCCTGGATCAGCCCGTCACGCTCGCGGTCGGAGAAGGCGAACTCGTGTTCGTGATTGCTCCACTTGATGCGGTAGAGCGGAGGCTGCGCCAGATAGACGAAGCCAGCCTCGATCAGTGGCCGCATGAACCGGAAGAGCAACGTCAGCAGCAGCGTGCGGATGTGCATACCGTCGACGTCGGCATCCGCCATGATCACGATCTTGTGATAGCGCGCCTTCGTCAGGTCGAAGTCCTCGCCGATCCCCGTGCCGAACGCCGAGATCAGCGACTGCACCTCGTTGTTGGCGAGGATCTTGTCGATCCGGGCCTTTTCGACATTGAGGATCTTGCCGCGGATCGGCAGGATCGCCTGGTTGTCCGGGTTCCGTCCCTGGGTGGCCGATCCACCGGCCGAGTCACCCTCGACGATAAAGACCTCGGACACCGAGGGGTCCTTGCTCTGACAGTCCTTGAGCTTGCCGGGAAGTCCGCCGGACTCGAGTAGACCCTTACGGCGAGTGGCCTCGCGTGCCTTGCGCGCCGCCATCCGTGCGGCCGAGGCCTGCACGGCCTTGCGGACGATCGCCTTGCCCTCGTTCGGGTGTGCCTGCAGCCAGTGCTCGAACTCCTCGCGCACCGCTCCCTGGACAAACCCCTTGACCTCGGAGTTGCCAAGCTTGGTCTTGGTCTGGCCCTCGAACTGCGGCTCACCCAGCTTGACCGAGATCACTGCGGTCAGCCCTTCCCGGATGTCGTCACCGGTGAGGTTGTCGTCCTTGTCCTTCAGCAGCTTCTGTGCTCGCGCGAAGGTATTGACCAGCGAGGTCATCGCGGCGCGGAAACCCTCCTCGTGCGTGCCGCCCTCATGCGTGTTGATCGTGTTCGCGTAGGTGTGGACGGACTCGGAGAACGCCGTCGTCCACTGCATCGCGACCTCGACGGACATCAGGCGGGCCTTGTCCTCGGTCTCGAACGCGATGACCTCGTCGTGCACCGGTTCGTTGCGTTTGGAGGAGTTGAGGTATTTCACATAGTCCAGCAGTCCGTCGTCATAGCGATAGGTGACGGTGTGCGGTTTGGTCTCGTCGCGGGCGAGCTTCCCTTCGGCCTCGGCCTCCTCCATCTCTGCTTCATCGACGACTTGTAGGCGTTCGTCGGTCAGCCGGATGGTCAGTCCCTTGTTCAGGAATGCCATCTGCTGGAACCGGCCGCGCAGCGTTTCGAAGTCGTAGGTCGTCGTCTCGAAGATGTCACCGCTGGCCCAAAACGTGACCGTGGTGCCGGTGACCGAGGGGTCGTCCAACGGGCCGTCGTCCGCCAACGGCGCAAGGGGCACACCACTGCTGAACGCCATCGAGAAGACGTGGCCCTTCTGTCGCACCTCGACCTCGAGCCGGGTGGACAACGCGTTGACGACCGAGGAGCCGACACCGTGCAGTCCACCGGACACCTTGTATCCGCCGCCACCGAACTTGCCGCCCGCATGCAACTGGGTCAGCACCAACTCGACCGCCGAGACCTCCTGGCCGGGGCCGATATCCGTGGGGATGCCGCGCCCATTGTCGGCGACGCGGACGCCGCCGTCCGCCAGCAGAGTCACATCGACGTGGTCGGCATACCCGGCGAGTGCCTCATCCACGGAGTTGTCGACGATCTCGCTCACCAGGTGATGCAGTCCGCGCTCACCGGTGGAACCGATGTACATGCCCGGACGCTTGCGAACAGCCTCCAGTCCCTCGAGGACCTGAATGGCTCCGGCGTCGTAGACGACCTCGTCGGAAGGACCCTTGGACTTCTCGGGGGTGTCGGGCACAGTGCTCCTTCATATCGACGCAGCAAGAAGGGCCCGGACACGGCAAGAGCCGTCAGGCGTGCCATCACACCCGGACCGTGTGTCTATTCTACCTGCTCGACCACCTCAACCGGCCATCCCCGGTCCTCAAAGGTGGATTTCCCGGAAGAAATAACCGTCGCGCAACTCCCTACATGAGAGAGGGCCCTCAGATCGCCGTAGGGCGTGTTCACGGCTTTTCGACGTAGACGACGGCTCCGGTCGTGGTGACACAGGTCAGGTAGCCGCCCTGAGTGCAGGTCAGCGTGTAGTTCTGCTTGGTCTCCGGACTGTAGACGCCCGTCAAGGTCGCCGTGCCATTTTTGAAGGCTGCAGCTCCCGCGGCTGCAGCGACGCTGGCACCGAACTCGCACGAGGTCTTGGGCCCCACGGCGTATGCCGTGCTGTGGCAGTCGCTGCTCCCCTGCGGCAGTGGCGCCGCCGAGTTGCTGGGTGAAGACGGCGACGAAGAACTCGGCGCGGAGGAGCCGCTCGAGCCGCCGGACCGCGGTGAGGCCGAGCCACTGGCCGTCGGCAGCGGCGAGTGGTTTGCCTGGACCGGCGCCTTGCTGCCGTTTCCCAGCGCGAAGTAGACGACCACCGCGACGACGATCAGGGATGCCGCGATCACCAGCAACGGTAGCGCGGCACCACCACGGCGGCGGGGCTGCTCCGGCGTCTGACCCCCGGTCCAGCCGGGGGCGAACTGCTGACCGATTGGGGCCTGCCGCGGGCTCACCGGTGCCGGCGGCGGGGTCGTCCCGCGCCACTCGTGGGTCGCCTCATCCGGTCCCCCGGGCGGTGGACCGGTCGGCACGGGCCTGGTCTCGTCAGGATCACGCTGCGGCCGCTTGCTGAAGAAGTGGTCGAAGGTGTCGTCGAAATCCGGGCCCTTGGGGCCCGATCCACCATCGTCAGGTGCGTTCACGTGGGTTCACTCTCGCCTGTGGAAATCACCCGATCCACGGTACGCGGTGCTCCTGAAGCAAACCAATCGGCGCCGCGAGCCCGCCAAACCGGCGAATCGAGTGAGCTTGCGAGCGAAGACTTCGTGAGGTGATTTTCCCGGGGTCCCCGCGAAGTACTGAGTGAGCTTGCGAGCGAAGACTTCGTGGGGTGGCTTCGTGGGGTGATTTTCCCGGGGTCCCCGCGAAGTACTGAGTGAGCTTGGGAGCGAAGACTTCGTGGGGTGGCTTCGTGGGGTGATTTTCCCGGGGTCCCCGCGAAGTACTGAGTGAGCTTGCGAGCGAAGACTTCGTGGGGTGACTTCGTGGGGTGGCTCATCCGTAGGTGTCGCGCGGACCGCGGCCGCCGGACACCTTGCGGAAGCCCCGAGACCAGGACGGACCGTTCGGTCCGGTGATCCGCAGATCGGCGACGACATCCGGGCCCACCGCCTCCTCCATCCGACCCAGCAGGGTCGAGCTGAGCAGCCGCAGCTGGGTCGCCCATGCCGTCGAGTCGGCGCGCACCACCAGCACGCCCTCCTCGAAGCTGGTCGGCGCACTGTGCGCGGCCACATCCGGCCCGACGATCTCCGGCCACCGGCCCATCACCGAGCCGGCCGCGACATCGACCTTCCAGCCGCGGTCTACCAGTATTCGGTCCAACTGGTCACCGACGGCCGCGGGATCCCGGCCGTCCTGGCGCGCCCGGCCGGTGCCCAGATCCGCGGCCTTGGGTAGCCGCCTACCCGGTGCGCCGGGTCGAAACCCCTTCTCCTGTGCGGCCAGTCGCGCCCGGGCCAGCGCAGCCCGGGCGGCTGCGAGGTCGTCCGCGCCGCCGTCGGACGGAGGCGTTTCGTCGCTCATGCCGGCTTCTCGATCATCGGGGGTGCACCGCGCCCTTGACGACCTCGAAGGTGGCCCCGGTCAGCTGCGCTGGCACGTCCGCACCGACGGCCGCGGTGATCAGCACCTGCTCGGCATCGCCGATCATCTCCGCCAGCCGCTCGCGGCGGCCGGCGTCCAACTCGGCGAAGACGTCATCGAGGATCAGCACCGGGTCGGTGTCCAGGTCATGCCGCAACAGCGTGAACGCGGCAAGCTTCAGACCGAGCGCGAACGACCACGACTCGCCGTGACTGGCATATCCCTTCGCCGGCAACGCACCGAGCCGCAGCTCGAGGTCGTCGCGGTGGGGTCCGACCAGGGTGAGACCACGATCCACTTCCGCGGCTTGCTGCCGCGCGAACGACTCGTGCATCGCCGACTCGATCTCCTCGACCTGGGGCACCTCACCGCAGGCGATGGTCTGTGCCAGGTCGCCGTGCAGCGAGCTGCGGTAGGTGGTGCGGGCATCCGAGGCACCGCCACTGACCTCCTCGTAGGCCGTGGCCAGGTAGGGCTGCAGGTCCTGCATGAGTCGCAGCCTCGCATAGATGAGATTGGCACCGACCTGCGCGAGATGCGTATCCCAGACCGGCAAGGACTCGAGCACCGCGGCCCGATTCGGTGCCCCGCGGGCCGACTTGAGCAACGCGTTGCGCTGCTTGAGGATCTTGTCGTAGTCCCCGCGAGCGCCGGCCCAGCGTGGCTGCCTGGCCACCAACAGCTCATCCAGGAACCTGCGGCGGCCGGCGGGGTCCGCCTTCACGAGCGCAAGATCCTCGGGCGCAAACATCACCGTGCGCACCGCGCCGAGCAGCTCGCGCGGCCGACCCAGCGGCGCCTTGCCCAGCCGCCCCCTATTGGCACGGCCGGGGTTGATCTCCAGCTCGAGCCGCTGCTCCCGCTCGGCCCGCATCACCGCGGCTCGCACGATCGCCTGTTCTGCGCCGGCCCGCACCAGTGGTGCGTCCTGGGCCACCCGATGGGAGCCCAGGGTGGCCAGATAGTAGGCCGCTTCGACCAGGTTGGTCTTGCCCTGACCGTTGCGTCCGACGAAGGTGGTGATTCCCGGTGCCAGGGGCACCTCGGCAGACTCGTAGGACCTGAAGTCCGCGAGAGTCAGGTGGCGCAGGTGCACCCGCCGAGTCTAGGTCCAAGCTCCGCCGCGCCGATCATGCAAGCACCCAAACCTCCGCCGAGAGGCATACCTACGCACCGAGAGGTCCACTTATTTCCCATGCCGCTCGACGGGTTTGTATGCCTGTCGGCGGGTGATGCGGCTCAGTGGTCGGTGACGACGCCTTTGTCACCCTTCTTGGTGACGGCGTGACCACCGAACTGACCCCGCAGTGCCGCCACCGCCTGCATCGCGGGGGAGTCCTCCTGCCGCGAGGCGAACCGCGCGAACAGCGAGGCCGAAATCACCGGCATCGGCACCGAGTAGTCGATGGCCTCCTGCACGGTCCAGCGGCCCTCACCGGAGTCGTTGACGAATCCGCTGATCTGCTCCAGGTCCTTGTCCTCCTCCAGCGCCTTCACCATGAGATCCAGCAGCCAGGAGCGGACCACGGTGCCGCGGGTCCACGCCTTGAAGGAGCCGTGCACGTCCTTGACGATCTCCTTGGCCTCGAGCAGCTCGAACCCCTCGGCGTAGGCCTGCATCAGGCCGTACTCGATGCCGTTGTGCACCATCTTCACGTAGTGACCCGCGCCGACGTCTCCGGCGTGCACCCACCCCTCGTCGCGGGGGCCATCCGGGCGCAGCGCGTCAAAGATCGGCAGGACGCGCTGCACGTCGTCCTCGCTGCCACCGCACATCAAGCCGTAGCCGTTGTCCTTGCCCCAGACGCCGCCGGAGACTCCGCAGTCGACGAAGGCAATGCCCTTGTCCTTCAGCTCCTCGGCGTGGCGCAGGTCGTCGGTGTACTTGCTGTTGCCGCCGTCGACGATCAGGTCGCCCGCACTGAGCAGCCCACCCAGCTCGGTCATGACCGAGTCCGTGATCTTACCGGCCGGCACCATCACCCACACAGCTCGCGGTGCGTCCAGGCGCGCCACGAGCTCGGGGAGGTCCTTGACGTCACTCACCTCGGGGTTGGTGTCAAAGCCGACCACCTCATGCCCGGCGGCCGTGATGCGGTCACGCATGTTCCCGCCCATCTTGCCCAGGCCGATCAATCCGAGTTGCATACCTGCTCCTTCGACGCTTGGTGAGGTGCTGCTTCCAGCTCGACGCTACTGCGACCTGCTTCGATCCGCTGACTTGCCGCGAATCGGTCAGCTGGCGAACCGAACCGGCATGAGGACGTAACGGTAGGACTCATCGGACTCGCCGTCCGCGGTGGCCTGACCGGAGAGCACAGCCGGCCGGCTCGGCTGGGTGAATGCCAGTCGTGCATAGTCCGTCCCGATCGCACCGAGCCCGTCGAGGAGAAACTGCGGGTTGAAGGCGATCTCCAGCTCGGGTCCGCTCAAGGTCGCCTCGACGGCCTCACTGGCCTGAGCGTCATCGCCCTGACCTGCCTCGATGGCCACCTGCCCCTCACTGAACCGCAGCCGCACCGGGGTGTTGCGCTCGGCCACGAGCGCGACCCGCTTGACCGCTTCCGTCAGATCGGAGGTCTTAATGACCGAGATGGTGTCGACGCTGCTCGGAAAGATCGAGGTGACCTTCGGGTAGTCGCCGTCCAGCAGCCTGGTGGTGGTCCGACGCTGTCCCGCCTCGAATCCGACCAGTCCCTCGCCGCCCGCGGCATTGCCAAGTGCGACCTCCACCGAGCCGGCGGCCCCGAGCGCCTTCGCAGTCTCCGAGAGAGTGCGAGCGGGGATCAGCGCGACATGCGCGGCATCGGCGGCCGCAGGGTTCCAGGTCAGCTCGCGCAACGCCAATCGGTAGCGGTCGGTCGCCAGCAGGCTCAGTTTGTCCCCATCGATTTCGACCCGCACCCCGGTCAGGATCGGCAGGGTGTCACCGCGGTCCGCCGCGATGGCGACCTGCGACACGGCCTTCGTGAAGGCTTCTCCGCTCACGGTACCGGTCGGTTCGGGCGAGGTCGGCAGCGTCGGGTAGTCGGTGGTGGGCATCTGCTGCAGCGAGAAACGACTGGACCCGCAGACGACCTGGACCTTCGTACCGTCCGCGGCCAGCTCGACGGGTTTGCCCGAGGGCAGCGACCGTGAGATATCGGCCAGCAGCCGGCCGTGGACCAGGACGGTGCCGGGTTCGTCTACCTGAGCGTCGATGCTGACCTTGGCGGAGACTTCGTAGTCGAAGGCGCTGAGGGTCAGACCCTCGGGCGTGGCATCGAGCAGCACCCCGGCCAGGACAGGCACCGGCGGACGCGGAGACAGGCCGCGGACGGCCCACGTGACGGCCTCGGCCAAGACATCGCGATCCACCTGGAGCTTCACTAGCAAACCGTCCTTGCTGGTCTCTGCCGGCGGAACCGGCGTCCTGATTCCCCCACGAAGTCTGCGCTTGCGCTCAGCACATCATGGCCCCGAGGTTCTTCGGGAACGCGTGGCTACCGAAAACTGGTGACCCACGCGCGTCGACCCTAGCCCGGCGGCCATGGGCGCGCCAAGTGTCGGCAGTGTGGTCCACGATACGTCCGGGCAGCTTGTGGTTTGTCCCCAGTGGTCGGGACGAGAAGAACTAGGTCGAAATGGTTCGTAGTGGTAGTAGCACCTGTGGATTCTGTGGAAAACGGCCTGCTGCCGCGCCAGCACCGCCAACTGGGCTGTGGATGGGCTGGGGGTGCAGGGTGTGGATAACACCGGTGCCTGTGGATGACGGCCGGCCGTGCACACCCTGTCCACCGTCAGCCCGCACAAACTGTCGCGCTGTGCACAGTTCTGCGGGTCGACCGCACAGGGCTTGTGGAGAGTTCGTGGCCGCTCCGGATGGGGTCGGCCGGGGCGTTATGCACAGGGCGGATGTCCTGGAGTATCACCGAATGCGCGATTGCCCGGCCCGGCCTGGCCGGTCGAGGGCATGGTTATCCACAGAATCTGGGGATAAAGGTGTGGATGTTGCCGGTGGAGGAGTTATTTCGTGGCGCGGCGAATCTGCGTCGTCAGCTCGCTGATCTGGTCATACAGGTCGCGCCGGTCCGGCATCAGCCCACGAATCTTGCGCTCGGAGTGCATGACGGTCGTGTGGTCTCGGCCGCCGAACTTCTGGCCGATCTTCGGCAAGGACAGATCCGTCAGCTCGCGGCACAGATACATCGCGATCTGGCGCGCATTGACCAGGGTCCGAGAGCGAGACGGACCGCACAGCTCATCGATGGTCACATCGAAGTAGGACGCGGTTTTTTCCATGATCGTCGAGGCGGTGATCTGGCCGACGCTCGCGCCCGGCATCAGGTCGCGCAGCACGTGGGCGGTCAGATCCGTGGTGACCTGCTGGTTGGACACCGAGGCGTAGGCCGTGACGCGGATGAGCGCACCCTCGAGCTCGCGGATGTTGCTGGGCACCTTGCTCGCGATCATCTCGAGCACATCATCCGGGGTGCGCATCTTCTCGGCCGTGGCCTTCTTGCGCAGGATCGCGATGCGGGTCTCCAGGTCCGGCGGTGTCACGTCGGTGGTCAGGCCCCACTCGAAGCGTGAGCGCATCCGATCCTCCAGCCCGCTCAGCATCTTCGGCGGCTGGTCGCTGGTCAGGACGATCTGCTTCTCGCTGTTGTGCAGCGCGTTGAAGGTGTGGAAGAACTCCTCCTGCGTGCCGTCCTTCCCCTGGAGGAACTGCACGTCGTCGATCAGCAGCACGTCGACGTTGTCGCGATAGCGCTTCTGGAAGCTGCCTGCGGTGTCGTCACGGATGGAGTTGATGAAGTCGTTGGTGAACTCCTCGGAGTTCACGTACCGCACCCGCATGTGTGGGTAGTAGCTGCGCACGTAGTTGCCGATCGCGTGCAGCAGGTGGGTCTTGCCCAGACCGGAGTCGCCATAGACGAACAGCGGGTTGTAGGAACGAGCCGGTGTCTCGGCAACGGCCTGGGCGGCGGCGCAGGCGAAGCGGTTGCCGGCGCCGATCACGAAGGTGTCGAAGCTGTACTTCGGGTTGAGTCGAGCGTTTTCGGCGGAGGCAACGGTGCTTGCCGAGAGTCCCGGCTCGTGCTGTGCCGTCCGCGCAGCGGTCGTCACCTCGGTGCGCATCTCGAGCTGGCCGATGGTGTCGGAGTCCTGCGGGATGGCGAGATTCTCCTGCGGCTCGGTCAGCTCGACACCGCCGTCGACCGTTCCTCGCAGGGACGGGTCGACGGTCACGGCGAGTCGCACCTCGTGGCTCAGTTGGGTGCCGAGCGCCGAGCAGACCGGCTCGTGCAGGGAGGTCTCGACGAAGTCCTTGGTGTGGTCGAAGGGGACCGCGACCAGAGCGGTGTCGCCGATCACCCCCACCAGACGGGCGAGTCGCAGGTAGGCGCGGTCTCGCGCCGGGATGCCCGAGTCTTCCAGCGATAGGAGGGTCGCGTGCCAGACGTGCACAAGATCTACTTCGGCATCGCTCACCGCGACGTGCTCCTCACTGCCCTGATCCACCCCAGTGGCTGATTATCCGAACCGGTCCATCAGCCATGGTAAGCGCACTCATCCACAGTCTTATCCACAGACTGTGTATAGGCGGGGGCTCCGGACTCGGAATCCCCGACGCTAACAACTCGGTGGACCAGTCGGCAACAGCAGGGGGCGAAAAGTTTCACCGGTTCGGCGTGTCGTGTCCAGGACCGAGTACCGGATCGGACATCATGGGGTGTTTCGCCCGACGTCGGACGGGACGGGCCACGCTCGGCACCGAGAGCGGGCGGGCGTCTTCCGCTCAGTTTGACCCGCCTCTGCCTCGCCCGTATCGTTGACAACGCCTCTTGAGTCGATGATGTATGCCGATTTGCGTTCTGCGAGTGGCACCGCCCATGGTGTCTGGTCGGCAAGAACGTCCGCCAAGGGCCTTGAGACCCTGCACACCGGGCAACTGCCTGGACTTCTTTGACGGAGACTGACGTGAGCAAGCGCACCTTCCAGCCGAACAATCGACGTCGTGCCAAGACGCACGGCTTCCGCCTTCGGATGCGGACCCGTGCGGGCCGCGCCGTCCTCGCCGGGCGGCGCCGCAAGGGTCGCGCCCGCCTGTCGGCCTGATCCAGGCTCGGCCGGATCGAGCCTGACGTGCTCGCGGCAGCCCATCGCCTGCGCCATGGCGCCGAGTTCACCTCGGTGCTACGTGGACGCCGGTCGAAACGGGCCGGGAGCCGTCTGCTCGTGGTGTACGCCGCGGCCCCAAAGATCACGCCGAGCGACGCGGACCCGGCCAGGGTCGGCTTCATCGTGTCGAAGGCCGTGGGCAATGCGGTCGTCCGCAACCGCACCAAACGGCGGCTTCGCCACCTGGTCAGCGCTCGGCTGTCTACGCTCGACGCCGGCACCGACCTGGTCGTGCGGGCGAACCCGGCCGCGGCGGGATGCGACTCGGCGACCCTCGGGGTCGACCTCGACCGGTTGCTCGTGCGGACCGTGGGCCATGCCGGGCAGCGAGGTGCGCAATGAGCCACCTGCTGGCCAAGCCACTCATCTGGCTGGTGCGCGCCTACCAGATCCTGGTCTCGCCCCTGTTTCCGCCGAGCTGCCGGTTCACCCCGTGCTGCTCGAGCTACGCGATCACCGCGTTGAGACGGTTCGGTGTGATGAAGGGCACCTGGCTGACCCTGCGGCGGCTGGCGCGATGTCACCCGTGGAACCCGGGCGGTGTTGACCACGTTCCTCAGGCGGGTCCAGCGCACACCCGCCGTCCCTTCTCTCACCGACGCATAAGGACACCATGATCGACAAGATCCTCTTCCCACTCGAGTGGTTCGTCGCAGTGGTGATGGTGGGGTTCCACAAGTTCTTCACGCTTCTTGGGATGGCGCCGACGGGCGGCTTGAGCTGGGTCCTGTCGATTGCCGGGCTGGTGATCGTGCTGCGAATTCTGCTGGTGCCGCTGTTCGTCAAGCAGATCAAGTCGTCGCGTCGGATGCAGCTGATCCAGCCCGAGATCCAGAAGATCCAGAAGAAGTACAAGGGCAAGAAGGACGCCGAGTCGCGTCAGAAGATGACCGAAGAGCAGATGGAGCTCTACAAGCGGACGGGCACCAACCCGTTCAGCTCCTGCATGCCGATCATTTTGCAGGCACCGTTCTTCTACGCCCTCTTCCGCGTCCTGGAGCACCTGAAGGACTTCGCACACACCTCAAGTCCACAGAACTGGAAGAGCCCGATCGGGCCACTGACTCAGGCCGTCGCGCGGCAGGCGGACAGCTCGACCCTCTTCCACGCCGAGCTGTCGTCATCCTTCCTCGGATCGCACAACCTGTCGGTGAAGATCCTGTCGATGGGCCTGATCGTCATCATGGCCGTGACGGTCTTCGTCAACCAGCAGCAGCTCATGCGCAAGAACATGCCCGCCTCCGCGCTGGACAACCCGTTTGCCAAGCAGCAGAAGTACATCATGTACGCGATGCCGCTGTTCTTCTTCATCTCGGGCATCAACTTCCCCATCGGTGTGCTGATCTATTGGGTGGTGACCAACGTCTGGTCCTTCGCGCAGCAGTACTACGTCATCCGCCGGATGCCCGCACCCGGCTCGCCCGCCGAGAAGGAGATGGAGCAGCGCCGCCGGGCCAAGGGCAAGTCGATCAACAAGGTGACCATCCCCGGGCTGCACAAGAGCGAGGACGACGAGGACGAGGACGACTCCACCGGCGTGGATCTGACCAAGTCCAAGGAAACGGCATCGGCGGGTCGGCCCGGTACGTCGACGTCGTCCGGCACCCAGGCCGGTAAGACCGGCGGCGGCCAACGTGTCCAGCCGAAGCGAAACAACAAGCGGCGCAAGCGCTAACCCACTGACTTCGTCCCACCGCACGCATCTGGAGCTTTGATGACTGACAGCACGACGACGACCGACGACACGACGACGGACAGCGACGACACGATCGCCGACAGCACAGAGAAGGCGGCCGCCAAGACCAGTGGACGGCTGGATCGGGAGGGTGAGGTGGCAGCGGACTTTCTGGAGACGTTGCTCGACATCGCCGATCTGGACGGTGACATCGACGTCGATGTCGATGGCGACCGGGCCGCGGTGTCGATCGTCGACTCCGAGGAGGGTCGGGTGCCACGTCGCCTGGTCGGCGACGACGGCAAGGTGCTGGAGGCGCTGCAGGAGCTCACCCGTCTCGCTGTGCAGGCGGAGACCGGGGACCGCAGCCGGCTGATGCTGGACATCGCCGGGCACCGCGCGCAGCGGAAGGCGGAACTGGTGGCCGAGGCGCAGACCGTCATCGAGCGTGTCAAGCAGAGCGGCGAGCGTGCCGGCCTGGACCCGATGACCGCCTTCGAGCGCAAGGTAGTTCATGACGCCGTCTTGGCGGCGGGCCTGTCCTCCGAGTCGGAGGGCAGTGAGCCGCATCGGTACGTCGTGGTCCTGCCCGCCGGCTGACACGTTTCACGTGGAACCTGGTGACGAGCAGGGCGCCGAACCACCGCTGGAGCTGATTCGTCCGGCGGTGGTGGACGACGTGTTCGGAGTAGAGGTCACGCTGGCCGATCGTTACGTGCACCATCTCGCCGACACCGGGGTGAGCCACGGTCTGATTGGTCCCCGTGAGCGGCCGCGGCTGTGGGAGCGGCACGTCCTGAACTGTGCAGCCGTCGCCGAACTCATTCCTGCGGGGTCGCGGGTGGCCGATGTCGGGTCCGGTGCCGGCCTGCCCGGTGTGGTCCTGGCCATCGCCCGTCCAGACCTGCAGGTCACTCTCATCGAGCCGTTGCTGCGACGCGTTGGCTGGCTGACTGAGGTGCTCGATGACCTGGCACTGCCGAACGTCGAGCTTCGACGAGCCAGGGCCGAGCAACTCTGGGACGAGATCGAGGTGGATGTGGTCACCTCACGGGCGGTCGCGCGCCTAGAGGAGCTGGCGCGGTTGTCACTGCCGCTGCTGCGAGCGGGCGGCACGATGCTTGCTCTCAAGGGTTCGTCCGCGGTGGAGGAGCTGAGCGCCGCTCAGAGCGCACTGGTGCAGCTCGGTATTCGCGAGAGCGAGGTGGTCTGCTGTGGCGGCGAGCTGCTCGAGCATGCGACCATTGTCACCCGCCTCGTCCTAGGGGGACGCGCGCAGCGTCTCGGCTCGGACCGCACCACCAAGAAGAAGTCCAGTGGACGTGCTGCGCGCCGCCACCGCGGGACTCAGCCCAATCGTCGGTAGTCAAGGAGCTCATCGTGCCGTCAGCGCAGGACAGCAGCGCTCAGAATCGGCCCACGGGTTGGTGGGGTGACCTACCGGACGGCCGCCGCGCGGAGCCATTCGTGGCGGGGACACCCGCCGCCGGCGGCGCCGATGGGCGGCGGGAGCCGATCGGCTGGGTCCCGGTGAGCGGCGCCCCGGTGACCACTGTCGAGGCGACCGCCCCGCTGCTGGTGAACAGCGGCGCCGCACTGCGGGTGCCGGACGATGTTTCACGGGAAACCAGGTCCGAGGTCACCCCGGTCGACGCCGGCTCGGCGACGACGTTCGCGGTCCCGGAGCTGACGAGTCCGAGGCCCGAGACGCCCAAGATCGCCGTGCGACGCCGCCCGGTGGCCGGGCCGCCCATTGCGCCACCGGCGCAGACCCGGATCCTGACGGTGGCGAACCAGAAGGGCGGCGTCGGTAAGACGACGACCACGGTCAACATCGCCGCGGCCCTGGCGCAAGGCGGACTGCGGGTGCTGGTCATCGACATCGACCCGCAGGGCAATGCCAGCACGGCCCTGGACATCGACCACCATCCGGAGGTGCCGAGCATCTACGACGTGGTGGTCGACGGTGATCCGTTGGCCTCGGTCTTGCAGGAGTGTCCGCAGGTGCCCGGCCTGTGGTGCGCGCCGGCCACCATCGACCTCGCCGGTGCGGAGATCGAGCTGGTGTCGCTGGTGGCCCGCGAGATGCGGCTGAAGAACGCGCTGGAGGCACACCTTGCCGGCCTGTCGGCCACCGAGCGATTCGACTACGTCCTGATCGACTGCCCGCCGAGTCTCGGCCTGTTGACCGTCAACGCGTTTGTCGCGGCATCGGAGGTGTTCATCCCGATCCAGTGCGAGTACTACGCACTGGAGGGGCTGACGCAGCTGCTGAAGAACATCGAGCTGATCCGCGTGCACCTGAACCAACGGTTGCATGTGTCGACCATCCTCATGACGATGTATGACGCCCGGACCCGGCTGTCCGCACAGGTTGCCGACGAGGTACGGGCGCACTTTTCGGCCGAGGTGCTCAAGACGGCCGTTCCGCGGTCGGTCCGCATCTCGGAGGCCCCCAGCCATGGCCAGACCGTCATGACCTACGACCCGGCATCCAGCGGCGCGTTGTCCTACTACGATGCCGCGGTGGAACTGGCAGCCGGGCGCTCGGTCGGCGACCACTCCTAGTAGTCTCGTGCCCTATGAGTGAGAAGCGACGTGGGCTCGGACGCGGCCTCGGTGCATTAATCCCCCCGACCCCGTCGGCGCCCGGCAGCGCACGGCCCACCGACGTTTTCTTCGCCGAGAAGAAGGCCGGCGCTGCGCCGGAACGTTTCACGGGAAACAATGCCGGTCGAGACCAGTCGGCGGAGGGTTTCACGGGAAACATCGACTCCACTGTCGACGAGGCGGCGCCGACGGAGGCTCCAGAGGGGCGGGCGACGGGGGGCGACGGCACGGAAGACCTCAAGGCGGTCCCGGGCGCACGGTTCGCTGAGCTTCTCGTCGCGCGCATCCGGCCTAACCCGCGCCAGCCACGCCAGGTCTTCGACGAGGACGACATGGCCGAGCTGGTGCACAGCATCAGTGAGATCGGGGTCCTGCAACCAGTGGTGGTGCGGGAGGTCACTCCGGAGGACAGCAGCGAGATCCAGTTCGAGCTCATCATGGGCGAGCGTCGCCTGCGCGCAACCGCCAAGGCCGGCCTGGAGCGCATCCCGGCCATCGTCCGGACTACCAACGACGACGATCTGCTGCGTGATGCACTGCTGGAGAACCTGCACCGGGCCCAGCTGAACCCCCTGGAGGAGGCCGCCGCCTATCAGCAGCTGCTGGAGGACTTCGGCTGCACTCACGAGGAGCTGGCCAGGCGGATCGGCCGCTCGCGCCCACAGATCACCAACACGGTGCGGCTGCTCAAGCTGCCGCCGCTGGTTGCCCGGCGGGTCGCGGCGGGGGTGCTGTCCGCGGGGCATGCGAGGGCACTGCTCGCCTTGCCCGACGGGGCGTCGATGGAACGGATCGCCCAGCGGATCGTGGCGGAGGGCCTGTCGGTTCGCACCACGGAGGAGATTGTCTCACTAGGCGACGACCGAGCCCCGGCTCGCCGCAACGCGCCGCGTCAAGGAGCTCGTCACCCTCAACTGGACGACCTTGCGGCCAGCCTGTCCGATCGCCTGGACACACGAGTCGCGATCAACCTCGGCAAGCGCAAGGGCAAGCTGACCGTGGAGTTTGCCAGCGTCGAGGACCTGCAGCGGATCATCGACATGCTTGGGCTGCAGACGGACTGAGCGTTTGAGACGCGGGAAGGCGGGGCCCGGAAATCCGGGCCCCGCCTCTTTTCACCCCACAAAATTCTCCCTAGTACCTCAGTCGATACGTTGCGGGGCCGAACGGGCGCTACTGATCGAGTGGTTCAGCCGAGGAACGGCGCCAGTTCCTTGAGCAGCTTCGGCTTCGGGAGGGCGCCGACGACGGACTTGACGACCTCGCCGTTGACGTAGACATTCAGCGTGGGAATGCCGGTGATGCCGTACTTCGCGGAGGTTGCCGGGTTGTCGTCGGTGTTGAGCTTGACGACGTCGATCTTGTCGGCGTTCTCGGCGGCGATCTCTTCGAGGATCGGGGCGACGGCCTTGCACGGGCCGCACCACGGTGCCCAGAAGTCGACGAGCACGGGCTTGGAGTTCTGCAGGACGTCCGACTGGAACGTCGCGTCGGTGGTCTCCTTAGGGGCCATGAACGGCCATCCTTTCTATGGTTGGTGGTCGGCGGTTGCGCCGCCCACGCGGTGGTAACTCGGGAGTGAATTAAGTTGTCGCTGAACGTGATTCAGCGCTAGACGGTGGCTGGAGAGGTCGCGTCGAGGTGAGCGAGGAAGCGCTCTGCGTCCAGGCTGGCGGCACAGCCCGAGCCGGCCGCGGTGATGGCCTGGCGGTAGGTGTGGTCGACCAGGTCGCCGCAGGCGAACACCCCCTCCAGATTGGTGGCGGTGCTGCCCTGCTGCACGAGAACATAGCCCTCGTCATCGGTGTCGACCTGCCCGGTGACCAGCTCGTTGCGTGGCAGGTGGCCGATCGCGACGAAGACCCCGGTGACGTCCAGCTCGCGAGCCGCACCGGTGACCGTGTCCGTGAGGGTGACTCCGGTGACCTTGGGGTCGCCGTGGATCGCGGAGACCTGACTGTTCCACGCGAAACGGATCTTGTCGTTGCCGAAGGCGCGGTCCGCCATGATCTTGGACGCGCGCAGCTCGTCGCGGCGGTGCACGAGCGTCACGCTACGCGCGAAGCGGGTCAAGAAGGTGGCCTCCTCGATCGCCGAGTCGCCGCCGCCGACAACGGCGATGTCCTGCTCCCGGAAGAACGCACCATCGCAGGTGGCGCACCAGGACACGCCGTGCCCGGAGAGGCGCTGTTCGTCGTCCAGGCCCAGCTCACGGTAGGCCGAGCCCATGGCCAGTATGACCGAGCGAGCCTGGTGGGCGTTGCCGGAACCATCGGTGACGCGCTTCACCGGACCGGTGAGATCAACCTGGGTCACATCATCGCGCACCAGCTCCGCCCCGAACCGCTGCGCCTGGACTCGCATCTCCTCCATCAGGTCCGGGCCCATGATCCCGTCCCGGAATCCCGGGAAGTTCTCCACCTCGGTGGTGTTCATCAGGGCTCCACCGGCGGTGACGGAACCTTCGAAGACCAGCGGTGCCAGGTTGGCGCGCGCGGCATACACCGCCGCCGTATAACCGGCCGGTCCAGAACCGATGATGATGACGTTGCGGATCGTGTCGCTCACAGGTGTCCTTCACGGGATGAGGTGAGCCCGCGGTGCGTCACGGGCCTGTCTGAATGAACAGATCCTACGGCGGCGTTGTTCCCCGCGCCGCGACCGGACCGGTGACTCAGGTGGTGAAGGCAGTCGGCCCGGCGAGCGGGCGCTGACCGGTGGTGCACGTGCGGGACACCACCCAGGCCATCGACGAGGCGCCCTTCGTGACCACGACGATCACCGCGGGCTTGCCCTGGTAGCTGGCGATGTCGACGGTGACCTTGTCCGGGTTGTCCAGCAGACCGCGTCCGATCGACTGCATGCACGCGACGATCCCGGCGCGGGTGGCCATGACCCCGATCTGCTGGACCTGCTGCGGTGGCAGGGTCGGGCCGCTGCCCTTGGTGAGTGCCGCGGCCTGCGCGGCCAGCGCCGGTTTCGTGTAGTTCGTGCCGGTGCTCTCAACGACGATCTTGTCCTCGAAACCGCCGGCCGAGCTGTGCCTGGTGGGGACTGCCGTGGTGGGTGCCTGGCGATCCTGCAGTGCGGTCACTCCGACGACGGCGACGGCCGCCACTGCGGCAGCGGCGCCGAGACTGACCGCGGCGCGCTGCCAGCGGCTCAGCCCGGTCCTGCGGCGCTCTCCTCGCACCAGTGGCGTCACGGTGTGCTGGTCCTGGACGGTGCCCCGGGCCCGCGTCAGCTGCTCGCGCGCGAGCGCCGCGGAGATCGAGCGGGTGAGCTCGTCGGGCATGAGGCCAGGATCGGGCATGAGGCCAGGATCGGGCAGCGACCCGAGGAGGGCACTCATGCCGGTCGGGTCGTTCTCGTCTCGGGCCGGTGGCCCGTTCGGGGGCATAGTCGTCACTACGGTCCTCCAGTGCTGGTCAGAGGTGAGACGACCGATCCGGGGGTGCGGTTCCATGAGCGTCCGACCAATCTTGGGGTCGCACACTCAGCGGAGGTGGATGCTGTCTGTCGTACTGCTCGAGCATTCGACGCACCGGAGCGGCGGCTCGTTCCCACCGGGTCACGCCTCATCCGAGGTACCCCGTGCCGTGCTTGTCCCTCAGCAGCTCGGCGAGAGCGCTGCGGCCGCGTGCACAGCGTGACTTGATGGTGCCCTCGGCGACCTCGAGCACCTGCGCGGCCTCCGCAACCGGCATCCCGTGCATGTCCACGAGGATCAGGGCCATCCGTTGTGCCTCGGGGATCTGCTCCAGTGCCGCTCGTATGTCGAGCCGCACCTCCGTGCTGGTGTGCCGGTCGTGCCGGTCGGCCAGGTCTTACTCCGGCAGCTCACCGGTCGGCTTGATCCGGCGTGACCGGTCGAGACAGGCGTTGACGACGATGCGGTGCAGCCAGGTCGTCACCTGGGCGTCTCCCCGGAACGAGTCGGCCCGGCGGAAGGCGGAGATGAAGGCGTCCTGCACCGCATCCGCGGCGATCTCCGGATCGCGGGTGGTGCGCACCGCAATGGCCCACATGCGGTCCTTGTGCCGGCGAAACAGCTCACCGAAGGCATCCGGGTCACCGGCGCCGTGCGCCGCGAGGAGCTCCCGATCTGTGTGACCGGCGAGCATCCCGCGCGGACTCACGACAGGACCTTGATCTCACTGATCTTGTCGCGGTAGGTGTTGGGCGAACGCTGGCTGAGCTTGGTGATCCAGACGATGACGTACTGGCCCGTCGTCGGTGCGGCACCGGTGACGGTCTGGTTGCCCGAGCCGTTCTTCACAGACCCGAAGGGCGTCTGGTTCTTGATCGACGGGGAGTTGGTGACATAGACGTCCATCGTCGTCGACTCACCGTCGATGCTCAGCTTGACCGAGCCGACCTGTTTCTTCGAGCCGAGGTTGAGGATCAGCCCGGTGCCGCCCTTGATTCCGCCGAAGGTGGCAGTGCCGTAGATGTGGGTGACCCACTCGGTCTGCGGGTTGCCGTCGATCGCCAGGTGGGCGAGCTCGTTGTGCTCGTTGCCGTTGCCCTCGGGGTCGAAGCTGGTGATGCCCGCCACCGTGATCGGCTTGCCTGCCGCCGGCGTGGTGGGCGTGCTCGCCTTCGACGAGGATGCGGGCGACGCGGTTGACGCCGACGGGGTCGATCCCGCCTTCGGGCTGGACCGTCCGCTGAACGCGCCACTGAGACCGATGAACCCCAGGATCATCGCCAGCACCACGAATACCGCCACGATGGCCAGCGCCAATCGGCTGGTTCCGTGGTCGGGTTCGGAGGTGCCGGTCTGCAGCAGCGGCACTGGCGGCTCGAGGTCGGAGTTCTCGTCGTAGCGGGTGGGGCGACCTCGCTCACGGGCGTCCCGCGCATTGAAGGTGGCGGTGTCGTCGCTGTCGAACCCGGCAGGGCGACCGCCCCTCGTATCGTCGTCGGCGAACTGTGGCCAGGCGCTCAAGGGGTCATGGGCGCCGGTGTCCGTGTCGTCGCCGGCGCCCCGCTTTGCCAGGCCCACTCCGGCGGCGCCCAGGATGCCGACACCGCCGACTGCAGCGGCCGGTCGATGCGACGCGTCGCCCTGGTCGGAGCGCGACTGCGAGGATGCCGCCCCGCCGTGCAGTGCGGGGCGCCCACCGGCACCGTGCACCCGCTCGGATGACCACGGGGACAGTTGCCGGGCCAGCTCGCCCGGCGTGCGCGGGCCCTCGTCCGCGTTCAACGTGGTGCGGCACAACGTGTCAAGGTCACCGGGAACTCCGGTGACCAGCTCGCTCGGTGCCGGCAGGACGCCGTCGGCTCGCCGCTTGGCTCGTAGCAGGCCGGGCACGGCTTGCTCGCCCGGCCAGGTGCCGGTCAGCGCGGCGTAGAGCACCTGCACCAGCGCGACCGCGTCGGAGCGAGAGGCCTCGTCGGACGGCACGTCCTCCAGACCGGCCAGCGCGGCATCGGTGGCGACGCCGAGCACCGAAACGGAGCCGTCCCGGGACCGCATGATGTCGTGGGGACTCAGCTGCAGGTGGTGCAGGCCGCGGGCCGCTGCGGTGTTCAGGCCGCTGGCGGTCTCGCCGATCATCCGCCGCGCCTCCTCGGCGGGAATGGTGTCGAACGCGACGATGGCGGCAACGGATTCGGCACCGTGCAGCGCCTCGGCGATCACAAAGGACAGGTCGCCCTGGGAGCCCACATCGAGCACCCGCAGCAGGTGATGGTCCTCCACGCCGGCCGCCCGACGGGCACTGTCGAGCGCGGCCTCGGCATACGGCCCGCTGGTCGGGAAGACGGTGACACTGACCTCACGGTCCAGCGTGGTGTCGGCGGCCAGCCACTGTTCCCCCGCGTGCTGCTCTGCCAACCGTCGGGTCAAGGTATAGCGCCCTGCAAGGGTGGTGCCTTGGCTGATGCCCTGCACGCGTGGACTCCTTGGTCGATTGGGGATCCCGTCCGGATTATCCTAGGCGGAGTCCCGCACGTTCCGCGTGAGCCCGGCCGCGCGCGCCCGCAAGAGCCTGTTCCAGGTCGAAAATCAGGTCCGCGGGGTTCTCCAGGCCGATCTACAGCCGCAGGAGACCGTCGGCGGGACGGGCGGCCGCCGCGACCGGGCGGTGGGTCAGTGAAGCCGGGTGCTGGACGAGCGAGTCGACGCCACCCAGAGACACTGCATGGGTGAACAGCCGCAGGCGCTCGATCAGGGCGCGCACCTGCTGATAACCGCCGGGCAGGTGGATGGGCACCATCGCGCCGGGCCCGCGCATCTGCGCAGCCAGGACGCCCGTGTCGTCGAAGCCGGGGAAGTAGACGCCATCGACCGCCTCGTGCTCCGCCAGCCACGTTGCGACCTGGAGCGCGCCGGCCTGCTGGGTGCGCACCCGGATCGGCAGCGTCGCCAGGCCGCGATGCAGCAGGTAGGCACCCAGGGGATGCAGCAGCGCTCCCGTAATGGCCCGAACCCGGCGCAGGGCGGCGGCCGCGCTCGCTGCTGCAGGCGATCACGCCACCGATGACATCCCCGTGCCCGCCGAGGTACTTCGTGGCGCTGTGCAGTGACATCGCCGCCCCGAGATCCAGCGGGTTCTGCAGGACCGGTGTGGCGAAGGTGTTGTCGACGAGGACCGGCGCCTGACCGGACTGGGCCACCACCGCGGTGATGTCGACCAGCTCGAGGGAGCGGCTGTATGCCGATCTGGTGCGAGCCCCGGGAGTGCTGCGGGTCCTGCACATGGCCGGGGAGGACGACTTCCACCTGCACGTCGCGGTGGCGTCGGCGCAGCACCTGCGGGATCTGGTGCTGGAGCATGTCACCGTGCATCCCGTGGTCACCAAGACCCAGACGCAGCTCATCTTCGAGGAGCGGGTAGGGACCGACCTGCCCGTGGTTACTGTTTGAGGCCCGCCCTGACGCGATCACGACCTTGACGAGACGGATCAGCGGTGGACGAGGCGCGACAGGCGTCCGGTGAGCGGTGAGACGAGCTGGTCGATCTCGGTGACCTTCAGGCGCCGCGCCGTGACCACATACACGAGCAGGAATGCGACGCCGGCCACGACCAGGATCAGCAGGTTACTGGCTCGGCTGCTGTCGCCGACGCCGGCGGACAGGGCGACCCGCAGCACCAGGGCGACGCCGGTGCCGGCGATCGCCGCGATCCCCAGCCGCCCGTAGGTGTTCGCGACGTCACGGATGGGCATCTCACCCAGGCGACGGCGCAACCAGAACCACCCGACGGTGGCCTGCACGACGTACGCGATCGATTGAGAGAGGGCGAGGCCCGCGGCCACCCATCGGTCGGGCAGCGCCAGGCAGGACACGGACAGCGCGACGGTCAAGACGGTGCAGACAAGCTGCATCCAAAAGGGAGTCTTCGCGTCCTCGTAGGCATAGAAGACGCGCTGCACCAGCACGCAGATGGTGAAGGGGACCAGGCCGAGCATCATCCCGATCGTCGGATAGCCGTAGGCCATCCGGTTGCCGTTGCCGAAGAGGACGATCACCATCGGGATGATGAGCACGAGGCAGCCGACGCTCACCGGGATGCTGGCCAGCCCGGAGAGGCGCAGGCCGGTGCGCACGTCGTTGAGCACCTCCTTGGTTCGGCCGGCGTTCGCCGCCTTCGACATGCGGGTGTACAGCGCGGTGATGAGGCTCAAGGTGACCAGGGAGTGCGGCAGCATGAACAGCATGAAGGCGTTGCTGAACGCCTGCTTCCCACCGAATCCGTCGCCGACGGTGCTGATGACGCGGGTGGCGACAAATCCGCTCAGCTGCTGCACGACGACTGCGGCGAAGGCCCACCCGGCAATGTGTGATGCGGTGCGCAGGCCGACACCGCGGAAGTGGAAGTTGGGGGTGAACCGGTAGCCCACACGACGCATCGGGATGATGAGCACCAGCGCCTGCACGATGATGCCGAGCGTCGCGGTGCCACCGAGCACGACGATCAGCTGGGTGTCCCAGAAGGCCGGGTTGCCCGCTTGCCCGGGAGTGGAGTGCGCGATACACCACACGATGCCGCCGATCGCGACGATGTTGGCGAGCGCCGGCGACCACATCAGCGGTCCGAAGTTGCTGCGAGCGTTCAGCACCTCTCCGAAGAGGGCATAGATGCCGTAGAAGAGGATCTGCGGCAGACAGATGAGGGCGAACATCGTGCCCAGGTGCAACCGGGCACTGGAACTGGTCGCATCGCTGTCGAAGAGCCGGTAGAGGAACGGAGCAACGGCCAGGAAGATCACGGTGACCGCCGCGAGGATCGACAGGGCGAGCGTGAGCAGCCTGTCGGTGTAGCCCTTGCCCCCGTCTCGATGCAGGAGCGCTCGGGTGATCTGCGGCACGAGGACGGCGTTGATCACGCCACCGGCGAGCAGGATGTAGATCATGTTGGGCAGCGTGTTGGCGATGTCGTAGACGTTGCCGCCGACGGTCTGGCCGCCGAACAGCGCCACCAGCAGGACGGTTCGCACCAGTCCGAGGATTCGGGAAACGAAGGTTCCGCCGGCCATGATCGCGCTCGACCGAGCCACCGACTTGATCCCGGAATCCGTTGCCGGGGCGGTCGGATCGGCTTGTGGGGCCTCCGGCGCGGCAGCGGTGGGCGCTCTGACCGGCGCAGGGCGGCTTGTCCCGCGTCGGCGACGTCCGCGAGTGTCGATCGTCTGCGGTGCCAGCACGATGTCGGAGTCGCCGAGCACGTCGAGCGAGGACGCCTCACCCGACCACTCGACATACATCTGCCCGAGGCTGCCGGGCAGATCCGGCATCACCGGTCCCGGGTGCCGGGACGCGCCCCCGTCATAGAGCTGGCCGAGCGTCGGCCGGCCGGGGTCGCGGTCAGTCATGCTCTCCTGCCTTCGGTGTCTCGGGTCGTGCGCGGTCATCGGTCGCGTCCGAGCCCGGGGCGGTCACCGTCCGTGGGCCGCGCCACAGGCTGCGGATCAGCCCGACCACCAAGACCAGCCCGGCCACAATACCCAGGACCCAGTAGATCCACGAGGAGGTGGGCCGTACGTTGATCTGCAGCTGGGTGGGCTCACCGAACCTTGCCCCCAGCGGGAGTCCGTCCGGGGTGGTCAGCACCGCATCGATCGGCACCTTGCCCGCGGCCACCGCCTTCACCTCGAAGCGCACGGTGCTGCGAGAGGACGCCGCGATCGCCATCCGGTGGTCGGGCTTGGGGATACGCAGCAGGAACCTGCGCGGATTCATCGACAGGTCGACGTCCTTCACCGAGCGGTTGAGTCCGTTGACGACGGTGACGGTGAGCTGACCGGAGTTGGCGAAGAAGTTGACGGTCGAGGGGATGACGGAGATCTTGCGACGCATGGCCTGCACCGCATCGGAGTCGACCCGGACGACGGTGGCCAAGGCGGACGAATGACCGCGCCACCTGGTCGACCCCATGGCGTCGAAGGATTGGGTGCGAGCGGTGACGACGTCTTTGGAGTCGACCAGGATGCTCCCCAGACCCCGCATCACCCGCCGGTCGTGGGTGATGCGAGACAGAGTCGCGGCGTTGATCGGCGAGCGGGTTCCGGCCGGCGTGGGCGCCCCTGACACCGGCTTGGCCACGACCTTCGCGTCGACGAAGGTCGGGACGTGGCTCAGGGCACCGGTTCCGCTGGTCGGCGCAAGCCAAGGCGCGTTCTCGATGAGCGTGATCGCCTCCGCCAGCTGCGCGGGAGGTGTGGCATCCTCCCGCGGCAGCACCGCTGCAAGGGACCGGGCGGTGCCGGGACTCTGCTGGTAGATCGCGGCGGTCCGCGCCATGAACCGCTGCGCCGCCAGCAGGGGTGAGGTTGCCGAGGTGGACAGCGTCGACGAGAGGGTCGCGTCGTACACCAGCGTGCCGGAGCTGCCCGCGACCCGCCGGGTCGCGTCGGGGGTCACCCCGGTCAGCGACGCCACACTGCCGTCCGGCACCAGCAGCCTCGGGTCGGTGCCCGTCGCGCGCTTCCAGGTCGAGGAGATCGCAGCGGCCTGGGTCGACCCGATCGCCGGGTCGGGCCAGGCGACGGTGACATCACTGATCTTGCGCAACGCGGTGGGTAGGCGGCGCTGGAGGTCTCGGGTCAGCAGGGCCTGGCCGGCGGAACCGGAGCCGGCGAGCACGGTGAGGTCCGGATCGTCATACGGCGTCCACCAGATCGTGCTGGTCGTCGCGAGCGTCTGCAGGCGGCCCAGCAGGGTCGTCGCCAGGGCGTCCACCGGGTCGGTGTTGGCCGCCGCACTGGTTGTCGGCGTGCTACCCGGCAGCTGGCTTCCGGTGCCGTCGCTGGTCGTGGGTGGGGCTGTGCTGACCGGTGCGGAGCTCGACGAGGCGGTGTCACCGGGCGGTGTCGACGAGGGAGTGCTGGTCGAACCGGGCTGGGGTGCCTTGGGCAGGTTGTCGTCCGCCCCAACGGGAGCCTGCACGATAGACGGGTCGACCACCCACGTGACCGGGAGCGCGCCGAGGTCGGAGATGAGCTGGTCGATTCGCGACCCCGGCCCGATGGCCCGCGTCCACGCCGCGGTGCGCGCGGACCCCGAGGGGCCGTACAGAGCGGGATCCGCCGGAAGCGTCAACGGGACGACGATCGAGGACCGCAGCGGGCTGGTCGGGGTCTTCTTCGACCACTCCAGGGTGGTGCGGACCGGGCTCGCGTTGAACCCCGTGCCGGTCACCTGGATGGTCATCGGCAGCGAGGCCAGGTTGTAGGCGTAGTTCAGCGTGCCCTTGGCGATGGTCACCGAGAACTGCCTCGTGGCCCCGGCTGCGATCGAGCCGATGGTCTTGCCGCCGACCTTGGGGGTCGCGCGAGGCAGCGTGCCCGCACTCCAGTCCTGGACCCGGGTGGTGGTGTCGAGCAGCTGCGGGCTCACGCCGATGCCGACCTTCACCGCGGACACGTCGGCGTCGGACTGGTTGGTGACGGATCCGGTGATGGTCAGCGGGGTGTCCGGGCCGGCGATGGCGGGGGACATCGACTCGACGTCCACGGAGACGGGGGAGGCCCCCGCGGCCAGGGCGGACGGCATACCGCCGAACAGGCAGCACCCCAGAGTGAGGAGGATCGTCACGATGGCGACCAGACGGCGGGCAGTCACGGACTAGACGGTCCCGGCGAGCCGTTGCCACGCGGTGTGCGCGATTCGTCGCTCGTTGGGGAAGGTCAGTTGGTCGTTCACCTGATCCAGCCGGAACCATTGCGCGTCGATCGCCTCGTGATCCGGATCGCCCTCGATGCTGATCTCACCGCCGAGTGCCTCGAGCAGGTAGTGGTAGACCTTCTTGTGGACCCGGAACTGCGGGGTGCTGAACCAGTAGTCGATCGTTCCCAGCGTGAGCAGGGCCTGGCCGACGATCCCGGTCTCCTCGGCCACTTCGCGCACTGCGGTCTCCACCAGGGTCTCGCCGGGTTCAACATGGCCTTTGGGCAGGCACCACTCCAGGCGCCCGGCCCTATTGTGTCGTGCGATCAGGGCGATCCATGCCGCGCCACCGGCGACATCGATGATCACGCCGCCCGCCGAGATCTCCTCCAGCGACGGCAGTCGGCGGACCTGCCGACCGGTACGCGGAGGATGGAGGCTCATTTGGTCACTGTAACCAGCGCGCCTTGGGGATGCTCGGACGTTCCCCTAACCTTGGCGAGTGCAAAGCCCTTCGCCCGACCCTGGACCCGATGACCTTTCGGTGCTGTTGCGCCGGGCCGTCAGCCACCTCGCACCGGTACTGCCGCTGCTGCAGGAGGTGGGTCAGCTCTTCACCGGCGCGGGCCACGAGCTGGCTCTCGTCGGGGGGCCGGTGCGCGATGCCTTCCTGGGCCGCACGTCCGGCGATCTGGACCTGACGACGTCCGCACCGCCCGATGAGATCGAGCGGCTGCTCAAGCCGTGGGCGTCCACGACGTGGGACCTCGGGCGAGCGTTCGGCACGATCGGCGCGCGCAAGGGCGACGCAGTCTTGGAGATCACCACCTACCGGGCCGACGCCTACGACCGCACCTCCAGAAAGCCGCAGGTGCGGTTCGGCGACCGGCTGGAGGATGACCTGGTCCGGCGGGACTTCACCATGAACGCGATGGCCATGCGGCTGCCCGACCTGGAGTTCATCGACCCGCACGATGGCCTCGCGGCGCTGGCGGAGCGCACCCTGCGCACCCCGGCCACCCCGACGGAGTCCTTCGCCGACGATCCGTTGCGGATGATGCGGGCCGCGCGGTTCACCTCGCAGCTGGGTGTGCAGGTTGCCCCAGAGGTCCAGGCGGCCATGCGGGAGCTGGCCGACCGGCTGACGATGGTCTCGGCGGAGCGGGTCCGGGACGAGCTGGTCAAGCTGCTGCTCACGTCGGCGCCGCGGCCCGGTCTGACTCTGCTGGTCGACACCGGTCTCTCGGACATCATGCTGCCCGAGCTGCCCGCCCTCCAGTTGGAGATCGACGAGCATCACCGGCACAAGGACGTCTACCAGCACTCCCTCACGGTGCTCGAGCAGGCAATCGACCTCGAAGGCCCGCGGGTCGTGCCCGGGCTGGGCACCGTGGAACCCGTCGACGGGCCGGACCTGGTCCTGCGGCTGGCCGCCCTGCTGCACGACATCGGCAAGCCGGCGACTCGGCGGTTCGAGAGGGCCGGTGGTGTCTCCTTCCACCACCATGAGCTGGTCGGGGCCAAGCTGGCCCGCAAGCGGCTGCGCGAGCTGCGCTTCGACAAGGACACCATCAAGGCCGTGACCAAGCTCATCGAGCTGCACCTGCGGTTCCACGGATACGGCGACGGGGAGTGGACGGATTCGGCGGTGCGGCGCTACATCACCGACTCCGGGCCGTTGCTGAGCCGGCTGCATCTGCTGACCCGGTCCGACTGCACCACCCGAAACCGGCGCAAGGCAACGCTGCTCTCCCAAACCTACGACTCCCTGGAGACGCGGATCGTCGCCCTGCAGGAGCAGGAAGAGCTGGACGCGGTGCGCCCGGAGCTGAACGGCAACCAGATCGCCGAGGTGCTCGGGATCGCGCCCGGCCCGGTGCTCGGGCGGGCCTATAAGCACCTGCTCGCCCACCGGCTGGACAACGGACCGGTGGGCGAGCAGGAGGCGGCGGCGGAGCTGCGGCGCTGGTGGGCGCAGCAGCCGGAGGCCGGCAAGTAGGGTGGGCCCGGCTGCGGGGCTAGTGCCGACCTTCCGCAAGGTACATCAGCGCGGCTCCCACCCGCGGGTGGATGTGCCCGCCGTCGGTGAGTCCGAGCTTGCTGAAGATCGAGTTGATGTGTTTCTCCACGGCGTGCTGGCTGATGACCAGGTCCGCGGAGATGGCGGCGTTGGTGCGGCCCTCGGCGACTCCTGCGAGGACCTGTCGTTCTCGTGGAGTCAGCCGGGCGATATTCGGGTCGCCGGCGCGGGTCTTGCCTCGGACCAGTGATTCGACGACCTTGGGGTCGATGGCGGAGCCTCCGGCGGCGACGGCACGGATCGCTCCGGTCAGCTCGTCCAGGTCCCCGACCCGTTCCTTGAGCAGGTACCCGCGCCCTTCGGTGCCCTGGGTGAGCAGCTGTTTGACGTAGCCGGGTTCGATGTATTGGCTCAGCAGCAGCACGCCCATGCTGGGGTGTGTGCTGCGGCAGTGCTGCGCGATGGTCAGCCCTTCGTTGCTGTGACTCGGTGGCATCCGGATGTCGGTAAGGACCACCTGGGGGACCAGGTCGTCGATCGTGCGTAGCGCGGCGTCCAGGTCGGCGCAGGCTGCGAGCACCTGAATGTCGGTGGACGCGCTGATCATGCGTCGCACTCCCTCGCGCACCAGGAAGTTGTCCTCGGTCAGAACCACGGTGATGGTCATGGTCTCTCCTGCAGCGGGATGACGGCCCGGACGGTGCCGTCTTCGAAGGTGGCCGAACCGTCGTAGGCCTCGATGCGGTCACGGATCATGGTGCGGACGGCGTCGGGGATGGGTTCTGTGTGGGCGCCAGTGACGGTCAGCACGGCTTGGTCGCCGGTGGTGGTCAGGCGTACCCGCAGGGAGTGCGGCTGGGCCGGGATGAGCGCGCCAAGCGCGGTGACCGCACAGAAGTACAGGCAGATCTGGGCGGGGACGGTGAGGACGGGACCCGGGTCGATCTCGATCCGCGCATCGAGGTCGGCGCGTTCGAGCCAGCCGTCCAGTGCGGCGGCCAGGCCGGAGTCGGCCAGCCGCGGCGGGAAGATGCCGCGGGCGATCAGGCGTAGCGCGTGCAGCGCCTCCGCGCTGGCGCGCGAGGCGGTCGGAAGGTCGGCGGCGTCGACCAGCGCGACCGCCGACTCGATGTGCCGGACCACCTCCTGGTCGACCTGGCGGCGCACCCGGGCCTGTTCGTCGCGTCGGGCGGTGAGCAGCCGGTTCCGGGAGGTGGTCAGGTCGTGGGACAAGCCGGCGAGCTCGGCCTGTCGGCGGCGCAGGTCGTGGGTGAGACGGACCGTTGACAGCGCGATCCCGGCCGGGCCGGCCAGGTCGGTGAGTAGTCGACGGTCGAACGAGCTGGTCTGCAGGGGGTCGACCTGAACCGCGATCTCGCCGACGTCGGCCCCGCGGTGCTGGACGCCGACGCGTACCGACGTCCCATCGTCGGCCGCGTCCGCCGGCCAGGACTGGGTCCACTGCTCGCCGTGCGGCATCCAGACCCGTACTTGCGCGCTCGGGCCGCCGACGGCACGTCCGGCGGCCTCGGCGAGGCGCGGGACGACCTCGTCCACCGCGACGGTCGAAGCCATCTGCCGCAGCAGGTCGTGGACGGCCTGGTAGGTCTGGGCCCGGTGACCCAGGGCGATGCGGGTAGCCGCCCGTTCCACCGGTCGGCGAGTCGCCCATAGGGTGAGCGCGACCATGGTCGTCGCGGCCGCGACGACCAGGACGGATGGCGCAGCGGCACCCCCGTAGGCGATGGCGCCGGCCGTGTAGAGGGTGGCCGCAAGCAGCAGCCGGGCGAAGCTCGTGGCCAGGGCGCGGCGGGTGTCGGTGTTCATGACGGCACCGGGATGCTCGCCCGCAGGGTGGTTCCGAGGCCGGGCGCGGAGGAGATGCTCAGCGCGCCGCCGACCCCGGCGAGGCGGACCTGCAGGGCCCGCAGCCCTCCTGCCGGGTCGGCCGAGGCAGGGTCGAAACCTCGACCGTCGTCGGTGACGACCAGCTCCACGCGCTCGGGCCCGGGAAGCAGCGAGACTGTGGCCCTCGTGGCGTGTGCGTACTTCGCCACGTTCTGCAAGGATTCCGAGCAGCAGAAGTACACGGCCGCCTCGATTTCCGGGGTCAGGGGTGATTCGGTCACTGCCACGGTGGCTTTGACGCCCGAACTCGCGGCGAGCGCGGCCAGGTGGTGCAGCGCTCCGACCAGGCCCTCGTGGACGAGCGTCGGTGGGCGTCCGTCCCCGCACAACTGCCTGACCGAGGCGCGAGCCTCGGTCAGCATCTCTCGCAACTGCGCGGTTTCCCGGGTCAGGTCCCGCCTCGACGAGCGGGTGTGGGTCAAGGCCCCGACGGTAGCGATGGCCGCTACCAGATCCTGCTGAGCCCCGTCGTGCAGGTTGCGTTCCAACCGACGCCGTTCGGTGTCCTGGGCCCGGATCAGGCGCCGACGGGTCTGGCGAAGCTGCTCGGTCTGCTCGGTGAGCATGGCGACACTTCGGGCCAGCTGCACGGTCAGCAGCGCGTTGTGGACGACCAGTCCGGCGTGCGCGGACAGATCGGCCAGCAGCACCCGATCGGCGGCGGACGGCTGCCCGTCGACCGCGAGCACGCCCAGCCGATCAGCCTGGTAGGTGACCGGCCAAGCAAGCTCGCGCCCGGGTGCCGGCCCCTGAGCCGGGTACACCGAGGCAAGCGTCCACTGATCACCCTCGGCCAGCCACAGCGCGGCGGACGGTGCGCGGGTGGCACGCACGGCCAACTCGGTCAGCTGGTCGATCTCACCGGTCGGACTCAGGTGCTCCAGACCGCCGACCAGCGAGCTGATCGCCTCGCTCGGAGACAGGTCCTGCCCGAAGACCACCCGATTGGCCCACCGCCGCGCCCACACCCGCAACGGTTCGATGAGCACGGCGACCACGGTCAACGTGATGACCGTGGCGAGCATCCCTCCGCCGACGAGGACGGCACCGACCGTAACCGCCACCACGTAGCCCGCGCCGACGACGCAGGCGATCGCGGCGTAGCTGAGCAGTCCACGCAGTGCCCGGTCCACATCCCAGAGTCGATACCGAACGATGCTGACGAACAACACGACCGGCACGATCGCGAACACCGCAGGAAACCAGGTCTCGACCCTGACGTCGAACCCGGCCGCGGCGGCCCAGCCCAGTGCCCCGACCAATCTGCCGGCTAGCCACACCAGCCCAGTTGCCAACGCAGGCAGCAGTGCCCCGGTCAGCAACCGAGTGGTGCGCCGCTGACCGGGCGGCGTCGCGGGATCGCTCAACCGCATCGACTGTGCTCCGACACCGGCCAACGAGACCACCACACCGAAGAACACGACGAAGAACTGCGGGTGGGCGATGAAGCTCCCCCGCCAGCTCACGAACGCTACGGCTGCGGTCACCGCGACGACGCCCACCCGCAGCCGACCCGGGCTCACCCGGAGCCGCCGCGGCAGCGTCCCGTCCGGAAACAGGACCACTGCCCACAGGTAGGCCACCCCCGAGACGATGTGAAAGGCGAAGTGGATCAGCTGGATCGGCCACGGCGTCCCGATGATGTCGAACGCGCGGTGGCTGGGCATGTTGAATGTCGCCGCCGTGCCGAGCAGTGCGAACGCGAGCAGCCGGGGCACTCTCGCATCGCCGTGACGGACCGCGAGCAGCAGGCCCAGGGCGAAGTTGAGCAGGCTGAACGTGTACTGCAGCACCGCCTGGGCGGTGGTGGTCGTATCGGGGCCCATTCCCCCGGGGAAGGCCGGATGCAGAATGCGGACGGCGACCTGGCTGTGCGCGGCCCACGCCAGGAGCTGCTCGTGGACCAGGGGGATGTCCGCCGCCAGGGTCGGCGTAATCCCCAGGACCAGCCAGAGGACCAGCCCACACGCATACGGGACGATCAGGACCCGGAAGCGGACCCCGCCCCAGGATGAGGTGACCATCGCAGGCCCCACGATATCCCTCGGTTGACCCCGGTGGGGGTTGTTCCCCCCACGGCGAGGGGGTGCCTGCACCACCTAGGTAGTTGGGGTGTGCGCACCATCGCTGCCGCCTGGTGTCCGCGGCCAGAATTGGCAATGGCGCCGGGAGACACCGGCCCCCGGCCCCCGAGAACCGCTCGGAGGGAACGACAGCCGATACTCGGCCCAACCAAGGAGCACTCCATGATCCAGAGTCGCCACACCGCCACCTTCTCCGCCCTTCGCCGCAGCCCCCGCGTGCTCGTCGGCGTCGCCGCGCTGGGGGTATTCAGCGCCGTTGCCGTTCCGGCCGCGGTCGCCGCCACCAGCACGTCCAGTCCCGTCTACTACGCCTGCGCGAGCAAGACCTCGGGAGCCTTGCGCCAGGTCGGCGCGTCCACGGCCTGCAGGAGCTGGGAGAGGCGCATCTCGTGGAACCAGCGGGGCGTACCCGGCACGCCCGGCAAGCAGGGGCTGACCGGCGCGACCGGCTCCGCTGGTCCGACTGGTGCCACCGGTCCGACTGGTGCCACCGGTCCGACTGGTGCCACCGGTCCGGCTGGTGCGACCGGCGCGCCGGGTCTGTCCGGCTACCAGGCGGTCAGCTCGACCTATCAGCTGCCCGGCCTGAATGCCGGAGAGTTCCGTACCTACTGCCCCGCCGGAGAGCAGGTGCTGGGAGGCGGATACACCTCGGACGTCAACGTGCAGAACGCCCCGCAGGTCAATCTGGTCGCTGCCGGGCCCATGGACGGGACCCCCACGGGTGACTACTACGCGGTGACCCTGTCGAACTTCCAAGACCCCACCGCGACGGGCAGCACGGTCAACGTCACGGTGACGGCGACCTGCGCCACGACGACGACAGCAGGCGGCGCGGCGGCGGCGCGGCGGCTCACATCGGCGCCACGGCCCGGAGTCGTGCACCTGCAGCGCCTCACCGCGGTCCGCTGACCGGAGCAGGGCTCGGGCCGTGGTCGCACGACCACCTCGGCCCGAGCCACCAGGCGGCGTCGGCACGTGCCCGACGGGCATAACCGCGCTCGATCAGGTCGGCGAAGGCGAGGTCGGCCACCGCCAGATCCTCCAGATCCGACGCGTGCCGGATCATCTGCTCGCCGATCGCCTCCCAGAGCATTGGGCGTTGCCGCACCGACAGCCCGTAGCCGTCCATCAGGGCGGCAAGGTTGCGCCGCTGCCGCTGCCGAACGTCCTCCTCGGAGCCGATGCCGTACTCCGCGTGCCACCAGCTGCCCACCATCAACGGAGCCCAGCGCCACGCGGCCCAGGCCACGTCCTCGAGGGGGTCTCCGGGACGGACAAAGTCCCAGTCCAGCACGACCAGCGAACCGCCGGTCCGTCGCACCGTGTTGTACGACGACACGTCATGGTGCACGAGCACCTGACCCGGTCCCAAGGCCGCGCCGGCGGCGCGTCGCCACGGCGTGGCCGGGTCGAGGCGCAGCCCCACCTGAGCGGACTGGAAGTCACGAATCCAGCGGCCGATCGCCCAGCACGCCTCGGGCGTTCGAAACCACGCCGGGAGAGGGTCGGTGACCGACAACGTTCCGACCTCGCCGGGAACGAAGGCCAGGATCTCACGGTCCGACTCGTCGATGCCGAGAACCCGCGGCGAGCCGGCGAACCCGACCGACTCCAGATGATCCAGCAGGTTGTGCACGGCGGGCGTCCAGTGGCCGACCGAGCGTCGGACGGTATCGCCTACCCGGACGACCACCGTGGTATTGCCGCCGCTCAGCTCTTCCTCCTCGGCCATGTCCGGAGTCTCGCATGCCGACGACCCGCCGGCCCAGCGCTGAGCGCCCGTCGCAGCGGGCGCCCAGCGTTCGACCCCGGCCTCGTCGCTCACCGACCCGCGGCGACCGGGTCCTCGTCGGTGACGGCCGGGCGGGATGCCCGAGTGGGGTTCGGATCGGTCGCGGGCATCAGCAGCAGGACCAGGAGCAGCGCGGCAGAAGCCAGCAGACCCGCGGCGAGGAACCCGCGGTCCGCGCCCGTGACGAAGATCTCGATCGCGCGCGATGACGCACCGGTCACGGCGGCCGATCCGTGCCCGGCGGTCGCAAAGATGGTCACCAGCACGGCGAGGCCGAGCGACCCGCCCAGTTGCTGAGTGACGTTCACGAGGCCCGATGCGACACCGGAGTCCTCCGGCGCCACATTCGCAACACCGGCCGAGGTCAGCGGAATGAAGGCAGCGCCGTTGCCGAGACCGAACAGGACCAGCGCCGGCAGCAGCTGCCCATAGGTGCTGGTGGCGCTCAGTGTCGACATCCAGAACAGTCCCGCCGAGGCGGCGAGCAGGCCTACCGCCGCGATGGAGCGGATCGAGGCGCGGTGCGCCAGGAACCTTGCCACGATCTGGGAAGCGGCGAAGATGCTCACCGGGATCGGCAGGAACGCCAGCCCCGACTGCCACGGTGTCCAGCCCAGCACGAGCTGCATGAACTGGCTCATGAAGAAGAACGTCCCCATCGCACCGGCCACCAGCAGCAGCCGGGCGAGGTATGCCGTGCTGCGCTGCCGGTCCGCGAACAGGTGCAGCGGCACGACCGGGTTGCCGATGCGCAGCTCCACGGCCACGAAGGCCACGAGCAGCAGCACGCCGATGCCGAAGGCTCCCGTCGTGCCGAGGTCGGTCCACCCGTCGGAGGCGGCGCGGATGAATCCGTAGACCAGGCTCGACATGCCCACGGTTGCCAGCACGGCGCCGGTGACGTCGATCCGGCTGCGATGGCGGGTCATCGCCGGCAGGGTCCACACCGCGAGGACGAGGATCACGGCGCCGATGGGCACGTTGACGAAGAAGATCCAGCGCCACGAGGCGATCGAGGTCAGCACCCCGCCGGCGATGAGGCCGACTGCGGCGCCGCCGGCCGAGACGACGGTGTACCAGCCGATGGCGCGAGTCTGCTCCCGCCCCGGTCGCACACTGCCCATGAGCAGCGCGAGCGCGGAGGGTGCGGCCAGCGCCGCACCAACTCCCTGAGCGGCTCGAGCCGCGAGCAGCAGGGTAGCCGTCTGGGCCAGTCCACCGGCCAAGGAGGCCAGGGTGAACATCGCCAGGCCGGTGATGAAGACCCAGCGACGCCCGAGCACGTCGCCGGCCCGCGCGCCGAGCAGCAGCAGGCCACCGAAGGCCAGGGTGTAGGCGTTGACGACCCAGGACAGGCCGGACGGCGACATGTGCAGCCCTTCCTTGATGTCCGGGAGGGCAATGTTGACGATCGCCATGTCGAGCACGAGCATCAGCTGGGCCATCAGGACCACTGCGAGGATGATGGTGGTGTGTGGCCGCGCGGCGCGTTGCACCGGTACGGTCACGGATGAGGAGCTGGAAGTAGACATGCAAGTCCTTAGTGGTACGGAGTACCATGAATGCAGAAGCGGAGAGAACCTCCGTTTGATAACTATACGGAGGGTTACTCCGTTTACGCAAGGGTTGTGACGACCGTGACGACTGGCACCACCGACAAGCCGCTGCGCGCCGACGCCGCGCGCAACCGGCGCAAGCTGCTCGATGCCGCGACGCAGGCCTTCCTCACGCAGGGTGGCGACGTGCCGCTGGACGAGATCGCGCGGTCCGCGGGGGTGGGCATCGGCACGCTCTACCGGCACTTCCCCACGCGCGAGGACCTGGTGCTGGAGATTTACGGTCAGCAGGTCGACGCGCTGGTGCAGCAGTCCGAAGAGCTGCCCAAGACGCTGCCGCCGGGCGAGGCGCTGCATGAGTGGATGCGCGGGTTCGTCGACTACTACGCGGTCAAGATGGGCATGGTGCACCTGCTGCGCTCGATGATGGACGGGCAACCGGACACCTTCGCACGGGCGAGGGCACAGATGCAGGCGGCGGCCGAGCACATCCTCGCCCCGGCCATCGAGGCCGGCGTGGTGCGCAACGACATCACCGCCCAAGAACTGACGCGGGCACTGGGTGGGATCTGCCTGGCGAGCCCCAACCCGGAGGGGCAGGAGACCTCACTGGCTCTGGTGGACCTGGTATTCGACGGCCTGCGTTACGGCGCTAACGCGTAGGCCACCGACTGCGCTCAGTCCACCACCACGACGACGTCGCCCTCCTGGACGACATCCCCCGCCGTAACTCGCACAGCGGTGACCGTGCCGGCGAACTCTGCAACCACCGGGATCTCCATCTTCATCGACTCCAGCAGCACGAGCTCCTCGCCGGCCGCGATCCGTTGGCCGACCTGCGCGGTCACCGAGGCGACATTGGCCACCAGGTCGGATGCGATCTCCTGGGTTGCCATGGGCCTCATCTTGTCACCGCTTGCCCGCCGACTACGGGAGTATTCGGGAGAACAGCGGCGGCGCGCTGCGATGGTCGTTGTCGGCAGTCAGCGTTCGTCGACCATCAGGTCAATGGTGTAGTCCTCGGACCGGTAGCAGTGGTCGCCGAACTCGATGGCCTTGCCCTCGGAGTCGAATGCCATTCGGGTCATGGTGAGTACGGGCTGGGTGCCATGGATCCGCAGGTGCTTACGTTCGGTAGGTGTGGGTTTCCGAGCGCCGATGCTTTGCCGCGCGACGACCGGGCGGCAACCTCGCGCGCGTAGTGCTGCATACAACCCGGTTTGTTCCAGGTCCTCGCGGGTGATGTCGGCATGAGCGGGAGGCAGCCAATTGTGCAGGATGGCAAGGGGGCTGCCCTCGGCCGTTCGCACGCGCACGATCGACAGGAGCGGCGTGGTAGCCGGCAGGTCGAGTGCGCTTGCGGCGCGCTCGTTGACCACGGTCTCTCGCTCCAGCACGAGAGTGCCTGGCCTGCGGTCCTCCCGCTCCAGCTCGTCGTAGAGGCTGGACAGCTCGAACTTGCGGTGCACCTTCCGGTTGGCGACCCGCGTCCCGAGGCCACGCCGACGGATCAGCAGGCCTTGGTCGACCATCTCCTGGATCGCTCGGCGCACGGTCGGGCGGGACACCTGTAGCCGGGTGCCCAGTGCCACCTCATTCTCGAACGGATCTCCGGGCTGCAGCTGGCCGTCGGAAATTGCAGCCGTGAGCTGGCGTGCGAGTTGGTGGTAGAGCGGGATCGGCGAGTCGCGGTCGATGCTCACGGCGATCAGCTGAGGTGACATACGGGGAGGATACGCTGAAAATGCTATTAAGTACCCATATGCGAATGTCAGGACAATCTCTCGATAGCGTGTTAAGGTCTCTAGCGAGTGATCTACCTCACACGGATCACCATTGATTCGAAGGGATAATCCCATGCGCATCGGTCTGGCAGGAGTTGGGCGGATCGGGGTGTTCCACGCTCAGACCCTGCTGGGCCTTGATGAGGTTGACCAAGTCGTGGTCGCCGACCTGGTCCCTGAGACGGCGCAGCGGGTGGCGACCTCTCAGGGGCTTGAGGTGGCGAGCGACTTCGAGGCGCTCCTGGCGTCGGGCCTCGACGGGATCGTCATCGCAACCGCAACGCCCGGTCACGCCGGCCTGCTGCGTCAAGCGGTCGCCGCGGGGATGCCGGTCTTCTGTGAGAAGCCGGTGGCGGCCACGCTCGAGGAGACCATCGACCTGGCTGCACTGTGCATGGCAAGCGACACCCCGGTCCATATCGGCTTCCAGCGGCGCTTCGACGTCGGCTACCGCAACGCGAAGGCCGCGGTGGACTCCGGTGAGCTCGGCTTCATCCACACCGTTCGGGCGAACACCAATGACCAGTCACCGCCGCACAGTTCATACATGCCGACCAGTGGCGGCATCTTCCGAGACTGCAACGTGCACGACTTCGACATCCTTCGGTTCGTCACCGGGCGCGAGACTGCAACGGTCTATGCGACCGGGGCCAACAAGGGCGCCGACTACTTCACCGAGGCGGGAGACGTGGACACCGGCGCGGCCCTGCTGACCCTCGACGACGACACCGTTGTTCTCGTGTCCTCCACGCGGTACAACGGCGGCGGCCACGACGTACGGATGGAGGTCATGGGCGAAAAGGGCACGGTGACCGTCGGGCTGGACCACTCCCTGGCTATGCGGTCGGCCGAGGAGTGCGTCGACTTTCCCAAAGGCCCACAGAAGTGGTCGTTCATGGAGCGGTTCCAGCCGGCCTACGAGGCCGAGCTCGCGGCGTTTCTCGACGTCGCGGCGGGGCGTATCCCGAGCCCGTGCACCGTGGCCGACGCGCTGCAGGCGTTCCGCACCGCCGAGGCGTGCGAAATCTCTCGCGCCGAGCACCGACTGGTGTCGCTGTCCGAGATCAAAGGAGCCTGACCGATGGCCACGCCGATCGGCAGCCGGATCGCCGGCGCGCCCATCTCCTGGGGAGTATGCGAAGTGCCCGGCTGGGGGTACCAGCTCCGGCCCGAGACCGTGTTGACGCAGATGCGTGAAGTCGGCCTGGCAGCGACCGAGTTCGGGCCTGAAGGGTTCCTGCCCGACACTTCCGCGGACAAGGCATCCACTCTGGCCGGCCATGGACTGAAGGCGGTCGGGCAGTTCGTGCCAGTCGTCCTGCACGACGCATCGGTGGATCCACTGCCGACCGTGGATGCGGCGATGAGCGGTCTCACCGCGGCCGGCGCGAGCACCGTGGTGCTGGCCGCAGCGACCGGGCAGGACGGGTATGACGAGCGGCCCGTGCTCGATGACCCCGGCTGGGCGACGCTGCTGGCGAACCTGGATCGAATCAACGCCGCGGCGCGGGACCGCGGTCTGGTGGCGACCCTGCATCCGCACGTCGGCACGATGATCGAGTCAGGGGAAGAGACTGAGCGGGTCATCGGCGGCTGTGCGATCGGCATCTGTCTGGACACGGGACACCTGGTGATCGGCGGAGGTGACCCGGTGTCGCTGGCGCAAGCACACCCGGACCGGATCGTTCACTGCCACCTCAAGGACGTCCACCTCGACTGGGCACGCAAGGTGCAGTCCGGCGCGGCGTCCTACACCGACGCCGTTGCGGCCGGGATGTATGCGCCGCTGGGTCACGGGGATGTCGACATCGCGGGCATCATCCGGGCGTTGGAGTCTGCCGGATATGACGGCTGGTACGTCCTGGAGCAGGACACGGTCCTGGCGGGCGCACCGGCCGACACCGGCGTCGACCCGCGCGCTGATGTGCGCACCTCGTTGGAGTTTGTCCGCCGCGCCGGGGGTGGACAGTGATGGCTACCGCCGACTTCGACGTGATCACCATGGGGCGTACCGGCGTCGATATCTACCCGCTGGACCACGGCATCGGACTTGAGGATGTCAAGACGTTCGAGAAGTTCCTGGGCGGCAGCGCGACAAACGTGGCGGTTGCCGCAGCCCGGCACGGGCGGCGCGCGGCACTGATCACCCGGGTCGGGCATGATCCGTTCGGTCGGTACGTCCGGCGGGAGGCGGCCCGGTTGGGCGTCGACCCGGCCTACATCACCGAGATCGGCATGCCCGGACCCCCGACCCCGGTGACCTTTTGTGAGGTCTTCCCGCCGGACGACTTCCCGCTGTACTTCTACCGATACCCCACGGCACCGGATCTGCTGATCGAGCCGGCCGAGCTCCCGATGGACGCCATCCGGGCATGCGGCGTCTTCTGGTCGACGGTGACCGGCCTGTCCCAGGAGCCCAGCAGGCAGGCACACTTCGCGGCCTGGCAGGCGCGAGAGCGCCGCACCCACACCGTGCTCGACCTCGACTACCGGCCGATGTTCTGGTCAGACCCGAGAGCTGCCCACGAGCAGGTCGCCCAAGCGCTGGAGCACGTCACCGTCGCCGTTGGAAACCGCGAAGAGTGCGCGGTCGCGGTGGACGAGACCGAGCCGCAGCGAGCAGTCGACGCACTGCTGGCGCATGGACTGGACCTGGCAGTTGTGAAGCAGGGGCCCAAGGGCGTGCTCGCAGCGACTCGCGATGAGCGGGTCGAGGTGCCACCATTCCCCGTCGACGTGGTCAACGGGCTCGGCGCCGGCGACGCGTTCGGCGGCGCGCTCGTGCATGGCCTGCTGAGCGACTGGGACCTGCGCACGACGATCGAGTTCGCCAACGTCGCCGGTGCGATAGTCGCCGGGCGACTCGAATGCTCCACGGCGATGCCGACCTCGTCCGAAGTACGGAACGCGCTCGCGTCCCGCGCCGAGGCTGCTTCGGGAGCAACGGGAGGCGCGCACTGATGGACGTCGCGAAGATCACCGAGATCCGGGCTCGTGAACCCGAACGGATCGGCGCGTCCTGGGCGCGGCGGGCGCGCCGGCCCCTGCTCGCCGAGGACGGGAACCTGCTTCTGGTGGCTGCCGATCACCCGGCGCGAGGCGCGCTTGGGGTGCGCGCCGACCAGCGGGCGATGTCCAGCCGCGTCGACCTGCTGGATCGGTTGGCGACCGCACTGTCTCGCCCCGGGGTGGATGGGGTGCTGGGCACGCCGGACATCCTGGACGACCTGCTGCTGATGGGAGCACTGGAGCACAAGGTCGCGGTCGGTTCGATGAACCGAGGTGGCCTGCAGGGCGCGAGTTTCGAGATGGACGACCGGTTCACGGCATACACGCCGGAGGCGTTGGCCGCGCAGGGCCTCGATGGCGGGAAGACCTTGACCCGGATCTGCCTGGGGGACCCGGCGACCGTCGCGACGTTGGAGGCGACCGCAGCCGCGGTCACGGCGCTGGCGGAGCGCAACCTGATGGCGATGATCGAGCCGTTCTGGTCGGTGCGGGACGGCGACCGGATGCGAAACCTGCTCGACCCGGACAGCACCATCTTGTCCATGAGCGTGGCCGCCGGTCTCGGCGCAAGCAGCGCGCACACCTGGCTGAAGGTCCCGGTGGTCGACGAGCTGGAACGCGTCATGGCCGCGACGACGCTGCCGACCCTGCTGCTCGGCGGTGACCCGACCGGTGACCCGGACGAGACCTATGCGTCCTGGGGTGATGCGCTGGCCCTGCCCCCGGTGCGCGGACTTGTCGTCGGTCGAGCCCTCCTCTACCCGCACGACGGCGACGTGGCGGCTGCCGTCGACATCGCCTCCGAGCTGGTGCACGGAAAGCCGTCGACGAGATGAAGGACGACGGACGCTGGTTCAAACCGCTCGGCACCGCTACGACGGACGGCTGGCCGGTCGCCGTGGACGCGTCCGAACCCGGGTGGGAACACACCGCACTGCGGGTGGCCACTCTCGCCGCGGGTGACCGGCGCGAACTCAACTGCGGCAGCTGGGAATATGTCGTGGTCCCGCTCTCCGGCAGTGTCCGGGTGCAGGTGCGTAGCGCGGACGGAGCGGCGCACGACATCGAGCTGGCCGGGCGCCGCTCCGTCTTCGCGGGGGTCACCGACGTCGCCTACGTCCCGCGGGAGGCCCACCTGGTCCTGACCGGACCGGCACGCGGCACATCGAAAGTCGCGCTGTGCGGCGCGCACGCCACCAAGCGTGAGCACCCCGTGGCGTTCCGACACGTCGCTGCGACGGACGTCCCGGTGGAGCTGCGCGGCGCCGGGCAGGCGTCCCGCGAGGTGCACAACTTCGCCATTCCCGCCGTGCTGGACGCCGACTCGATCATCGCCTGCGAGGTGATCACCCCGGCCGGCAACTGGAGCTCCTACCCGCCGCACAAGCACGACGAGGAGCGAGCCGGCCAGGAGACCCAGCTGGAGGAGATCTACTACTTCGAGCTCCAGCCAGAGGCCGGGTCCGGTGCTCCGGAGGGTGCGGAACCCGTCGGATACCAACGGGTCTACGGCACGCAGGACCATCCGATCGAGGTGCTCGCCGAGGTCCGGACGGGCGATGTCGTGCTGGTGCCGCACGGCTGGCACGGCCCGGCCGCGGCGCCGCCGGGCTACGACCTGTACTACCTCAACGTGATGGCCGGGCCGGGGCCGTCCCGGGCGTGGCTCATCTGTGACGATCCGACGCACAGCTGGGTGCGGGACACCTGGTCAGGGCAGGACATCGATCCTCGACTTCCTTTGGGGGGCAACGCATGACCGCCAGTGTCCGACTCACTGTCGCCCAGGCGATCATCCGGTTCCTCGCGGTGCAGTGGACCGAGCGGGACGGCGAACGGCAGCGGCTGTTCGCCGGCGTCTTCGGAATCTTCGGGCACGGCAACGTCGCCGGCATCGGGCAGGCTCTGCTACAGCAGGAGATCGCCGCCGGCGGTCACCCGGACCTGCCCTACGTGGTTGCTCGCAACGAACAGGCCATGGTGCACGCTTCGGTCGCGTATGCCCGGCAGCGAGACCGACTGCAGACCTGGGCCTGCACGGCCTCTGTCGGCCCTGGGTCGACCAACATGGTCACTGGTGCCGCGCTGGCCACCATCAACCGGATCCCGGTGCTGCTGCTACCGTCCGGTCCGTTCGCCACTCGTGTCTCGGCGCCGGTGCTGCAGGAGCTCGAGGCGCCCTACGCGGGTGACATAACGGTCAACGACGTGTTCCGTCCGGTGTCCCGCTACTTCGACCGGATCATGCGGCCCGAGCAGTTGCCCTCCGCGCTGCTGGCCGGCATGCGAGTGCTCACCGACCCAGTCAACACCGGCGCGGTGACCCTCGCCCTGCCCCAGGACGTGCAGGCCGAGGCGTTCGACTGGCCGACGGAGCTCTTCGCCGAGCGGACCTGGCACATCGCCCGTCCGGCGGCTGAGGCTGCGCGGATCACCGCTGCGGCAGAGGTGATTCGCTCCGCGCGCCGCCCGATGTTCGTCGTCGGCGGCGGAGTGCACTACTCCGGCGCCGAGCACGCGCTGCAGGCACTCTGCGAGGTGACCGGTATCCCGGTCGGGGAGAGCCAGGCCGGCAAGGGGTCACTGCCGCACGGCCATCCGCAGGAGATGGGTGCGGTCGGCTCGACGGGCACGACCGCGGCCAACGGCCTTGCTCGAGACGCGGATGTCGTGATCGGGGTCGGCACCCGCTACAGCGACTTCACGACGGCCTCACGCACGGCGTTCCAGGCGCCCGGGGTCCGGTTCGTCAACATCAACATCGCCGGCTTCGACGCCGGCAAGCAGGCCGGTCTGTCGGTCGTCGCAGATGCCCGAAAGGCACTGGAGGCGCTCCTCCCCGAGCTCGCCGGGTATGCCGTCGACGGAGAGTACCGGGACGAGCAGACCCGGCTGTGGGCCCAGTGGGACGCTCAGGTCGAGCAGGCCTATCATCCGCCCGCCGCGGTCACCGAGCAGTTGGCCGAAGGGATCCTGACGCAGGGCAGTGTCATCGGCTGCGTCAACGAGCTGTCCGACCCACGCGACGTCGTCCTGTGCGCGGCCGGTTCGATGCCCGGTGACCTGCACAAGCTCTGGCGGGTGCGCGACCGCAAGGCCTACCACGTGGAGTACGGCTACTCGTGCATGGGTTACGAAGTGCCCGCGGCGCTGGGCATCCGACTGGCGGACCGGTCACGCGACGTCTTCGCCATGGTCGGCGACGGCGGCTATCTGATGATGCCGACGGAGCTTGTCACGGCGGTTCAGGAGCGGGTCAAGGTGATCGTCGTGCTGGTGCAGAACCACGGGTTCCACTCGATCGGCTCGCTGTCGGAGAGCCTCGGATCGCAGCGCTTCGGCACCCGCTACCGGTATAGGACCGATGATGGCCGTCTCGATGGCGAGCGGCTGCCGATCGATCTGGCGGCCAACGCGCGCAGTCTGGGCGCCCAGGTCATCGAGGTGCACTCTCGCGCCGAGCTGGAGTCCGCGATCGCTGAAGCCAAGCGCGCACCCTCGGACGGTGGTCCCGTCGTGATCCACGTGGAGACCGATCCGTTGATCGATGCTCCAGACTCGGACTCCTGGTGGGACGTCCCGGTCAGCGCGGTCTCCGAGCTGGATTCGACGCGAACCGCCTACACGACCTACACCCAGCACAAGGCGGCGCAACGCGCCTACCTCGAACCACCTGCACCGAAAGGCGTTGGCGAATGACTCGACCGCTCAAGCTCGGTAGCGCCCCGGACAGTTGGGGTGTGTGGTACCCGGACGACGCGCGACAGACCCCGTGGGTTCGATTCCTCGACGAAGTCGCGCAAGCGGGCTATACCCGGATCGAACTCGGACCCTACGGTTACCTGCCCACCGAGCCCGAGCAGCTGAAGGATGAGCTCGGTAGGCGTGGCTTGGAGATGACCGCCGGGACCATCTTCGAGCACCTGCACCGAACCGACTCATGGGACTCGACCTGGAAGGACGTGTCCGATGCCGCCCGTCTCACTGCAGCGATGGGAGCCGAGCACCTGGTGGTCATCCCAGACTTCTGGCGTGACCCGTCCACAGGCGAGATCATCGAGGATGCGCAACTCACCGATGGGGAATGGCCGGTGTACGCCAGGCGGATGAACAGGCTTGCCAAGGCGATTCGGGACGAGTTCGGCCTTCGGATCCAGTTCCACCCACACGCCGACTCCCATGTCGACACGCAGGTGAACGTCGAGCGATTCCTTGCCGAGACCGATCCTGCCCTCGTCTCGCTGTGCCTCGACACCGGGCACATCGCCTACTGCGGTGGTGACAATCTCGATCTGATCCGTCGCCATCGCGAACGGATCGGCTACGTCCATCTGAAACAGGTGGATCCTGCCGTCGTCGACCAGGTGCACCGGGACGGCATCGGCTTCGGCCAGGCCGTCGCGATGGGCGCGATGTGCGAGCCGCCGCTTGGGGTGCCCGAGATGGGACCGATCCTTGCCTCGCTCGCCGAGCTCGACCAGGACATGTTCGCAATCGTCGAACAGGACATGTACCCGTGCGTGGCCGACCAGCCGTTGCCGATTGCCACCAGAACCCTGACCACCCTGCACGCATGCGGGCCGCTTCGATGAATGGCACAGGATTCTCGACCAACGCGACCGAGCAGACGAGCGGTGGACCGAAGCGCGTCGAAAGGTCTATATCACCCCCCGAACCATCGCCCGCCAGGTGCGATGGCAGCCCGAAAGGTAGAAAGAGATGAACCGGAAGAACCGCACCATGATGGCCGTGGTCTGCGCCGCAGCCGCCGTATCGCTTGCGGCCTGCAGCTCGACAGGCGGTAAGAACGCTACTTCGACCGGCAGCTCAGGTGCCGCGAACAGCGCAGCCGCAGTCGCCGGCAAGGCGAGCACCCCGACGATGACCGTGGCGATGATCACGCACGCCCAGCCAGGAGACACCTTCTGGGACATCATCCGCAAGGGTGCCAGTGCGGCAGCCCAGAAGGACAACATCAATTACACGTACTCCAATAGTGCGCAAGCGCCACAGGAGGCGCAGCTGATCCAGGCCGCCATCGACAAGAAGGTCGACGGCATTGCGGTGACCGATCCGAACACCCCCGCGCTCAGTGCCGTGATCAAGAAGGCTGTAGCGGCCGGCATCCCGGTGTCGATGTTCAACGCCGGTGAGAAGGACGCGATGAGCCTCGGTGCGATCGGCTACTTCGGTCAGGACGAGCTCGTCGCAGGCAAGGCGGCCGGCAAGCGTCTCGCCGCGGAGGGTGCCAAGAACGTCCTCTGCGTCGACCAGACCGCGGGGCAGCAGCAGCTGCTGGATCGATGCAACGGCACGAAACAGGGCCTCGGATCCGAAGGCAAAATGGAGCAGATCAACGTCGACGGAACCGATGACTCGGCGGTCACCTCGTCGATCCAGGCCAAGCTCGCACAGGACCCGTCGATCGACTACGTGCTGACCCTCGGGGCTCCGTACGCGTTGGACGCCGTGAAGTCCGTGTCCAACGCGAACAGCAAGGCCAAGGTCGTCACGTTCGACACCAACCAACAGCTCGTTGGCGCGATCAAGAGCGGCAAGGTGCTGTGGGCCGTCGACCAGCAGCCCTACCTGGAGGGCTACCTGGCCATTGACTCGCTGTGGCTCTACAAGACCAACGGCGACACCATCGGCGGCGGCCAGCCGGTGCTGACGGGACCATCGTTCATCGACTCCTCCAACATCGCCGCGGTGGCGAAGTACGCCGCCAAGGGCACGAGGTGACCCACCGTGGCCACGACGACGGTGGACCCGAACCAAAACCCGACCGACGACAGGGTCGGTGCCAGGTCGCTGTCCGCCCGCACGTTGAGCAGACCGGAAATTGGTGCGCTTCTCGGCGCAATCGCGGTCGCAATCTTGTTCCTCGCCGTCGCGCCGGCTTTCCGGGAGGTGCCGACGGTCGGCACGATCCTCTACCAGTCCGCAACCATCGGGATCATGACAGTTCCGGTGTCGCTGCTGATGATCGGTGGAGAGTTCGACCTGTCCGCGGGCGTGGCCGTCACGAGTTCGGGCCTGGCGACCGCACTGATCACCTGGGAGTTCGGCCTCAACGTATGGACCGGGGTCGGGATCGGGCTGGTCGTCTCGTTGGCAATCGGCGCATTCAACGGCTGGATCCTGCATCTGACCGGGTTGCACAGCTTTCTGGTGACCCTCGGTAGTTTCTTCATCCTGCAGGGAGCCAACCTGGGGCTCACCCAGGCGATCGCCGGGGGTGTCAGCTCCCCCAACCTCCAGAACGTGCAGGGCTGGGACAGTGCGCAGTCGTTCTTCGCCGGAAGTGTCACCATCGGTTCGCTTCCGTTGCAGGTCCCGATCCTGTTCTGGATCGTCCTGGTGATCATCGGCGCCTACGTGCTCCTGCGCACCAGGGTCGGCAACTGGATTTTTGCGGTAGGCGGAGACGCGGAGGCCGCTCGGGCCGCCGGCGTTCCGGTGTTCTGGGTCAAGATGGGGCTGTTCATGGCAGTCGGCTTTTGTGCCTGGCTGCTCGGCATGCACATGCTGTTCAACTACAACAACGTGCAGTCCGGCAACGGGGTGGGCAACGAGTTCATCTACATCATTGCCGCAGTAATCGGTGGCTGCCTGCTCGACGGCGGACTCGGATCGGTGATTGGCGGCGCAATCGGCGCACTGATCTTCGGGATGACCCAGTTGGGCATCACCTATGCCGGGTGGGACCCCGACTGGTTCAAGGCATTCCTCGGTGCAATGCTGCTGCTCGCCACCGTGGTCAACCTCATCGTCAGAAAGAAGGCGGATCAGAAATGACCGCTTCTATCGAGACCGGCATCGAGATGCCGGACAACCCGACAACACCGATCCTCGAGCTGATGGACGTCGGCAAGAGTTATGGCAACGTGCACGCCGTTCGAGGGGTCAACATCACCGTGCGTCAGGGTGAGGTGACCTGCGTGCTCGGCGACAACGGCGCCGGCAAGTCCACCCTGATCAAGGTGATCGCAGGACTGCACGACTACACCGATGGAGAGATGCGGGTCAATGGCGAGATCCGGCACTTCCCGTCTCCTCGGGTCGCACTCTCGTCTGGCATTGCGACGGTCTACCAGGATCTCGCACTGGCGCCGCTCATGTCGGTCTGGCGAAACTTCTTCTTGGGCAACGAGATGCACAAGGGAATCCTCGGCACACTGGACACGAAGTCGATGAAGCGGATCTGCGGCACAGAGCTGAGCAAGATGGGGATCGTCATACCCGACCTCGACCGGCCGGTGGCACGACTGTCCGGTGGCCAGCGACAGTGTCTTGCGATCGCGCGAGCGATCTACTTCGGCGCCAAGGTCATCATCTTGGACGAGCCGACCGCCGCACTGGGCGTCAAGCAGTCAGGCGTCGTGTTGAAGTACATCGTCAAGGCGCGAGATGCCGGGCTGGGCGTCATCTTCATCACGCACAACCCCCATCACGCCTACCTGGTGGGCAGCCACTTCATCATCCTCAAGCTCGGTCGAGTCGTGCTGGACGAGCACCGGGACCGGCTGACCCTGGAGCAGCTGACGACGGAGATGTCGGGCGGACAAGAACTGGCAGACCTGAGTCACGAGCTGGAGAGCATGGATCCGGCGAAAGTGGTTGCGCCGACGCAGGGCAAGGCGCACGTCGCCGCACCTGAGCTGTCACGTGACGAGCTGGCCGAAGTCGTAGCGGAAGAGAAGGAGACGGAATGAGTGTGCTGCGTGTCGGAATCATCGGAGTCGGCATGATGGGAGCCGATCACGCGGCCCGGGTCGCGCATCGCTCGGCCAACGCGGCGCTGGTCGCGATCGCCGATCCGGACCAGGACCGGGCCGCCCGGCTCGCGGCCCGGTTTGACGGAGTGCGGGTCATCTCCGACCCCATGGAGCTGATTGCCGATCCGCAGGTCGACGCCGTCATCATCGCTTCGCCCGGCTCGGTCCACGAGGATCAAGTACTCGCCTGCATCGTGCACCGGAAGTATGTGTTGTGCGAGAAGCCGCTCACGATGGACAGCGCCTCCTCACTGCGACTGGTCGAGGCCGAAGCCGTCGCGGGTGCGCCCCTGCTGCAGGTCGGGTTCATGCGCCGATTCGATCCCGAGTACGCCCAGATGAAAAGGGTCCTCGACTCCGGGCGGCTCGGACGGACACTGCTGCTGCACAACACGCATCGCAACAAGTCCGTCCCGAACCCGGACTTCCGGTCGGAGATGATCGTGCGCGACTCACTCGTGCACGAAGTCGACGTCGCACGTTTCCTGTTCGGTCAGGAGATCACCTCGATCACCGTCTTGTCACCGGCTCCGACCTCGCACGCCCTACCGGGCGTCGCCGATCCACAGGTGTCCATCTTCACCATGGCCGGCGGTGGGATGGTGACCTCGGAGGTCTTCTGCAACTGTCAGGTCGGCTACGAAGTACGCTGCGAGGCGGTCGCCGAGCGTGGCACGCTGATTGCCGGACGCCCACAGACCGGCCTCTACTCGACGGTTGCCGGCGCCGAGCACGGCTCCTGGGGCGGTGAGGTGCACCCGGACTTCACGACGCGATTTGCTCGAGCCTACGACCTGGAGGTCCAGTCCTGGATCGACGCATCGCGCCGCCGGCAGGTCGTCGGCCCCACCTCGTGGGACGGCTATGCGGCCACAGCCGTTTGCACCGCGGGTATGCAGTCGCTCGCGACGGGTGAGCCGGTCACCGTGGATCTCGCGGACCGGACGCTGGTCGGTGCCTGACACACCACTTGGGCGAACGATGGAAAGGGCCATCTCGACATGAAACTTGCCCTGGACCCATATATGTTCCGGGACGTCCCACTGCTGGAGCTGCCTGCGCTGGTCGCGCACCTGGGGTATGAGTGGATCGAGCTGTCACCACGGGAGGACTTCACGCCCTTCTACGCGCACCCTCGTGCCGATGATGCGAGAGTCCGCGCATTCCGTAAGGCCTTGTCGTCAGCGGGTGTCAGCGTCTCATCCGTTCTGCCGCTGTACCGGTGGAGCGGGCCGGACGAAGACGACCGGCAGGCGGCGGTGCGCTACTGGAAGCGCGCTATCCAGATCACCAGCGACCTGGGCGTGGACACCATGAACAGCGAGTTCAACGGGACGAAGCTGGAAGCTGCGCGGTGCGAGGCGCAGTTTTGGCGGTCGATGGACGAGCTGCTGCCCGTGTTCGAGAAGGAGGGGATCCGGTTGGTACTGGAGCCCCATCCCTACGACTGGGAGGAGGACGGCAGAGCGGCCGTGGACATCATCCGCGCCATCAACAGCCCGCTGGTCTCGTTCCTGTACTGCGCGCCACACACCTTCCACCAGGGCAACGACTGCCTCGGGATCATGCAGCACGCCGGTGAGCTGCTGAGCATGGTGCACGTTGCCGATTCCTACGACCACACCGTGTCCTCGGGCCAGCGCTACATCGTCAATCCTCCCGGTGCGCAGGTAACGGTCCACCAGCATCTGGATATCGGGCAAGGTGACGTCGACTTCGAAGAGTTCTTCAGCACGCTGGAGCAGGTCGGTTTCGACGGCATCGTCACCTCGTGTGTGTTCGCCTGGGAGGACCGCGCGACCGAATCGAGCATCTTCATGCGCGACACCATTCGTGACTACTTGAGTGGTTGGGCAAGTCCTTCCCGCCTGGAGTCGTCGATCACCTGATGGACGTTAAGATAGGGCGAGCGAAATACTGCACTTGAGGAGTCATTCGACATGCTGGACCGGACCTCGACGGGTCTGGTCGTCGTCCCAGGCTCGGCGGCCCTCAACTGCGTGTGAGAACCGGTCCCTGAGCCGGCGCATCCGGGTAGCGTCCCGGTAATCAGGCCCGCCTGGTGCCGGTCGTGCGGGCCGGATGGATCAGTGACTCCGCTTGGCGTCCGCGAGTGTCTGCAGGGAGTGCGTCAGCTGATCGAGTGACGCATCCGAGGTCAGCGCAGCGCGGACGACATCGGCCTGGCTCGGTGGGCACATCCCGTCGACAGGCTGGTCGCGGTCCAGGTTGGTTGGGAACGGATAGCCCTCGGCCGTCGCGGCGATCACGTTGTCCAGGTCGCGGTCCGGCCGACCGGCCGACTTCTCCTGCCGAAGGATCGGGTAGATCGCGTTGAGCATCCGCTCCCGGTCGACCGACTCCATCGCCCTGCCGAACGCGGAGGAGATCTGCAGCAGGTTGGCCATCCGCCGGATGCTCGAGGAGACGTTCGATCCGGCAGCGTGGAAGAGCGCGGGATTGAAGAACACCGCGTCACCCATGTGCAGGGGCAGCTGCACGTGGTGGGACCTGAAGTACTCCTGAAACTCCGGGAGCCAGTAGGCCAGGTACCCGAGGCGGTACTTCTGGGAGTGCGGCAGGTAAAGGGTCGGCCCGGACGCGAGCGGCATGTCGACGTGCGCGACGGCGCCCTGCAGCGTGAGCACGGGTGACAGGTCGTGCGCGTGGGCGGGGTACGTCGCGGACACCTCGGGCGACTGGAATCCGAGGTGATAGTCGCGATGCACTGTCTGGCCGACGCCACCGGGGTTGACGACATTGATCTGGGAGGTGACCTGGTAACCCGGACCCAGCCAGGCTGTTGCAGCCAGCGCCACCAGGTCATTCGCGTAGTAGTCGACGAATCCACGAGGATCATCGACGGCCAGCTTCTCCAATGCGTTCCAGACCCGGTCGTTGGTTCCCGGCGCGGCGAAGTGGTCACCAGCTTCGACGCCGGCACCATGCTGCGCGTCGATGAGCACCTGGAACGCGGCGGTCACCCGGTCGAGGACACCGACGTCGAACGCGCCCTCGACGACCACGATGCCCGGCCCCTGCGACAAAGCGTGCGACAGCTCGTCGTATGCCGACTCACGGCCGGCAGCGGACGACCCGGCCCGCACCAGATCGGCCGCCTCGTAGACCAGGATGCCCTGTTCGACCCTGCGCGCGAGCGGATAGTCCTGCGCCGGGGTGGTGTCGCGCAGGACAGCCAGGAGGTCCTCAAGGCGGCAGTCTTGTGGCCGCAGGCGCGACGGTCGGCTGGGCTGCAACTGCTGCGTATTCATGCAATCTCCCTGAGGTGGGATGGTGACTGGCGATCAGCGCGGACCATGAGGGCACCTTGATGCGGTCAACATCACAATGTGAGGACATAATGATGTTAGCATTTAGGGATGCTTCCGCGTAGTCTCCCGGTGCCTCGCACGCCGGACTCCCAGACGGCTCCGCGACTGCGATGGGGGATCCTTGGAACCGGCTGGATTGCGGAGCAGTTCGTCCGATCACTGCAAAGGCACACTCGACAGGTGGTTCAGGCCGTCGGATCCCGGACGCTGCCCACCGCCCAGCGCGCCGCCGACCGATGGGGCGGGGCTACGGCATACGGCTCGTATGCGGGGCTGGTCGCCGATCCGCGGGTGGACGTCGTCTATATCGCGACCCCTCACCACCTGCACTTGCCGAATGCCCTGCTTGCGATCGAGGCCGGCAAACATGTGCTGGTCGAGAAGCCGATCGGGCTCAGCGCCGACGAGGCCCGCACGATGCACCACGCAGCGCGGACTGCGGGTGTCTTCTGCATGGAGGCGTTGTGGACGCTGTGTCTGCCCAAGTACGACGTCATCCGGCAGCTGCTTACGGACGGGGTGCTGGGTGAGCCGACGGCGGTGCTCGCCGACATCGGAGAGGCCTTCGCAGCCGACCACCGAATCCTGCGCCCTGACCTCGCCGGTGGACCGCTGCTGGACCTGGGCACCTACCCGGTCATGCTCGCGACATGGGTGCTCGGCGACCCGGACATTGTGCAGGCGGTAGGCACTGCGGCCACCACGACGATCAACGGCCAGCTCGCGATCACGCTGCATTCACCCAATGCGGTTGCGGCACTGCATACCACGCTGCAGGCAGTCACCCCGACCACTGCGGTGATCGCCGGGAGCGAGGCGACCATCTCCATCGAACGGTTCTTCTACCGGACCGGACCATTTGCCCTGACCGGGCGGGACGGCGCACGCCTGGAATTCGACGAGCCTGCGGTGGACCATGACGCATTGCACTTCGAGGCCGCGGAGGTTGCTCGCTGCATCGCGGACGGTCAGACGGGCTCGCCACTGCGACCGATGGCCGACACGGTTCGCACGCTGGCCGTCATGGACCGAATCCGGGAGGCAGTTGGCATCACGTTCGATGAGGCGATCATTGCGCGTCGCTGAGCCCGGGCCACTCGGAGGCAAGACGACGGAGCGGTCCTGGCATCCATGTCTGCAGACGCCATGACGCCTGCGAACACCCTGCGTGGTCCACGGAAGATGATCCTGGTTGCTGCGCTGGTGTGCGGTGCCTTCGGCATCGGGACAAGTGAATTCCTGGTCATGGGGCTGCTCCCGCAGATCGCGGCAAGTCTGTCCGGACAGCTATACCGGAGAAGCCCTAAGGCTGCGATGGCGACCACGGGGTGGATGACAGCAGGGTATGCGCTCGGCGTTGCGACAGGTACGGTCGTGATGCCTTTCCTGCTGCGGAAATCTCAGGTGCGGGCGGCTCTTATCTGGTGTGCTGCAAGCATGATGCTCTGGACGTTGCTGACGGCCCTGAGTCCTTCACTGCCGGTCGCGATCACCTTTCGCTTTCTTGCCGCATTGGCCCATGCGACGTATACGGGACTTGCATCCGTCGTCGTTGCGCGCCTACTTGGGCCAAATCATCAAGGTCGGGGTAACGCCGTGGTGATCGGCGGTCTTACAGCGGCCAATCTCGTTGGCGTACCACTGTTCACCGCAGCCGGCTCTGGGGGCGCATGGCGGGTCATGATCGGCCTCTGCTCGATTCTTTTCGCGGCCCCGGTGGTCGCTCTTGTGTTCATCAGCCTTCCAGCGCTGTCCGATATCCCTCATGCAGCAGTTCGAGCAAGGGCGACAACCAGACAGTCCCTGACGTTGATGGCAGCGATTACTCTGCTCGCCGGCGGCGGTTTTGCGATCATGACCTTTGTCGCACCGATATCTCGGTGGTCCGAGGGTTCTGTGGCAGTGCTTCCCGTTGCCGCGTATATGGCGATCTTCGGTGTCGGCATGAACGCGGGAAATGTCATCGGTGGCTGGGCCGCCGATCGGGCCGCAGGCGTTTCGGTGGTGTGCTTCGGTGCGGTCGGGATTACGGGGACCGTGATGCTCCTTCTTCGGCTCTGGCCAGGGGTCACCACCGGCGTAGGCATCGCGATGATGGGCATCCTTCTCGGGGGTGTCAACCCCGGCGCGATGGTCCTGTACATGCGAGAGCTGCCGCACCGGCCACGCCTGGCAGCATCCCTTGCATCCGGCACAGCCAACCTGGGGAGCTTCATAGGCTCTCTTGCCGGTGGAGCGCTGCTGGCGACTCGTGGCGTTTCAGCAGCCGTGGCAGGCGGTTTTGCCCTCACCGCTATCGGACTCCTGGTGTTTCTTGGGCGCGGGTCACCGAGCGGCAGGTCACTCGCCGCGAGCGGGGGGACGGCAGCAGAGCGGACATCCTGACCACCGCAGCCGGTTCAAGTCCGTGATGCAGCATCAACCGGCTCGTCTGCCTGCCTCCCCGGATTGCACTGCGGCCGTAGTCGTCCGGACGATGAGTTCCGGCTCGATCGTGACCGATCCGGCCGCAGTCCCGCGTTCCAGACGGTCGGCCACGGCCCGCACGGCCTCGGCGCCCAGCCGTGCGGCATCCTGTCGCACGGTGGTCAGCGCGATGTGCGGATAGGCCGCCTCCGTGATGTCATCGAACCCGACGACGGATAGGTCATCCGGCACTCGGACGCCCGCCCGGCGCACCACGTCGATGAAGCCGAGAGCGCAGCGGTCATTGAACGCTGCCACGCCGGTCGGTCGATCCGAACCCAGGCCAAGGAACACCCGTGCGGCCTCGGCACCCTCGAGCTCGGTGACGCCGCCTGGAAGCAGCGCTTCGGACAAGCCGGGGGAGTGGCGGATGCCGACGCGGTAGCCGCGGCGCCGGTCGGCCGCACCCGCGGCCCGGCCGCCGTCGAGCAGGGCGATGCGGGTGTGGCCGAGCCCGTGCAGGTGCTCGACAGCGAGCCGCAGGCCGGCAGCGTCGTCAGTCCGCACCACGCCGATGTCCTCGGCGTGGACGTTGCGCAGCACGCTGACCACCGGCAGTCGTGCAGCGAGCCTGGCCAGGTCCGTGCGTGACTGCTGGGCCCCGAGCAGGATGAGTGCCTCGCACCGCTCAGCGAGTAGCGTCTCGACGGCCTCATCGTGGGCGCGCGAGGCGGTGACGCCGCTGAGGACGATCTCGTATCCGGCTGTGTCGCCATGGCGGTAGAGGCTGCCCAGCAGGTCGCCGTGGAACGCATCGCCCACGTGGAACGCCACGCCGATCGTCCGGCTCCGGCTGCGGCCGAGCCGGCTGGCCCGCCTATCGGGCCGGTAGTCGAGCCCCACGGCGGCGTCGAGCACTCGTTGCCGGGTGGCATCCGATGCCCCGGGAACTCCACGGAAGACGATGGAGACCAGCGCACGGGACACACCTGCCTGCGCCGCGACATCCTCCATCGTGACCCGGTGACCATACATGGCTCGCACCCTAGTCGTCCCTCTGCGGATTTCTCGTCGGCGCCTCCGGCAATGCGTGGTGGCGACTCCACCGTGCGTTCCATCGGATCTCGCCATGCTCTTGACTCGGCGCGGTGTCTTGTTCTTGAATGCTTTAACTAGAGCGCTCTAGTTAAAGCATTCAAGGAGCATCCATGACTCACCGCAGCCCGGTTCGCATCGGCCTCATCGGCACAGGCCGCATCGGCACCCATCACGCGACCACGCTCGCACGCCGCCTCAGCGAAGCCGATCTTGTCGCGGTAGCCGACTCTGCCCCGGGTCGCGCGCAACACCTTGGGGAGGCACTTGGCGTGCCGTGGCTCACTGATGCGCATGCCCTGATCGAGCGTCCCGACATCGAGGCGGTCGCCATCACCTGCTCGAGCATCGCCCACTCGGAGCTCGTCGTAGCGGCGGCGCAGGCCGGCAAGGCGGTCTTCGTGGAGAAGCCGATGGCACTTACGCTTGCCGACGCAGACCGCGCCATCGCGGCCTGCCGTGCGGCGGGAGTGCCGCTCCAGGTCGGCTTCAACCGCCGGTTCGCACCCGAATTTCGGGCTGCACACGACGTTGTGGTCGACGGTGGGATCGGCACACCACAGCTCCTGCGCTCGCTCACCAGGGATCCGGGGCTGGCCGACCCCAGCGCCGTCCCACCATGGACGATCTTCACCCAGACGCTGATCCATGACTTCGACGTCCTGAGCTGGTTCAATCCCGATGCCCGGCCCGTGGAGGTCAGTGTCATGGCCGACGCGCTGGTGGCGCCCGACTATCGCGACGCGGGCCTGCTCGACACCGCGGTGGTGACCATCCGATACGACAACGGCGCGATCGCCGTGGCCGAGGCGAGCTTCGCTGCTGCATACGGATATGACGTGCGGGCAGAGGCATTCGGCTCTCGCGGCATGGTCGCAGCCGGCAGCCCGTCTCATCTGCACACGACCCATTGGAACGCGGACGGGGTGTCGAGTCCGACGGCGCGCGCGGACACCGAGCTGTTCGCCGAGGCGTATGCCGGGGAGCTCGCCGCCTTCTGCGCAGTGGTGCGAGACGGCACCCCGGCAGCGGTCGGCGGGACGGACGCTCGCGCGGCACTACGTATCGCGCTTGCGTGCATCGAAGCGGTCGAGACGGGCGCCACCGTGACCATCCACGACGCGGACCGGGCCGGTGTGCGGTGACATCCCTCCAGAGTGGACTGACCGGAAACCCGTTCACGCTCGCGGTGTGCGCGGAGATGGTTTTCATGGATCTACCGTTCGCGGAACGAGTGCGGCGCATCCATGGTCTTGGGTTCCAGGTGGAGATCTGGGACTGGACCCGGCACGATCTCGACGAGCTCGATGCCCTGCGCCGCGACGGAGTTGTCTACTCGTCCATGACGGGGTACGTCAGCGGTCGGCTCGGTGATCGGGCGGGCGGCGATGAGCTGCTGGAGACGGCTCGGCAATCGGTGCCCGTCGCGCAGCGTCTCGGGATCCCGCGTCTGAACCTGCACGGCACCGGTCTTGGCCCGGACGGGCTGCCCGTGCGACCCGAACCCGTCGCGACCGGGGCGATGTGGCTCACCGCTCAGCGGACGCTCACTCGGATCGCAGACCTCGGCCAGAAGGCCGGCGTCACCTTCGTGCTGGAGAACCTCAACACGAGCGTTGACCACCCCGGCGTGCCCTTCGCCACGGTTGCCGACTGCCTGGCCCTGGTGGACACCGTCGGCAGCCCGCATCTGCGGCTGATGCTGGATCTGTATCACGCGCAGATCGGCGAGGGAAACCTCATCGAGCTCTGCCGTCAGGCGCTGCCGCACATCGGCGAGATCCAGGTCGCCGACGTGCCGGGGCGATGCGAGCCGGGCACGGGTGAGATCAGCTACCCGGCGATCGCCCGGGCGCTCGTGAAGATGGGCTACGCGGGACCGGTGGGTCTGGAGGCGTTTGCGTCGGGGGACAGCGCCGTGGCCCTGGAGCGCTTCCGGGAAGCGTTCAGTCCTGACACGGCGTTGCGCGACTCGTAACACCGCTGAGGTCGATGGCTGACCCCATGGCAACAGGACTCGGCAGGACGGCGGCCGGTATGCGGCGAGGTTTCCGAAGCGGCGCGACTCGACTCCTGTTGGCGTGACAGATGGCACGGGCGGACATTGACCCGGCGAGGTAGCCTGGGATTAGCGGTTCCGCTGGGGGCGGGCCCGCATCGAGAAGCCAGGAGGTGCGTGGTGCCGACGATCCCGACGCTGTTTTCTCTCCCGGCGGCCGTAAGTGGTCCGCTGGGGGGGATCACGCTGTTCGCGCTGGTCATTTCGATGTTCAGCCGGGGGCCGACGAAGCATGTTCGCGCCATCGCGGCGCTGGCCGTCGCCGCGGCACTGGCGCTGACCGGCGCACACTGGATCGCCCAGCCGGTCGCCGCAATCTGCCTGGCCACCTTCTGCGCCTACGCGTGGTCCTCGCCCCGCAAGTCGTGGCGTCCGCTCAGCCGAGCGGTGGTCGGCGTCGTGGCCTTCGCCGCTTTCGGGGCTACCTGGGCGCTGGCAGTCGTCGCGTGGATGTCTGTCGCCGTCTTCTTCACTCGCGGCGGGTCCTGGCGCGGTTGCGGCGCCCGCGGGCGCCGCATGCCGCGGGCCCGTCGCGCCAAGGTCAGTGCGGACGCCGCCGCGCAGACCGTGGAGTCGGTCGCTCGGCCCGTGGCAGATCTGCGCGCCATGGCCCACGACATCCGTGTGCCCAAGGACTGCCGCGCTCAGCTGAGTGACCTGCGAGACCGGTGTCGCGTGACGCGCGCCTACCTGATGGAGCGCGGTCTGAACGAGGGCCGGCACGGATACACCGTGCACGAGATCGAGCACAGCTACGCGCCGGAGGCAGTGCGGGCCTACCTGGCCCTGCCGCCCACGATGGCCAACGTGCAGCCGCTGCAGGACGGTAAGACCGGGCATCAGCTGCTGTCCGAACAGCTGAACCTGCTGCTGGCGGCCGTCGACGACGAGATGGCCGAGGCTACCACCATCGGCGGTGAGGACCTGCTGGCCAGCCACCGATTCCTCAGCGGCAAGTTCGGCAAGAGGTCCAACGACCTCACGCTCTAGCCGGGCCTAGGGACCCGTTCCACGAACAGGAGTCGAGCCGGGCGCCCGGAGTGGGCCGCCGGCATACCGCGGAATGTGGAGTTGAGGGCGGCCATGACTCCTGTTGGTGTGCCGAGCCGGCAAGACTGCGGTGGGTATCCGGCGCCCGAATGGCCTGTGGATAACCTCAGTCGGGGGTGCTGCGCCTGGCAGCGTGGAGGTCATGTCCGACGATCGTCTGGCCTGCATCCTGCGGGAGCGCGGCGGTGTCGTGGTGCGCGGCGACCTGGTCGGTGCCGGTGTGCGGCCCGCGGTGATCCGGCGCGCGCTGGTCGATGGCCGGCGGTCAGGGTGGCTCGAGGTCGCTATGTCCTGCCTGCGGTGTCCGAGCAGCTCAAGGCGGCGGATGGGCATACGGCCGTCCTCAGCCAGTTGAGCGCGGCCGCGGCGTGGGGGTGGTCGCTGCGCGACGAACCGTGCGACCTGCGGGCGCTCGCGGATCGGTTGACCGGCCGGAATGCCGTCGCCGCTCGGCGCGTGCTTCGTGCCGCTGACGGTCGGGCCGCCAACCCCCTCGAGTCGTGCCGTCGGGCGGTCGCGCTCGACGTTGAAGGGTTTCACGTGCAACCACCGCAGGTGATCACCGGGCCGGGGTTCTTCGCGATGGTCGACCGCGCAGACGTGCAGCGCGCAATCGTGCTGGAGGCAGAGGGCTTCGAGTTCCACGGGACGCGCGAGGGACTGCAGCGCGACTGCCGGCGCTACACCGAGCTGGCTTGCGCCCGGCTGGATCGTGCTGCGCTTCACCTATGCGGATGTCATGGGTCGGCCGCACTGGGTGCGCCAGATGATCGAGGCCACGATGCGGCAGCGCCGCCTGCTACCGGCGCCGTAATCCTGCACACCCCGGGTGCCACGAACAGGAGTCGAGGCGGTGAACCGCGGCGCGACGTTCGGCATACCGGGGGCTGGTGGTTCGACCGGGTCGGCGAGTCCTGTCGGTGTGATGAGGCTCGGTGCGGTTGTCAGCCAGACGCGGGGGCCTGCGCAATGACGGTGAGGGTGCCCGGCGCGATCTCGGTGAACCCGGCGTCGCGCACGGCCAGCAGGCGCGCGTCCCGCCAGGCCCTCTGCGGATCGGCGAGCATGCCCGCGAGCTCGCGCCAGGTGGTCGCGTCCGCACGGATGCCGTAGGCGGGGTAACCCGCTCCGGCCCAGCGTGCGAGTGCTCCGGGGTCGGCTTCGGCAAGCAGCGCGGCGCCGATCATCGCCGCATGGCCGGTCTGGGCCATCGACTTGCCGAGGGTCATCGGTGGTTGCGGCGGCAGCCACATCCGCAGGGTCGGCCCGTCCGGCGCGACGGGCCGCCCGTCGTGGGGCGCGTCCGTGCCACCGACCTGCAGCCGGGAGACCCGCTTGTCGAGGTCGACCGCGCGACCGGGCACCAGCGCGCGCACCTGCGTGTCACCGCAGCCCAGCGTGATCCCGGGCAGCTCCTGCACGGCGCCCCAGTGCGCTCCGCGGGCGCGGCGGGTCACCTTGCGAATATGGCCGGTGCAGTATGCCGTGACCGCCTCGTGCCACGCGCCGCCCGCCGCGGAGCGGGGGTCCAGGCACACCGCGACGGCGGCGGAGGCACTGAGTGCAACCGCCGCATGCCAGCTCGGCGTGCTGTCGCGCTCCATCCGCACCACCAGCTGCAGGGCGCGCACGTCCTGCGCGGCCTCCGCCCGGTCGTCGACGACGCCGTGCTCGTCGAGAGCCAGCCAGTCGTCATACCGGTGGCGGAGCGGATCGAGCACCTGCGTGGGGAGCGACGTCACCGCACCATCATCGCCGAGGTGAGGGCGGTGGCCGCCGCGGCCACACGAACAGGACTCGACGTCGGGCGCACATCCGGCGTGCACGGCATACCGGGGAATGCGGTGCCGCTGGACGGGGCGAGTCCTGTCGGTATGCCGAGAGGCCCGGTCCCCTGGGCAGGGAACCGGGCCTCGCTCAACGGTTGTCGAGCGCTGCAGTCAGATCAGCGGGGCTCGTCGCCGGAGATGAAGGCCTCGAGCTTGGCGCGGCCAACCTCGTCGCGACGCTGCTCCGGCGGGGACTTCATCAGGTAGGCCGCCGGGGAGAGCAGCGGGCCGCCGATGCCGCGGTCCTTGGCGATCTTCGCCGCGCGGATGGCGTCGATGATGATGCCGGCGCTGTTGGGGGAGTCCCACACCTCGAGCTTGTACTCCAGGTTCAGCGGCACGTCACCGAAGGCGCGACCCTCGAGGCGGACGTAGGCCCACTTGCGGTCGTCCAGCCACTGCACGTAGTCGGACGGGCCGATGTGCACGTTGCGGGCGCCCAGGTCGTGCTCCAGGTTGGAGGTGACGGCCTGCGTCTTGGAGAGCTTCTTGGACTCCAGGCGATCGCGCTCGAGCATGTTCTTGAAGTCCATGTTGCCGCCGACGTTCAGCTGGAACGTGCGGTCCAGCTGCACTCCGCGGTCCTCGAACAGCTTGGCCATGACGCGGTGCGTGATGGTCGCGCCGACCTGGCTCTTGATGTCGTCGCCGATGATCGGCACGCCGGCGTCCTCGAACTTCTTGGCCCACTCCGGGTCTGAGGCGATGAAGACGGGCAGCGCGTTGACGAACGCGACGTTGGCGTCGATGGCGCACTGGGCGTAGTACTTGTCGGCGATTTCGGAACCCACCGGGAGGTAGGACACTAGGACGTCGGCCTTGGAGTCCTTCAGCGCCTGCACGATGTCGACCGGCTCGGCGTCGGACTCCTCGATGGTCAGGCGGTAGTACTTGCCGAGACCGTCGTTGGTGACACCGCGCTGCACGGTGATGCCGGTCGGCGGCACATCGGCGATCTTGATGGTGTTGTTCTCCGAGGAGTTGATCGCCTCGGACAGGTCGAAGCCGACCTTCTTGGCGTCCACGTCGAACGCGGCGACGAACTCGACGTCGTTCACGTGGTATTCGCCGAACTTGACGTGCATCAGGCCGGGCACCGACGCCTCGGGTGAGGCGTCCTTGTAGTACTCAACACCCTGCACGAGCGAGCTCGCGCAGTTGCCGACGCCGACGATGGCGACGCGCACCGATCCCATGACTGCTCCTTCTGCCCCGGCTCCATCGCGCGTGGCCGGAGCCTCGCGCTGGTGCCGCTGACGTGATTAGTTACTGCGTTTCTGATTGAGTTTTTCTGCTGTATGCCGATCGTTCGGTTTCGATCAGCTCGGAGAGCCAGCGCACTTCGCGCTCGGTCGACTCCAGACCGTGCCGGTGCAGCTCAGCCGTGTAGCTGTCCACCCGCGCACGTCGTTCCTTGCTTGTCTCCCGAGCAGCATCGAGGCGCTCTTCGAGCCGGCTGCGGCGTCCTTCGAGGATGCGCAGCCGCACGTCACTGGTCGCGCGCCCGAAGAACGCGAAGTGGACGTCGAAGTTCTCGTCCTCCCAGGAGGCCGGTCCCGTCTGGGACATCAGCTCCTGGAACTGCTCCTTACCCTCGGCGGTCAACTCGTAGGTGATGCGGGCTCGTTTGCCCGCCACCGGGTTGCTGCCGGTCCCACGAGCCTCGGTGGACTCGCTGATCCACCTGCGCTCGACCAACGAGCGCAGGCAAGGGTAGAGCGACCCGTACGACACGACGCGGAAGGCGCCGAGCACCGTCGACAGCCGCTTGCGCAGCTCATACCCGTGCAGCGGGGCATCATGCAGCAGCCCCAGCACGGCCAGCTCGAGAATGGCGCCACGTCTGGACACGGCATACCCCTCTCGGCTGGACGACGGTTGAATCGCAAGGTGACAAAATGGGACTTTGTCACCATCACTGTAGCGCACGATGTATCGAGTCGATACATCGAGTCTCCCGGTCACGGGTTGGGCACGTCTCAGGTGAGGCGTATGTGATCGGGTTACCCTTCAGCGGTGACATCTGAGAGCAGCGCGCGAACGTCCCGGCGACGGCGCCCCCGCAAAGAGCACAGCCTGTGGTTCAAGGTTGCTGTGCGCACGGTCTTCAGCCTGGTGGGACTGTTCCTGCTCGGTGTCATCGTGCTGGTGGTCATCTACCTGCGCACCGGCATCCCGCAGCCGAACGCCGACGCCCAGAAGCAGTCGTCGATCATCTACTACAGCGACGGGCACACCGAGATCGGCCGCATCGGCCAGGTCGACCGGCAGGACGTGAGGCTGAGCCAGGTGCCCACGACGGTGCAGCATGAGTTTCTCTCGGCAGAGGACCGCACCTTCTACAGCAACAACGGGATCTCGCCGAGCGGCATCATCCGGGCGTTGTGGAACAACCTGCGCGGCAACCCCGAGCAGGGCGGGTCGACGATCACGCAGCAGTACGTGAAGAACTATTTCCTGAGCCAGGACCGCTCGGTGACCCGCAAGCTCAAGGAGGCGATGATCTCCATCAAGGTGGATCACAAGTACTCCAAGGCGCAGATCCTGCAGGACTACCTCAACAACACCTACTTCGGGCGCGGCGCTTACGGGATCCAGGCCGCCTCGAAGGCCTACTTCAACACCGACGTGTCCAAGCTGACGGTGAGCCAGGGAGCGTTCCTGGCCTCGGTGATCAATGCCCCGGGGCTCTATGACCCGCAGTACGGCGCGGCGGCGGCCCAGCGCGCCAACGCCCGCATGGTCTACGTGCTGGACGGCATGGTCAAGGAGGGCTGGCTGAGCCAGGCCGTGCGGAACCAACAGACCTTCCCGACGTTCAGCAAGCCGAAGGCACCCGACTACGGCACCGGGCCGAAGAGCTTCATCATCGAGGACGTCAAGGCGCAGCTCAAGTCGCAGCTGCATCTGACCGATCAGGACATTGCCCGCGGCGGCCTGCGCATCACGACCACCATCAACCAGAAGGACCAGAACGCGGCGGTGAGCGCGGTGAACAAGAACGTGCCGTCCCAGACCGCGCAGATCGAGGCGTTGCACGCCGGGCTGGTCGCCCAGAAGCCGGACGGCGCGATCGTCGCGATGTATGGCGGGAGCGGATCGGCGCAGACGTCCTACAACTCGGCCACCCAGGCGACGATGCAGGCTGGCTCACAGTTCAAGGTCTTCACCTTGACAGCGGCGCTGGAGAAGGGCATTCCGCTGAGCCGGCGCTACAGCGGCGCCAGCCCGCTGGTGATCGGCGGGACGAGCTTCCACAACGACTTGCACGAGCAGTTCGGCGACATCGATCTCGACACGGCCCTGTCGCACTCGGTGAACACGGTCTTTCTGCAGCTGAACCAGGACGTCGGACCCAAGAACACCATGCTCACCGCGCAGAAGATGGGTATTCCGGCGACTGACCCGGGCATGACCAAGTCGGGATCTCCCGACACCGACATCAACAACGTGCTCGGTGTGGCATCGGTGCACGTGGCCGACATGGCCAACGCCTACAGCACCGTCAACAACGGCGGCAAGCGGGCCACGCCATATCTGGTCCAGAAGGTCAGTAGTGTGGAGGGCAGCTACAGCTACCAGGCGCACCCGAAGACCACCCAGGTGGTTGACAAGTCGATCGCCGACGACGTGACCAATGCGATGAGCCACGTGCTCACCGACCCGGGTGCCAGCGCGCACGCGAGCGCCGGCCAGATCAACCGGCCGGCGGCCGGCAAGACCGGCACCACGACCGGGTTCATGTCCGCGTGGTTCACCGGATTCACTCCGGGGCAGCTGACCACCTCGGTCGGCATGTATGCCGGCGCCGGCAAGGCCGCCGGGACCAAGTCCTTGGCCCAGGCGGGTCAGATGTTCTACGGGGGTGAAGTGCCGGCAACGATCTGGCTGGACTTCATGCAGGCGGCGCTGGCGGGCCAGCCGAAGACGCCGCTGCCGCCGCTGAGCGCCGCCAATCGGGCGGCGACCGCCACGCAGGCGCCGGTCACGACCCAGCCATCGACGACGTCCACCCCCCCGCCGGCGACGTCGACCACCTCCAGCCCTTCCTCGAGCAGCTCGTCGAGCTCGTCGTCCAGCACCCCGCCCAGCACGACTCCGCCCACGGCGAGCACTCCGCCCCCGACGAGCACTCCGCCCCCGACGAGCACGCCCGTGCCCACGGCTCCGCGTTCCACGACCCAGCCGCCGGCCAGTCAGGCTCCCGGGGGCGGGCCGAGCCGGTCGACCGCACCGGCCGCTCCCTGACCGCCGAACGGTCACGAGGGTCGGCCAGGCGAGCCTTACTGGAATGATTCAATAAAACAGTGTTTGATGATGTCCGAGGCGAAAGGAAGGACATCCCATGACTGACACACTTTCCCGCACCGAGAGCGCCACGGTGGCCGCTCCGTTCGAGGCATCCCGGCTGCTGGCCGATCAGCTGCAGCAGCTGCACGTGGACCTGATCGACCTGCATCTGCAGGGCAAGCAGGCACATTGGAACGTCGTCGGCAAGAACTTCCGCGACCTGCACCTCCAGCTCGACGAGCTGGTCGACGCGGCCCGTGAGTTCTCCGACACGATCGCCGAGCGGATGCGCGCCATCTACGTGGTTCCGGACGGCCGCGCCGCGACGGTTGCGTCGCACAGCAGCCTGGCGCAGTTCCCGACGGGCGAGGTCGACACCGGCGAGACCGTCGACCTGATCACTGCCGCGGTCTATGCGGCCGTGGGCACGGTGCGCCGGATCCACGATGACGTGGACGAGCAGGACCCGACGACGGCCGACATCCTGCACAGCATTCTCGAGCGGCTGGAGCAGCTCGCCTGGATGATCAGCGCGGAGAACCGGGTGGCGGGTCGCAGCATTCCGCGGCCCATCTCGCACTGACCACATCTCGCCGGGTCGTAGGGTTCGCGACGTATCCTGCGCACCATGACCGATGCACCCCTCAGGATTCGCGTGCCCAGCCAAGGCGATGGAGTCGCCAGGCTGGCCACCGAAGTCATCGGTGGGCCGACCGGGCGATATGCCGCCGTCGGGCGCCGGGGGTGGGCGTATGCCGCGGCGGTCCTGTCCGCGCTCGCCAGTGTCTTCGTGGCCGTCGACGTGCTGCAGAAGAACCACTGCATCCGCTCCGGGTGGGGGACGCCTGGATCCCTGTGGCGCGAGTGCTACTCCGATCTTGCGGTGGGCACCGCCGGGTCGCCCGGCAGTACGCCCTGGTCGCCCGGCGGCGCGGGCGCGACGCAGCCGCCGTTGACCGCGGTCTTGACTTGGGGCCTGCGGCACTTCGTGCCGTCCGGCACCCTGCTGGCGCAGCAGCAGCGCTACTTCGCCATCGGTGCCGTGGTGATCGCGCTGCTGATCGGCGTCACCGTCATCGCGACCGCATCGATCACCAGAAGCACCCCCTGGCTGGCGGCGCACGTCGCGCTCAGCCCAATTCTGCTGACCGCCTCCCTGGTGTCGTTCGACATCTTCGGAGTGGCCCTGGTGACCCTCGGCCTGGCGGCGTGGGCCCGGCGTCGACCCGCGCTGGCCGGCGCCCTTCTCGGCGCCGGCGTGATGGCGCGCAGCTATCCGCTGATCATCATCGCTGCGATCATCCTGGTCGCCGCGCGGGACCACCGGATGCGGCACGTCGGCGCCCTGATCGGCGGCGCGCTGGCCACGATGGCGGTGGTGCTCGGCCTGTCGTATGCCGTGGGCGGCGACCCGCTCGCGCCCTACCGTGTGTGGAACGCCGCCGGCGCGTCGTACGGCTCGCCCTGGCTGATTGCGGAGATCGCCCAGGTGGCCATCCCCGCCCATGCGCTCACCGTGATCGCCATCCTCGGCTGGGTCATCGCGGTGCTGGTCGGCCTCTATCTGGTCAACCGCCCCAATGTGCAGACCCGCCTCGCGCCCCTTGCACTCACGATGCTGGTCATCGTGATGATCACCGGCAAGTCCATGTCGGTGCAGTCCTGCCTGTGGGTGCTGCCGTTTGTGGCCCTGACCGCCCTGCGCTGGCGGGAGCACCTCACGTGGGCCGGCATCGAGGTCGTCTACTTCGCCATGATCTGGATGTATGTCGCTCTGTCCTCGAACCCGGCGAAGGCACTGCCCGCGGCCGGCTATGCCATCTTCTGCGCCATCCGGCTGATCGCCTACATCGGTCTTGCCTGGACCTCCTGGGAGACCGCCGAGGACCTGGAGGACGTGCTGGAGTCGGGCTACCGCGGGCCCTCCGCCGGCGAGGTGCCGGGCCGTGGCGGCGACAGCCAGGACCACCTGGTCATCGCCGATTAGGGATCCGGCGCGCAAGGCGGATAAACTCCCCTGGTTCGCTACGCCCGAGCGGGCCTGTGGAAAACCAGCCACCCTGTCGGAGTCATCCGGCACAGTGGACACATGGTCGGACACGAGACGCACCGGGTCGCGGACAACGCTGCACAACCCTCCTGTCACGGAAAGACCGTGACCGCCGAGACCAAAGGAGGTGGGTTCACGCATGCGTCAGTACGAACTCATGATCATCCTCGACCCCGAGCTCGACGAGCGCACCGTTCAGCCGTCGCTGGACAAGCTGCTCACCGTTGTCACCAAAGACGGTGGCACGCTCGACAACATCGACATCTGGGGCCGGCGCCGCCTGGCCTACGACATTCAGAAGAAGTCGGAAGGCATCTACGCCGTCGTCACCATGACGGCGGAGTCAGCAACGGCCAAGGAGCTCGACCGTCAGCTGGGTCTGAACGAGACCATCCTGCGCACCAAGCTGCTGCGCGTCGACGCCTGATCGACTCCACGCACGCAAGGACTCGGTCCTTCGCGGTAGGCCGTCGGCACTCCCGGGGCCGCGGCAGACACTTGAAGTCCGAGCCGAACAACACGGAGGTAGCATCCCATGGCAGGCGACACCGTCATCACGATCATCGGCAACATCACCCAGGACCCCGAGCTTCGGTTCACGCCGAACGGGGCCGCGGTGGCCAACTTCACGGTGGCTTCGACGCCCCGCATGTATGACCGCAACACCAGCGAGTGGAAGGACGGCGAAACGTTGTTCATGCGCTGCTCGGTGTGGCGGGAGGCTGCGGAGAACGTCGCCGAGTCACTGGTTCGCGGTTCGCGCGTGCTCGTTTCCGGCCGACTGAAGTCTCGTTCGTTCGAGACCAAGGAGGGCGAGAAGCGCACCGTGATGGAGCTCGAGGTCGACGAGGTCGGCCCGTCGCTGCGCTACGCGACCGCGAAGGTCAACAAGACCCAGCGCGGTGGTGGTGGCGGCTTTGGCGGCAGCCAGGGCGGTCAGCAAGGTGGCGGCCAGTTCGGTGGCAACCAGGGTGGCCAGCAGGGCGGGTTCTCACAGGGCCCCGCCCAGGCGGACCCGTGGGCGACCGGCGGTCCCAGCTCTGGCGCACCGCAGAGTGGCCAGCAGGGCGGTCCCGCGGCCGGCGGCGGCCAAGGCGGATGGAGCACCGGCCCGTCCTACGACGAGCCGCCGTTCTAGCCACTCGACACATTTTTCAACACTCATTATTCGCTATCCCGAGTCGCCCGACTCGGGCTCTCATCGAAGGAGAGCACCACGATGGCAAAGCCCGTTGTGCGCAAGCCCAAGAAGAAGGCCAACCCGCTGAAGGCGGCGAAGGTCGAGAAGATCGACTACAAGGACACCACGCTGCTGCGTAAGTTCATCAGCGACCGCGGCAAGATCCGCGCCCGCCGGGTGACCGGTGTGTCCACCCAGGAGCAGCGCCTCATCGCCACGGCCGTCAAGAACGCCCGCGAGATGGCCCTGCTGCCCTACTCCAGCTCAGCACGCTAAACCCCGCAGAGATTCAGTTAAGGAACAATGATGAAGATCATCCTCACCCATGAGGTGTCGGGTCTCGGTATTGCTGGTGACATCGCCGAGGTCAAGGACGGCTACGCCCGCAACTACCTGTTGCCGCGCAGCCTGGCCATGCCTTGGACGAAGGGCGGGCAGAAGCAGGTTGACGCGATCACCAAGGCTCGCGCCACCCGCGCCGTCAAGTCCCTCGAGGACGCCAAGACGCTGAAGGGCAACCTGGAGGCCAGCACGGTCACCGTTCCGGCGCGCGCCGGCAATGCCGGTCGCCTCTACGGTGCCGTCACGACCGCGGAGATCGCCGATGCGGTCAAGGGTGCCGGCGTCGGAAGTGTCGACCGTCGCACGATCCAGGTGACCAACCCGATCCGCACCACTGGTGCGCACGAGGTCACCGTGCGGCTGCACACGGACGTGCAGGCGAACCTCAAGCTGAACGTCGTCCCCGCCACCTAGGGGCACGGCATGCGGCGCGACCTGCCCGGTCGGACCACTGGTTCGGCCGGGCAGGTTTGTCGTGCCCGGCTACTCGACCGATCTGTCCGGTGATCGGTTCGCTCGCCGGGCCCGGGTGGGCAGCGCGCCGGTGATCAGCCAGCGGTCCGTGCGGGCGCGCAGGCCGAGCGCGATCAGCCGGAAGGCCATGAACGCGCCGAAGGACCACCAGAGCACCGAAAGGGCGTGCGAGCTGCCCGCGGCCGACAAGGTGGCGGCGTGTGCGCGCACCAGCAGCAGCATCGGGACATAGCCGATCAGCACCGCGGTCTGCAGCACGGCGAGCGCCCGCCCGTCGCCGGCGCCGATCAGGACGCCGTCGAGCACGAAGACGACCCCACAGATCGGCTGGATCAGGGCGACGACCAGCAGGGCCGAGGCCAGGGCCGCGCGCACGTGCGTGTCGTCGGTGAAGAGCACCGGCAGCAGGGTATGCAGTGCGAGGACCATCGCGGTCAGCACGATCCCCATCCCCAGGCCCCACCACAGCATCTTGCGGGTGGCGCTACGGGTGGCGGCGACATCGCCGGCGCCGAGGGTCTTGCCGGTGATCGCCTGAGCCGCGATCGCCAGCGCGTCCAGCGCGAAGGCCAGGAACCCGAACAGCGTCATCGCGACCTGGTGGGCCGCCAGTGAGACGTCGCCGAGGTCCGCGGCCACCCAGGTGGTCAGCAGCATTGCCGCGCGCAGGGCCAGGGTGCGCACCAGCAGCGGCATGCCGTGCATCGCCGAGCGCAGCACGCCTGCGGGATGCGGTCGCATCCGCGCCTTCAGCCGGGCGGCCCGGCGCATGACCACGACCATCAGCCCCACGGCATACCCGCTCTGCGCGATGACGGTGCCGATCGCGGACCCGGCGATGCCCAGGCCGGCCGGGTAGACGAGCAGGTAGTTGAGCACCAGGTTGACCGTGAACGCGCTGACCGCGCCGACCAAGGGCGTGCGGGTGTCCTGGAACCCCCGCAGCACGCCGGTGGTGGCGAGCACGACGAGCATGCCGGGGATGCCGAACGCGCTGATCCGCAGGTAGGTGGTGGCCTCGTCGACGGCGTCCGGGGTGGCTCCGAACAGTCCGCAGATCGGCTGCGCCGCGATTGCCACGCCGACCGTGGTGACGGCGCCGAGCGCGAGCGAGAGCCACACGCCGTCCATGCCGGAGCTGACGGCCGCTCCGCGATGCCCGGCACCGAGCTGGCGGGCGACCAGCGACGTCGTGCCATAGGCGAGGAAGACGAACATGTTGGTCGCCGTGAGCAGTGCGCTGCTGGCGACGCCGAGACCGGCCAGGGGCGCGGTGCCGAGGTGTCCGACGATGGCGGAGTCGGCGAGCAGGAAAAGTGGCTCGGCGACCAGAGCCAGGAAGGCCGGCACGGCCAGGCGAAGAATTTCGCGCGCGGGGGTCTCGGTCACGAGGTCAACCGTAGGGGGAACCGCCAAAACACCCAGCATCTGAGACGACTGCGTCTCAATGTATGATCAATTCTGGATGCCGATGACACCACTTGAGTGGGGTGTACCCGACCCGGAAGATCCCTGTCATAGCGCGGAATGATCACGAACAGGTCACGGTCGACGACCCGAGTCCGTCGGAATTCCTCTGTGAGAAATCCAACGACGCGGACATGCACTTTTGGCATACGGCTTTGGTATCGGGCCCGAATCCGCCATAGTCGATGACCGTGCCGCTGATTCGGGGGATGACCGCGGCACCGACCACCGCCAGCCGGCCGTGACTCAATGTCGAGTCGCCCACGTCGGGGTTGAGACATATCCACATGCCAACGAAACCGTTAAAGGACGCGCCGACATGGGTTCCTACACCCCCCGTCACCTGAAGCACCAGCCGAACCTCGGATCGAAGGTCGGCCGCCGCGGGCTTGCCGTCGCCGCCGGCGCAGCGATGGTCGTGCCGACCGCAGCAGTCATGGACTCGGCTTCTGCCGCACCGGCCGTTGCTCCCGCCGCCGTCCACGCGAGCGCGGTGCAGGCCGTCGCACCGGCGGTCACCTTCACGACGCACGTGACCGTCCTGCACTACGGCTCGCGAGGCTCCTTGGTCAAGATCGTCCAGCAGCGCATCGGCCACCTGGCCGTTGACGGCAGCTTCGGTCCGGGCACCCTCGCCGCGGTCAAGCGCTTCCAGCGCTCGCACCACCTCGGCGTCGACGGCTACGTCGGCCCGCAGACGTGGTACGCGCTCGGTGGCTACCCGGGCGGCCGACACACCGCCCCGACGCCGCCCTCGCGTGGCGGCAGCGGTCACTCGAGCTCCGCCGCAGTGAACGTCGCCAAGCGATACATCGGCACCCCGTACGTCTACGGTGGCGAGTCGCCGCGGGGCTTCGACTGCTCCGGCTTCGTGCAGTACGTCTACCGTCAGATCGGCCACAGCCTGCCGCGCACCGCGTCCGCCCAGCAGCGCGCCACCTACCGGGTGAGCAGCCCGCGCCCGGGCGACCTGGTGTTCTTCGGCTACCCGGCCTACCACGTGGGCATCTACGTCGGGGGCGGCAAGATGATCTCCGCCCGCAAGCCCGGCACCGTCATCGGCATCGGCGGGATGTACGGGTCGCACTCCTTCAACCGCGTCCGCTGACGCACTGAGCGTCGCCGGCTGACCGGCAGACCTGCACACCTGGCCCCTTCGACCACTGGTCGAAGGGGCCCGTTGCGTCACGACAACCCCCATGAGAGTCTCAACATTTGAGATTTCTAGGGGGATTGTTTTTGTTCGGCGTGTCGTACGAAAATAATGAGTTACACGGATGTTATAAGCATTCGGGTAAATCGGGTGTATGCCGCGGAATTCCGGCGGTCAGGCCGGGTCGGGTGCGGTGGAGTCCCGCTCAGTCACATCAGCCACTTGTCAAGCATAAGCACGGCGAGTCGCGATTTCCTCTCTTTTCACAACGGTCACAAAACGGCATAGTTCTGCCCGTCGCCTCTCGGGATCCAGTCGGGCGACCGCTGGGCGCTGCCGCGCGCGCAGACCCATGTTGCCGATTGCCTGAACAAGACCGAGAGGGTCGTATGCGCACCATCACACCTCCACGACATCTGAAACACCGCCCCGGGCTGTCTGCGAAGGTGACGCCTATCGTGACCTCCCGCAGGACGATGGCGCTCTCCGGGACGGCCATCGGGATTCCGGCCACGATCGGAGCGGCCGTCGCCGCGGCGCCGGCTCACGCTGCCGGTGTCAGTGGCGCGTCTGCGGTAGCCCCGACGACGGCCGGGGTGCAGGCCGCAGTGTCGGCCGTGCGCGCCGCGACCTCCACCCAGGTGGTGGTGCTGCGCTACGGGTCGACGGGCGCCCTGGTCAAGGTCGCCCAGCAGCGATTGGGCGGCCTTGCCGTCGATGGCAACTTCGGCCCGGCGACCCTGGCGAAGGTCAAGTCCTTCCAGGGGGCCCACGGGCTGGCAGTCGACGGGGTCGTCGGCCCGATCACCTGGTCCGCGCTGGGCGGCTTCCCGAGCAGCCCGAGCCCGAGCCCGCCGCCGACCAGCAATCCACCGACGCCGAATCCCGGTTGCACTGTCACGGTGGTGCGCTACGGCGCGAACAACGCCCTCGTCAAGGTGGTGCAGCAGCGCCTGGGCATCAGCCAGGACGGCAACTTCGGGCCGGGCACCCTGTCCGCCGTGAAGGCCTACCAGGGGTCCCACGGGCTGGCGGTCGACGGGATCGTCGGTCCGGCCACCTGGTCCGCGCTGGGCGGCTTCCCGTGCGGCACGTCGGGGACACCGACCCCGCCGCCCACGGGGAACCTGAGTCAGGTGGTGAGCATCGCCGAGCAGTACCTCGGAGTGCCGTACGTCTGGGGTGGCGAGAGCCCCTCCGGTTTCGACTGCTCCGGCCTGACCCAGTACGTCTACGCCAAGGCGGGCCTGAGCATCCCCCGGACCGCCAGCGCGCAGCAGAGCTACCTGTCGCGCACCAGCAACCCTGTTCCGGGCGACCTGGTGTTCTTCGGCAGCCCGGCGTACCACGTGGGTATCTATCTCGGGAACAACCAGATGATCGCCGCGCCGCATCCGGGCGCCGTCGTGCGGATCCAGGCGATCTACGACACCCCGAGCGGCTACGGCCATCTGGGCTGATCCACACCGCATACGCCGACTGAGCGCGACTGGGGAAGGTTTCGCACAGCATGGCGCAGGCGCGGCAACGCCGGGCTCGCACCCTCGTCGAGGGTGCGAGCCCGGCGTTTTGGGTAGGCCGGTGTCAGGGTCCGCCGACCACGCCTTTTGTCTCACGTAATGAGACTTTCGGAAAAATCTTGTATTCCGTGTGTCGGAGTGCTCCGGATCGGTCAACGGGTGCTATATGCCCGAGATTCCGCGGGTTTCGCAAAACGGACACAAATCCCACCAACAACACACGTCACATAAGTCACAAATGAAGCTTTTAACCCCTGAATTCGCAGGTTTCCCAAGGGCCCCAACTGGTGCATAGTCCATCACGAGCCGTGTGTCGGGGGACACTTCTCAACTGCCCGTGGGGCCGGTGCTGTGCCGGTCGCTGAGCCACTTCAGGAGGACTCTCCGACATGTCGCAGGCACCTCGTCATCTCAAGAAGCGTCCTGGACTGACCTCGACCGTCGTCCCGGTGATCACGTCTCGACGTGCCCTGGTCGCCACCGGGGCAGTCGCGACGATTCCGGCCGCGGGTGGACTCCTGGCCTCCACCCCGGCCTTCGCCGCCGGCGTGCAGCAGCCGGCGGGCGCGGCGATGGGGTCGCAGGCGAGCGTCGTCAAGGCGGCCAGTCGCGTCACGGCGAGGACCGATGTCCAGGTGCTGCGGTATGGCGCGAGCGGCGCCCTGGTGCGGACGTTGCAGCAGCGTCTGGGTGGGCTGTCGGTCGACGGCAGCTTCGGTCCGGGCACGCTGGCGAAGGTGAAGGCGTTCCAGAGGTCGCACAAGCTGTCGGTGGACGGCGTTGTCGGGCCGGCGACCTGGGCGGCGCTGGGCGGCTATCCGAGCGGCACGAGCCCGACGCCGCCGACCAGCCCGAAGGCTCCACCGAGCTGCACAGTCAGTGTGCTGCGGTACGGCGCGAGCGGCGCCCTGGTGCGGACGTTGCAGCAGCGTCTGGGTGGGCTGTCGGTCGACGGCAGCTTCGGTCCGGGCACGCTGGCGAGCGTGAAGGCGTTCCAGAGGTCGCACAAGCTGTCGGTCGACGGCATCGTGGGACCGGCGACCTGGTCATCCCTGGGTGGCTACCCGTGCGGCACCACGAGCCCGACGCCGCCGCCCAGCCCGACCCCTCCGCCCAGCCCGACCCCTCCGCCCAGCCCGACGCCGCCGCCCAGCACGGGGCCCGGCGACCCGAGCGCGGCCTACCGGCTGCCCTTCCCCGGGGGCGACACCTTCAAGATCACCCAGGGTCCGCACGGGACCTACTCGCACAACACCCCCTACAACGACACGGCGGTCGATGTCGGTATGCCGATCGGGACGCCGGTGCTCGCGGCCCGGGCCGGGACGGTCTACGCGACCGGGTATACCGGCACCGGCGGAGGAAATTACGTGCTGCTCAAGGACGCCTCGGGGATGTGCCAGGTGTACTTCCACCTGAGTGGCTACCAGGTGGCACCCGGGCAGCGGGTTGCGCAGGGTCAGCGGGTTGCCTCGTCGGGCGACTCCGGCGACTCGACCGGGCCACACCTGCACTTCGACCTGCTGAACTGCTCGACCTGGAAGAGCGTCGAGACCATGCCCACCGTCGAACGGGGCACGTCCTATCCGACCGGCACCTGGATCACCAGCCAGAACTAAGCTCGAGCCGCACCTGGGCGGCTCGCCCCGACCCGGTGGTCGGCACTGGATCCGTGTCCTCGGTCCGGTGCTGACCACCGGGTCCGTTGCGCTCCGGGCGCCCTGGTTTGGCGGCTTGGACGCTGTGCCCAAAGTGACCGCTGTGACAGGGGCGAGGCCCTGCGAGACGGGGGCCCTGTGGGTAAGTCTGCCGCGCAGACACGCCAAAACTTTTTGTTGTCCACAGGCGGTGGATGACATAGCTGCAGGTCAAGCGGCATGTTTTGAGTTCCGGCTGGCGGAATCCACAGGCGCCCACACAGGGTGTGCACACGCCTGTGGGCGTGTGTGCACACGTTGTCCACAAGTCGTGCACACCACGGGTCGGAGCGCGTTTGTGGAGGCCCGCCCCGGGGGCCTAACGTGCCTAGGGGGTCTGGCTCAGCGGCCACGACATCTCGCCCGTCCGATTGTCGGTGGCGGGTGGAATGGTCTTCATCAAACGTCTCGTAGGAGGTGCCGGTTGTCGATCGCTGAGCTGGAAGGGGCCTACGGCCCGTCGCAGTCCGGTGGATCATCCCATGGGCTGCTACCGCCGCAGGATGTTGACGCGGAGCGCTCGGTGCTGGGCGGCATGCTGCTGAGCAAGGACGCGATCGCCGATGCGGCCGAGGCCGTGGACGGGTCCGACTTCTACCGGCCGGCGCACGAGCAGATCTACGAAGCGGTTATCGAGCTGTATGGCCGCGGCGAACCGGCCGACGCGATCACCGTCGCCGACGAGCTGACCAAGCGCGGCGAGCTGCAGCGGGTCGGCGGCCAGGCCTACCTCCATGAGCTGATCCAGTCGGTGCCGACCGCGGCCAACGCGGGCTACTACGCCTCGATCGTCGCCGAGCGCGCGGTGCTGCGGCGGCTGGTCCAGGCGGGCACTCGCATCACCCAGATGGGGTATGCCGAGGGTGCCGGGGACGTGGTCGACATCATCAACGCGGCGCAGGCCGAGGTCTTCGGAGTCACCGCCGGCAAGGAGTCCGAGGACTACGTCCGCATCGGCGACGTGATCGAGGCGACCGCCGACGAGATCGACGCGGCCAGTGGCACTGCCGGGCAGATGACCGGCGTGCCCACCGGGTTCACCGATCTCGACGCGCTGACCAATGGTTTGCACGGCGGGCAGATGATCGTGCTGGCGGCGAGACCGGCCGTGGGCAAGGCCCTCGCACTGGATACTCCGCTGCCGACCCCGGCGGGCTGGACCACGATGGGTCAGGTCCGGGTCGGGGACGAGCTGATCGGTGCCGACGGACGACCGACCAGGGTCGTCGCCGCGACGCCGGTGATGACCGGCCGACCGTGCTACGAGGTGGAGTTCTCGGATGGCACGGTGATTGTGGCCGATGAGCAGCACCAGTGGCTGGTGTCGTTTGACGGCGATGATGCCCAGGTCGTCGTGACATCGGACCTGGCCGATGGAGTCTCGAGCGGGCGCACGCTCACGGTGAGCCGAGACAGCGCGGTTCGCGGGTCGGAGCCGGCCGACTGGAAGGTGACGGATGTGCGAGCGGTGCCCTCGGTGCCGGTGCGGTGTGTTGAGGTCGACAATGACTCTCACCTCTACCTCGCGAGCCGCTCCATGGTTCCGACCCACAATTCGACGCTGGGACTGGATATCGCGCGGGCGGCGTCGATCAAGAACAACATGAGCTCGGTGGTCTTCAGCCTCGAGATGAGCAAAACCGAGATCACCATGCGACTGCTGTCGGCGGAGGCGGGCATCCAACTGCAGCACATGCGCAAGGGCACGATGCGCGATGACGACTGGACCAAGCTCGCCGCGACGATGGGTCGGATCGCGGATGCACCGCTGTTCATTGATGACTCGCCGAACATGTCGCTGATGGAGATCCGCTCCAAGTGTCGGCGGCTGAAGGAGCGCAACAACCTGAAGTTGGTGGTCATCGACTACCTGCAGCTGATGAGCAGCGGCAAGCGCGTCGAATCGCGCCAGCAGGAGGTGTCGGAGTTTTCCCGTGCGCTGAAGCTGCTGGCCAAAGAGATCGAGGTGCCGGTGATCGCGATCTCGCAGCTGAACCGTGGTCCCGAGCAGCGCACGGACAAGCGTCCGCAGATGAGTGACCTTCGCGAATCGGGATCAATCGAACAGGATGCGGACATGGTAATCCTGCTGCACCGCGAGGACTCCTATGACAAGGATTCTGAGCGCGCGGGTGAGGCCGACCTGATTGTGGCCAAGCACCGTAACGGTCCGACCGACACGATCACGGTCGCATTCCAGGGCCACTACAGCCGATTCACCAACATGGCCCAGAACTTCTAACAACTTGTCGAGATGCAGTGAAGATTAACCAACTGCCCCTTGTAGTTGATCATTAGCAAGGACTATTGAAATCGAGCACGGCGCTTCACAGCGTCATGTTGCCGAGCTTCTACGCCAGCCCGCGGTGAGGTGGCGGCCGTTGATGGTCCGACTATCGGTGAGCCAACTGTCCCGTACACCGATCCGTGATCGGGACATCCCGATGTCGGTGGCCGCTGCTCCAATACACCTATGGATGACCCTGCTGTCGCCGACGTTGTGTTGGGCGCGCTAGTTGATGATGGTCGAGTTCTTCTCGTGCATCGGAGTCCTCACAAGCGAGCCCATCCAAACGTGTGGGATCTGCCCGGTGGCTGCGTTGAGGCTGGCGAGTCAGAACTCGATGCGTTGGCGCGGGAACTGCGCGAGGAACTCGGCGTTTACATCGCGACGGACGCGGTGTACCAGCTATACCGGCTGACCGCAGGACCGCCTGAGGAGCCCGCGCTCGTGAGCGCCTGGATGGTCCGCAAGTGGGAGGGAGCTCCGCTGAACAACGCGCCGGACGAGCATGTAGACATCGGCTGGTTCGGGCTAAGCAAACTGCCGTCTCCTGCCCACTCGCTTATGCGTGCCGCCTTCGTGAACGCACTGCGGGGGTTCGGCGCTTGACCGCCAATTTCGCCCCGCCAACAGCAACGCCACGGCATCCCGGCAGGTGGAGAGCGGTGCAGACGCGGTGCAGCACGGTTTCGATGAGCGGTAGGAGCCGCGCCGTCGTAGTTGATTGGGTGCCGAGCACGTGCCCGGCAGCGGCGGCCGGAAGGTTCGCCCGGTCCTTGATCGCGGCGAAGTCGAGGTGGGTGTCGGGAGCGAACAGATGGACGACGTAGTGGTGCGGCCCGTCGCCGGGCAGCGGGCGCGGGCCTTGGTACCCCATGTCCCCGCGGTGGTTCGGCAGGAATGCCACACCGGGCGTGCCGAGGTTCAGCGCTCCCTGGGGCGCACCACCGCTGCGCCGGCGCGAACTGGGCGATCGGGTGCAGGCCGGGGATCGTCGTCGGCACGTCGAGGTCCTCGACGATCAGCAGAAGATCGGTCGTGGCCTCCGGCAGATCGCCAGCCCTGACCAGCTCGGACGGGCTTCCCTGACCTGTCTGCCGCCGCTTGGCAATCCATAGTGAGCATCGATCGTCCTACGAGACGTGCTCTTGTCGGGAGAATCGCTGGCGGGCCGCCTGACGGGAGACTCCCAGCGCGACAGCGATGTGGTTCCATGACCGCCCGTGCGCTCGGGCCACCTCGACGGCCTCCCGAAGCCTCGCTTCGTCGGCTCGTGTCGCCTCCGCGACGACCGCAACCATCCGGAGGTCTTCGGTGTTCTCGATTTTCGCCGTGGCCGGATCGAGTTCGCCGGCGAGCTTGTCGAAGCGCTCTGCTGCGTGCTCGATCTCCTCGTTCGTGTGTCGCACCTTGATCACATCCTCATCCGAGGAACCGGTAGAACTTGGGCCGAAGCGCCATCGCATGGATGGCGACCGGATCTGCTCCGTCGAAGTCCAGCACCCCGACTTCCAGCAACGCGCCGTCCGACGCCGGACCGATGAATAAAGTCAGGCCTCACTCATCTCGTGTCGCCGCACCATGTTGCGAACTGCGTGTTCGATGTCGCCGTCGGGGATCCCGTGACGCCGCGCCGGCCCACCGATCCTCACATAGACAACATACCTTGTCTGACTCGTAGAAACCAGCAACGCCGGACCGTCCCAACAACCATCGGCTACCGGCACCAGCAGCGGCAGGTCGGCGAACTTGAGCCCGCGCCGCCGGCCTGGATTCGGGTCATCATGACGAGATGGTTCTGGCGATCATCCTGAGCACGGTTGTTGCCGTGATGTGGACTACCGGGACCGCCCTGGCGCTGAACGTACGGCGCGGGCAGTGCTTCGGTGGCCGAGGGGCACGTTTGCCGACTTCCACGAGGATGTTGTGGGTTTGCGCGCCGAACCTGCTGGCCTTTGCGGCGAACGCCTACTACGGCCAACCTCGTGAACCGGCCCATCTGCCCTCCGCGGTTTTGATCATACTTGCGTTGCTGTCAGCGACCATTCTGACGATCCTGATCCATAACGGCCGTGCCAGCCAGCCCCAGTAGATCGGCATTCGGTGACGCTGCCGGGAGCTGTTGAAGCAAGGGTCACTGGCGAATCAGGTCGCGGCGAAAGCGGCTGCCGTGCTCGCCTCCCAGTTCGGAGGGATCGGCCGGACCGTCCAGGACGAAACCGGCATTGATCAAGACCTTGCGCGACGCCACGTTGTGGTCTGACGTCGCCGCGACGAGGGTACGCAGGCCAAGCCCTGACGCTACCGCACAGAGGTTGCGGACGGTTGCGGTCGCGACGCCGCGCCCGGCGGCGTGCTGCGCCAGCCGATAACCCACTGTTGCGGCACCACGGTCGAGATCGTAGAGGTTGAACCTGCCGATCACCGCACTGTCGTCGTCCACCAAGACGTAGAACGCGCACGTGCCCTCACGCTGCTCGGCCAGCAGGCGATCAAAATCCTCATTGAACTGATCGAAGAACGCGTCACCGCGATCGGAGACCGACGCGGCGAAATAAGCGCGGTTCTCCACCTCGAAGGCCAGTACCGCTGGGCTGTGATCGGCGCGTAACCGCTCGAGCGTGGGCACCACCTGACCGTGGCACAACTCCAGACTGAGGCACGACTCAATTTTCGCGGACACCTTGCTATGAGCCACCTGGGACATACACCGATGGAGGATCGCTCTTCGAGCGCGGCACTCGGTGCGTCGAGTGTTGCGCGTGTGTCAGGTGGGTCGCGTGCCCTCGGGGGCCTGAGCGTCAACGTCTGCCCAGACTTCGGACATTTCGGCGATGAGTCCATCTCGCAAGGTGATGAAGGTAGCCACCTGGAAGTGCTGAAGCTTTTCGCCCACGTACCCGGTGACATGGGCGCGTCCCGCCGCTCGAGAAGCGACAGCAACGCATTCGTGGAGGACAAGATGGTCGGCCTGGCAGCATTCCGCATGGCCAAAGAGGGCCTATGCGGCATGATGCCCGCGCGCGCCAGCCTCCTGCGACAAATCCGCGGTCCGGGCTCAGCCCATGTTTCAGCAACTGCTAGAACCTTTGCTCGGCGCGCAAACCAGTCCAGCCCACTCCATATCAGGCCATCTACAAGTCGTGATCGATGAGCTCGGCGAGGCGGTGGCCGGCGAAGGACACGAGGTCCTTGGCGGGGAGCAAGACAGTTCGTGCACCGCCGACCTGGACCGGATGGATGCCCGCGTGGCGTTCGTAGTCGCGTCCGACCACCGGGAAGTGCGTGTCGTTGTCGTCGCCGACGTCGAGGGTCTCCCACCAGATGCGTTCGCCGTCGACCATCACCGGGAACCGGCGCAGTTTCAGGCGTGGCCGCTCAATCAACGACTCGGCGTGATGCAAGAAGCTGTTGCGGTTGTGCCCGACCCCCACCAACAGGATCCAGCCTCCCAACTGCAGCAACCGATCGAACGGAGAGCGGCGGCCCAACGCGAAGTTCAACGGCTGCCCGGCCACGATGTCACCGGCGCGGGCACCCAGTGCCGCGACCGAGGCCTGCGGGTGCCGGCTGCGCACGGACCCGGGCGTGAGCCGTATCGCCTCGGCGACTGCTCCCATCGGTGAGGGCAACCCCGGAGTGAACAGCGGCACCTGCTCGCGCAGGGTCCGCACCTTCTCCTCCGGGACGGCACGGATCGACGGGTGCGGGTCGGTGACCTGCGGGGTGAACGCCGGAGCCACCAATGTGCCGTCAGGCCCGACCGCGGTGCGCAAGCTGCGCACGACAGTCTCCGCCCCGCCCTGGACCCGACCGATGCTCGACAGTGCCGAGTGAACGATCACGTTCATGCCCGGTTCGACGCCAGCCTCGCGCCATTGGGAGAGTAGGCTGTCGTGCTCCCACTGTGGCCCGTCTCCGGACCCGATCACACCCGGCTGAAGATGCCCTGCCATCACCAAAGAATCTCACCACACGCCGCGATTCGCATCGCCCCAACCGGACCACGCTGTCCGCCCGTCCCGCCGCGCCGTAACGAGATTCGGTGTCCTCGAGCGCGCAACGAACTCAGTGCCTGACGCCGTGGACAGCGGTGGCCATTGCGCGACGACCAACTGGCCCGGTCACGCATCTCTCGGCCGGCGCGCCATACGTCCACCGAGCGGCAACCTGTGGCGATTGCCCCAGACCTGGCCCGATCGTCAGACAGGTCGGCCCCCGTTCCGCAGGGGTGGGGCGACGGCGCTGCGACACATTCCGGAAGTAGGTTGAAGCCGTTGGGGTTCCGGTAGCTAACGCGACGGGGCCACGCGCCGGCGCATCACCGTGTTCTTCAGGCCCTTGGGCCGGATGAAGTCGAAGCCGGCGCGCTCGTAGACGGCCTTCGTGCCGTTGTAGAGGAACGACGATGACAGTCGTCGCTCTCCCGGGATGTGGGGGTAGCCCTCGACGATGCCGCCGCCCGCTTGCGCGATCAGGTCGAGCGCACCCTGCAGGGCGATGGCCACCAGACCGTGCTGGCGGAACCGTTTGTCGACGAAGATGCAGGTGATCCGGTAGTCGGGGGTGAGGTCCTGCTCCGCGAGATACTGCTTGCGGTGGTGGATGTCGGGCAGCTCGGCCGGGGTGCCGTACTCCGCCCAGGCGATCGCCTCCTGGCCGTCCGCGCAGTCACGCACGACCAGCGCCGCGAAGAGGTCCCACGTATCCGGGGTCAGCGCCTGGATCGTCGTAGAGCCCGGGTCCTGGGTCGCCATTCAATCCCTCGTCGCAGCGGACACGTCGACGCAGATGACTCCCTTATCGCCGTCCTGCTGGGTGACCCATTCGAGGACGTGTTCGGTGCCCTCGCTGTCGCGGTAGATGGCGTCGTCGGTGACCAGTTTGAGGTCGACGTGCCCCTTGCCGATCGACACGCGCGGGTGATGGCCGAGGGTGTCACCTGCCTCGCCCACCGCGGCGACGAACCGTGCGCCGGCGCCGAAGTCATCGACCAGGTAGCGGGCAGGTAGCCCCTGAGCCGGCTTGCGCCAGTCGATCAGGTTGGCCTCGGCGATCCGCTCTCCCATCAGCATGTCCATGTTCGGGGACCCTACCTGCGATTCAGCCGCAGCACTCGTGCTTCGCGACAACGAACCACTCGCAACACGTCAGAGCGAGACGGTCGTCAAGCCGATGGCGAGCCTCTACTGGCGACGTTGAGCGAGGAATACATACTCTGCGCCTGGACGGTCGGGAGCCTGTCGCACGTCGACCGTGACGAAACCGGCATCGGTCAAGCTCGCGTCGATCTCTTCTCGGGAACGAAAGCGCAGCGTCGACTCCGAGGAGACCTCACTGCGGTCCGGGAACGTGTAACTGTGCTGGAAGGAAACCAGTGGAAGGTCGACCCGAGTCACGGTTCTGCGGTGCGCCACCGTGCCGGTGCCCGGGATCTGCATGGTTGCCTCATCGGAGTCGTTCTGCCAGCGCTCCCACGCCCGAAAATCCGGGCGCCGGGTTTCAAAGACAAGATGGCCACCCACGCGAAGCACTCCGCGAAGACTTGTCAGGGTGGCCGACCAGGCGTCGTCGGTGAGGAAGACCTGCGCGACGTTGCCGGTCATGACGGCAACGTCGACCTGCACGGTCGGCAGGCAGCTGTGGTCGCACTGGACCCAGTTCACCCGTTCGGCGCCGGGCTTGCCTCGTGCCACGTCCAAGGAAGCGCCGGCCGGGTCGATGCCGGTCACCTCGACGCCACGCTCAGCCAACAGCAACGCAAAGGAGCCCGTGCCGCATCCCAGGTCCAGCACCGAGGCCGCGCCGAGCTCACTGACGATGGCCGCGTATGGATCGAGGTCGTCGCGGGCGCCGTCGAAGACGTCGTAGAGCGCAGCCAATCGTGGGTCACCGAATATCGCATCAACCACAGTCCCGCACTGTAGGCCAGGGACGCTGGCCGGCTGCAGCAAGCGCAATAAACATGTACCGCGGGCTGTTCAGCGCGTCACGGGTTTTCCCACGCGACGTCCACCGAGCGTCGGTCGGTGAGGTTGATCCAGTACCGCCGGGCGAGGCCGCGTCCGTCATCGACGATCTGCTCGAGCACGCCGCCGCAGCGCTCGATCGTCTTGCGCGATGCGAGGTTCTCATCGCGGCATACAAGAAGGACCTGCGCCAAGCCAAGGTTCCCGGCTCGTTTCAGCACCTGATCCAGCGCCCAGGTCGCGACTCCTCGCCCGCGAGCCGATGGCCGGATGCCATAGCCGATGTGACCCACGCGTTGCACCCAGTCGTCGGTGTGCGCTCGTAGCACGATGCCACCAAGGACGGCGTCCTCATCGACGATCCACCACAGGTGACCTGGCCGCGAATGCAGCCAGTCGACCCAGGCTCCAAAACCCTCGACGCTGTCCACCTCGTCGTTCGGCCCCACCCCAAACCCGTCCTCGTGCTGCCCGGGCCCCCATTCGCGATGCGACTCCTGCCAGGCCGCGCGACGGGCCACATTCGGCAGCACAAGTTCCAGCACCCTTGCAGCCTATCCAGGGTGAACGACTCCGATGCGGCCTCGCGACCACGTCCACATGTGTCACCGGCGCTACTCACCGGTCCGGTGCAACCGGTACGGGAGCGCGGCGCAGTCACTGCGGTGGGCCTGCGGTCTCGATTACTGTGTGGCTGTGCGGCAGCGTGGTTTCGAGACGGGTGACCGGCGCGCAGCGTCGGTTCACCTCTCCGGGGTTACCCCGGGGGTTACCGGTACGTCCGGGCACTGCACCGCGCGCGAGCGGCTGCGCTTCGCGGCAGGAAGTCGCGCGCACGACAGGACAGGTCGAACAGCGCTGCCGCACACCGAGGCCTCCTAGGGCGCATGCGGGCCGATCTCGCGCGGGCCCTGGCGGGCGGCTTCCTGGCGGCGGAATGGACGCGCCCCGGGCTGGTGGACGGCGGCGCAGTCGTGCTGGGCCGGCGGGTGCGCTGGATGCCCGCGCTGACCCGGCAGGTCCTGGCGCTGTACCCGCGGCCGCCGCTGGACCGACCACGCGAGCTGGCCGCAATCATCTCGACCCGTCCGGCCGCCGCGCAGGCCGGACGGGCACGGCCGATGGCTCACCCCTTGGCCCCGGTGCGCATGGTCAGCAATCCGTGGCGCCTGGTCGTGCTGCACGATCTGGCCGAGGTCGGGTCTCTGCTGGGGCTGAGTCAGCCGGAGCTGGCCTGGTTCTCCGACCCGCGGCACTGGTCACGCACCGCGCAGCAAGTGCCGCTGCAGCACTACCGCATCAGCAGTCGGACCGCGCCGAGCGGAGCGATCCGCGTCCTGGAGGCGCCCAAACGTCACCTCAAGGCGATCCAACGGCAGCTCCTTCAGGAGATCGTGGGGCGGATTCCACCGCACGAAGCCACCCACGGTTTTCGGGTAGGTCGCTCGGTCGGCTCCTACGCCGCTCCGCACGCCGGCCGGGCAGTCGTGATCCGGTCCGATCTCGAGGGCTTCTTCGCCAGCGTGACCGTGGGACGTGTATACGGGGTGCTGCGTACCGCCGGCTACCCCGAGCCCGTCGCTCACTGTCTCGCGGGTCTAATGACGACGGTCCTTCCCCTGAGCGCTTGGCGCAAGATCCCACGGCCAACCGATCCCGTTCTGCTCGACGCGCATTGGCGCTTGGGCCGGCGGTTAGCCGCGCCGCACCTGCCGCAAGGAGCCCCGACCTCCCCGGCGCTTGCCAACCTGGCCGCCTACCGGATGGACATTCGGCTCGACGCATTGGCGCTCTCCTGGGGGGGTCAGTACACCCGCTATGCCGACGACATCGCGATGTCCGGTGATCGCGGCTGGGGGCCGGCGGCCGACCGCATTCTTGGCATCGTTGCGGAGATCGCCCGAACCGAGGGCTTCCGACTGAATGCGCGCAAGACCGGCGTCCTGCCTCAGGCCGGTCGCCAGGTCCTCGGCGGCCTCGTGGTCAACGACCGGCCGCACGTGTCCAGGGCGGAGGTGGACGTGCTGCGTGCGACGCTCCACAACTGCATCCGCCACGGACCCAGCACCCAGAACCGCCAGAATCGGACGGCTTTTGAACAGTATCTGCAGGGCCGGATCGCCTGGGTCGCTCAGCATGACCGGGACCGGGGAGCCCGACTGCGAACCCAGTTCGATGCCATCGACTGGACCAGGTGAGACCGCGCGACGACGACTGGGCCTGGCATGAGCTGTCAACGGCGCGCACCCACGCAGTGGCACAGTCATTGCGACGTGCTGCCGACCGAACTGCTGGACGCGGAGGGTGTCATCCTGGGAAGAATGGGGGGTATGACGGAGAACCTGCGGTGGTGGGACGAGCGTGCGAGGCTGCACGGCGACGACCCGGTCTACGACACGTCGGCGTTCCTGACCGGCCACTCCACGCTCTACGCAATCGACCACGAGACCACTGGGGAGGTCACCGGTCAGGACGTGATCCACCTGCAGTGCCACACCGGCATGGACACGCTGTCCTGGCTGCGAGCCGGGGCGTGCCGGGTGGTCGGCGTCGACTTCTCGCCGGTCGCGATCGACAAGGCAACCGCGCTCGCCCAGAGCGCCGGACTCGCCGACCGCGCGCAATTCCACGTCGCCGACGCTCTGGACCTGCCTCGCGACCTGCGGGGGTGCTTCGATGTCTGTTACGCGAGCCGCGGGGTGCTGTGCTGGATCGACGACCTGGACCAGTGGATGCGCCAAGCCGCGGGGGTGCTGAGACCCGGTGGCCGGCTCGCGCTGATCGACATGCATCCGCTCTTTCTGATGGCCGACTCGGTGGACCCGCTGGTCTTCGACTTCCCCTATGCGGCGGACGGGCCACAACGATTCGACGACCAGGCCGGCTCCTACGCAGCGATCGACGCCACCACCGAGCACAACTCCACGACGGAGTACGGCCACTCCCTCGCCGAGGTCGTCACCGCGGCGATCGCGGCCGGTCTGACGATCGACCAGCTCGGCGAGCACCTCGCCGTGGAGACCGACGGTCCTCGAGGACTCGCCACCCGCGAGGGTGACGGCCTGATGCGCTGGCGGTACACCGGCCAGCCGCTCCCGATCATGTTCAGCCTCCGCGCCCTGAAGGCCTGACACGGACCCTACAACCGATCATCGTTCGAAGCACCGCGCCCGGCCGTGCGGTCGCCAGGGTGAGAGGTCAGCTGTGGACGGTCACCATCTTGCCGGCCGTCAGCCGGAACGTCTTCGGGAAGCGGTAGGTGTGCTTGCTCCCACGGTCGTGGACGAGATAGGTCGACAGGCTGATCGTCTTCTTCGAGACGTTCTTGACCTGGACGTACTCCCGGTTGAGCCGCGTCGTCGTGTAGGGCATGTCCGGTCCTGGCTGATCGGCGTAGAACCTGCCGAACTTCAGGGTCGGCGTGGCGGCGTCCGCGGGCAACGCCACGGTGCCTGTCAGGCTGGCGGCGACGACTGTGACGGCGAGGGTTGGGCAAGGCGACGCATGACGGTGGTCTCTCGGCGATTCGGATCGTGCGGCGTGCTCGCCGGTGCCCGAATCGTATGATGCCGCAATCGTCTTCGTGTGGCGTTCACCGGATCCGACAGGTGATTCTCGGCACAGGGCGCGCACAGCGGTCACCGTCCACTTGCGACGGCTGAGCTCAGCGCATCGGTGAGGGCCTCGATGCCTGCCAGCTTGGCCGTCAGATCCGGGGTGAGGCCGTAGCGTCGCGCGATCTCGGCCGGCACCGTGTAGGTGATGCCGGTCCGGTCGCCGTCCGCCCAGATCAGGGTCTTCAGCGGCAGGTCCAGGGCGGCGAGCGGGGCGTCGGCCATCACGGCCGTGCCCATGCCTGGGTCGCCGAAGATCACGAGCACGGTCTCGCGCAGCTCGAGTCCGACCCGCCGGGCCTCGGCGGACTGGTCGATGGTGGCAAACAGCCGCATTCCCTTGGCCTTGATGAGTTCGGTGAGCAGCGACACCGTGTCGCCGACGGAGCGAGCACTGTGCTTGGTGACGACGGATGACTCGTCGGCTGCCGAGTGGGACATCGGGGGTCCTTCCATGGGGTCGGTCATCGTGCGTCTGTCGTGCTCGGCGTGTGCGGGAGTGCGCGGACTGGCGGCGTTGCAGGCGTGCTCGGCTGGGCGGGCAACAGCTGCCCACGGAGGATCGCGCGCACGGTGCGCGCGCCGATGCCGCCGATGAGCACGGTGACGGCCGCAATCAATAGGTACTGCCAGATGCGATAGCCGACCGGTTGGGTGCTTTGCAGCCACACGATGCCGATGGCGTCGACGGCCGCCCAGCTGAACGTGAAGGACCAGGTCCCGGACGTGAAGGTGAGTCGTCTGTATACGGGCAGGAGACGCAGCTGCGCGAGCACCATGAGCAGGCCGTAGCCGGCGAGCAAGGCCATGACGACGTCGAGCCGGTGACCCTGGATGTCGAACCAGGCCAGGCCGGCGACGGCCGCGGGCGCTACCTCGATGGCCAGCGTCGGCTGCAGGGCCGCGGGCAGCATCGGCCGGAACAACAGGCGGCCCAGAATAAGCGACCCCAGGACGATCCAACAGAGAACGCCGAGCCCGAACATCGCCTCGGCGAGACGGTGCTGGCCGACGATCGCGGCGCCGTCGGCGGCGATGAGGCCGCCCGCGACGGTTGGCAGGAAGTAGCCGGGGTGGATGCGGTCGAGATCGAGCGGGTAGTAGATCCACTGACCGGTGAACCAGGCGCCGAGCAGGACCGTGAGGATCAGGAACAGGTCGGTGATCACCCGGCCGGTGCCGGGGGCGTGGGGGTAGAGACCGAGCGCGGCAAGGAGCATGGGGGTGATCAGCGCGAGCGAGGCCAACGGCCCCGCCGACGGGTCGAGCAGGTCGGCGGTGAAGGCGGCCAGGGTCGACTTCGCCGTGCCGAGGTAGGCCAGGTAGGCCGCACCTACGATCACCCAGGCCGCCGCGGCGACGAGCAGGATCACCTCGCCGATCGCGGCGGGAGCGTGGTGGAAGTCGGCCAACACGGACCAGGCCTCTCCCAACCCGGCCAGACCGAACGGGATACCGAAGAAGTTCAGCGGGATCTTCGCAGTGCGTTTCATGGTCGCCCTCGCCTCGATGGTTCTGCCTGTTTCGATCATGCAGCGCACCGGATGGGCGAAAAAGGGCGAAACCGGGAACGCGTTCATCGGGTGGATCGATGAATCGGCGTCCTGGTATGCCGCCGCGACGGTAGGTTCGGGGAGTGGAGTTGCGTCAACTTGAGGCGTTCGTCGTGGTCGCCACCGAGCTGCACTTCAGCCGCGCGGCCGAGAAGCTGACCATCGGCCAGCCGACCCTCAGCGACCTCATCCGTCGCCTGGAACGCGAGCTCGGCACGCCGCTGTTCATCCGCACGACCAGGCGTGCTGTCCTGACCGAGGCGGGCGCGGAGCTGCTGAAGCTCTCCACCAGGATCCTCGCCGACGTCGCCGCCGCATCCTATGCGGTCTCGCGGATCGCCCACGGGGACGAAGGAACCGTGCGGGTGGGGATGACCCCGCCCGTCGCCCCGGTCCTCGCCCCAGCCCTGACGGACGGCTTCTCCGATGCGAACCCAGGCATCGTGGTCGCGTTCACCCAGCTGTGGCTGCCCGCGCTGCTCCACGCCGTCGTCGAGGGCACCGTCGACGTGGCCATCACCTGCGGGCTCCTCAAGCAGTCCGACGGGCTGACCACCGAGTTGCTCTGCTCCCAGCCGCTGCTCGTGGGGCTACGCCGCGACCACCGACTCGCCGACCACGAAGCGGTGCGGCTGGCCGACCTGGCCGATGATCGTCTCGGCACGACCGCCGAATCCCTCTTCCCCGCTTGGGCGCTCGCGCAGCGGCAGGCACTGGCCACCGCCGGCATCAGCCCGTCAGAGGTACCGCTGGCCATGACAGAGCTGGCGGCGAACCGCTGGCAGGACCAGCCCGAGGTCGACTGGATCATGCTCATCGAGTCGCTGATCCCTGGCCACCCCGACACCGTGATCCGACCTGTCACACCGCAGCTGGACGTCCCGTTCACATTGCAGTGGAACGCCGGTGGCATGCGGTCTCCGGCCGTGGCCCGATTCGTTCGCCATGCCCTCACCGCAGACCTCCCGCCCGGATGGACCACGGGACCTACGCGTCACCAACTCGAGACGTAGCGCGGCTCGGGCGACCCGCGCCGGATCGAATCACACGTTTGCCTGCAGCCGCTTCAGTAGGTCGGCGAGTACATCCAGCTCCTGCGCGGTCAGACCGGCGCGCAGTCGTTTGTCGAACGCGGTGGCGGTGCCACGGAGGCGGTGGAACGTGTTCTCACCGGCCTCGGTCAGTTCGACGCGCTGAATGCGCCTGTTGCTCGGGTCGCGGCGGCGGACCAGCAACCCGTCGGCTTCCATCGCGTTGAGATGGTGCGTCAAGGTGGCTCCGGTGATCCCGACCGCGGCGGCAAGATCCCGCTGATTACCCGGGTCGCCCCGCTTGATCGAGATGAGGATCAGCCAGACGGGCAACGACCCGCCGGCACCGGCGAGGGCGTCGTCGAACGCGCGGCGCACGGACTTGGCAGTAGCGGCCAGGTGCAGTCCCAGCGGTGGGGTCTTGGGTGCGGGCACCGCGTCAGCATAGCAAACCGTTCGCCGTCAAAACAATTGACATCAAAGGATTAGGTATCTAACGTTCTTGTATGAAAGATGCCATGATCAACCCCGGCCCGAAGTACAATCCGCCCTCATTCGAACCCCCGCCAGGGACGGGTTGGCTGCATCTCGGAGCGTCTGTGGCGCCTCCCGCTCATGGGCCCATCGTGCGTCGGGAATCCGGACGTACGGCCCTGCTTGCCCGCCTGATCGGCCTGGCCGACGAGCTGCGGAAGCGGCCGGAGGTAAGGCAGGCGACCGTATTCCGCGCGGTGCTGATCCCGCCCGTCGGCGGGCGCCTCACCCGACCGGCCCGATTCGACGTCGCCGTACTCGTGCAGACCGTCTCGTCCGACACCTTGGCGTCGGTGCGCAGCGACCCGGCGTTCACCGCCCTCGACGGCGCCCTGCGTGGCGCGAGCAGCAACGTCCATGTCATGGCCGCCCGGTGCGCCCGCCTGCTGGCTCCCGTCGACCACACCCGGGACGGACTGTTCCTGTTCAACTACTTTGCCTCAGCGGACGGCCGACTGGACACCGAGGCCGCGATCAACGTGTGGGAGCACCTGGCCGCCTGGTACATCGCGCAGACCGGCCTGACCAACTCGGCGCTGCTGGCCCCGACGGGCCCGTGCGACTACGTCCTGGTCAATCACGCCCGCTGGGACACCGGCCTGCCCACGCTGGCGGCGCGCCAGTTCAGCAAGAGGACATTCCATACCTACGTGCGCGCCAACCTGCGCGACAACCACCTGATCGCCATGCCCGCCCTGTACCGGCTTGCCTGATGGTCGAGGAGAGCCCGATGTTCGATCCCCACCCGCCGGTGCTTTCGCGGTGGCATCGATGAGCGCCATACCGACCGGTGACCTCGCCGGCCGCGTGGCCCTGGTCACCGGAAGCTCACGCGGCATCGGCGCAGTCATCGCTGCCGACCTTGCGCAGCACGGCGCCGCGGTAGCCGTGCACGGTCGTGACGCAGCGGCGACCTCGGCGGTCGCTGCCGGCATCCAGCGCGGCGGCGGCACTGCCATCGCCGTGACAGGCGATGTCACCCGCAGCTCCGATCTCGATCACATCCGCGAACAGGTGCAGGCGACAGTCGGACCCGTCGATGTGCTGGTTGCCAACGCCGGCGGCAGCCACATCGCCCCCGGGCCGATCGAGAGCATCACCGAGGACGACTGGCGTGCTGTCATCGACGGCAACCTGCTGGCGACCTTCCTGACCCTGAAGGCCTTCTTGCCCGGTATGAAACAGCGCCGCCGCGGCAGCATCATCACGCTCGGTTCCTCGGCAGGCAGGCGAGCCAACGGCCTTGCGCCCGCCCCCTACAGCGCCGCCAAGGCGGGGGTCATCCTGCTCACCCAACAGGTCGCCGCCCAGGCAGGGCCCTTCGGGGTCCGCGCCAACTGCCTCGCGCCGGAGACGATCCTCACCGAATCACTCCGATCCCGCATCCCACCCGCGAAACAGGAGGCCATGGCCGGTGCCCACCCGCTCCGACGACTGGGCACGCCGGACGATGTTGCGGACGCCGCCACGTTCCTCGCCGGCGAGCGATCCGCTTGGATCACCGGTGCGGTCCTCGACATCACCGGAGGAGCCGCACTGGTCTGAGCACCACGCCTCCAGAGGCCGGCCGCATGCCGACCACCGACGATGCCAGAGGCACCCGTACAACCTCATCGCAGTCAATCACTCGTGCCGAATCTGATCTAACATCTGTTAATAACACACCGGCCGCGCTTTGCGGCCGTCAGCCAAGGAGGTCAGTGAATCCCATGACGGGACTTGCATTGTTTCTAGCGGTCTTTCTCGCCTGCATCGTCGAGGCCGTCGAGGCCCTGACGATCATCCTGGCGGCCGGCACCGCACGAGACTGGCGCTCGGCGCTGACCGGGATGGGGGCGGCCCTCGCCACGCTCGCCGTCATCGTCGCGGTGCTGGGTCCGGCCATCACGATGATCCCCTTGACCGGGTTGCGGCTGGTCGTCGGAGGCCTGCTGCTGATCTTCGGGATCGGCTGGCTCCGCAAGGCGATCCTGCGGGCCAGCGGCAACAAGGCCCTGCATGACGAGGACGCCGCGTTCGCCGCCGAGGAGGCGGCAGCCCGCGCCGCCGCCTCCGAGCAGCGGCCCCTCGTCGGCGACTGGTACGCGTTCACCCTCTCCTTCAAGGGCGTGCTCCTCGAGGGGCTCGAAGTCGTCTTCATCGTGCTCACCTTCGGCAGCAACCAGCACAACATGCCGCTCGCGGCAAGCGCGTCGGTCGCCGCCGTGGCGGTCGTGGCGATCTCTGGCATCGCGGTGCGCGCACCGCTGGCCCGCGTGCCGGAGAACAGCATGAAGTTCGTGGTCGGCGCGATGCTGACCTCGTTCGGCATGTTCTGGGGCGCGGAAGGCGCCGGCGCCTCCTGGCCAGGAGGCGACGCCGCACTGCTGGTGATCGTGCCTGTCGTGCTTCTCGTCGCGCTCGGGTATGTCGCCGTGTTCCGGCGCCGTGAGCAGGGCCCCCGCACCGTAGGTGCCGCCGCAACCACTAGTCAAGGAGTCTGAGACATGAGCAAAATCAAGGCATTCGGGATGTTCTGGTGGGACTTCATCGTTGGCGACGACTGGCTCGTCGCCGTGGCCGTCGTGCTCGGGCTGGCGGTCACCTATCTGCTGGCGCACGGTGTCGGTGTGGCCGCCTGGTGGCTGATGCCGCTCCTGGTGACCGTGCTCCTGCCAATCAGCATTCGGCGCCTGATGCCGAAACGTTGAGCAGGATCGGGCGGGGTGGGAGCAAGCCGCCCGGCGCTCCCGCCCTACCCGTCAGGCCTCGTCGCCGTCCTCTTCGTAGACGCGTGCCGCGTAGGCCTCCAGCGCTTCGCTGCACGCCTGCAGGGCCGCCGTCGTCTTCTCCCGGAACGGCGCACGGAATGTGTCCCGGGCGATGACCTTGTCCATCCATCCGCGCAACTTCACCAGCTCGACCTCGTTCTCCTCAAGCTCGCCATAGGTGAAGTGCGCCTCCGCATACTCCTTCTCCAGCCCGGTGTGGAAGTCGTTGCACTTGTCCAGGATCTCCTCGTACTCGGCGTCGCGAGCCTTCTGGAACAGTGCCATGATCGCGGCGCTGCCCACCAGCGCGTCGGCACTGAGCAGCAACGCGGAGCCATCCATGTCCAGGATCTCCCGGCGCAGCTTGCGCAGCGCATGCTCAGACGTCTTCCCGGCGGGCATCGCCGCAACGGAGTTCTGCAGGTATACGGCGCCCATCGACCGCAGCCGCCGCCACACCGTCGCGCGCAGCCGCGTCGGCTCGGACGGCACTCGATAGACCAGAACCAACCAGCTCGGCTCACTCGGCGTGGACGCGGAAACCTCACTCATGTCGCAAGCATGCCTGCTGCCCCGGCCGTGGCGGCCTCCCAGGGGTGAGACAGGGCCAATCTTCACCGGCCGGCTGAGCAGCCGCCCAGACACGTGACGCGTCGATCCGCCCATCCGGGTCCGTTCGACACAATTATCCGGCAGGCTGTCGTATCGAGACGCCGGCGTTCGTGGAACCAGTGGCGACGGCCGCCCGGGCCGCCGGTGGCAGAGGCGTTCAGGCGGACCCTCGTCCAGGACCAGAAGGAGACAGCGATGACCGAATACCTGATCACGTTCAATGATGAGTGGGTGCCCGACCACACGGTGGAGCAGCTGGCCGAGAAGAGCGCGGCGGTCCGGCCGGTGATCGAGGAGATGCAGGCCGCCGGTGTCCTGATTTTCACCAACGGTGGCCTCGACCGGTCAACCGCGGTGTTCAGCGTCGAGAAGGTCGACGGGGAGCCGGTCTTCACCGATGGGCCGTACGTCGAGACCAAGGAGCACCTTGGCGGCTTCGCCGTCGTGGACGTCGCCGATGACGCGGCGGCGCGGCACTGGGCCGGCAAGCTCGCGACCGCGCTCGACTGGCCGCAGGAGGTTCACCGGTTCCGAGGCCCCGGACAGACCCACTTGGGACATGTCGGGAAGGAGTGAGGGAGGCGCAAATTCAGTTGCTGCGGCGCGGCCTGCCTGGTGTGCTGACCTGGTGACCGACCTGCACACCGAGAGACTGGTCCTGCACCCGATCGACGCCGCCGAGGCGGCCCGGATCGTGGCGCGGCAGCCCTCCGGCGAGGACTCGTGGGCGCAAGACTTCCCCTTCGAGGGGGACCTCATCGGGGTCACCGCCTTTCTGCGGGCCGTGGCCGCGGGCGGCGACCCACATCCCTTCGGGCACTACCGGATCGCCCGGGCCGCCGACGGGAAAGCCATCGGCGGGATCGGCTTCAAGGGCCGGCCGGACGGTGGGTCCGTCGAGATCGGCTACGGGCTGACCCCGAGCGCGCGCGGGCACGGAGTTGCGGCGGAAGCCGCTCGAGCGCTCGTTGCGCTCGCCGCGCAGCGAGGCGTGTCCCGCGTGATAGCCGACACGGACAAGGTCAACATTGCGTCCCAGCGCACCCTCGAGCGGGCGGGTTTCACGCGGGTTGCCGCGAACGGCGACCTCTACCGCTACGAGATCCTGATCGTCGGAGACCGTGCATCCGCAGGTAAGGCGGTCGTTGTCACGGATCACTTGGGCTGCACGAGTCGGATTTCGTAGGCGACGATCGCGGCCTGGAGCCGGTCGCGTGTCGCCTGGTGATGGTTGGATCAGTTGATTCGAGACTGCGTGGAGGCTGGGATGGGTCGGAGCGAAGAGGTGCGACGGCGCCTGGACCAGGACCTGCCGCGCCTCGCCGGGGTGCACGACGTGCCGGGGGTGTCCGCGGCTGTCCTGGTCGATGGGCAGGTGGTGGAGGCCACTTCGGGCGTGGTGAATCTGCGGACCGGGGTCCGGGTGACCCCCGATGCCTTGTTCATGATCCAGTCGATTACCAAGGTCTGGACCGCCACGTTGGTGATGCAGCTGGTCGACGACGGCCTGGTCGTGTTGGACGTTCCGGTGCAGGCTTACCTACCGGGCTTCCGCACCGCCGACACGCAGTCCAGCGCCCAGATCACCGTGCGGCACCTGTTGACGCACACCGGCGGGTTCGAGGGCGACATCTGGGCGCCGACTACGTGCGGAGACGATGCGCTGGAGCGGTTCGTCGAGGATCTCGTCTCACAGGCTCCGCAGCATTCCCGACCCGGCGAGCTGTATTCGTACTGCAGCGCCGGCTATGGGGTGCTCGGCCGACTGGTCGAGGTGTCTCGTGAGGTGCCGTACGACCGCGCGCTGCGGCACTACCTTGCGAATCCCCTTGGCATCGAGGAGATCGCGTTCTGCGCTGATGAGGCGTTGGCGTTCCGCACCGCCATCGGTCACGTTCGTCCCAGCACCGGCGCGGCTCAACGACCGGTGAAGCGGTGGGCGGTGATGCCCGCCTCCAACCCTGCTGCCGGCAACCAGCTGGCCATGTCGGCACGGGCCCTGCTCGCGTTCGGGCGTATGCACGTGAATGACGGCCGGAGCGTCGACGGCACACGCGTGCTCTCGGTCAACGGTGCGCGGGCGATGTGGGAATGGCAGGTCGACCACCGGGCCGTGACCGGTGCACCCACCGGTCACGGGCTCGGCTGGATGCTCGCGGAGGGTCTGGTCGGGCACGGTGGCGACACGATCGGCGTGACGGCCACGCTGCAACTGGTGCCCGATCGGCGCATGGCGGTCGCGATGCTGGCCAATGGGGGCGCCGCGGGTCGGCTCTTCAACGACCTGCTGGAGTCTCTGCTCGCCGACCTGGCCGGCATGGTGTCGGCGCCGCCGACACCACCGGCCGATGCCGGTGCCCGCATATCCGAGCCCTGGCGGTATGTCGGTCGTTACCAGACCCGTCCGGATCACCATGAGGTGACGTTCGACGACGACGGTGTGCTCCGGCTGACGACCTCAGCGCAGAACGAGACCCTCGCGATGGCCGCCGCTGCCGGCATCACGGCCGAGCCTGAGCGACACGAGCTGCGCCGGGTCGCGGGTGACACCTTCGTGATGACCGACCACTCAGGGGCGACCGCAGGAGCCGTCGAGTTCATCGGTGACGACGGCACCGGGCGGGCACAGTTCCTGCACACCGGTCGGGCCGCCCCACGGGTCGACTAGCGGCGGACGCTATTGCCGCCGCAGACACCACTATGTACGGTGACCACAAGTGCCCTCCTCTTCGATGCGGGGATCCCTATGCCGACCATACGTTTTCCCTCTCTCGCCGAACTTCAGGACCGACTCAGCGCCAAGTGGACAACCCACCCGGCCGGGGTCCTTCCGATGACGATTGCCGAGATGGACGTGGCCCTCGCGGAACCGGTGGCGGCCGCGCTGGCCGATGCGATTCGGCGCTCCGACACCGGATACTTCGGTGGCAGCCAGGGGCTCGGTGAGGCGTTCGCGGAATTCTCCCGCGATCGGTGGGGGTGGGTCGTTGACCCGAACCGGCTGAAGGCGGTCACCGATGTCGGAGTCGGGGCGGTGGAGCTCCTACGCCGCCTGGGCGCGAACAGGAAGAAGGTTGCGTTCAGCCCGCCGGTCTACCCACCGTTCTTCGACTGGGTGCGGGAGGCAGGCGGCACCCTTGCAGAGGTTCCGCTGGCCCGGGACGGTGCGTCCTGGCGGCTCGATCTGGACGCGCTGGACGCGGCATTTGCCGGTGGCATTGCCGCCTACATCCTGTGCAATCCGCACAACCCGGTCGGACGGGTGCACCGACGCCAGGAGCTTGAGCGCCTCGTGCAGAGCGCCCGCCGTCACGGTGTGGCCATCGTCAGCGACGAGATCCATGCGCCCCTGGCCCTCGACCCGGACGGCTTCACCCCGCTGCTCGCACTCGACGCCGCCGCCGACGTGGGCTACGCCCTCGTCTCGGCCAGTAAGGGCTGGAACCTGGCCGGCCTCAAGTGCGCTGCCGTGGTGACCGCCTCGTCGCAGACCGCCGCCGTCGTCGACGGGTTCCCGCCCGACACGCAGTGGCGCGTCGGGCAGCTGGGAGTGATCGGCTCGGTCGCCGCCTACCGGTCCGGTGCCGGTTGGCTCGATGCCCTGATCGTCGAGCTGCGCCGGAAACGGGACCTGCTCGCCGACCTCATCGACACCGAACTGCCCGGCGTGGTCTGGGACCGTCCCGAGGCCGGCTACCTGGCCTGGCTGGACTGCTCCGGCGTGTTTCCACAGTTGGACGCCAGAGACGAGTTCCTGCGGGCCGGGGTTGCCTTGGAGCCGGGTGCGCGATTCGGGGGATCGGCGGGCGAGTTCGTCCGCCTCAACTTCGCGACCTCTGACGATGTCCTCGAGGAGGCTGTCGCTCGGATGTCCCGCGCGGTGGGTCAACGACGGGCCTGAGGATCCTGAAGAAGTCCCGGAGGCGGTGTCGGATCGGGGCAAGGGTGTTCGTTGTAGGGGTAAGCGGGTGCCCGCAGTGGGCCCCCAAACCACAGGAGATGATGCGTGATGCAGTACCTGATGTCAGTCTTCGGACCGGCCGAGATGAGCGAGTTCGGCAACTACGCCGACGAGGCGACGATGACGAAGGCGATGGCCGACACCGGCCCCTTCAACGACCGGCTGCAGGCGGGCGGACACTTCGTCTACGCCAACGGGCTCGCCTCGGCGACGACCGCGACCGTCGTCGACGGACTGGGTGAGACCCCGGTGTTCACCGACGGGCCGTACCTGGAGGCCAAGGAGTACCTCGGCGGCTTCTGGGTCATCGAGGCGGCCGACCTCGATCAGGCGCTCGCGCTCGCCGCCGAGGGATCGAAGGCATGCCGGGGCAAGGTTGAGGTGCGGCCCTTCCAGTGACGCAGGTCGAGGACGCGATCGCCCGGGCCCATCACGAGGAGTGGGCGCGGGTGGTCGCCGCTGTGGCCAGGCGGTTCGGCGATCTCGACATCGCCGAGGAGGCGGCGGCCGAAGCGTTCGCAACCGCCGTCGCGCGGTGGCGGGTCGACGGCATACCGGCCAACCCCGGTGCCTGGCTGACCACCACCGCGCGCCGCAAGGCCATCGACCGGATCCGCCGCGAGCGCAAGCGCGACGACAAGCAGGAGGAGGCTCGAATGCTGCGCGACGACGGCCCGTTCGAGCCTCGGGGCGCCATCGAGGACGATCGACTGCGGCTGATCTTCATCTGCTGCCACCCGGCACTGGCGATGGAGGCTCGCGTGGCGCTGACCTTGCGCATGGTCGGTGGCCTGAGCATGCCCGAGATCGCCCGCGCCTTCCTGGTGCAGGAGACCACCATGGGCCGGCGGATCACCCGTGCGAAGGCCAAGATCAAGGCGGCGCGCATCCCCTATCGCGTGCCGTCCACGCAGGATCTGCCGGCCCGGGTCTCCGGTGTGCTCGCCGCGCTCTTCCTCGTCTTCAACGAGGGGTACCTGGCGAGCGGCCCCGACACCGACCCCCTACGTCATGACCTGACCGCCGAGGCGATCCGACTGACTCGTCTGATCCAGTCCCTCCTGCCGAAGGACGGTGAGGTTGTCGGTCTGCTGGCCCTGATGCTTCTCACCGAGGCTCGTCGGGCCGCCCGGGTGTCGCCCAGCGGCGAGCTGGTCACCCTCGGCGAGCAGGACCGGGGCGCGTGGGACGCCGAGCTGATCGCCGAAGGTCATCGGTTGGTGCGGGAGCGCGTGGCCTCCGGGGACGCACCGGGGCGCTACCAGATCCTGGCCGCCATCAATGCCGTGCACACCTTCGCCCGCGACGCTCGTGACACGGACTGGTCGCAGGTGGTCGCGCTCTATGACCAGCTCGTGCGCCTCGACCCCTCGCCGATCGTCGCCCTGAACCGGGCCGTAGCGGTCGCCGAGCTCGACGGGCCGCAGGTGGCGCTGGCGAGCGTGGACCGCCTGGCGGACGCGTTGGCCGGCTACCACGCCTACCAGGCGACCCGAGCCGACCTGCTGCGCCGGCTGGGCCGCCGCGACCAGGCGCGCGCGGCATACGACAAGGCCATCGAGCTGGCCGGCAACACCGCCGAGACCGCCTACCTGACGCGCCGCCGCGACCAGCTGCGGTAACGCACGGCGGCGAACCAGTCACGAAGACACCGGAGTCGGGACTGCCGCAAACAGGGGCAGTTAGTGCATTCCGGCGGTGCACCGACGACCACGGTGCTAAAGTGGAAATATTCAAGTCTGGCGAGGGTGGCGCAAATCAAATAGTGATGAAGGAAGCGATGGTTATGTCGAGCGTGCAAGGCCCACAGAAACTGGGGCCCTTGACCCCGTTGGTAGGCGAGTGGGAGGGCGATGTGGGCGTCGACCTCTCGTATCACAACAAGGATGACGACACCACTGAGACGGGCTACTTCGAGCAAGCCGTGTTCAGTCCCATCCCTACCCAGGAGAACGGCCGGCAGTCCATGGAGGGCTTGCACTACAAGATGACCGCGTGGCGGCACGGCGAGGAGGCCATGGACCCGTTCCACGACGAGGTCGGCTACCTGCTGTGGGACAAGGCCAACGGGCAGGTCATGCGCAATGTCGTCTTCGGGCGAGGGATCGCGATCCTCGCCGGCAGCGATGCCGGTCTGCGTGACACAGAGCTGCACTTCGACGCGACACCGGGGGAGGCCGCGTACGGCATCCTGCAGAACAAGTACCTGCTGGAGCGTGCGGAGCTCAAGGGCTTCACGAGCGTCTTCACCTTCAACGCCGACGGGACGTTCACTCACCACTCCGACATCGTCCTGAAGCTGGCAGCGACCGGTGAGGAGATGCACCACACGGATCGCAACACGCTGGCGCGCGTCAAGCGCTATCACCCGAGCGCCCGGCTCGCCTGACGGCGGCAGCCGCATCGCCTGCGGCATACGGCACCGCCATCGGCGGCAGAGCCCGTTACCCGCTGGCGCGCACGGTGCCGGCCGAGGATACTTCCGGTGATGCGGCTACTGCTGATGTCGAACGGCTCGGCCCCCGGAGGCGAATACCTCGCCCACGCGATGTCGACGCTGCGTGAGCTGTTGGCGGGTGTCGACCGAATCGCCTTCATCGCGTATGCGCAGCTCGGCCTCGAGGAACACACCCGGGTGGTTGCGGCGGCCATGGCGCAGCTGGATGTCGAGCTGGTCGGTGTGCACCGCAGCCATCGGCCGGCCTCGATCGTGGAAGCCGCCGATGCAGTCTTTGTCGGCGGCGGCAACGCCTTTCGCCTGTTGGCTGCGCTGCACCGCTACGACCTGATCGACCCCATCCGCGCGGCAGTCCGCGATGGTGCGCCCTACCTCGGGTCCAGCGCCGGCACCAACATGGCCTGTCCGTCCCTGCGGACGACCAACGACATGCCCATTGTTGAACCGCCGACCTTCGCCGCGCTGAACCTGGTGCCCTTCCAGATCAACCCGCACTACCCAGCCACGGAAGTGATGGGAAGACATCTGGGAGAGACCCGCGATCACCGGATTGCCGAGTTCCTCGAGGAGAACGACGTCCCGGTGCTCGGCCTGCAGGAGGGCTCCTGGCTCCAGGTCGACCACGACCGAGCCAGGCTCGGCGGGGTGGCCGGTGCGCGGCTGTTCCGGCGCGAAGAGGCGCCGGTGGACCTCAAGGTGGGAGCCGACCTGAGCGACCTGCTGACGACTCTCGGCACGTTCGACTCCCCAGGGCGTGGATGCGACGATAGGGGCACACGATGATCCTGTCGAAGGTTCGCGACCCTCGCCTGGTGACGATCCGCCGAGGGGGGACTCTCACCGACGCGGACCACCACCTTCTCGCCCTGTGGGCCGCGGCGTGCGCCGAGCACGTCCTTGGCCTGTTCGAGTCGGTAGAGCCGCAGGACCCTCGACCGCGCGAGGCCATAGAGGGCGCTCGGGCCTGGGTGCGCGGTGAGGTCGGGATGATGCAGGCTCGCGCGGCGGGGGGACACGCCATGGGTGCGGCACGAGGCCTGCGCGGCCCGGCTCGGCATGCCGCATACGCCGCGGGTCAGGCCGGGGCGGTCGCCCACGTTGCCGCGCACGAGCTCGGCGCCGCCGCCTATGCGATCAAAGCCGCCCAGGCTGCCGCGCCCGCAGGTGAGAGTGCGGCTGCAACGAGGCTCGAGTGCCAGTGGCAGCGGGAGCAGCTCCCGGAGGCGATTCGCGAGCTCGTTCTCGACGACCAGCGGTTGCGCAACGACATCTGCTGGTCGGTGTTCGACTGCTGAGAGCAGAGTCGCAACCGGCACGCCGACGCAGGCGGGACTTTCAGCAAGAGGCCAGCGGCTCGGCTTACCCTCTTAGGGTGACGATGGTGCTGAGACACTCATCCGGGCGGGTCAGGTGGGTGCGTTCGACGGAGCTGGCCGGACCGCTCGGGTTCGCGTTGGTCAGTGCGATCGCGTTCATCGTGGTGCGCCCGCCCGTCGGGGACCTGGTGGCGGCGCTTGCCCGGCAGTCTGCCGCGGCGGCAGGGGTTGGTGGCTACTGGTTCGGGTGGTACGCCGGTGGCGCATCGACGGGAAGCTATTCGGTGATCGTCCCGCCGTTGTCCGCGCTCATGACCGCGCCGGTCCTCGCGGCCGTTTGCGCCGTCGCGATCACCCCGTTGACCCGATGGCTGCTCGTCGGCTCGCGCCGCCCGAACCATGCGGTGTGGGTGGCCACGGTTGCGGCCGCCGGCAGCCTGTGGAGCGGCAGGGTGCCCTTCATCGTCGGTATGGCGATCGGGATCGCGGCGCTCGCGGTGGCCCGGCGGAACCTGCGAGTGCTCACCGTGGTGCTGTCCGTCGCGATGTCGCTCGCCTCGCCGGTCGCCGGTGCGTTCGGGTTGCTGGCATTCGCTGCGGGGTTCATCTGGACGAAGTCGAACCGCGAGACGAACGCCCTCGGCGGCCTCTCAGCCGGTTTGACCATCGGCGTGCTCGCGCTCTGGTTCGGCACGCCCGGCGCGGAGGGATTCGACGTCGGCAGCGCGGCGATCTGTATGGCGTTGCTGCCGCTGATGCTCCTGGCCCACCCCACCCGGCCGGTCAAGGCGGCCATCGCCATTGCGGCGATCGCGCTACCGGTGCTCGTTGTGGTGCCGAACGGCATGGGCTCGAACTTCGAGCGACTCTTCTACGCAGCGTTGCCGGTGGCCGTCGTTGCCACTGGCCGGGCTCGACGCTGGGTGACGGTCGGCACCGTGGTGCCTGCGCTCGCCTTCGGCCTGTTCTTCACCGGCGCGGACCTTGCGGTGGCCAGTGCGCCGACTGCGAAGCCCATCTACTACAGCACGCTTGCCGCGGAGATGCACCGGCTACCCGACCTGACCAATCACCGGGTCGAGGTGGTCCAGGACGGCACCCACACTGCGGCATACGCCATGCTTGGCGTCGCGACTCTGGCGCGCGGCTACGAGACCCAGGCCGACGACCAGCTCGACGGGCTCCTCAATCACGGCACCGCCGTTGACGCGCCTGCCTATCGACAGTGGCTGCTCGACAACGCGGTCGCCTATGTCGCGGCGACCAAGGCTCCGGTCCAGCGAACCGCGGAGCTGCGACTCGTTGTGGACCACACGCCGTCCTACCTGCATCGGATCTGGCAGAACTCTCGATGGACGGTGTATGCCGTGCGTGGCGCCACCCCGGTCGTCGCGCCGCCGGGACATCTCGTCCGCATGGACCAGGACGAGATGGTCGTCAGGAGCGACGGACCCGCAGTCATCGAGCTGCGGCTGCACTGGTCGGCGCTGCTCGCGGTGCAGGAACTTCCCGCGGACCCGGCCGCAGCCACACCCGCCACCCTCACCCGTGACGGTGCCTGGACCACCCTCACTGTCGACCGCGCAGGCACCTACCAGCTGGCTGGGCGGTGGCTGCCCAGCAGGTAGAGACCGGTGGGTCAGCGCAGGCACTGGCTCGGCAGCACGGCCATGCCGCGGTACGTGCCGCTGTCGCCGGCGCGAGCCTGCACCGTGGCGAGGGCCGCGGCGCCGTTGTGCAGGACCAGTAGCGCCGACACGGCGCCCCCCACGCGAGTCACCCCGGCATACTCGAGATCGGCCGAAGCCCGGATGCCGGACACGGTGCCGTGGAAGCCACCGGTGAAGCGGAAGGTGTCCGCGAACGTTCCTGGTGGGGTGGAGATCGCCGCGGCGCAGGGCGCGTCCACCGTGGCCACCGTTACCCCCCTCGCCTTCCCGTCCACCGTGCCGGACAGCTCGAGGGTCACCCGCACGCTCAGTCGATACCTGGTGCCCTGTGCGGCCGGTACCGCCTGCATGGTGGACGGGTCCAGCTGGACGACGATGGTGCCCCGCGTCTGCCCGACCGAGCCGGGTGCGTGGGTGCTCGGTGGCGCTGCCGCAGTCGGGGCCGCCGCCGAGGGACTCATTGGCACTGCGCTCAGTAGTCCGGCGGCGACGACTCCCGTGAGCGCACGAGGAAGGCTGACGCGGCGAGTGGTCATGATGCGTCACCTGTGGTGACTGGGTTCCGGGTCTGCATTGCTGTCCTCCTTCGGACTGTCAACATTCTTGAGGGGACCGGACTCTGCAGCGGCCCACTCCTGTCGGGTAATGGCGTATTCGACGTCGCCGTGTTCATCGCCGGGGATGGCTACCGGCCAATCGGCGACAAACCTCCGGATGAGGCGCATACCAGCCTTTTCCATCACCCGTCGGGATGCGGTGTTGATGACCATCGTGGATGCTTCGATCCGCTCGACACCGAGCTCGGTGAACCCCTTGTCGATCAGGGCGCGCGAGCCTTCGGTCGCATAACCGCGGCCCCACGAGGCCTGTCGCAGTCGGTAACCGAGCTCTGGCCGATCCTCCGGGGCATCCGGCGCCGGACGGAGGTGGAACCATCCGACGAACTCTCCCGTACGTCTTTCGTCCACCGCCCAGAATCCGTACCGCGAGCCGCGGCGGTAGTAGTCCAGGTAGGCCGGAAGCACCTCGGACTCAACCTCGTGGGCGGAGAACTCTGGCGGGCCGCCAGTGATGAACCGCATCACCCGAGGGTCGGCATCCAGCTGCACCAGCCGGCCGGCATCCGACGACGTGAACTGTCGCAGCAGTAGCCGCTCTGTTTGCAGGAACGCGTCCATCATGCCCCGCGCGACCGAACGGACCGGTCGCTCGAAACCACTGAGCCGGTCGCGGTCGAGGCTCCGCTCGTAGCCTGCCGTTTTGCAGTGCGTCGTGCGGTCAGCCGGTGACCGAGCGCTACAAGTCCGATCCCCACGAGGAAGATGAGGAGATTCACCGCGCCGTAGGGCCAGACGTTGGCCGCCGACGCGTCCGGGTAGGGGCCGAACGCCGAGGTGTCCCCGCCGACCCACGCCAGGAGGAGGACGGTCGACTGGAAGGTGAAGGCGAATCCGTGAGCGGCGACATAGATGAGGTAGCCGACGATCTTGTTCTTGACGAATAATCCAATTGGCAGCGGCAACAGCAACATCAGCAGTAGTTCCATCGGAACCCCCTGTAGCTAGTGTGGATCGGACGGATTCTTGACGGGCTGGCACCCACGATCCTCGATTTGCCGGGTTGCAACATCCCCCAGGTGGGGGAGAATCAATACCCGAGTTCAACCCGCGCGGTGCACGGTGGATGTGTTATGGCTGATTCGAGTCGATTCCAGGTAGCACCCACCTCCGGGGTGGGGGGCTTTCAGCGTCTTGCGAGCCAGAACCTCCCCGCACCGTTGTCGTCCTTCGTCGGTCGGGAACGTGAGATCGCCGCCGTCGGAGAGCTGATCGGTGCGCACCGACTTGTCACCATCACCGGCCCGGGCGGCGCCGGCAAGACACGGCTCGCGCTCGAGGTCGCGGCACGGCTCGCCGCGGAGCAGGCAGACGGCCCGTGGTGGGTCGACCTGGCCGACCTTGCCAATCCCGCGCTGCTGGCAGCGCGAGTAATACGCTCAACCGGTAGGCCTGTCCAGCTCGACGATGAGGGGCGCGACCAGCTCATGCAGCGGCTGTCGGCCCGCGCAGCTCTCCTCCTGCTCGACAACTGCGAGCACCTGGTGCCGGCGGTTGCGGGTTTCGTCGACGAGCTCCTGCGCGCCGGGTCGCAGGCACGGGTGCTTGCCACCAGCCGCATCCCGCTGGACGTCGAGGGCGAGGCGGCCTGGCCGATCCCGGCTCTGGACCTTCCACCGTCCATGGGTGAGCACGCCTGCACCGACGAGGAGGACTTGTCATCGCACGCAAGCAGCCGACTGTTCCTCGAGCGCGCCCGGCAGGCTCGACCCGGTCTCCGCATTGACGGCGAGGCCGCGGCAGACATCGTCGATATCTGCCGGCGGCTGGACGGGCTACCTCTTGCGCTGGAGCTGGCCGCGGCACGGTGCCGATCCCTGCACGTGTCACAGCTCCGCCGGAGCCTGGCCGGGTCGCTCGACCTGCTGAGCGGCGGGCAGCGGACGGGCACCTCGCGGCTGCAGACCATGCAGGCGTCGATCGACTGGAGCCACAACCAGCTCACCGAGGGCGAGCGCGTGTTGCTGCGCCGGCTCGCGGCCTTTGCCAACGGCTTCACCCTGGAGGATGCGCAGCCCGTCGTGAGTGCTGCGGGACTGGACCCGGCTCTGGTGCTTGATGCGCTGGACACCCTGGTCAGCCATTCTCTGGTCCGCTTTGACGACGGGATCAACGGTGCGGCCCGCTACCGTCTGCTGGAGGTCGTGCGACAGTATGCGACTCGTCGGCTTCGGGATGCCGAGGAGGAGCAGTCGATTCGTGACCGCCACACGCAGCGCTACGAGGCCCTCGCCCGCACACTGGGCCCCCGACTTGAGTCAGACTGGAACGAGGCGGTATTCGTGCGAATGTCTGCCGATGTAGACAATATTGAGCGGGCGATCGAGACGTTGTGTGAGTCGGGCGATCACGCGCGAGCGGCCGTCATGCTGTGGGACACGCAGCACCTCTGGGGTCTGGTGCGGCCGGCCGCGGCCGACCTCATCATCTCCCGGTTGGTTGAGCAGCCGGAGCTGAATGCAGCATTGCGCGCGCGGATGCACGTGGTCCGCGCGACCGTCGGATCCGATGCGGGCGCGATGAGTACTGCCTTTCGTTCGGCTGCAGCGGCCGTGCCACTCGCGGAATCGGCCGGTGACGAGCTGGCTACGGCGCGTGCTCACGTCCTGCAGGCCGCGCTGCTGACCATGGCAGAGGCGGACAGCGCCGGGCCGATGCTGCGCGCCGCGATCGAGCAGTGCGACAAGGCGGGCGATCAGACGGGTGCGGGTCTTGGCCGCGTGTGGCTCGGTGTGTGCGTGACGATCTTCCAGGGCTCCGCTTCCCGCGGTGCGCCGCTCATCGAGGAAGCGCTGAACCAGCCGTCCGTACGCACCAACCCCGGACTGGCCGCCTGGGCCCACTGTGTCCTCGCCGAGATGCACGCCGAGCACGGGGCGCTCGGATCGGCCGTCGAGGAGGCGGAACAGACTGAGGCGCTGCTGCAGCGGATCGCTCGGGTCCTGCCAATCGGCGCGGAAGGTTTCCTGCGAACGTCGGTGCCGGGCAGCGTTGCTGCGCTGGTCAGAGGCTACGCAGCGATCCTGCAGGACCAACCCCCGCTTCCGGGGGTTGACCTCGAGGCGGTCTCGCTGCGCGCTGCCGTCGATGGCTATCCGCTCGCCGGCTACCTCTACCGGTTCCTCCGCGGCCTCGATCAGCTGCGGACGAGGAATCCTGCCGGGGCGCTGGCCGACTTCGAGATCGCCGAGAGACTGGCAGATGAGGCAGGTGGCTGGTTCGCGGCAAACACGCGGATGGTCGGCGCATTCGCAGCGCTCAGCGTAGGTGACCCGAGCACCGCGGCGACCTGGCTGGGCCGGGTCGACGCCGACCAACTGACCACGACGATGCTGCGGGCCCGGTTCCGCGTGATTCGTGCCGATCTGGCCTTGCGCCACGGTGATGCGGCCGCTGCCGAGCGTGAGGCTCACCTGGAGCTCGAGGCTGCCGCGGCCGAGGGAATCGCACATGAAACAGCGCAGCTGCTCGAGGTGCTGGCCCGGGTAACGGACGACGACGGCCGGCCGGTGGAGGCCGTCCGTCTCGCGTCGGCGGCGGCTCGAGCACGGGCGGAGCGGAACCTTCGCCTGGGTCCGCCCGGGCATCTCGACCCGGTCCACCGGATGCTCTCGCGCGCCCGGACCGATCTCGGCGAGGAGCTGTTCGAGACGTACTGGCAGCAGGGGGCGTCGCTGGACCTGGAGCAGGCTGTTGCGTATGCCCGTCGGTCACGTGGTGAGCGACGGCGACCGGTATGCGGGTGGGACAGCCTCACCCCCACCGAGCTGCAGGTGGTGCGCCTGGTTGCCGCCGGGCACACGAACCCGCAGATCGCCACGCAGCTGTTCGTCTCGCGGGAGACCGTGAAGACACATCTGCGCAGCGTCTTTGCCAAGCTGGACGTGCGTACTCGCGCGCAGGTCGCCGCGGTGGCGGTGGGGCACAAGGGCGGCTGATCGGCCCGGGGTGACGCCGGTCAGTGGGCGGTGCGGATCGGGTCGGTGATCGCCGGACCGGTGTGCTGCCACCAGATCGCGCTGGCCTGGGTGGGAGTGCCGGTCCACTCGGGGTCGGTGGCGAGACGCGGAAGGTCGGGATGGTTGCTCATCCCGGCGGCATAGACCGAACTTGCCACCAGCTGCGGATCTGCCGCGTGCTCCAGCAGGTCGAGCTGCCGTGGGACCCCGCCGGAGTGGGCCAGGGCGCGCAGCAGCTTGGCTCGATCGCGACCCGAGGTGGACGGGAGCAGCCTGGTCAGCTCTGGCTGCTGGCTGGGGCCGGCAAGGTAGGTCAGCACGGTCGCTGCGGCGGCGCCGGCATACCGCGTGTGCGGGTCGGCCAGCACCTGCAGCGCGGTGTCGGCGAGTGCCTGCCGGTAGGGACTGGCGGCGAGCAGCAGCAGCGCCTGGTGCCGACGTTCGAGAAAGTCCGGTGACAGGCCCTCTCGCAGCAGCCGTTCGACCATGGGATCCTGCAGTCCGGAGGCCTGTCCGGCAGCGGTCAGGTACGCGCCCAGACGGGCGGGGCTCTGGACTCGGGCGCCCGGACCGGAAGGTGCAGGGAATTGGCCGAGGCTGGCGACGACTTGGGCCGTCAGCTGCGGGGATATGCGCTGGGCCAGTCGGAAGGCCGGAATCCCGCGGGCCGGCCCGTCCTTCGCAGCGGCAAGGATCGCCTGGGTCAGCTCCGGGACCAGATCCGCCGGCAAGTTGCCCCGCGTGATTGCGGTCAACAGGCCGAACGCCGCTCCGCGTTGCTGCTGACCCGCGGCGTCGCCGACGTGCCCGATCAGTCGGCGCAGCACGACCGGGTCGGTCGTGTCTGCGAGCACAGAGAGTACGTCGATGACGCCCTGCGCGCCGGGTTGGTCGCTAGCGTCCTCGACCTGTTCGACGACCACCTGCTGGATGTGCGGGTCGCCCACCAGCCGCGCCAGGGCATGTCGGCGGGTGCTGTGCGCGTGCCCGATCGATCGCATCGTCTGGGTTACGAGCACACCGATCCAGGTGTGCAGCACCGACGGCGGCAGCAGCATGCCCGCAGGGTGGGACAGCTCCTCGGCGAGGCCCAGCCATTCCATCCCGCTAACAGCCTGGTCGTCGATCTTGGCCTCCAGCACCGTCAGCCGGCGCATGAGGTCCATCCTCGGCAGGGGGCGTGCGCGTGAGTCGTTGGCGAGCGCCGGTCCGAACAGTCGGTCGATCCCATGACATGCCCCCAGCAGCTGCCCGGCAGGCAGGCCCAGGACCTGCTCGTAGGCCTTGATCACCTCCGTCGGGACCGGCATGGCGCCGGTCTCATACCGGCTGATGTGACTTGGCCCCATGGTGACGCCATGCTCACCCAGGGCTGCGGTGAATGCGGGCACCCCATGATGTGGACCGGCCGCCCGGCTGACCCGAAGCAGCCAGGCGATCCGCGCCCGGGCGTCCACCGACCAGCCCCGCAGCGGCGTTGAGTCCCGCGGCAGGGTGCGAGGTCGCCCCCGCGACGGTGTCCACCCCATAACACTCCCCTGGATTCATCCCTTGGTGGCCCTCTCCCCGAGGACGAAACCAACAGGCAGCAGCTGACCCGCCGCATACCCCTGCGAGCAGCGTGCGTCATGGTGGGCAGTCATCGCACCCCAAAGCCGGTTTTATGCATCTCGAGGCACGTGGCGCAATAAATCCGCTGACGTGTTCCGGAGGTCGTCCGGGGCCGCGCTGGGAAAGTCCCTTGGCGTGGGCTCAACCGCTCGGGCACAGTGAACCCATGACCGCCTACATCTCCCACACCAGCGTCGACTGCTCCAATGCCTATCAGCTCTCGGAGTGGTGGAAGGGCGTCCTCGGATATGTCGACGTCGAGGGGGACCCCAATGAACCCGGACATGAGGAGTGCATGATCCTGTCCCCGACCTCCGGTCACCACCTGCTGTTCATCGAGGTCCCCGAGACCAAGCAGATCAAGAATCGGATCCACTTCGACCTGCGCCCCAGCGTGCGGACCTGCGAGGGCGAGATCGAGCACCTGTTGGGCCTGGGCGCCCGGCAGGTCGCGGACCGGCGCGGCATCTATGGCGAGGGGAGCGGCTGGGTCGTTCTGGCGGATCCGGAAGGCAACGAGTTCTGTGTGCTACGCAGCGAGGCCGAGCGTACCGACGCGTCAGGTTCCTAGAGACTTGGACATCATGACGTTCGTCTCGCGGTAGCCCAGGCTCTCATACAGGTGGCGGGCGACGGCGTTCTCGCCGAACACGTGCAGCTTCATGGAGTTGGCTCCGCGCTCGCGAGCGTAGGTCTCCCCGGCCTGCATGACCTGCCGTCCCAACCCCTGACCCCGCATACCCTCATCGATGACGATGTCGTAGATGAAGGTTGCCGGGTCCTTGGTCGGTATGTGCAGCCACAGGAATCCCACGACGGTGCCGTCCAGTTCGGGGATGAGCAGGTGGTGCTCGCCCGTCGCCACCCCATCGGGCAGCAGTTCGGCGAACTGCTTCGCCGCCAGGTCGTGTGCTTGGTCCGCCGGCATGGACCCGGCCCGGGTGTGATGCTCGGCGTAGTCGCTGACGGCGTTCGGACGCCACTGGTCGTACTCGGTCGCTGTCATGGGTCGCAAGGTCACCTGGGTCACACGAGCGAACCTACCGCGCTCACGAGCAGTAGAGCAGCCCGTGCTCTGACTTCAGGGTGAGCACCCGGTGCACCGATGAGTTGACCTGGTTGGCGAACGTCGAGCTGGTCTTCATCCGGGCGAGGATCGCGGACACCATCGTCGGAACCTCGCTCGGAGCACCGGTGAGTGCGATGTCACCGCCTGCGGCGATGAATCGGACCGCACGGTCGCCGACCGAGATGTTGCTGACGGCAACGGCGCTGAGGGAGTCACTGACCACGACTCCCTTGTAGCCCATGGTGCCTCGAAGGAGCGTGGTGATCATCTTGGCGGAGAAGGCTGCCTGGTTGGCAGAGTCGATCTTGGGATACCAGGCCAGGGAGATCATCACCATGCCGGCACCGGCGGTGATGCCCGACTTGAACGGCGTCAGATAGGGGTCCGTGGTGGTCATCGTGTTGTCGGTGATTCCGGTGCTGGACGTGTCCGTGTTGTTCTTGATCCGGCCGAGCCCGGGGAAGTGCTTGACGGTGGCGATCTCCCCGGTGCTGTTCAGGCCGTGCACCACGTTCGTGACCGCTCTGGAGACCACGGCTGGGGTGTAACCGTATTCGCGGTAGTAGTGGCCGATCGGGCCGTTGCCGGTGCCGAGCGACTCCGGCACGGTGCCGGCAACCGGTGCGAGGTTGACGTTTACTCCGACACCCCGCAGCTGGTGCCCGATGGTAGTCGCCACGGCAGTCTGGCTGCTCGATGACCAGGCCCCCTGCGTCAGGGCGGTCGGGATCGGGCTGAAGCCGGTCCCCTTCAGCTGTTGCACGTAGCCGCCCTCCTGGTCGGCGGCGATGAGCATGCCGACGCCGGCCGTGGCGCTCGAGGTGGTCTGCTGTTGCAGGCCGTTGGAGGTGCTGCCGACCGTGCTGTCGCCGTTCCAGCCGCCGAGGTAGACGACGTTGCCGACGTGCTGAGCGGAGATGAGGCTGTGGATCTGGCTCTGGTCGGACGTCTCCATGCCGACCATCATCAGCTGCCCGACCCGCTGGCTTGCAGACATGTCGTTGTAGGTGCGGGTGACGCAGGCGGCCCCGGTGACGCCGGTGCTCAGCAAGGCCTTCCAGGTGAGGGCGTCGACCACTCCGGTGGCGTCCAGGTGCCTCGAACGCTGGAAGCTCTTGACCGCCGCCAGGGTCGCGGGGCCGAAGCCGCCGTCGGCGCCGGACGAGCCCACGGAGTATCCGTGCTTGATCAGCAGCTGCTGGACGAGCTTCACGCAGGAGCCGGACTGGCCGTAGAACGTCACCGGGTGTGACGGGCAGATCGAGGCCGGAGGTGGAGGGGGACTCGAGGTGCCGAGGAGTGACTTCCAGGTGAGGGGGCCGACGACTCCGTCGACCTGGAGGTGATGCGCACGCTGGTAGGCCTTGACCGCCGCGAGCGTGCCGGGCCCGAAACTGCCGTCGACCGTGATGTGCTGGCCGTGTGAGACCAGCCGTCGCTGCAGCTCGGCGACACATGAACCGGTGTCGCCGTAGCGCAGCACCGGTCGTTTCGACAGGGCCGTCGAGCTGCTGCAGCTGACACTGGCCGCCTGCGAGGCTGGAGCCGCGCCGAGCGACATGCCTACGGTCGCAATCGCCAACGCCGTGCCCAGCACGAGTGGTCGTCCCCCGACAATGTTCATGATGTGACTCCTTGGATGAGTGCTCACCATGAAGACGCTCGAACGGGCCGGGTGGTTGTCGCGAGCTGCCTGCTTATCCGAGCAGGTCGATAACCCCGCGCTGGAGCTGGTGGCGCACCTGCTCGCGAAGGCCCGGCGTGGTGAGGCGGCACCCGGAACTCCCCTCGGACGCTCCGTCGGAGCGCTCGGTGCTCAACCAGAGGTCGCCGTGCCGCCGCAGCCTGGCAGGGAGTCGTATGCGCGCCCGCACCGATCCCAGCGCGGTCGTCACCGTCGCCGAATGGCCGCCCAGAAGTAGGGCCACCGCTACGTCGATGTCCTCATCCAGCCACGTCGGAATGCGTTGCCAAGGGCTGTCGGTGGGGCGGACGGGCCAGGCCTCCAAGCGGCTGTCCTCGACGATGCTGCGGATGAGCTCATCGGAGCCGCCGACATAGGTCCACGGGAGGTCGATCTCTGTGGCGACGCACCACGAACGGTCTTGGGGCCACCAGAGTTTGGGGGTCTGTTGTTCGGAGTCGACGAACGCCAGCGCGTCCGCAAGGTCGCCTTGGTAGAGGAAGTAGCTGCGGCTCGGCAGGCTGACACGTGGCCCGTTGCGCACCGCGTCGGGCACCGGATCCGCCGAACCTACCGGCGGCGCGGTCTGATCGCCGAGCAGGGCAGCGGTCGACGAGTAGGACGCAGCCGTGTCCCATCCGTACCCGTCCCACAGGCAGAACCAGCACCGATCGACGTCGCGAGTGTGGTTGCGAAGGACGTCGATCAGTGCGCTCGTGTCCTCGAGCGGCAGGGTGCCTTCGTCCGGCCCGGCGACACCTCGCATCGGGCTGCCGTCAGCCGTCGCCGGCAGCAGGGCGATCTCGGGGTAGTCGGTGTCGGCAGTCATCTCGAGCCCATTGCGCCCCGCGACCATTGACCAGCGGATCGGCTCGTCATCCACGTCGTTGCTGGGTGCAGGAGACGGGCGTAGGCGGGGAAACCGGCCGGGACAACCGACGTCACCGTCCCGTCATTGAACGCCCCGAGTCGCTCTCGGATCCAGTCCGCCTCGCCGACCCTCGTGCTCCACTTGACCTCCGACATCGTCCGCCCCCTTCGCTCGCCGACCGGTCTCTGCTCCATCCTTGCGCACGAGGGCCATCGTCCTTGGTGGTCAGCAGACGGTGTCGTGGCACCCTGTGCGCATGTTGATGTCGACGGAGATGGCGATGGAGACGGGCGGCCCGGCCCGGGCAGCGGGTCAGGTGTCCGCGTTCGTGGTTTTTCTGGTGGTCGGGGTGCTGTTGCTGGTGTTCGGGACCCGCCGGCTGCGCAAGCAATCAACGGCGCAGAGCCCGCCGAGTCGTGGCGTGAGCATAGGCATGGTGGTGCTGGGTGCCCTGATGCTTCTGGGCGTCCTCGGCAACATCGCGAACGTCGTCAGCACGGTCAACTGACAGCTGTCGAATGGGTGGAAAGCTCTGAACGCACGCCCTGCACCGGCGGTATCATCAAAGAGCAGGCGATGGAGCTCGCCACCGGAGCGGCGCAAGGTCGCTGATGTCTCCTGACACGCATTCGCGTGGAAGGAGAGCCCGATGCCGACGTTTCCGTCATACGGCGCCGAGGTCACCACCGAGTGTCCTGGCCCGTTGAGTTGCGCCGAGTCTCTCAGTGCACCCCCACGGGTGATCATCGACCTGCGAGGTCTCGGCGCGGCGCCGGTCGCTGCCATGCGGCTGCTGATCGTGGCCGATGTGCTGCGTCGGGTGCTCGAACACCCCGCAAATTCCGCCATCTCGGTCGTCGCCATCGACGACGGGTGTGGCCGCAGCAGCCTTCCGAAGCTGGTGGCCAGGGGACTGAGCCTTTTGAACACGGACCACTGCCGGTCCGACGGGGCGGGCCTCGCGCATCTTGGCGGTTCGCCGACCGTCGTTGTGACGTCCACTGATCGAGCGCCGGCCGGCACGGTGAACTGTCGGGTGCTGCCGGTGGGTGGCGTGAAACCTATGCAATGGGATGCCGACCTGTCTCGACGCGTCGACGAGCGCGACCCGCTCAACCTACGACTGGCCCTTCTGCACTTCCCGTACGCCGCTCCCGCGGCCCTGAGCGCCGCGCGTCTGCATCGCGCCGACGCGACCTTGATCCGGTGGCGTTTCAAGGTCTCGTACTGGAAGGACCAGCCGGACGCGCCGGCGCGGGACCTCGAGGCGTTGGATGCGCTGCTGGCGAACGATCTCGACACGGGGAGCGTTCTGCGCGCAATGCACCGGATCGAGATCGACCACACCATTCCCTCCGGTGCGAAGTTTCAGACGTTCGTTGCGCTCGACCGCGTCCTCGCTCTCGACCTGCGGCGCAGCTGCGGACACGGGCACTGGTAGAAATGCACTTGGTCATGACCGCCGCTGTGCGGCAGGGTGGGCGCCATGGTGAGCAGCGACCTTTGGGATGCCGAGACGGCGCAGAAGTATGACGAGTCCTCTTCGTTCATGTTTGCGCCCGAGGTGCTCGACCCGGCAGTCGACTTCTTGGCCGAGCTTGCTGGTGATGGGCCGGCACTGGAGCTGGCGATCGGGACCGGTCGCGTCGCCATACCGCTGCTCGCGCGCGGTGTCAGGGTGAGCGGTATCGAGCTGTCCCAGCCGATGGTCGACCAGCTCCACCAGAAGGATCCGACCGTGCCCGTGGTCGTCGGCGACATGGCCACCAGCACGGTGCCGGGAGAGTTCTCCCTTGTGTATCTGGTGTGGAACAGCATTGGCAATCTGCGGACCCAGGCGGAGCAGGTCGAGTGCTTCCGCAATGCGGCGCGGCACCTGGCACCCGGCGGCCGCTTCGTCATCGAGCTGTGGATCCCGGGCATTCGGCGCTACCCACCGGGTCAGGCCGCCGTGCCATTTCACGTAGGTGAGCATCATGTCGGGATGGACACCTATGACCTGGCCACGCAGCAGGGCACCTCGCATCATTACACGCATCATGCGAATGGCACTGTCACGTATGGCGCGTCGAACTTCCGCTACATCTGGCCGGCCGAGTGTGACCTGATGGCGCAGCTCGCTGGGATGTCTCTGGAACGGCGCGTCGCCGACTGGGACGGCAGCCCCTTCACGAACGACAGTGAGAGCCACGTCTCGGTCTGGCGCAAGCCGACCTGACGGGGCGTAAGTCTCCAGCTGTCACTGCGCGGTTCTGTCCGGGCCGGTCTGCCGCCGGAACTCCATCGTGTCGGGAAGTCCTGGAACGGGCACCCGTCGATGCAGGCTCATCCCGAGCCGGACGGCCATCCGCTGCGATGGCGCATTGTCCGGGCTGGTAATGGCAACAACGGGATACGGCGGTCCCGATGCCAGGGTTGCGTTCAGTGCCGCGAGGGCGGCCTCGGTGGGGACGCCGGTTCCCCATACGTCGGGGGAGAAGCGGTAGTACGTGTTGAGCAGGCGCTCCGGCGTCACACCGGGCAGCAGACCGTTGGGAACGTCGATGATGCGTTGACCCGTGCGTCCCACCACCATGTCCGCCCACTCGACGATCCAGTAGCCCAGGCCGTAGGTGCGCCAGTCTGCGATGTTCCGAGTCAGATCGGCGTCGGATGCCGATCGGTTGAGTGGTCCTGCGGGTCGGTAGCACGCCGTGCGAACATCGCCCTCCAGGGCGAACACCGCCGCTGAGTCGGACGTCCGGGGTCGGCGCAGGGTCAACCGCTCCGACCAGACCACCTCGGGCAACTCTGCAAACTCGGCCATCCGGTAAGTCTAGGAGCGGCATGGTCATCACGATGTCGTCGAGGGCCCGGGACTCCTCTGCACCAAGTGTGGGGTGCACCGTTCGCAGCGTCCCGCGACACCCAATGTCCCAGGTGACTCATGTCAAGACGCGCGCGAAGTTTGATTCGTCGACTCATTTGTCGATGCGCGCGTAGGAGCGGGCATGGGTGGTGGGCTCTTGTTGCTGGTTGTCTGGGTGGGCAACTGGGTGGTCAGGTCCTGGATCTGTCGCTGGATACCGGCGGGGTTGAGGTCCTGGTAGGTGTCATCAAGGATGGTCTTGCCTTCCTGGACGACCTGCCTGGCGCGTGTCGCGCGCCGGTGTGGGGTGGTCGCGGTTCGTACTTCTTGGTGACTTTTGCGCCATCGCGGACTTTCGAGGCCAGCTTCTGTTGAGGCAGGAAGTAGTTCGTCATCTGAGACTGTACGGTCCAGATCTTGTTCAGTAGCAGCAGTTCTGCGCTCGTGTCGCACTGGTGGTGGCCGACCACGGTGTGCACCATGGCCCAGTTCTTATGCTCTACGTGCGCCGTACGCGCGCACTCTTGCGTGAGTCAACGAACCCGCTTACGCGCGCATTTGCGGCGGGTCAACGCGATGTCTTGACACATATGTTCGATAGGACGTATGATCGAGTATGGATGGTGGGGAAGTCTTCAAGAGGGCAGCGCGGGAGGCGTTGGATGCCAGGTTGTGTCCGATCGATCTCTCGGAGTATCGGACCTCGGCGGATGCGGGGGTGTTGGCCGGCCCGGGGTGCAGTGGCGCCGGCGAGGGGGACGCGGTGGCGCCGGGGGTTGGCCTGGAGGTGGCCGAGCGGGTCGCCGGGGAGGTCAAGGACACGATCACCCTGGCGGGTCGGGCCT
>NZ_VCQV01000030.1 GCF_007845645.1 Leekyejoonella antrihumi
CATGCCGATCGCCTTGTGGCATGCTCCGCATGCCGATCGCCTTGTGGCATGCTCCGCATGCCGATCGCCTTGTGGCATGCTCCGCATGCCGATCGCCTTGTGGCATGCTCCGCATGCCGATCGTGAAACGGGACCGCGGATGCACCTTCCCGGGAAATGGGGGTACCGCCCGCACGGAGCGAAGCGGCGGGGCGGGTTGTGACCGGCCCGCACCATGGCGCGAGGCCCACCACAGCATCCGGTGGTGAGTGGGCGGACACAGTGACCTCGCCAACGAGTCCCTGTTATGTAGTCGCCATCATGGCATCGTGCACTCCAAAGGGCTACCCCCTGGATCAGCGACACCGACGTGACTTAGGACCTGGTACCCGGACGGATGCCCACCCAGCCTCTACCTCCGAACGACCCGTTGACCCACGGACCCGGCGCACCACCCGAGCAGGCGCAAAGCGCCTGAACCTCCAGGGGAGAAGTCCGCCCGCAACCCGGCCATCGAGTCACGACCCGTTGCGTGTCATGGGATGTCGATCCGGTCCTCAGCTAGCACCTCGGATCTGGCGGCGCCATTGCACAGCGCTTCAGCTCAGCAGATCCTCGCGGCCGAACATGCTGGCGGTCGCACGGCCCGTGGGACTACCGGCCTCCAGGTCCGCACCCGCCGCGACAAGTGCACGCACCACGTCGTCCTCGCCCTTGAAGATCGCACCGGCAACCGGGGTCTGACCGCGGTCATTCGGGCGGTTCACCTCTGCGCCCCGTTCGATCAGACCGCACACGGTGTCGGTATGCCCGTGGTAGGCCGCGAGCATCAGCAGCGTGTTGCCCCGGGAGTCCGCGAGGTCGACTGGAACGCCGCGATCGGCATACGCACAGATGCGGGCAGTGTCACCGTCTCGGGCAAAGTCCAGGCACGCCTGGGCAACCTTGATCAGCTGTGCGTCGTGTGCGGAAGGCTCGTCGGTCATGGGGCTCCTTGTCGAGTAGCAGGGCCGTCCCACGGAGTGCCGGCACCGCGGATCTCCTCGAAGGCCAACCAGGTGCGCGTGCCCTTGACACCGGGGATCGCCTGGATGCGCTCCAGCACCAGCGTGCGCAGCGTCTGATTGTCCGGCGCATGCGCCTGCACCAGCACGTCGAAGTCGGAACCGAGCAGCGCGATGTTGTCGATGTAGTCCAACTGCGCCAGGGCGGCCGACACGTCGCGCCAGGTGTTCTGCTCGATGGTGATGGCGATGTATGCCGTCGTCGTCAGCCCCGCACGCTCCGGCACCACCCGCGCGGCGAACCCCGCGATCACCCCATCTCGGGTCAACCGGTCGATCCGCGCATACGCATTGGCCCGCGACAGGTGCAACCGCTCCGACAGGGCTCGCACGGACAGCCGCGCATCCCTCACCAGCTCGCCCAGGATGCGCCGGTCGACCGCGTCCAGTGGCCCGGCAACCTGTCCAGCGGGAACGGCATCTGACGAGGTGGAGTGAGACGACTGGCCGGTCATGAGCTCAGTATGACACCAACCGTCTCGCATACCTGCGCCAGATTGAGCCAACTGGCCTCTCCATCCGACAATGTTGTGATGCAGACCACAGCCGTGACTCCGGACCTTGCAGCCCACCTGCTGCCCTCCCCCAACCCGGTGCAACTGCTCGATCCGACCGGCACGGAGGTACCGCAAGAAGGCACCCGCCGGCCCTACCTCATGCCGCCCCCCGAGCGGCTCCGCGAGGTATGGCGCGCGATGGTGATCGGTCGCCGGTTCGACATCCAGGCCACTGCGCTCACCAAGCAGGGCCGCCTCGCGGTCTACCCAAGCTCACGCGGCCAGGAGGCGTGCCAGGTCGGGGCCACGCTTTCGGTGACGGGCAATGACTGGGTCTTCCCGACCTACCGCGAGTCGATGGCGCTGGTCACCCGCGGCATCGACCCGGTCGAGGTCCTCTCCCTGCTGCGCGGCGACCAGCACTGCGGCTACGACCCGAAGGCGCACAAGACCGCCCCGCAGTGCACGCCGCTGTCGACCCAGCTGATCCACGCCGCCGGAGCCGCCTACGGCGAGAAGCGCCGCGGCACCGACAACGTCGCGCTGGCCTTCATCGGCGACGGGGCCACCAGTGAGGGCGACTTCCACGAGGCCCTCAACTTCGCCGCAGTCTTCGAGGCACCGGCGATCTTCTTCGTGCAGAACAACAAGTACGCGATCAGCGTGCCGCTCTCGAAGCAGACGAAGGCACCGGCCCTGGCCTACAAAGGGATCGGGTATGGCGTGGCGAGCGAGCAGGTCGACGGCAACGACCCGGCCGCCGTGCTGGCCGTGATGGACGTGGCCCTCGAGCACTGCCGCGCGGGCCACGGACCGTTCCTCATCGAGGCGCACACCTACCGGCTCGACGCCCATACGAATGCGGACGATGCCTCTCGTTACCGCTCGTCCGACGAGGTGACGGCGTGGCTGGAGCGTGACCCGATCGCGCGGGTAGAGACCTGGCTGAAGGCCCACGGTGCGCTGAACGACGACCTGGTCTCGGCCACCCACGCCGAAGCCGAGACCCTCGCCAGCGACCTGCGCGACCGGATGAACGTCGACCCGCAGGCCGATCCGATGTCGTTGTTCGACAACGTCTTCGAGCAGCGCACCCCGCAACTCGAAGACGCCCGCCGCATGGTCGCAGCGGAGCTCGCTGCTGACGCCGAGATGGAGGATCAGTCATGAGTGTCACCATGAGCAAGGCCCTCAACCAGGCACTGCGCGACAGCATCCGAGCCGACGACGACGTGCTGGTCTTCGGCGAGGACGTCGGCACGCTGGGCGGGGTCTTCCGCATCACCGACGGCCTGACACAGGAGTTCGGTGAGCAGCGGTGCTTCGACACCCCACTCGCCGAGGCCGGCATCGTCGGGTTCGCGCTCGGCATGTGCCTGACCGGGTACAAGCCGGTCGTCGAGATGCAGTTCGACGCCTTCGCCTACCCGGCCTTCGAGCAGATCACCTCGCACGTCGCCAAGATGCGCAACCGCACCGGTGGCAAAGTCAATCTGCCCATGGTTATTCGCATCCCGTATGCCGGGGGCATTGGTGGTGTCGAGCACCACTGCGACTCGTCCGAGGGCTACTACGCGCACACTGCGGGCCTCAAGGTCGTCACGCCGTCCAACTCCGCAGATGCCTACAGTCTGCTGCGGGAGGCTATCGCCGACCCGGATCCGGTGATCTTCATGGAGCCCAAGGCGCTCTACTGGTCGAAGCAGGAGGTCGAGTTGCCCTGCAAGCAGGAGCCGTTCGGCAAGGCTGCCATCCGACGACCGGGTAAGGACGCCACGCTGGTGACCTACGGACCCTCGGTGCCCACCGCGCTCAAGGCCGCCGAAGCGGCGACCGAGGAGGGCTGGGACGTCGAGGTCGTCGACCTGCGCACGATCAGCCCGTTCGACGACGAAACGGTGGTCGAGTCCGTCCGCCGCACCGGACGCTGTGTCGTCGTGTCCGAGGCGCAGGGTTTCGCCGGCGTCTCGGGCGAGGTGGCCGCGCGTGTCACCGAACGCTGCTTCCACTCCCTCTCGGCACCCGTGCTGCGGGTCAGTGGCCTCGAAACTCCCTATCCCGCACCGATGCTGGAGCGCACCTACCTACCCGGGGTGGACCGCATCCTCGACGCGATCGCACGCCTGCAGTGGGACGACACCCCCGACCTGACGTTCGCCCCGAGTCACGGAGGCGCAGCATGAGCACCGCAGTGAAGGGCGAGCAGGTCTTCAAGCTGCCCGACCTCGGTGAGGGTCTGACCGAGGCCGAGATCACCGAGTGGCTCGTCGCCGACGGTGAGCACGTCGTCATCGACCAGCACGTCGTCGTCGTCGAGACCGCCAAGGCCAGCGTCGAGGTGCCCTGCCCGTATGCCGGGACGGTCGTGACGCGGCACGGCAAGGAGGGCGACGTGGTCGAGGTCGGTTCACCGCTGATCACGATCGGAGGCGAGCGCACCGGATCCGCAGCGGACTCACCGGAACCGGCTGCGGGAGGCACAGCAGATACATATCCCGGCGAAGGCTCCGGTGCTGTGCTCATCGGCTACGGCACGGGACGCGCCGGCGAAGGCGCTCGTCGCCGCAGGGTCCGCCCCACCGCATCCCTCAAGGAGCACCCGACCACGAACGGATCGGCTACCGGCGGCGACGCTGCGCCGCGCTCGGGAGGCACCCCCGGCCGACCGGTATACGCCCCGAGGGTGATCTCACCGATCGTGCGGCAGCTTGCACGGGAGCGCGGCGTCGACCTGCATGCAGTCACGGCAGGCGACGACGGCGTGATCCGTCGCGCACACATCGAGGCGGCCGCTGCGGCGCCCACGATCTCCGCGGCGCCTGCCGAGAGCGAGGAGCGGATCCCGATGACCGGCGTGCGCCGCATGGTCGCCGAAAAGCTCAGCACCTCACGCCGCGAGATCCCCGACGCGACCACCTGGGTCGACGTGGATGCCACCGGGCTGATGGCGGCTCGCGAGGCTCTGCGCGACGCTGCGCACGACGTGAGCCTGCTCGGGCTGCTGGCGCGCATCTGTGTCGCGGGCCTGCAGCGATTCCCCGAGCTCAACTCCTCGGTCGACACCACGCACAACGAGATCGTGCGGCATCGCGACATCAACCTCGGCTTTGCCGCACAGTCACCGCGTGGTCTGGTGGTGCCGGTGGTGCGGGATGGGGGCCGGATGCCGACCCGCGAGCTCTCGAGCGCGCTGCGTGAGCTGACCGCACGGGCACGCGAGGACGCCCTGTCTCCGGCGCAGCTGACCGGCGGCACGTTCACGCTCAACAACTACGGCGTATTCGGAGTCGATGGATCCACCCCGATCATCAACCACCCCGAGGCCGCGATGCTCGGCGTCGGCCGCATCATCGACAAGCCGTGGGTCGTCGACGGCGGGTTGGCGGTGCGCAAGGTCACCCAACTGTCCTTCACGTTCGACCACCGCGTCTGTGACGGCGGCGTGGCAGGTGGCTTCCTACGCTTCGTCGCCGACTGCGTCGAGCAGCCCGTGCGAATGCTGGGCAACCTCTGATGCAGCAGCCGTGCACCCCCGCGCGGCGTGACCCGTGTCGAGTGGTTATAGACACCCGCCCCGACCATCGGCAGACCCTGCATCTGTGACCACTCGCGGCGCTTGCTCGCGCACTGAACCCCATGGACTGAACTGCTCCTGGCCGAACACCGCCCGCGCATGCTGCGCGATCTGTGCAAGTCCCTGTTTTTAACGAGGCGTGCCAGATAAATTAGGACACGAAACACGCCGACAACGAGGAGCACCACCATGAGCATCGCAGACCGCAACGCGCAGACCATCTGGGACGGACCGCTCGCCTCCGGCCACGGATCGGTGACCTCCGGCAGCGGTGCCCTCGGCACGCTCGACGTGACCTGGGCGGCCCGGACCGAGGCGCCGGGTGGCAAGACCAGCCCGGAGGAACTGCTCGCGGCCGCGCATTCCTCCTGCTTCGCCATGGCGCTCGGGGCGACCCTGGCCGAGCACAAGAAGGAGGCACAGCGCCTGGCCGTCTCGGCCACCGTCACCCTCGACGAGGTGGACGGCAAGCCGACGATCACGACGTCGCACATCGTGGCCAAGGCGCAGATCGGTGGACTGACCAGCGAGGAGTTCGCACCGATCGCCGAGCAGGCGGCGGCCCTCTGCCCGGTCTCGCGGCTGTTCGCGGGCGCCAAGATCACCGTCGACGCATCGCTCGAGACCAGCTGAATGTCAGCTGATCCGAATAGCGCAGCCGACGCAACCGAGCTGCTCACCACCTCCTGACACCCCCGGCAGGGGAGAGCAGGGGACGGGGCTGTTCGATTGTTCGTCGTTCTCGCCATCCGGGCCGGTCTTCTCTGGTACGACGGGTGGTAACGCACCGCCGCGACGTCCAGGCATACCCGATCGGAGACTCATGAGCGTTCCACCGCTAGCGGGAGCCGGCATTACGCCGATTCCCCCGCTCGACGATCCTCGCTACACCGCTGATGACGTAGTCCGCCGCGAGGACGGACTGCTGCACTACACCGGGCTCCCGCAGTCGCTGGTGCAGATGTTGCGCGACCGCGCCACCGGTGACAGCGCCGAGGACGAGGCAGTCGTCGAGCTGGGCGGCGAGCGGGTGACCTACGCCCAGCTGTGGGACCGGGCAACCCGAGTCGCCGGAGGTATGCGGGACCAGGGCATCCGTCCCGGCGACCGGGTCGCGATCCTGAGCGCCGCTGGCGTCGACTGGGTGCTCGCGTTCCTCGGGGCGATCGCCGCGGGAGCCATCGCCGTGCCGGTGAACACCCGCTTCGCGCCACCCGAGGTGGAATACGTGCTGGCCGACTGCGGCGCGGCCTATGTCCAACGAGCGGGTCAGTCACTGCCCGAAGGCGATCCGTTCTGCGTCGAGCCGGCGTCGAGCGACGTTGCCGCGATCTTCTACACCTCGGGCACCACCGGCCGGCCGAAGGGCGCGCTGACCACCCACGAGGCGTTCCTCAGCAACTGCGAGAGCTCGACGCGCGATCGGACCGTGCTCGGGCCCGACCTCCGCACGCTCATCTCCGTGCCGCTCTTCCACGTGACCGGCTGCAACAGCCAGCTGCTCACGGCGCTGTACTGCGGCGGCTGCAGTGTCATCATGCCGCAGCTCGACATTGCCCTGCTGATCAAAACAATTGAGACTGAGCAGATCTCGGTCCTGGTCACCGTTCCTGCCATCTACGCGATGATGCTGAACCATCCGAGCTTTCCCGACGCAGACGTCTCCAGTGTCCAGGGCTGCGGCTACGGTGGCGCGCCGATCTCGCCAGATCTGGTCCACCGCATCAAGGCGGCCTTTTCCCAGTCCACAGTCACCAACGGGTTCGGCATGACCGAGACGGCCTCACTGCTGACCGCCCTGCCGGACGAGTATGCCGCCGAGCACGCCGACTCCGTCGGCTTCCAGGTGCCGGTGATCGACCTGGCGCTCTACCTGATGGATCCGGCCACCGGGGTGGGAGAACTGCTGGTGCGCGGGCCCAACATCACCACCGGATACTGGAACAAGCCGGAGCGGACCAGAGACGCGTTCGTCGATGGCTGGCTGCGCACCGGTGACGTTGCTCGGGTGTCGAGTGAAGGTCTGGTCTACATCGTCGACCGAGCCAAGGATGTCATCAACCGTGGTGGCGAGAACGTCTACAGCGTCGAGGTGGAGAACGCCCTCGCCGGTGCCCCCGGAGTCTTCGAGGCCGCCGTTGTCGCCGTGCCGAACGAACGACTGGGCGAAGCGGTCGGGGCGGTGATCGTGTCCCCGCCGGGCCAGTCCGCCGATCCCGCCGCGATCACGGCCTACCTCGACGGCAGGATCGCGGACTTCAAGATCCCGCAGTACATCATCGTGAGCAGCGACCCGCTGCCTCGCAATCCCGGCGGCAAGATCCTCAAGGGACCCCTGCGCACACTGACGGACTGGGGCGAGCGCCTACGCTGAACCCGCCTCGGTGTCAGCCCCGGGAAACCTTGGTGTCGCCGAGCGGGATTGCCTCGCGATAGGGCTGCTCCTCCCGACGAATCAGGTCCGGGTTGACCTGCCGCGCGCGCACCAGCCCGACAGTCACATATTGAAGTGCCAGCGCCGACCCGAGCAACGACGCCCAGCACTGAGGCAGGTCCGCACCGGGGAGAACCACCGACCCGGCGCTGACGGTGGACTGCTCGATCGCGCCGCTCAACCGCTCACTCACAATTGCGCCGGCCCGCAGCCCAATTCGCTGGGAGGCCCGCAGCAGGTTGCCGGCCGTGCGCACGCAGCTGTCATCGCCCGGCCCGCTGGTGGCGAACACCACCAGAGCAGAGTCATCGTCGTGTCCCGCCAGATAGCCATGCAACACGTCCTCGACACCGAGCGCACAGGTAGGAAGGCGGGCGCCCTCCGAGATCTTGAGGGAGAGTTCCCTTGCGCTCACCGCATCATGCAGACTTCCGGCGGCGATCACCTGCCGAACGCCGTGCAGTGCTGCGCCCATCCTGGTTGCGGCAGAGGCTATTTCATCGAGCGACTTCAGATACGCAGCCACCCCGGCAACCGGGAAGGACTCACCGCGATAGGAGGACGCAATGCACATCGCCCCGAGCATCGGCGACAGGTAGCCCACCGTGTGACAATACGATGCGTCCTGGATCGGAGTGCACAGCACCGTCTGAGCTGCTCGCGCCGCCGGCGTGCCAGGGCTCGCAGTGATCACCGCAGTGCGAGCTCCCGATGCGTCCGCTGCCCGCAGTGCGGCAACGGTCGATTTGGACATCCCGCCATGCGAGATCGCCAGGCACAGACCGCCACGGCGCGGCAGCGCGGACTGTTCCGACGCATCTCGGAACTCGACTATCCCTGCCGTGTCGGTCGATTCACTGATGGCGTCATTCAGTATCTGGGCGGTAGCACGCGCTGCATGCCCCGCAGTTCCCATACCCGTGACGACCACGGGCACTCCTCGCTCCACCGCGTCCCGGAGCGCTTCCGCCACCTGCGGCGCCGCCTGCTCGACCTCGGCGAGTCGGCCAGGCAGGGTGGTCTGCGCAGCGATCATCTCCTCCATCACCCACGGTGGCTGCGCGCGCAGCTCGGGATAGGCTCCCGCGACGTACCATTCGCCGTGCTCGGTCGATGACATCTGTGTGGCCCCTTTCAGACACCCATCCGTCGCGGGGCACCGCGGCGCTTCTCTGACCATGGTAGATCTCGCCCCTCAGCGGTAGGATTCCGCTGGAGGCGACAACCATGGCTTTTCCCAGGCATGCGAATCACTCCGGCGCGGCGCAGAACCCCGCTGGACTGGCAACGGGCACACTGTCCATTCCGGAACTGGTCGCGAACAATATCGCCGAGGTCGCGCCGGCGATCGCCTCGGTCTTCGTCTTCGCGGCCATCGTCGGGGCCGCCGGTGTCGGCACCCCCTTCGTCATCCTGATCGCGACGATTGGCTTTGCCTGCCACGTCAACTCGACCGCCGAGTTCTCCCGCGTATCCCCGAGCGCCGGTTTCTACGCGACCTACTGCGCACGGGCGTTCGGTCCGCGTACCGGCGCGACGATAGCCGGTGGATACCTACTGGCGATGTTCGTCTTCTACACCGCGGTGTTCTTTCAGATCGGGGTGTGGGTCAACACGGTTGTGCAGCGCTCGTTCAGTTTCGACCTGCCCTGGTGGGTCGCCGCGCTCGTGCTCGAGGCCATCGTCATGGCGCTCCTGCTGCGGGGCGTGAAGATCTCCGTGCTGGCCGCGGTCTCCTTGTTCGCGATCGAGGCAACGCTGCTCTTCGTCTGCGCCATCGCGATGCTGGTCACGTCGTGGGGCCACATCAACGGCGCCGGCTTCAACCCGGCAAATATCAAGAACGGAGCGTCCGGCTTCGGCCTGGGATTCGTGCTTGCCATCTTCCTCTTCCTCGGGGCGAGCGGTTCGTCGCCACTGGCCGAAGAGGCCCGCAATCCCCGCCGGGCGCTGCCCCGCGCAATCTGGGCGGCCACCGGTGCGGCATTCTTCATCTACCTGTTCATGGCCTGGGCGATGGTGGTCGGTCTGCACGGAAGTCCCAGTAGGCTCGCCGGCGCGGAGTTCCCGTTCCTCGGCGCGACCATTGCCGCCGCGAGTCCGTTGCAGTACCTGCTCTACTTCGCGGCGTTCACCAGCGCGGTAGGCGTGCTCTTCGGGACCGGCAACGCCGGCTCCCGAGTGCTGTTCAACAGCGCCCGTGACGGGCTCTTTCCCGAGCTGATGACCAGGGTGCTGCCGGTTCGCCGCACCCCATGGGCGGCGATCAGCATCCCTATCGTCCTGGCCATGATCGCGACCCTGATCGTCGGCGGCCTCGTCGGTGCAGGCAACGCCTTCAACTACACCGCCACGCTTGCTACCGACCTGTTCATGGTGGTCTTCATCGTCACCAACATCGCCACGATCCCCTACTTCTGGCGCCAGCATCGCGACGAGTTCAGCTGGATCCGCCACTTCGCCGTGCCGATCCTGGGCGTGATCGCGTTCGGCTATCCGCTCTATGAATCCGTGCTACCCAGTCAGGCGCCGCCCTACAACTGGTTCGGCATCGCCGTCATCGCGGCATACGCGATCGCGTTCTTTTGGGCGCTGGCGCGCGGCCATCAGATCGGCGACATGGGCACCCGGCTTGCCGATGACGCCCCCGTCCCGGTGGCCGCCCGATAGGAGCCATGTGGGGCCGAGGTCAGCGAGCAGCCGAATGGTCGCTTCGGACAGCGACCTGCCTGCCACCTGCGAGGTCCGTAGCACCTGGACCGCGCCCACCAGCCCCAGGAGCAGGAATACCACCGATCCGAACAGGGCAACCCGAGTGCCGTCGGCGAACTGTCCGCTGAGCTCGGCAACCAGGGCATCGTGTCCACCCCCTGCACGCAGGACCTGCAGGGTGCTGCCGGCCGACTGGTCGTAGGGCGTGCCGGTGGCCAGGTAGATGCCCAGGCCGACCGACAAGAGCGCGCCGGAGAGCGCCGAGCCCATCGCCGACCCCACCTGACGCACGGTGCTCTGGGTCGCCGATCCCTGGCCCGACTGCTCGACCGGGACGTCCGCCCGGACCATCGAGGTCAGCTGCGCCAGCGGCCGCCTCCCCTTTCGCGGAACTCATCGGGCCCGGCCAACGGCGGCCGGACTGCCGTGGTGACTTAGCCATCATGAGCATCCAGTGGTCGCAGATGCACGGCCTGACCATCGATAGACCGGGCATCTGTGACCACTCATGGTGAGTGGCACGACTTCGCGCCCAGGAGCGTCGCCGCGTACCATCTGCGAGAGCAGAAAGAAGTGGAGACCATCAATGAACCACCCCGCTCGCCGCGCTGCGACCTGTCTGACGGCCGCGGCCGTGCTTGCCCTCGGCGTCTCCGGGTGCTCCTCCTCGGTCCAGAAGAACGACATCGAGAAGGCAATCAAGAGCAAGCTCGGCTCCACGTTGTCCGGGCACAAGATCGGCGCCGTGAAGTGTGCCGGCGACCTGAAGGCCAAGAAGGGTGCGAGCACCAGCTGCACGACCACGATCGACGGCACCAAGCGGACCTTCAGTGCCGTGGTCACCAAGGTCGACGGCTCGAAGGTGCTCTACACCATCAAGGCGTCGGTCGGCTGAACGGCGCCTTGAGGATCAGCATCTGCAGCTGACCGCTTCCGTCTCCCGCAGTCTCCGCGAACGTGAGGATCTTGGACGCCGGTGGGGCGTCGGTCAAAGACCAGGCGGCGCCCGGCCCCGACCGCTCCCGCAGGCTCACGACGACCGCGCCGTTCGGCGCGTGTGCCACCCGCCGGAACTCGTCGTACTCGGGATATGGCCACACCACGTCGTAATAGACGTGCCTTCCGCGCGCGATGAGCGCGGACTCCAACGCCGGTCCGACGCTCGCCCAGGACTGGACACCGGACCACTTCACGACCACCGGCCGGCCCTGCAAGCCGGGCCTGTCGAGCGCCGTGACCATGCTCGGCACCATCGACCGCGCCTGCGCGACCGGCCCGCGGCCGTCGGGGTCGTCCCCGGAGGGTGCGGTATGCCAGATGGTGACGCCCGCGAACAGCGCTGCCACCACCGCGGGTGGCACGACCCACCAGCACAGGGACAGTCGCCGCCGCAGTCCCTGCAGCCCGCGGCTCAGGGCCTGTGGGCTGAGTGTCCGCACCGTCGCGCACACCCACCACCACGTGGTGCCGAGCAGCAGCATCGGGGCTGCCCACATCAGGCTCAGATAGAGCATCCGCAGACCGTCATCGATGTGCGAGCCCATCCAGATCACCGGGACGCAAGTCAGGACGCACACCGCATACAGCTGGAGGATCGGCGAGCCCGTGCGGTCCTCGTTGTGCCGATGCCGGACGCGGCACGCGATCAGCTGAACCACGGCCGCCACGGCCACCAACACCGTCACGGCACCGACGAGCAGCCCGGCAACCGTCACCTGCCCACCCACCGGTGTCACGAGGGTCAGGAAGTGCAGCCACGAAACCCCAGACCGACGCTCTTGGGCGACGGGGTGGTCGCCATCCGAAGCAGCTCCGTGGCGTTCGACGGACTGTCCTTGACCAGATCGACCAGCACCGGGAACCAGCAGACAAGCACCAGGGCGCTCGTGACCCACCCGTGCCGACGCCACCTCGGGGCCTCGCTCTGCCGCCGGAACCCCGGCAGCGGCCAGAACGCGCCACGACGTCGGCGCCACCGCACCAGGCCGGTCAGCAGCAGGGCGACCGTCAGCAGCCCGACCACAGGAGCAAACTCGATGTGGACCTGGGCGACGTAGCTCGCACAGACCGCATACCAGGGCAGGGCGGACAACTGCCCGAGGAACAGCCGCCAGCCGAGCATCTGCACCGCCACCAGGCCGATGATCGGCGGCCACATGTTCAGGGGCAGCACCAACTCCTCACCGAACTGGAGCTCCAGGACCGCGATGACACCCGTCGCAACCAGGAGCCCCGGCAGCGCGGCGGCACGGTGGGCGGAGTGCAGGGCCAGGGCGACGAAGGCCAAGGTGGTGGCCAGACAGCCGAGCAGGATCCCGAACGGGTGATAGGCCGTGAGCAGATAGGGCAACGCCAGCACGTAGAACTGCAGCGGCCCGGGGTGGTGGGCGTAGACACCCGGTGCCGTGAGAGAGCTGGTCGACCGCATGCCGAGCAACGGCGGGTGCGTGCTGAACACGTCGTGCGAGCCGATCGCGATCAGCGCCTGGTCGCCCTGGGGGATCCAGCCTCTGGCGATCAGGCTCGCCGTCCACCAGAACAGCGGCAGCACGAGCATCACCGTGACGATCCACGCCACGCTCGCGCGCACCGACCGGCCGGCCATGCTGCTCGGTAGCCTGATGCGGCTCTCAGAGCGCACGCCGACATCAGTCATAGTCGGATCAGTGTGCCAGTCGCAACCCCGCCAGATCGAACCGCTGCGCGATCGGCATGCCGGCGCGGTAGGCCAGGTGCCGGTAGGACGGCGCGGACAAGACCGCCAGATGCTGGACGGACGTGCCAGGGCGAATGCCGCCGATGTCCTCGCGACGCAAGGAGCGTGCCGACCCGGCGGTTGCGGCATACACTGCCTCCTCCGGCGACATCCCCATCTCGCGGACCGCGAGCGCCACCATCAGCGGCATCGAGCTGGAGTAGCAGGTACCGGGGTTGCAGTCGCTGGCCAGCGCGACGTCGACGCCGGCGTCGACCAGCCGGCGGGCGTCGGGGTAGGGCGAGCGGGTCGAGAACTCCACGCCCGGCAGCAGCGTCGCCACAGTGTCCGAACCGGCGAGGGCATCCACGTCCGCATCCGACAGGTAGGTGCAGTGGTCGACGCTCGCCGCGCCCAGCTCGACGGCCAGCTGCACACCGGGACCGTGCCCGAGCTGGTTGCCGTGCAGCCGCAGCAGCAGATCACGCTCCCGGCCGGCTGTCAGGATCTGCCGGGCCTCGTCCTTGGTGAATGCGAACTCGCTGTGCGGCTCGCAGAACACGTCGATCCAGCGTGCATGAGGAGCGCAGGCCTCAAGCATCGCACCGCTGCACAGGTCGACGTATGCCGCGCGGTCGCCCCGGTGCTCAGGCGGAACCACGTGCGCGCCCAGATAGGTCGTGTCTGCGGTGAACTCTCTGGCGATCCGCAGCGCACGCACCTCCTCGCCGATGCTCAGGCCGTAGCCGCTCTTGATCTCTATGGTGGTCGTACCCAGCGCGGCCATCTCCTGCACCCGGGCGGCCACCAGTGCCCGCAGCTCGTCGTCGGAGGCCGCGCGCGTCGCCTCGCGGGTCACGGCGATCCCGCCTCCGTCGTACGGGGTGCCGGTCATGCGGGCCGCGAACTCGGCGCTGCGGTCGCCGGCGAACACCAGATGCGAGTGGCTGTCGACGAATCCGGGCAGCACCGCACGGCCTGCGAGGTCGAGGTGGTCGTCGGCATCCGGGGCGTCGTGCGCCGATCCGATCCAGTTCACCCGGTCGTCGTCGAGCACGATGGCCGCATCTTCGACGATACCGAGCAGCCCCCGTTCGCGGGCCGGGTCGTTGGTTACGAGCTCGGCGATGCCGGTGACAAGTGTTGCACTCATGTGGCGTCCTCCCAAAGTGGTGCGATGGCCCGCGCGAGCAGCGCCCCGACATCACCGAGGCGGTGCCGGCCGTCCTGCACGACCACCTCACCGTCGCGGATGACCGTGTCGACGTCGGCGCCCGACGCGGCATACAGGATCTGCTCGGGTGCGGCACCTGCCGTGCGGGGAGAGTCGCTCCGGACGGTCACGAGGTCCGCTCGTGCGCCGACCTCCAGCGCACCGGCGTCCGACCAGCCGATGGACCGGTGGTCGGTGGCGGCCGTGAGCAGCGCGTCGTGGTCCAGCCGGCCACGGGTCAGGGTACTCAGTCGCTCGTGCATCTCGAGCGCTCGGGCCTCCTCGATCAGGTCGATCACCGCATGCTGGTCGGAGCCGAGGCTCAGCGGGCTGCCGGCGTCGAGCAGCGCCCGCGCCGGCCCGATTCCGTCGGCCAGGTCCCGTTCCGTGGTCGGGCAGAAGCAGCAGGTGGTGCGCGTGCCGCCGAGCAGCGCGATGTCGTCGTCGGTCAGGTGGGTCGCGTGCACTGCGGTGGTGTGCGCGCCGAGCGCGCCGACGTCGCGCAGCAGCTGGGTCGGGGTGCATCCGTAGTGCTGCCGGCAAGCCTGGTTCTCGGCCGGTTGCTCCGACAGGTGGAGATGCAGCGGCCCGCCCTCGGCCGCCGTCACGACCGTCCGCATCTGGTCCCGGGGCACGGCGCGCACCGAGTGGATGGCCGCGCCGATCGCGGTGTTCGCGTCCGGCTTCAGATCGTGCCAGCGACGGGCCCACCCATCGGCGTCGCCGTCGGAGAACCGCCGCTGCTCGTCCGCTATCTCGAGGTGACCGGCCTCATCGAGCCCGCCTGAGACGTAACAGGTGTCGAGCAGCGTGAGCCGCACGCCGGCTTCCGCCGCGGCCTGTCGCAGCGCTTCGCCCATGACGTTCGCGTCGGCGTAGGCCGTGCCGTCCACCTGGTGGTGCAGGTAGTGGAACTCCCCCACCGCGGTGATCCCGGCCAGTGCCATCTCCGCGTAGGTGGCCCGGGCGAGCGCGAGGTAACGGTCCGGGTCCAGCCGGCTCGCCACGGCATACATCCCCTTGCGCCAGGTCCAGAACGTGCCGCCCTCGTGGTGTGTGCGCCCGCGCAGCGCCCGGTGAAAAGCGTGGCTGTGGCAGTTGGCCAGCCCGGGAAGTGCGATCCCCGAAAGACGCTGCGCCGCTCCCGGATTCGTGTGGGTGTCGATCCGGGTGAAGCGACCGTCCATCACCTCCAAGGTCACGCCAGGGGCCACCCCACCACGCAGCGTTGCGTGCTGCGCCCAGTAGGTCGTCACGACAGCAGGCCTTCCACGACGTCGGTGAGAGCAGAGACGCCGCGATGGCAGTCATCCTGCTCAGCGAACTCCGCCGGGGAGTGCGACACACCGGTCGGGTTGCGCACGAAGAGCATGGCCGTGGGGATGCCGACATTCGACAGGATCCCCGCATCGTGACCGGCGCCGGTGCCGAGCAGCGGCACTTCGGCGCCGAGGATACCGCGCAGGCGACCGATCAGTCCCTCGTCGAACGGCGTTGTGCCCGTCCACGACTCCTCTGTCACCGTGCCGCCATGCTGTGCCGTCTCGTCGGAGAGCGCCGAGACGGTGGCGCGAACGTCCTCCTCGACAGGCCCGCGAGCGTCGAGCCACGCCGTGGCATGTGAGGCAATCGCGTTGACACCACCGGGTTCCAGCCGCAACTTGCCCACCGTCGCGACCGTCCGGTGTCGCATGGCCTCCGCCCGTGCCGCGAGCACGAGCTCGGCCGCGAGCAGGGTGGCGTCCGACCGATCCACCAGCCGCGTCGTGCCCGCGTGGTTGGCCACGCCGGGCAGATCGAGCCGCCAGCGCCCGTGCGGCCAGATGTCGGTGCCGATCGCGACGGCCGAGGTGTCCGGGTCCAGGTCCGCCATGGCGCGACCCTGCTCGACGTGCAGTTCGACATAACATCCGATGCGCCGCAGCGTCTCGTCGTCCCTGCCCAAGTCTTCTGCCGAGCGACCGGCGGCGGCCAACGCCTCGGCCATCGTCAATCCCTCGCTGTCGACCAGCCCGCGTGCCCGATCCGCGTCGAGAGCTCCGGTGATCACGCGCGACCCGGCGCAGGCGACCCCGAAACGGGCACCTTCCTCGTCGACGAAGTTGACGACGGCGAGCGGCCGGGACGGTGTGATCCCCTTCTCTCGCAGCGCGTCGACCACGGCGAACGCCGAGAGCACCCCCAGCGGACCGTCATAGGCGCCACCGTCGGGCACCGAGTCCAGGTGTGACCCGATGACCAGGCCCTGTCCGGGCACCGCATCCGGATCACCCCACCACGCCCACTGGTTGCCCATGCGGTCGGTGGTCAGGTCCAGGCCACGGCACGTGCACTCACCCGCGAACCACTCGCGCAGCGTGTGGTCATCGCGGGTCCAGGCGAACCGGCGATAACCGCCGGACGGCGCCTTGCCGACTGGCACGAGCTCGTCCCACATCCGGTCGAACTCGCGGGTGACGAGCGCCGAGGGAAGAGGCATCCGCCTCACTCCTCGCGCATCGGGACGCGCACGCCGCGCTCGTCGGCGACCTCGTCGGCGCGGTCATATCCGGCGTCGACATGCCGAATGACTCCCATACCCGGGTCGTTGCTGAGCACCCGGGCAAGTTTCTGGGCGGCCAGGTCCGTGCCGTCGGCGAGCGAGACCTGCCCGGCGTGGATGGACCGGCCGATCCCGACGCCGCCACCGTGGTGGATCGAGACCCAGCTGGCGCCACTGGAGGTGTTGACGAGCGCGTTCAGCAGCGGCCAGTCGGCGATGGCATCGGATCCGTCTGCCATTGCCTCGGTCTCGCGGTAGGGCGAGGCGACCGAGCCGCAGTCCAGGTGATCCCGACCGATGACGATCGGTGCGGAGACCTCACCGCTTCTGACCAGGTCGTTGATCGCGAGCCCGGCCTTGTCACGCTCTCCGTAGCCCAGCCAGCAGATGCGGGCGGGCAGCCCCTGGAACGCGATCTTCTCGCGGGCACCGCGCATCCACTTCTGCAGCCGGTCGTTGTCCGGGAAGAGGTCCATCACGGCCTTGTCGGTCGCGTAGATGTCCTTGGGGTCACCCGACAGTGCGGCCCATCGGAACGGGCCCTTGCCCTCGCAGAAGAGCGGTCGGATGTAGGCAGGGACGAACCCCGGGAACTCGAACGCTCTCTCATACCCGCCGTGGCGGGCCTCGTCGCGGATGGAGTTGCCGTAGTCGAAGACCTCCGCGCCGCCGTCCTGGAACTCGACCATGGCCTGCACGTGCTTGGCCATCGACTCGCGCGCGCGGTCGGTGAACTCCTCGGGCTTGCGCTCGGAGTAGTCGTGCCAGTCGCCCAGGTCGATGCCCTCGGGCAAATAGGACAGCGGGTCGTGAGCGCTGGTCTGGTCGGTGACGATGTCGATCGGCACACCGCGACGCAGCAGCTCGGGGAAGACCTGCGCCGCGTTGCCGACGACGCCCACGGACCAGGCACGCTTGTCATTCTTGGCCTGCACGGCCTTGTCGATGGCCTCGTCGAGCGAGTCGGCGACCTCGTCGAGATAGCGGTTGTCGACCCGACGCTGCAGACGATCGCGATCGACGTCCACGATCAGGCAGGCACCGTCGTTCAAGGTTACGGCCAAGGGCTGGGCCCCGCCCATACCGCCACAGCCGGCCGTCAGCGTGAGAGTGCCGGCGAGGGTGCCACCGAAGCGCTTCTCCGCGATCGCGGCGAAGGTCTCGTAGGTGCCCTGGACGATGCCCTGGGTGCCGATATAGATCCAGGAACCGGCGGTCATCTGGCCATACATGGTCAGGCCCAGGTGCTCCAGGCGGCGGAATTCGGGCCAGTTGGCCCAGTCCGGCACAAGGTTGGAGTTGGCGATGAGCACTCGTGGCGCCCACTCATGGGTCTGCATGACGCCGACGGGGCGACCGGACTGCACCAGCATCGTCTCGTCGCCCTTGAGGGTGCGCAGGGTCCGCACCATGGCGTCGAAGGACTTCCAGTCGCGCGCAGCGCGACCGGTGCCGCCGTAGACGACCAGATCGTCGGGACGCTCGGCCACCTCCGGGTCGAGGTTGTTCATCAGCATCCGCATGGGTGCCTCGGTGGCCCAGGAGCGAGCAGTCAGCTCGGTGCCACGCGGTGCACGGACGGGGCGAGCGCCTTCCATGTCAATCTCCTTCAGCAGGTTCGGAATTCGGTGAGTTTCAGTTGAGTGGTCCGGTGACCCTTTCGACGGCGGCCAGGGCCTCGCCGGTGGCGACGAGCTGGACCGCCGACTCGATCTCGGGTGCCAGGTGCCGGTCGGTGCCGGGACCCGCGGTGGTCTTGCGGAGCTCAGCGACCACGGCCGCGGTCGCCGGTGCCGGGGCGAGCGGCGCACGCAGGTCCAGTCCGCGTGCAGCAGTGAGTAGCTCGATGCCGAGCACGCGGGTCAGCCCGTCGATGGAGCGGCGCAGCTTGCGGGCGGCCGACCAGCCCATGGACACGTGGTCCTCCTGCATCGCGCTGGACGGGATCGAGTCCACGCTGGCCGGGCTCGCCAGCCGCTTCAGCTCTGAGACGATCGCCGCCTGCGTGTACTGCGCGATCATGTGACCGGAGTCGACTCCCGGGTCGTCCGCGAGGAACGGGTTCAGTCCCGCGTTGCGAGCCTTGTCCAAGAAGCGATCGGTGCGCCGCTCGCTGATGCTCGCCACGTCGGCGGTGACGATCGCCAGGAAGTCCAGCACGTAGGCGATCGGCGCCCCGTGGAAGTTTCCATTGGACTCAACTCGGCCGCCGCGGGTGACGACGGGGTTGTCGATCGCCGAGGCGAGCTCGATGGTCGCGACGGATGCGGCGTGCGCGACAGTGTCACGGGCACCGCCGGCGACCTGCGGTGAGCAGCGCAGCGAGTAGGCGTCCTGCACCCGGGTGCAGGCCTGCGGGTCGCGGTGGCTTTCCCGGATCGGACTGCCCGCCATGATCTTCCGGATGTTCTCTGCGCTGGCTGCCTGGCCGGGGTGCGGGCGGATCGCCTGCAGGTCGGCTGCGAAGACATCGTCGGTGCCGAGCAGGCCCTCGACGCTCATCGCGGCCGTGATGTCGGCGGTGGTCAGCAGCCGGCGCAGGTCGGTGATCGCGAGTACGAGCTGACCCAGCATTCCGTCGGTGCCGTTGATGAGGGCAAGACCCTCCTTCTCGCGGAGCTCGACCGGCGTGATCCCGTGTGCCGTCAGCGCATCCGCGGTGACGTGCAGCTCGCCGTCGCGGTCGCGCACCTTGCCCTCGCCCATGACCGCGAGAGCGCAGTGTGCCAGCGGCGCAAGGTCGCCGGAGCAGCCCAGAGAGCCGTACTCGTGAACAATCGGCGTCAGGCCGGCGTTCAACAGCTCGGCATACGCCTGCGCGGTGTCGAGTCGCACGCCCGTGTGCCCGGTGGCGAGAGTGGACAGCCGCAGCAGCATCGTGGCGCGCACGACCTCCCGCTCGACCTCGGGGCCGGAGCCGGCCGCGTGCGAGCGGACCAGGCTGCGCTGCAGCTGCGCGCGCAGCTCCAGCGGGATGTGCCTGGTCGCCAGGGCACCGAACCCGGTCGAGACGCCGTAGTGCGGGATGGTGTCGTCGGCCAGCGCCTCGATGACCTCTCGGCTGCGGCGGATGCCGTCCGCGGCCTCGTCGCCGATGGTGACCGTCGCGTCGTGCCGCGCGACCGCGACGACGTCCGCGAAGCTGAGGGGCCCTACGCCCACGATGACTGATGTGCTCATGTGTTCCATTGCACTCCCTCCACCGTGGTCGGACAGCCCCTCCGAGGTCACTCTTGTCTCGGATCTGAGACATGAGTAAAGATGGGCCTGACCCGACATCTTCCCTGTCTGGAGTGACGATGAGCAACGCACCGGCCGCAACCCACGCGCTGGCGCTGCTGCAGCTGCTCGCTCGGCATGCCGAGCCGCTGCCTGCCGCGTCCATCGCCCGCGCCCTCGGGCTGCCTCGCTCATCGACGTACCACCTGCTCACGGTGCTGCGGGATGCCGGCTTCGTCAGCCACCTGGCGGACGACCGGCGTTGGGGTCTGGGCGTCGCGGCATTCGAGCTCGGCTCGGCCTACGCCCGGCAGGCTCCCCTTGCTCGCATCTCCAGACCTGCGCTGACACGGCTGGTGGACGCGACCACGCACAACGCACACCTAGTGGTGCTGCACGGACGCGACGTGCTCTACGTGATCGAGGAACGAGCGGCGGGCCGACCATCCCTGGTCACCGATGTCGGGGTGCGGATGCCGGCCCAGCTGACCGCCTCCGGCCTGGCCGTCCTCGCGGCGCTGCCGCCGCAGCAGGTGCGAGCGCTCTATCCCGCACGCGACGACTTCGTGCAGCGCGGCGGGCACGGGCCAAGTTCGCTCAGCGCGCTGCGGTCCGAGCTCGCTCAGGTCCGGCGGCGCGGGTATGCCGTGGAGCGCGACTCGGTGACCGAGGGTTTCGCCTCGGTGGCTGCCGCGGTCCTGGACCACAACGGTCACCCGTCGGCCGGGGTCGCCGTCACGTATCCGCACGAGCAGGTGGACCCCAACATCTTCGACCTGCTGGTCGAAGAAGTGCAGCGCGCGGCGACCACGCTCAGCCGCCGCCTTGGCTACCGCGACTGATCCCCGGGCTGCCACACTGGTCACATGAGCGCGGGCCTCGACGGCATGACGTGCGTCGTGCTGTGCGGAGGGACCTCCCGGCGGTTCGGGGGCGGGGACAAGACCGCCGCCGCCTTCGGGCCAACGACCGTGCTCGGTCACCTGCTGAGCGAGCTGCCCTCGGACCTGGCGGTCATCTGTGTGGGCGACGAGCGCCCGACACCGCGGCCGGTCACCTGGATGCGCGAGGATCCCCCGCACGGCGGCCCCGTTGCGGCGATCGCGGCCGCGCTCGAGCGGATCGACTCGGCGCTGGTCGCCGTCATCGCCGGTGACATGCCGTATGCCGCTCGCGGCCTGGCCGCCCTGCGCGCCGCCCTGGCCGACGCACCGGCGCCCGCATCCGCCGTCGCCGTCGACTCCCACGGGCATCGGCAACCACTGCTGGCTCTGCACCACACCGCCGTTCTGCGCGCGGCCCTGCCCGAGACCGCGGACGGAGCGGCGGTACGGCGCGTGCTCGAGGCGCTCACGGTCGTCTCCGTGCCGGTCGACGACCGGGCGGCGGCAGATGTCGATACGCCTACGGATCTGACCCGGCTAGTGTCGGACGCATGAAGGCCATCACCCTGCCGTCCTTCGGCGACGAGTCCGCTCTCACGCTCGCCGACGTGCCCGCCCCGACGCCTCGGCGGGGGCAGGTCGTGGTCGAGGTTGCGGCAACCGGAGTCAATCGTGCAGACCTGATGCAGCGGCAGGGCCTCTACCCACCGCCTCCGGGTGAGTCGGAGATCCCCGGGCTGGAGGTCAGCGGCACGATCAGCGCGGTCGGCAACGACGTCCGCGACTGGCACGTCGGCGATCAGGTCTGCGCTCTGCTGGCCGGCGGCGGGTATGCCGAGCAGGTGGCCGTGCCTGCCGGGCAGGTTCTTCCGGTCCCCGACGGCGTGAGTCTGGTCGATGCTGCGGCGCTGCCCGAGGTGGTGTGCACCGTGTGGTCCAACGTCTTCCTGGGTGCAAAGCTGCAACCGGACGAGACGCTGCTCGTGCACGGCGGGTCGAGCGGCATCGGCACGATGGCCATTCAGCTCGCCAAGGCCGTGGCCGCGCGCGTAGCCGTCACCGCGGGTTCGGCCGAGAAGCTCGAGGCGTGCATGAGTCTCGGCGCCGACATCCTGATCAACTACAGAGAGCAGGACTTCGTCGAGGAGCTGGCCGCGGCGACGCACGACGATGGCGCGGACGTGATCCTGGACGTGATCGGCGCGAAGTACCTGGATCGCAACCTGGACGCTCTGGCCACCGACGGCCGGCTGGTCATCATCGGTATGCAGGGTGGGGCCAAGGGCGAGCTCAACATCGCCAAGCTGCTCGGCAAGCGCGCCGCGGTGATGGCGGCCGGGCTGCGATCCCGGCCGCTCCCGGAGAAGGCCGCCATCGTCGAGGCCGTGCGCGAACATGTCTGGCCGATGATCGAGGCGGGCACCGTGCACCCGGTGATCGACACCCGCATACCGATGGAAGATGTCGCCGACGCCCACCGCGCCCTGAAGGACTCGAAGCACATCGGCAAGGTGCTGCTGACGCTCTGAGCGCTTGGATCACACTCCCCGCACGTTCTTGCTGAATGGTGGGGCCCTCGTCGCACCCGCCGGTTCCTACTGACCGATGGCGGGCGATTTGGCAGGATGGGGTCATGCCCACCAATGACTCGACCAGCAACCAGTCCGACGACGAGCAGCGCTTCGTCGTCGTGAGCCAGGACGGTATGGGGGTCGCGACCTCGTCCGACGCCGAGGACGACGAGGAGAGCAGCGACAACCCCGCAGATCTCGTCGAGCACCCCGCCAAGGTGATGCGGATCGGCTCGATGATCAAGCAGCTGCTCGAGGAGGTGCGCAACGCCCCGCTCGATGACGCCGGCCGCAAGCGGCTGGCCGACATCCACCACCGCTCGATCGAGGAGCTCAAGGACGGTCTGGCACCGGAGCTGGTCGACGAGCTCGACCGGATTGCGTTGCCGTTCAAGGACGACGCGCCCAGTGACGCCGAGCTGCGCATCGCGCAGGCGCAGCTCGTCGGCTGGCTCGAGGGACTCTTTCACGGCATCCAGACGGCCATCATGGCCCAGCAGATGGCGGCGCAGGCCCAGCTGCAGGCGATGCGCCGCGGACTTCCTGTCGGCCAGAGCGGGGCGCATCCGCAGCCGCACCCGGGTGGGTCCGACGACTCCCACACCGGGCAGTACCTCTAGCTAACCTCCGAACCCGAACTCGACGCCGGTGGCCTCCTGTGAGTAGTCCCAGAGCCGGCGTGCTGCGTCCAGGTCCCGTGATGCCGGGCTGGACCTGGCGACCCCGGGCGCACCGCGCAGACCGCCCCATCGGCTGGGCCCGACATACGTCCCGTTCGGCAGTCCGGGCACCGTCGCCGCACACACGATCGGGGTCGCACCCTGCTGGGCGGACGTCGCGAACAGCACGTTGCCCAGCGTCATCACCCCGGTCATCACGCTGCCTCGGCCGCGCGTCTGCAGATCGGTCGCGGCATACCCGGGGTGCGCCGCGTAGCTGCTCAGGGCGATGCCCGCCCGCTGGGATCGGCGGGCCAGCTCGCGTGCGAAGACCAGCATCGCCAGCTTCGAACGACTGTAGGCGGCGTACTGGCTGTATCGGCGGGTGAAGTTCATGTCGTCGAAGTCGAATCGACCACTGGTGTGCAGTGCACTCGTTACGCTGACCACGCGGGATGCCGGTGCTTCCAGAAGTCGCGGAAGCAACAGGCCGGTCAGCGCAAAGTGGCCGAGATAGTTGGTGGCGAGCTGCCCCTCGAAACCGTCCACCGTTGTTCTGCGCGGCCCCCACATCAGCCCGGCATTGTTGACGAGCAGGTCGATCGGCCCGTTCATGCGCGCAGCGAACTCGCGCACAGTCGCCAGGTCCGCAAGGTCAAGTCGCGCCACCTCGACATCGACCGAATAGTCGTCTCGCAGACGACCGGCAACCTCGGCGCCGTGCACCTCGTCGCGAACCGCCAGGATCAGAGAAGCGCCCATGGTGGCCAGCTCGGTTGCGCTTGCCAGCCCGAGTCCACGGGTCGCGCCGGTGATGACGACTCGCCGTCCGAGCAGGCTCGTCGCCGACGCCGGGGTCCAGCTGTGGCCGATAGCCCGGCGGGCAGCGTGGTTCGACTCGTGCGAACCCACGGCGTAGGCAGCGTGCCCGTCCATCTGGACCTCCTCGCGGCATCGCGACGACCGTCGCGGCATGCACCGTCTGCGACGTTACTCGTAGACCACGTAGTCCGGTCGCGGGACCAGGGCGAGCACCTGCGACGGTGTCATCAACGGACCCTGCGCGGCGTCCTCCTGGAAGAACAGCTTGAACCCAGCATGCGCCGTGGCCGGGGTGCCGCGCATGACCTCCCGGTAGGTCTGCTCCTTGTCGGCGGCACCGCCGATGCCGTCCACCGACTTCACGAGGGCGATGCCCGGGTGCGAGGTGAGGGCTGCCTCATCGGAGATGATCGAGGGTCGCAGGATGTGATAGATCAGCGGCTTCTGCGGCAGGTCGTGCTGCCTCACCACCCTGGACAGCCACTGTGCGACCTCGTTGATCTCGTCGCCGGTGGTGTGTCCGAAGACCTTGCCGGGCACCTGCTCGGGGCCGACGGCCCACTCGGGGTCGAGCGCCAGCCCTACGTCGGGCTCGCGCAGCCAGCGCTCGTAATGCGTGACCTCATCGAGGAAAGTGGCCCTCCCGGGCTGGAGGTTCAGCACCAGCATGGTGCGGTGCGCGCGGGCGCACTTCAACCAGGTCTCGATGGCGGACTCGGCAATCCGACCCCGATATCTCCCGTCGGCGCCGGGTGCGGCCAGCGCGATCGTGGCGATCAGCTCCATCATCGGGAGCACCTTCTCACCAGCCGCCCAGTCCGGCATGCGCTGCAGCATCGTAGTGACCTCCTGGTCGAGGTCTCCGATGCCCAGCTGCCCCAACGCCTTCCCCGCGGGTGACCCGCAGTAGCCGAAGAGTCGGTGGCCTGGGAAGATCGTCCGCCCTCCGCGGGGCAGCTCGGGTGGAGGGGGCGGCGGGCTGGTCGGCGTTCGCGGCCGCGAAACACGCGGACCGCCGCCTCCGAAAGCGGTGCGGACATCACACCCGGTCAGACCCACTGCGGCCGCCGCCAGCATCACGGCGCGGCGACTTAACCCTTTCCGCTCATCCCCCATGCCCCCCAGCGTACGAGTGGGACAGCTGCCCGTCCTCCAGGGTCAGTAGGCGTTTTGCGTGCTCCAGAACACCCATGTCGTGTGTCACGACCACCGTGCCGATCCCCCGATCGTCGGTCACCCGCGTGATGAGGCGGATGATGTCCTGGCCTCGCTCATGGTCCAGCGCAGAGGTCGGTTCGTCGACCAACAGCAGGGTCGGGTCGTTCATCAGCGCCCGGGCGATGCCCACCCGCTGCCGCTGGCCGCCGGACAGCTGGTGCGGCCGGCGGCCGGCCGCGTCGGCCAGGCCCACCGCGTCCAACAGCTCGTCGGCCCGCTGCCGGACCGCGCGACCCTTCTCGCCGCGCAGCCTGGCCGCCATCTCAAGCTGTTCCCGTGCCGTCAGCGACGAGATCAGGTTGGACTGCTGGAAGACCAGTCCGAGCTGGGCCAGCCGCACCTGCGAAGCGGCGCTGCGGGACAGCTGAGTGACGTCCTCTCCCGCGATCTCGATGCGGCCGCTGTTCGGTGTCAGCAGCAGGCCGGCCACGGCGAGGAGGGAGGACTTGCCGGACCCGGACGGGCCGACCACCGCAATGGTCTCGCCGGGCTGCACCTCCAGGCTGATGTTGTCCAGGGCGGTCAGGGTGCGTCCGCCGTCGGGGTAGGTGACCGTGATGTCGGTCAGGGTGAGTGCAGCAGTCATCGCGCGGCTCCTAGTGCAGTGATGGGGTCGACGGTGCTGATCCGGCGGATGGCGGCGGCTGCGCCGACCATGCCGATCAGAACCAGGAGGATCAGGGGTACTGCGGTGGTCGAGAGGTCCACGACGAACGGAACGCTGTCACCGACCAGGGTGCCGATGGTGGCGGCCAGTGCCGTGCCGAGGGCACCGCCGGCAACCAGCAGGATCAGTGCCTCGCCCAGGGCGTCCCGCACGAGATACCAGGTGCGAGCGCCCATCGCCTTGAGGACGGCCAGGTCCGGGGTGCGACCGATCGTCCAGACCGTGAAGAACGCACCGATCACCAGGGCGCTGATGCCCATGAGCATGGCCTGCATCATCGTCAGCGACCCGTGCTCCGCGCTGTAGGAGCCGATGGCCGACAGGGAGTCCCCGGTTGCCATGCTGTCCACTCCGACCGCGTGGTCGAAGGCGCCGGAGTTGAAGCCGGATCCGGTGCTCAGCACCAGGACCGAGCTGTCGGCGCCGTTGCCGACCAGTCTCCCCCAGTCGGCACCGGGCACCCACACGACGGGCATGTGGCTGAAGGACGAGTCCCCGCGGATGGCAGCCACGGTGAACTTCATCCCATTGATGCCGACCTCGTCGCCCGCGCTGAGGTGCTGATTCTTTGCCAGCTCGTCACTGATCACCACGGAGTTGGCCGTCAGCCCGTGCGGCGCCACGAAGGATGCCGGGTCGGCACCGAAGAGGGTCGCCGCGACATCGTGGCCACCCACTTGCACACCGGCCTGCGCGATCTGCAACTCGGCGGCGGCCTTGACGCCGTGCTGGCGCTTTGCGGCGGCCACGGCCCCGTCCGACAGGTGGCTGGAGGTATACGACAGGCTTTGGCCGGCCGGGGGCTGGGACATCGCGACCCGGTCGCCGGGCAGCGAGGTGATGGCCGAGGTGCTCTGGGCGCCCAGGCCCGCGGTGAGGCCGGTGAGCATGACCACCAGCAGGCTGATCAGCACGATGACCGCACCCATCAACGCGAAGCGCCCCTTGGCGAAGCGCAGGTCACGTAGTGCGAGGAACACGTCCGAACTTCCTTTCGTCGAAGTCGTTTTTGAAGACACCTCCATTACGCCCTGTTTCGGCGCCGATGCCATCGCGCGCACGGTTGAACCCGGCGGAGTCCAGTGATGGATGCCCGCCTACAACTTTTGATGGATGCGGGTGCAGGACGTGCGCGGTGCGGCTGGCTAGTGTCGGGGCAATGGATCCCACGAACCGGTCACGGCACGGCGCCGACAGCACGACCGTCATGCGCACCATGCAGTTCGCGCTGCACGGTCTGTTCGTGCTGCTTCTCGTCGTCGGGGCGGTGCGGGCCGCCCAAGACCCGTCCCATCCGATCGCGAGCGTGATCGGCGCCGTGGTCCTGATCGCCTGGTATGCCGTGGGGATCCGGGCCGCGCGAAGCGACGACCCGCGCGCCGGGACCGGGTGGTTCCTGATCCTGGTGCTCGGCTGGGTCGCGCTGATCTGCCTGTCCCCGGAGTTCAGCTGGGTCGCGTTCGCGCTGTTCTTCCTCTCGCTGCACCTGCTCCCGCGGGTGCCCGCGCTGGGCACGGTGGCGCTGATCACCATCGCCGTGGTGGTCGCCCAGATCGTCGACGGCACCTCCAACCCCGCGGCGAGCGTCATCGGCCCGTGCATGGGCGCGCTGGTCGCCGTCGGGATCTCCTGGATCTATGCGGGGCTGCATGCGGAGACCGCGGCCCGCCAGCAGCTGGTCGACGAGCTGATCGCCACGCAGGACGCCGTCGCCGACGCGCAGCGCCAGACCGGGGTGCTCACCGAGCGGTCCCGACTGGCCCGCGACATCCATGACACGCTGGCCCAGAGCTTTTCGTCGATCGTGCTGCTGTCCCGGGCGGGTCTCGCCGGCGAACCGGACGGCGACCGGCTGCACGACCTGATGTCGCAGATCGATCAGGTCGCGTCCAGCGGCCTCAAGGACGCACGCATCGTGGTCCGCGCGCTCGCCCCGGACGAGCTGGAGCAGGCTCCGCTGCCCGCCGCACTGGGCCGGTTGCTCGAGCGGCTGGGAAGGCAGAGCGGCATCCACACCGACCTTGTCGTTGACGGGGAACCGCGACCGCTGCCCACCACCATCGAGGTCGCCCTGCTGCGGCTCGCGCAAGGCGCCCTGGCCAACGTGCAGCAACACGCGCAGGCGCCACAGGTCACCCTGACCATCACCTATCAGGACGATGCGGTGGCGCTGGACGTGGTCGACAACGGTGTGGGATTCGACCCGCGGGTGCGGGTGCCGGCCACCGGCGGCGGGTTCGGCCTACGGGCGATGCGCGAACGACTGGCGGATCTGCAGGGCACCCTCGCCGTCGAGTCCGCCCCCGGCGACGGCACCGCCGTGAGCGCCGGAATCCCGCTGCACTCCGTTGATGTTCAGGAGGAATCGACATGACCCGTGTCATGGTTACCGACGATCACCCCGTCGTGCGCGCCGGACTTCGCGCGCTGCTCGAGGCCTCCGGTCTCGAGGTGGTGGCCGAGGCATCATCGGGCGCTGAGGCGGTCGCCCTGATCTCGCGTATGCCGGTCGACGTCGTCCTCATGGACCTCCAGATGGGCGAGGGCATCGACGGGGTGGAAGCCACCCGACTGGTGCTGGATCGGCCGAGTCCGCCCGCCGTCCTGATCCTCACGACCTACGACACGGATGCCGACATCCTGCGCGCCGTCGAGGCCGGCGCGGCCGGCTATCTCCTCAAGGACGCGCCGCCCGAGTCGCTGGTCGACGCGGTGCACCGTGCGGCACGCGGTGAGACCGTGCTGGCACCGCTGGTGGCGCAGCGACTGGTCACGCGGATGCGGTCTCCGGCGCCGTCGCTGAGCGGTCGTGAGCTCGAGGTGCTCTCGCAGGTCGCCGAAGGCGCCTCCAACCGGCAGATCGCGAAACGGCTGGTCGTCAGCGAGGCGACAGTGAAGTCACATCTGGTGCATGTCTTCACCAAGCTCGGAGTAGACTCGCGCACCGCGGCCGTCGCGGCGGCCAGAGAGTCCGGCCTTCTGCGCTGACACACCGCGGCCCCTCCGCCGAGTGGAGCACTTGACCGTCGAGTGGAGCACGTATTCCTACTCCACTCGGACACTATGTGCTCCATTCGGAGGGAGAGATCAGCGGTCGAACAGCCAGGCCACCGCAGAGTCGGTCAGCGCAAACGTCGCCTCGCGCAGCCGCGGCTCGTGCGATGGTGCCTCGGCGATCAACGCGTCCGGATCGATTCCGCGCGTTGTGCAGTAGTCGCGCATCGTATCGGCCCACGAGCTGAACCTTGCCGCGGTGACCTCCGGATGAAACTGCCACCCGAGCGCACGTGCACGGTGCGAGTCATCGCTGAACGCCTGGCATCCCGCGCCGTTCGAACCCAGCACCCTCGCTGTGGGCGGGGGCGTGAATGCGTCCGAGTGAAACTGCGCCCACGGGCCGGGCGGACACAGGTCCGGGTCGCCCGACTCCACGGAATACCAGCCGATCTCCGGATATTTTGCCTGATGCGCCGAGCCGCCGAGGGCGCGCGCAAGCAGCTGGCTGCCATAACAGATGGCGAGCACCGGCACGCCGGAGTCCAGGACGCCACGCACCACCTGAGACTCGGCCTCCACCACGTCGCGCTGCGCCGGGTCATGCGCACTGCGCGCCGAACCGAGGAGCAGGAGCAGCTGGGTCTGGGCAAAGTCGGCGGTGCCACCAAGCGCATCACGATCGTGCAGGACGAGCTCGCCGCCGTGCTGCTCGACAAGCCGCTGCCCGACGAAGCCGGCGTCCTCGTCCGACCTGTCGGCAACCACGTCGACGCGCACACCCATGGCTTCTCCTTCGACATCTCGAACAACGCCCACAATCGTAGGACGTCACAACCGCCGTGGATCTACCGGCTCAGCGACGCTCGGGTCAGTCGAGCAGCCGACCGATCTGCTTGACGCGATGCACGGCCTCCGCCGCCTCGAGGATGCGCACGGTGGCCGTGTCCGGGTCGTCCCAGTCGTGTGGCTCCAGCCAGTCGTATGCCGTGGCCTCACTCGCCGGCGCAACCGTCGGCTCCGCCTCACAGTGCACCCGGAAGATCACGTCGATGTGCCGCGCCCGCGTGTCAAACACGGTCGCGCAGACATCGCCCGGGTCGATGCGCAGGCCGGTCTCCTCTCGCACCTCGCGCGTCACCGCCTGCGCCGGCTGCTCACCGCGATTCACCAGCCCGCCGGGCAACGACATCCCGGTGCGGTGAGACTGGCGCAGCGCCAGCACTCGGCCGTCCCACTCGATCAGCGCTATGGCACCGACGCTGAAGGTGGGTGCGGTCATCCGGATGATGGCGTGGCTCGGTCCGGGCGGGATCCGGCGAAAGATCCGGTAGGCCGCGCGGCGCAGTGAGCCGGGATGCTTCGCCGACATCAGGTCGCCTCCTCTGTCACGAGTTCTTCGGCCGGTTCATGGACCCTCATGACCTTGATCGCGTTGTTGATCACGGCGACCAGCGGCACCGCGACGAACGCGCCGAAGGCGCCTGCCACCAGGGTGCCCGCGGTCACCGTCACCAGGATCGCCAGTGGATGGACCGCGACGAACTTGCCCAGAATGACCGGATTCAGCAGGTTGCCGAAGAGCTGCACGACCACGACCAGGATGATCGTCACCACGATGGCGGTCGTCACTCCCTGCGTGACCAGGGCAATCAGGGCCACGATCACGCCCGCAACGATCACCCCGATCAGCGGGACCAGTGATCCGAGGAAGAGCAGCACGGCCAACGGGATCACCAGCGGTATCCCCGCAATCAGCATCACCGGCACCATCGCGAGGGCATTCACTGCGGCCAGCAGGACGAGACTGCGCATGTATATGGTCAGTGTGCGCCACGCCGCGTTGCCGGCCTCGCGCACGTGGCTGCGGATGTGCACGGGAAACAGCCCGACGACCCAGCCCCAGATGCGGCCGTCGTCGAGCATCAGGAAGAGCGTCGCGAAGATGCACAGCACGGCGCCGGAGACCAACCCCAGCGCACTGGTGGCCGTGGAGGCGAGACGGTTCGTGATCACGTCGGCGTTTTCGCTGATCGTGCCTTCGAGGTTGATCGTGTACCGGTTCGCGTTCCGCGGCGACATGTGCAGCGGTCCGCTCACCAGCCACTGGTCGATGGTCTTGGCGGCGCCGGTCAGCTGGTCCGTCAAGGTGGCGTGCGCGTTCGCGATCTGCGAGACCACGAACCAGATCAGCACGCCGAAGACGACGATCCCGACGATGAAGACCACGACCGCCGCAAGCACGCGCGGCACGCCGACCCGCTGCAGATACGTGACAAACGGCTGCAGCAGCGCGCACAGCATGATCGACACGCCGACCGTCGTGGTCACCAGACCGACCTTCGACAGCATCCATGCGAGCACGACGATTCCGGCTACTACCGCAATGAAGCAGACCGACCACAGCGCCGCGACACGGATGCCATAGCTCACGTCATCGGTCGCGCGTCGCTGATCGACGGCGGGAGCCTCGTCCCGCCGTCCAGGTCGCTGTCGGGTGCTCATGACGCCTTTCTCACATCGCGCTGGGTTGCGCTGCCCGAAGCCTGCCACGCCTGAGGCCTGCGCGTGCCAGCGCGTCCCTCGGTCAATGCCGGCGGGTCAGCCGACCTGCCGGGCGGCGGCCCGGCCGGCGGCGCGGCCGGAGAAGATGCAGCCGCCCAGGAAGGTGCCCTCCAGCGAGTTGTAGCCATGCACCCCACCGCCGCCGAATCCGGCCGCCTCGCCAGCGGCATACAGCCCGTCGATGGGCCTGCCGTCGACCGCGAGCGCCCGCGAGTCGAGGTCGGTCTGGATGCCGCCGAGAGTCTTGCGGGTCAGGACGTGCAGTTTGACCCCGATCAGCGGCCCGGCCTTGGGGTCGAGGACCTTGTGCGGCGTGCTCACTCGCATCAGCTTGTCGCCGAGGAAACGGCGTGCGCCACGGATCGCCGTGACCTGCACGTCCTTGGAGAAGGGGTGGTCGATCTCGCGGTCGCGTGCAGTGATCTGACGGGCGATGTCGCGGTGGTCCAGCAGCGGCTCGTCGGTCAGCCCGTTCATCTTGTCGACGAGGGTGGGCAGCTCGTCGGCGACCACGAAGTCGGCGCCACGGCTTTTGAATGCCTCGACGGGCCCCGGCGCCCCGGGGCGCACCCGCGAGGACAGCAGCCGGTAGTCGCGGTTGGTCAGGTCGGGATTCTGCTCCGACCCGGACAGGGCGAACTCCTTCTCGATCATCTTCTGCGTGAGGATGAACCAGGAGTGGTCGTAGGCCTGCAGGTCCGGCGTCGTGCGCAGATGCCGCAGCGTCGACAGCGTGTCGAACCCGGGCAGGCAGGGGTGCGGGAGCCTACGACCGAGCGCGTCGAACCACATCGGCGATGGACCGGGCAGGATCCGGATCGCGTGGTTCGGCCAGACCGGGTCCCAGTTTCGGATGCCCTCGACGTAGTGCCACATCCGGTCGCGGTTGACCGTGCGCACTCCGGCGCCTTCAGCAATGTCGATGAGTTTGCCGTCGACGTAGGCGGGGACGCCGGTGATCATTTGCGCCGGCGGCGTGCCCATGCGCTGCGGCCACCACTTGCGCACCGTTTCGTGGTTGCCGCCGATGCCACCGGAGGTGATGATGACCGCCGGTGCGGTGAGGGTGAAGTCACCTGTGACGTCTCGGTTGCTGGCGACACCACGCGGGGAGCCGTCATCGGCGAGCACGGATCCGCTTACCCCGGTGACCGTGCCGGCCTCGATGTGCAGCTCCTCGACGCGGTGCCGGTGGTAGAACCGGACCCGGCCACCCTCGGCCGCCTCCAGTGCGCCGTCGACGAATGGCTTCACCACGCCGGTGCCGGTGCCCCACGTGATGTGGAAGCGCGGCACGGAGTTGCCGTGCCCATCGGCCCGACCGTCGCCGCGCTCGGCCCAACCGACCACCGGGGTCCAGGACATCCCGCGCTCCTTGAGCCAGGCCCGCTTCTCGCCTGCGGCGAACTCGACATACGCCCTTGCCCACTTCACCGCCCAGGTGTCCTCGTCGTCCAGCCGGTCGAACTGCGCACTGCCCTGCCAGTCCTGCCAGGCGAGATCCACGGAGTCCTTGACCCGCATGTGCCGCTGCTCGGGCGAGTCGACGAAGAACAGGCCACCGAACGACCACCAGGCCTGGCCGCCCAGGTTCGCGGCATTCTCCTGGTCGAGGATCGCGACCTGCTTTCCGGCGGCGACCAGCTCGCCGGCGGCCACCAGCCCGGCCAGGCCGGCACCGACCACGATGACATCCGCATCCATTGAAGAACCTCCGATAATCCGTGATCAGACAACGACCCACGCTCAGGGCACGCTCACTCCAACCTACTTGCAAGTACCCCATCGAGAAGTCACAAATAGCACTCGAGAAGTCACATGCAGCCCGCGAGAAGTCAGGACGTGACGCCGAGCATGCGCAGCGCGAGATCACGGTAGTGAGTGGCGATGTCCTCCGGCGACCATCGGCCGTCCTCGCGATACCAGCGCTCCACGTTCATGCTCAAGGTCATCAGTGCGGTGCACGTCATCGACGGGTCGGAGGTGTGGAAGTCCTGAGTGCGCAGCCCCGCCTCGATGACGGAGCGCACCACCTCCATCATCTGCCGACGCAACGCCTTGATCTGCCGCGCGTGCTCGGCGGTCAGGATCGCGATCTCGTTGTTGGCCACCCAGGCCCCGGCACGTCCTCGCGCGTGAAAGAGGGTGAACTCGTACATGATTGAGCTCATCCGCTCCGGCGGAGTCACTCCTTGGGCAGCGGCACGATGCAGAGCCGCAAGGACTTGTTCGTGACTGTCCAGGGAGATCCCGAACAGCAGGTCTTCCTTCGAGCGGAAGTGCGTGTAGACCGCAGCCGGGCTCATCCCGGCCCGGGCCGCGATCTCACGAGTGCTGGCGCCATGGAAGCCGAGCTCGGCAAACGCCGAGACCGCGGCACGCAGCACCCGCTCGGCGGCGGGCGAATCGCCCATGACACCACCTCATTCGTGATCATGCAGGTCTTGACGTGACTCGAAGTGCGTGTAAATCTGAACAAGCGCTCAGCGATGACCAAGCATACGCTCAGGGCGCGTCGGCGAAAGGACGTGATGGTCGTGCAGCATCATCCCTTTGGGCACAGGTCATGACCACGTTGGCGTCGGACGGTGCGCAGCGCGACGCATCGCCGCTGAGCAGGTTGTGGCACCGCGAGCTGTCGAAGTATCCCGGATCCGCAACCCGATATACCTCGTTGGCCATCGTCGTGCTGGCCACAATCGTGCTGTACTACCAGTTCTATCTCGCGGGTGCGGTCGCCACGCGGATCCTGGCCGACTACCACATGTCGTTCGTCTACTACGTCAACATCAGTGTTGTCGGCTATCTCTTCGGAGCGGTCGCCTCCTTCGCCACCGGCGTCGCCGACCGTTACGGGCGCGCCAACATCGTCACGGTGGGGCTGTTCGTGGTCGCGCTGCTGTGCCTCTTCGGCATACCGGCCGCCGGCAGCAGCCTGGCCTTCGGCGTGATCTTCGTGGTGATCGGCACGGTGGAAGGCGTCATTCTGGTGGCCACCCCGGCGCTGATCCGCGACTTCAGTCCGCAGCTCGGGAGGGCCTCGGCCATGGGCTTTTGGACCCTTGGACCGGTGGTGGGAAGCCTCGTCGTCAGCATCCAGGTGAGCAGCAGTAGCAACACCTACCCCTGGCAGGACCACTACCGGATCTCCGGAGTCGTCGGGCTGGTCGTGGCGATCCTTGCGCTGCTCCTGCTCCGCGAGCTGGCCCCTGCCTTGCGTGACCAGGTGATGGTCAGCGCGCAGGACCGCGCGCTGATCGAGGCCCGGGCCAAGGGAATCGACGTGGCGGCGTCGCTGAAACACCCGTTCCGTCAGATGCTCAAGCCGGACATCATCCTGTCATCGTTCGCGATCAGTGTCTTCCTGATCATCTACTACATCGCCGTCGGGTTCTTCCCGATCTTCTTCGAGACGGTCTTCGGCTTCACCCAGTCGCAGGCCAACACGTTGGGTGACTGGATGTGGGCCTTCGACGCCGGTGCGCTGCTGGTGGTCGGGGTCATCTCGGACAAGGTCGGTGTGCGCAAGCCGTTCATGCTGGTCGGAGCCATCTGCACCATCATCATGACGATCATCTTCCTCAGCAAGGCGACCCAGCCGGATACCAGCTTCACCGCCTTCGTGTGGATCCTGAGCCTGCTGGCGATCTCACTTGGTATTGCGTACGCACCGTGGATGGCGAGCTTCACCGAGACCGCAGAGCAGCGCAACCCGGCGCTGGCCGCGACCGGTCTGGCCGTATGGGGGCTGACCATCCGGATCGTGATTGCGCTGAGTGTGTTCTTCCTTCCGTTCGTGGTCAACTCGGTCACCCCGTTGGTCGAGAAGGGCCCAACGGTCCAGGCGATCGCCGCCGGCAAGGATCCCGGACTCAACGCTGCGCAGAACTCCACGGTCGCAGCGGTGGCGAAGGATCCCTCCATCGTCCCCAAGGTCCAGAGGCTGGCCGCGCAGGACGCGGCGCAGTTGAAGACCGCCGCCGCGATCCAGCCTGCCACGCTGGCGAAGCTGCAGGCCGACCCGACGAACCAGCAGGTCGCCGCACAGGCTGTCGGCCAGATCGCCGGCAAGTTCGGGATCGGCGCCGCAGCAGCCCAGGCACGACTGGTGGCGCTCAGCAAGATCCCGGCCGCCGACCTGAAGTTCCTGAGTACCTACGGCCCGCCGTTGCAGGACCCGAAGGTGCAAGGCGCCCTGAAGTACCTGCAGGCCAATGCACCCTCGGTGCAGAAGGCCGCAGCCGACGCACCGAAGCAGTGGCGCACCTACTTCTGGGTCGCCGTCGGTGGCGAGGTCGTCTTCATCCCGCTGATCTGGATGCTGACCGGTGGCTGGGACCCACGAGTTGCCAAACGCGAGGCAGCCGAGCACGAGGCCTGGGTCCGCGAGCAGCTGGACCAGTTGGGTGGGCCCGCCCCCGAGGCGTGACGTCCGTCCCCCGAGACGCGACCTCCGTCCCATCGAGAGGGCACAACCTACGTCAGGAACTCGCGACGGTGCGCTGCTCGATCTGCGGATTGTCGTCGAGCCACGCAAAGATCTCCCGCGCGGTCCACTCCGGGAAGTCCAGGAACGGCGTATGCCCGCGATCCTTGCCCTCGACGTATCGCCAGGACGGGTGCCGGGCGGCAAGCGCGCGCGCCGACTTCACATTGATCAGCAGGTCGCGGTCCCCATGCATCAGCAGCACCGGCGACAGGATCTGGTGCAGCTGCTGCGAGTACTGCCCGCGGCGCGCAAACTGCAGCAGCAGGCTGCGTGCCGCCGCACTGAATGCCGCATCCCCGGAGGGGTACTCCTTCGCGCGATGTTCGGCGAGCTCGATGTGCTCGTCGATCACCGCCGGGTCCACCCGGTCGAAGTGGCTGGTCACCATCTTCATGGTCTCTTCGACCAACTGTCGGACGGTGCGCCGCTCCTCCCGCTTACGGGTGGCCCACACGTCCAGCCCGGGGACCAGATAGACACTGAAACCGAGCGTGATCAGCGGGTGGGGGCGGGAAACCGGGCTCGGCGGGATTGCCGGGTCGATGAGGACCGCCGCTGCCACCATCCGTGAGTTCCGTGCGGCCAGCTGCGCGGTGAGCATTCCGCCCATCGAGTTGCCGATGACGACGGCCGGCCGATCGCATACGGCAGTGACGAAGTGGTCCAGGAGGGTGAGGTTGGCCTTGATCGAGGCCTGTCGAGGCGTGACCTCGGTCAGTCCGAATCCACCCAGATCCAGCGCGATCACCCGCCCGCGCTGCGCCAGCAGCGGTATGAGGGAGGACCAGTTGGCAACGGAACCGCCGAGTCCGTGCACCAACAGGAACGTCGGGCCGTCCTGCTGCCCCTGCTCGGTCACGCAGTGGACCCGGACGCCGTCCAGGTCCACGAAACGGTTGCGGAAGGTGGAGTTCGCAGTCACCAGGTCAACCTAGGCCATGGTGTCGGCGCGATGCAGGGCGACGCCCCGCTGAATACAACACCTGTAGTCACCGTTCGATGGAAACGACTGACCACTCGGGTGTTATGTGTGACCTCTCGGGGGATCAGGCATCGACGGGCTGGCCGTCGAAGCACCGCCCCATCCACGACCGCACCACCCAACCGCCTCCGGGATCACCATCCAGCGCAACGATGCCGGTGTTCTCCAGCACGTTGCGCGCGACGAAGTCCGCGGGAAGGTTGATCCCGCGCCGACCCGACCACACCCGGATCGCAGCGCCGTGGCTGAAGACGGCCGCGGTGCCGATGCCGGTGGCCGCCACCAGTCGCACGCCCGCGTCCAGCCGGTCGAGCGCCTCGCGGCCGCTCTCTCCACCGGGCACTCGGACGTCCAGCTCGCCGGCACTCCAGGACCGCATCGCCTCCACGTAGGTCGTGATGCTGGCCGGGTCGGTCTTCTTCTCCAGGGCCCCGGCCTGGATCTCATACATGCCGCGCAGCGTCTGCACCGGCAGGCTGCAGGCGGCGGCCAGTGGCCCCGCGGTGGCCTGGGCTCGCGCGGCCTCCGAGGCCCAGATGCCCTCGATCCGCTCACTCGCCAGGACGGCCGGCAACGCCGCGGCCTGCGCGTGACCCAGCTCGGTCAGGCCCGGGCCGGGCAGCGTGGTGTCCAGCGCGTGGATCACATTGGCGGGCGTCTCTCCGTGACGGATCAGCAACAGGCGCATACCCCCATCGTCCCACTCTCGGTGAAACAACCCGTGACGCGCCGGTGAAGCGCCCTCGCACCAAGGGTGAACCCGGTGCGAGGTCAGCGCAGCCGCGGCAGCAGCGCCCGAACCGACCTACCTCGGACGACGCCGACCCACAGACCCGCCCCATAGGCAAGGTCGTCCATCCGCCGCAGGATCGCGAAGGACAACGGGTCCAGTCCCGGCCTGGTGCGGGCGTACTCGACAACGGAGTCGGCTGCCGCCGCAAGCAGCAGGGCTCGCCGTGCCCGGTGCGACACGACTGCGGCCATGGCGGTCAGCGGCCACCAGTGGCGCAGCATCAGCGCCGTCACCTGCCCAAAGATCGACAGCGAGCCCAGCCAGGTCAACTCGGCGGCCAGCCGCGTCGGATGGGCGCTGTGCCGTAGTGAGCGCGAGAGCCGCCGCATCATGACGGCCGACAGCACGAGCACCGCAGGTGCCGACCACCGGCGCTGCGCGAGAGCCGCCAGACCGATCGCGACACCGAGCGGGGAGAGGGCAGCGGGCGCCACCGTCGAACCATGCCGCACCGCGAGCGGAGCGCCGCCGGTGCCGTAGAACGCCTTCCGCGCGAGCCACGCAGGCAGCGGCCGATGGTCCGCGTGCTGCGCGACCACCGCAGGCTCATAGCGGACCCGCCACCCGCCGGCGATCAGCCGCCAGACCAGGTCGACGTCCTCCCCGACCCGCATCTTCGCGTCGAATCCCTCTCCCAGCGCGCTGGTGCGGGCCAGTAGACACGCCGATGGGAGCCAGCCGATCCGCGACTGCGGGTGCACCAGTCCACCGTCACACCCGAGGTCGAGCGAGGAGCGCACCGACTCATAGGCGGCGAGCCGACGCGAGCAGCCGGCGCCACCGACGACTCGTGGCGCGACCACTGCCAGCCCGGGGTCCTGCAGATGACGTCCGAGTCGCAGGATGGCGCGCGCGTCGACCGTGACGTCGGAGTCGACGAACAGCACGTATGCCGTGTCGACCAGCCCCAGCCCGACGTTGCGGGCGCCGGCCGGGCCGAGGTTTGTGTCGAGCCGGACCAGTTGCGCCCGGTGGCGTGCGGCGACTGCGGCGATCGGCGCCGGGCCTACGGACGCGTCGTCGACCACGATCACCCGAAACACGTCATGCAGGCCGGCCAGCAGCCGCGCCAGCCCCGCCGGCTGATCCCGGACGGGCACGACGCAGGTCACCTCGGCGGGAGCCAGGTCTGCCAGCCCCGCCGTCTCCGGTCCGGCCAGACCGGCCGCGAGCAGGTGGTCTGCCAGGCGAGCCGACGCACCTTCGGTGACGGTCAGCCGGCCGCCGTCGATCAGCGCGCGGGCGGCGGCGCTCAGGTGAACCGCACGCAGCGGCGCCCCGCCGACCAGTGTCGCGCCGCCATCTCGGACCCGGACCTTCCGGCCCACGGTGAGCACCAGTCCGTGTGGCAGCGCGGTCACGCGCCGAAACCTCCGTCGGCCTGCACCAGCGAGCCGTTGACGACGCCGCCTTCGAGCGAGCAGCAGAACGCGATGGTCGCGGCGATCTCATCCGGTTCGATGAGCCGGTGGATCCGCTGTGACCGGCCGAAGTCCTCGACGTCCGCCTGCCCGTAGAGCGCGGCGGTGGCGGTGAGCATGTCGGTGCGAGTGGAGCCGGGTGACACGGCCGCCGCCGTCGTGCCCGTGCCGACCAGGTCGGCCGACAGCCCCTTCACGATGCCGACCACGGCGTGCTTGGCGGCGTTGTAGGCCGCGAGGTGGAACAAGCCGTGGGTCGCGGCGGCGGATGCCACTGCGACGAAACGGCATCCAGAGGGATCAGGCCCGGCGAGCATCGCGGGGACCGCGCTGGCCGCGGTGTTCCAGACGCCGTCGACGTCGATCTGCCACAGCAGCTCGACGGCGGCCGGGTCGGTCTCCCAGGCAGCTTGTCCACCCAGGATGACGGCGGCGGCGGCAACCGCAACGTCCAGCCGGCCCCAGCGCCGGCCAGCCACCTCGACCGCCTGCTGCAGCGCCGCACGGTCCCGCACGTCGCCAACGACCGCGACGACGCGATCGTTCGCGCCGCGGGCCACCTGCTCGAGGTCTGCTTGCGTCGCCTGAGCGTAGGGCAGGCGAGGCTCGCCGTCCGCGACACACCAGTCGAAGGCGACCACGTGGTAGCCCTGTTCGACGAGACGTGCTGTGGTGGCCGCACCGATGCCGCGTGCCGCGCCGGTCACCAGCGCGACCCGCCGCACGGCCGGCGCGCTCATGACTCTCGCGCGGGTGGGGCGCCGAGCGTCCGAGCAAATCCGTCGGGAATCACCAGGTGCTCCGGACGCAGCTCATGAATCGAGGACAGCCCCATCCCCAGCAGGGCGGAGCCGATGCCGCTGCTCATGATGTCCAGCACGTTTTCGACACCGGCCTGCCCGTTCGCCGCGAGACCCCACAGATAGGCCCGCCCGATCAGCACGGCACGGGCGCCGAGGGCGAGAGCCTTCACCACGTCGGACCCGCGCCGGACGCCACCGTCCAGCAGCACCTCGACCTGGTCGCCGGCAGCCTGCGCGATGCTCGCCAGCACCCGGATGGTGGCGGGAGTCCCGTCCAGATTGTTGCCACCGTGGTTGGACACCGACAGCGCGGTGACCCCGGCATCGACGGCCCGCAGGGCGTCGTCCACCCGGCAGACGCCCTTCAGCATGAACGGACCGTCCCACTGATCACGCATCCACGCCACATCGTCCCAGGTAGGCGGTGCGGTGTTCATCCACTCCGCATAGGCACCGAAGAAGGTTGGGCCCTTGGCCGCGCCGGGGGCCGCCAGGTTGGGGGCGGTCAGGTCGGGCAGGTCCCCGCTTCGGGCGAACCCGTAGAGCCAGCGCGGGCGGGCCAGCACCTCCGGCGCGAATCGCAGCGCAGACCGCAGATCGATGCGTTCGGGGATCTCCGGGCTCCCCCAGTCCCGGCCCATCGAGAACGACCAGTCGAGCGTGGCGATCAGGCCCACGGCACCGGCGTCACGAGCGCGGGCCATCCGCTGGACCATCACGTCCCGGTCGCCGGTCCAGTACATCTGGAAGAAGGTGCGCGGGTTGGCCGCGACGACCTCCTCGATCGAGCGACTGGCGAAGTTGCTCAGCGCCATCACGGTGCCGCGCGCGGCGGCCGCGCGGGCGACGGCCACCTCACCGTCGGGGTGCACTGCCTGCACACCGGTCGGCGAGATGATGACCGGCAGCGAGATGTCCTGTCCCATCACCGTCGTCGCCATCTCGCGCTCTGCGCGATGACCGGCGACGTGTGGGGCGAGGCCGAGCTCGGCGAAGGCGCCCTGGTTGTCCGCGACCGTCTGGCCGCGCTCCGAACCGGCGACCAGTGCGCCGTAGACGGACTTCGGCAGGCGCCTTCTCGCGCGGCGCTGGGCCACCGCGACGGACTCGAACCACGGGTTGCGCTTCCACGGGTTCTGCATCATCGCTGGTGAGCTCGGCTCGCATTCGGGTCGAATCCCGCCAACGGATCCTCGGCGCACGCGGTCACCGGTGGGCCGGACAGATCCTCCCGACGTTGCAGGGTGAGCATCACCGGCTCGTTGCGGGTCGCGGCCGCCTTCGAGTGGTTCTGTCCCGCACCGGGAATCACCCGATCTGCGGTCAGCGCCGACTCTCCGTAGCCTTGGACGCACTCCGGGTCCGGACCGTCCAGCGGCATGCCGGTGAAGAACTTGGCGGCCATGCAACCACCCCGGCACGAGTCGAAGAACGCGCACTGCGAGCATGCGCCGCCCGCCTGCGGCGACCGCAGCTTCGCGAACAGCGGCGCGGTCTGCCAGATCCGCTGGAACCCGTCGTCGGACAGCACGTTTCCGGCGAGGAACTCGTCATGGATCGCGAACGGGCAGGCGTACACGTCCCCGATCGGGTCGATCAGACACACCACCCGACCGGCACCGCACAGGTTCAGGCCGGGCAGGCTCTGGCCGAACGCGGCCAGGTGAAAGAACGAGTCCCCGGTCAGCACGTCGTCCCCGTGCACCATCAGCCAGTCGAAAAGGACGCGCTGCTGCTCCGATCTCGGATGCAGCTCGTCCCACACCTGCGCCCCCCGACCGGACGGACGCAGCCGGGTCAGCCGCAAGGTTGCGCCGAATCGGTCTGCCAACGCCTTGAACTCGTCCAGCTGCTCGACGTTGTGACGGGTGACGACGACGGAGATCTTCGCGTCCTGGAACCCCGCATCCGCCAGATTGCCCAGCGCCCGCAGCGCGGTGTCGTACGACCCGGGTCCTCGCACGTAGTCGTTGACCTCCGCGGTCGCACCGTCGAGGGAGACCTGCACGTCGACGTAGTCGGTGGAGGCCAGGAACCGGGCCCGCTCCGGGGTGATCCGCACCCCGTTGGTGGAGAACTTCACGCCGACCTGGTGCGCGACCGCATACTCCAGCAGATGCCAGAAGTCCGGGCGGATGGTCGGCTCACCGCCGCCGATGTTGACGTAGAACACCTGCATCCGCTGCAACTCGTCGATGAGGGCCTCGCACTGCTTCGTGGTCAGCTCGCGGGGGTCGCGCCGGCCCGAGGACGACAGACAGTGCGCGCACTCCAGGTTGCACGCGTAGGTCAGCTCCCAGGTCAGGCAGATCGGGGCATCCAGACCGTACTCGAACTGCTCGATCAGGGACCCACTCCGTGGACGGCTATCCAGTGCGGTCATACAGAAGCCCCTTCATGAGCGTCGGCGCGCCGGATCATGTCGCCCTGCGCCAGTCTGATCAGTGCTTCGAGGTAGGCCGGCCACTCCGCTGCGGGGACACCCGCCGCCGCGAGCGCGGATCGCACGTCCGGCTGCTCGGCCAGTGCACGGACCACCACCACCAGCTGCGGTCGTTTGAGGAAGGTGAGCCTCCGGTTGCCGAAGTGATACGCCAGCGCGCCGAAGGGTTCCGGGCGCAGCGCCACTGACGGCGACAGCTCCCACCGCTGGTGCAGCATCGCTGACATGGCCTCGCCCTCCACGGCTCAGTAGACGCCGCACATGCCGTCGATCGAGACATCCTCGATCAGCTCGTCCACGGTCAGCTCTCGCACCGTAGGGTCCGGCCCGTTCGCGACTCCGTCGGCGATTGCTCCGTCGACCCCCGCGCGGTCGGTCGTCTCCTGCTCCAGCTGTGCCTGCGACATGATCGCTCCCTCAATTGGACGTGACCCGGGTCACGCTAACGGCATTCGCGGTCCTAATGGAAGAGGCGGCGTTGACAGACGTTGCGGCGGCGGATCGATTGGACCCCACACGGGAACAAGCATTTTCGAGAACTCCTCACCATTCGCGGGCAGAAAGGAGCATGGTTGACGAGTGGGCCTACCCCACCGCCTTCGAAGGAGAGTCATGAAGACCAGAGCCGCCGTAGTCATCGAGCCGGGCAAGCGCATCGAGATCGAGGAGCTGGACCTCGGTGATCCACGCGACGGAGAGGTGCTCATCAAGTTCCTCTACGGCGGGCTGTGTCACTCCGACCTGCACATCGTGAAGGGGGACCTCGCGGCGCGTCTGCCGATGGTCCTCGGCCACGAAGGCGCCGGCATCATCGAGAAGGTCGGCCCGGGAGTCACCCGGGTCAAGGAGGGCGACCACGTCGTCTGCTCGTTCATCCCGGCGTGCGGCAAGTGCCGCTACTGCTCCACCGGTCGGCAGTCGATCTGTGACATGGGCGCAACGATCCTCGAGGGTTACCTGCCCGGTGAGCACTTCCCTTTCACCGGGTCGCGTGGCGACTACGGCGCGATGTGCCTGCTCGGAACGTTCAGCCAGTACAGCGTCGTCCATGAGAACTCCTGCGTCCCGGTCGACGACGACCTGCCGCTCGACAAGGCCGTGCTGGTCGGCTGCGGGGTGCCCACCGGTTGGGGTTCCGCCGTGAACACCGCCGAGGTCCGGCCGGGCGACACGACGGTCATCATCGGCGTCGGCGGCATCGGGATCAACGCCGTGCAGGGTGCGCGCTATGCCGGTGCGAAGAATGTCATCGCGGTCGACCCCTTGGAGAACAAGCGGGAGAAGGCCCTCGAGCTCGGCGCGACGCACGCGTTTGCCACCGCGGAGGAGGCCACCACCGCCGTCACCGAGCTGACCCGCGGGCAGATGGCCGACTCGGCCGTGCTGACGGTCGGGCTGATGACCTCGGAGGTCGTCCAGCAGGGCTTCGACATCGTCGGCAAGGACGGCAACGTCGTGCTCACCGGCCTGAACAAGCTGGAGCTGCCGACGATCCAGCTGTCCGGCTCGGTCCTGACACTGTTCCGCAAGAAGATCAAGGGCAGCCTCTTCGGCGACTGCAACCCGCTGACCGACATCCCCAAGATCCTCGGCCTCTACCAGTCCGGCGACCTCAAGCTGGACGAGCTGATCACCAAGACCTACACCCTCGACCAGGTCAACGAGGGCTATGACGACCTGCTCGGCGGCAAGAACGTGCGCGGCATCCTGGTCCACGAGCACTGAGGCCGATCGCCCGGTGGTCACTGACGGGCACTCCGTTCCGGGGCAGGCACATAGCGCCCACCTCATGACCGATCACGCCGTGATCGGTCGAGCGCCGGAGGCCGAGCTGCTCGAGGCGGCCCTCGACGCCGGTGCGCACGTGGTGCTCGAGGGTCCACCGGGCACCGGCAAGTCGACGTTGCTGCGCGCCGTCGCATACATGCGAGATGTCGGCTTCGCCTTCGTCGAGGGCAATACGGAGCTGACCCCGGCCCGGATGCTGGGCCACTTCGACCCCGCGCTCGTCCTCGCCCGTGGCTACAGCCCGGACGTCTTTGTCGACGGTCCGCTGCTGGAGGCGATGCGCGCGGGAACCTTGCTCTACGTCGAGGAGCTGAACCGAGTCCCCGAAGAGACGCTCAATGTCCTGCTGACGGCGATGTCGGAGCGTGAGGTCACCGTTCCCCGCCTCGGCCGGGTCGCCGCCGCCGCCGGCTTTCGCCTCGTCGCCGCGATGAACCCCTACGACCCGGTGGGCACCGCTCGCATCTCCGGCGCCCTCGCCGATCGCACCTGCCGGATCTCAATGGGCTACCAGAGCGCCGCCAGCGAGGTCGAGATCGTCCTGCATGCCACCGAGGACGCTCCCGCTCCGGACTGGATCGGCCGGGTCGTCGCGCTGGTGCGCGCGACGCGGGAGCACCCCGAGCTGCGCGTCGGGTCCTCGGTCCGTGGCGCCATCGATATCGCACGAGTTGCCGGCGCCCTCGCTCGCCGCCGACACTGCGACCTCGCGGCGGCCGGGCTCGACGCGGCCCTGGTCTCGCTGACCGGTCGGATCCAGGTCGCGACGACGTCGCACCGGACCGCGACGGAGATCATCACCGACCTCTACGAGCAGCACTTCGCCCCGGCCGCGGGCGACTCCTCCCCGGGGGACGATCCGCCGGGGAAGGACGCGGCCTGTCCGCCGAGCTCGAAGGGCTCGAGCCGGCAGGCCGACAACGCTCGGCGACCACGACCGCGCAGCCGCCCCGAGGATCGGATGGTGAGCCGGAGCGAGCTGTCCTTGTCACCGGCCTTCGACAAGGTCTCCCCCGAGGTCGGTCAGGTGGATGAAGACGCGCTTCGGGAGGCACTCTCCGACGATGTCCAGGGCACCGTGACCCTGATGGCCCGGATGCTGCGAGCCACCGACCCCGCGTTGCGGAAGGCCGCCGAACGACTCTCGGCCGGCCTGCTCTTCGATCGGGTGATGCGCGCGGCACCGGACCGAGGCGGTGTCCATCGACGCACCCGGTCGCAGGGGCGGACCGACGGCGACCTCGACCTGGACGCCTCGCTCGACCAGATCGTCGCGGCCGGGGTGGAGGGACGGCCCGCGTCCCTGGACGAGCTGGTCGTCAGCCACTGGGCGCGCAGCACCCTTGCACTGGTCCTGGTCATCGACCGGTCCGGATCGATGACCGGCCCAAGCCTGGCCAACGCGTCCGTCCTCGCGGCCGCCTGCGCGCTGCGGATGCCCGATGAGTTCGCGGTCCTGGCATTCGCCCGGGACGTCACGGTGCTGCGGGACCTGCGGGACGTCGCACCCGGCGCGGTGGTCGTGGACCGGGTGCTTCGCCTCGTCGGGCATGGCGAGACCGGCCTGCGCCACGCCCTCACGCGCGCAGCGGCCGCGCTCACCACCGCGACGTCGTCGCGCCGGGTCGTCGTCCTGCTGTCGGACTGCCGGGCCGGCGGCCACGACGAGGATGGTGTCGACTCCGTGGCGCGTGCCGCGTCGGCGTTGGACGAGCTGCTCATCCTCGCGCCCGCCGGTGACTGCGAGCAGGCGCATGCCCTGGCCCGGCGGGCGGGCGCCCGGTGCTCCGAGCTGTCCACCGTGCAGGACGGGCCGGCCGCCCTCGGCGACCTCCTCACAGCGCCGACCTGGTGACCGGCGTTTGAATCAGGTGCCGCCGAGCACCTGGCGGTCGAGCTCGTGGAGGCGCGCGAGGGCCGCCGGGTCACCACCGGGGTCCTTGATCCGAATGCCGAGGTGCGCCACCTCATTCGGGTCCAGGCCACACCGCCTCGCCCCTTGCAGGCTGCGTTGCGACGTGATGTCGGGCAGCCGGAATCGCGGCGCCGGCGTCGTCCGGCACGGGCCACACTCGACCGGCAACCCGGCCGAGCCCGCCGCACCCTTCACGGGGGCGCCGGTTCGGAACGCTGCCGTCACCAGCCGGCCGTAGGCCGCCGCCCCGGACTCGTTCGGGTGGAACGACACCTCGAGCGGCCACGACGCCCCACGGATCCACTCCGGGTCGTCGCACACCGCGTGACCGACGAACTCATCTCGCACGTCGACGAATTGGAAGCCGGCTTTGTCGGTGGACTCTCGCATGACCTGCGCGACCTGGTCCGCCGCGTCGTTCAGCCGCGCCATCTCGCTGACGCTGAAGAAGGTCAAGGGGTTGCAGTCGACGCCGTCGAACAGCCGTGGATACCCGGCCACCACGACCCGCGCGTGCGGCGCCCGCGCCCGCACCTTCTCGAACAGGTCCGCATAACGCCCCGGCAGCTGCTCGTGCAGCGTGCGCAACGACGTGTCGAGCACAGAGTCGTCGGCCATCCACGCCGGCAGCGCGAACTCGGTCATGACCTTGGTGAAGTCAAGGTCGTCGCCGCCGACCGTGATCGAGACGTATGCCGTCTGATGACCCAGCCCGCCGACCTGGTCCTTCTCGACGTCGGCAACGGTCGCGCCGGTGCAAGCGCCGTAATAGACGCTGACCTCCAGCGCCTGCCCGACGAGCACGGGATACCCGGCTGTCGAGCGCCAGCAGCTGTCGGTGGACGGGCCGGCACCCACCCCCGCCGCGTACGAGTCGCCCAGCGCTGCATACACCGACATCGACAGTCCTTCCGAACGTTATGCAGGCCGATGACCGGCGCGCAGGACGAGCTCCAGGTCGAACCGCGTGTCCGCGTCGTCGAGGGCATCCCCGAAAACCTCCCGCAGCTGTGTCAACCGGTAGCCGACGGTCTGCGGGTGGACGTGCAGCTCTTCGGCGATCCTGGCACGTTCCCCGCGGTGTCGAAGCCAGGCGAGCAGAGTCTCCGCGAGCCGCTGCCGCTGACCGGGGCGCAGCTGCTGCAAGGGTTCGAGGCGGCGGCGGGCGAGGTCCGCGATCAGGTCCGGCTCGCTGGTGATCACGATGCCCGCGATGTGCTCATCGACCCACCGGGGCTTGCCCACCGTGTCGCCCCGCCCTTCGCTGAGTGACTGGGCGAGTGTCGCGGCCCGGTGCGACTCGCGCGTCAGCTCCCACGACCGGGCCGGGCCGAGCCAGGCCCGCCGGCCGACGAGCGCATGCTCCAGCTCCGCGCGTGCCCGGCTCGAATGCGGTGCCTCCAGCAGCGCCACGACCTGACCCGCATGGGTGCTCACCAGGGCCCGGTCACCGAGCGCGAGTCGAAGGCCCTCGGCGCGGTCCGGAGGCAGCACGATGGCGATCAGCTGGCCGGGAATCACCCACCCGGCGCGGGCCGCGAGCCGACGCGCCTCGACCTCGTCGACGCGGCCGGCCAGCAGCCGCGCGACCAGGGACTGCCGGCGGCGGTCTCGCTCACCGAGCTGCCGGCCCTGCTCGTCGGTGAACCCCTCGATGCTCGCGGCGGAGACCTGGTCGATGTAGACGAAGATCGACTCGCCCAGCGGCATCATCAGGGCCGGGTCGACCCCGGCGCTCGTGGCGGCGGTGGCCACCGCCCGGAAGGTGATGCGGGCACCCACCCGATAGGCCGAGAGCAGGGCCTCCAGGGATCGGCCGGCGCGAGCCTCGCCGACACCCAGCTGCCGGTAGACCGTGCGGGTCTGGGCGGTCAGCCCGGGCTGGTCGGTGCCCGGCAGGTCCACGAACAGGCGCCGCAATGCCGTCTCGACGCCGCGGCGCACCCCGGCTCCGAACTCCCCCTCCAAGGGCCGGGAGTATTCGGGCACCTCCTGCGGGATGCACCGGATGATCTCCTCGACCAGCTGCGGCAGCACCGCACCGAGCGCGGTGCTGACGTCGGCCGGAAGGGCCGCCCACGGGGCATCGCGGTGCAGCAGACCCTCCGGAACCGCGTCCGCGGGCGCCGAGGTGGCATGGCCAGGCATACCTACCCCTTTATTTGTTGTGTCCCGATAGATTCAATACACCAATTGTAGGTCTCATGGTGGAGATTTTGCACGGGAAGCCAATCACACTGAGTTGTATGGGTGTGAAATCGGCGGCGCTGCGCGCGATGTCCGTCTTCACCACGCCGATTCCTCCGGAGGAGTACCTGCGACTGGTCAATCCACTCGCGTCATCCCGGCAGCTACGCGGCGTGGTCACCAGCGTGACCCCGGAAACTCCCACCTCCGCAACGATCACCTTCCGGCCCGGCTCCCGGTGGCAACCGCACCAGGCCGGCCAGTGGGCCCGAGTCGGCGTCGAGATCGACGGCGTGCGCCAGTGGCGGTCGTACTCCCTGTCCGCGCCGGCCGGAGCCGATCCGGCGGTCACGGTCACCGCGATCGGCCGGGTGTCCACCTACCTGGTGCGCAACACCAAGGTGGGCGACATCGTCTTTCTCGCGCCACCGCAGGGCGACTTCGTGCTGCCCGCGGGACCGCGCCCGCTGCTGATGCTCACCGCCGGCAGCGGCATCACCCCGGTGATGTCGATGATCCGCACCCTCGTGCCGAGGCGCAAGGACGCAGATGTCGTGCTGGTCCACTCCTCACGCGATCGCACCGCATCGCTCTTCACCGACGAGCTGCAGGAGCTCGCCGCCGAACACCCGGGGCTGCACCTCGTGCACCGCTACACCACCGACGAGGGTCGCATCAGCTTCGCCGACTCGGGAGACCTCGACCGGCTGTGCCCCGACTGGCGGTCTCGCAAGGCCTACGTCTGCGGGCCGACCGAGATGCTCGATGCCGCACACGCGCTCTGGGAACGCACCGGCCTGCCCGACACGTTGACCGTCGAGAGGTTCAACACCGCACTGGCACCCGAGGTGCCCGGCGGCGGCGGACAGATCACCTTCGAGAAGTCCGACAAGCAGGTCGAGGTCGATGGGTCCACCCCGTTGCTCCTGGCAGGTGAGGAGGCCGGAGTGATCATGCCCAGCGGCTGTCGCATGGGCATCTGTCGCACCTGCCTGACCCCGCTGCTGTCCGGCCGCATCCGCGACCTGCGCACCGGCGAGACTCACGACGACGAGGGTGAGCTCATCCAGACCTGCATCTCGGCCGCGGCCGGGCCCGTCCACCTCGACTGCTGACCAGATCGCATCCCAGAAGGAGATTTTTCGTATGACGATCACCGCCGACCAGACCGCCGCCAAGCCCGCTCCGGGTCCCCTCACTCCGGCACCGATCCCGCCGGCGGGCACCAAGCGAACCGGCGTGCTGCCCACTCAGGGGCGGCCCGTCGAGCGACCGGCGGCGGCGGCGCACCTGACCGACCAGCAGGTCGAGGAGCTGGGCGACGAGCTGGACGCGATCCGCGACGAGGTGCTCGCCCAGCGCGGGGCGCAGGACGCGGCATACGTGCGTCGGATGATCAAGATCTGCCGTGCGCTGGAGGTAGGCGGCCGCGCCACGCTGCTTTTCAGCCGCTTCAAGCCTGCCTTCGTGCTGGGCACCGGCGCACTCGCGGTCGGCAAAATTCTCGACAACATGGAGATCGGCCACAACGTCCTGCACGGTCAGTGGGACTGGATGCGCGACCCTGACATCCACTCCACGACCTATGAGTGGGACTTCGTCGCGCCGGCCCGCGGCTGGCAGCACACCCACAACGACCTGCACCACACCTGGACCAACGTCATCGGCAAGGACCGTGACGTCGGCTACAACATCCTGCGGGTCAGCGAGGACCAGCCGTGGAAGCTGCGCGACCTGGGCAACCCGTTCGTCAACCTCCTGTTGGCGCCGCTCTTCGAGTGGGGCATCGCCTCCTACGATCTCGAGTGGGACATGGTCGCTGCCGGGTTCAAGAGCAAGGAGGCGTTCAAGAAGGACCTGAACGCATTCAAGAAGAAGGCCATCACGCAGGTCCTCAAGGACTACATCGCGTTGCCCCTCGCGGGCGCTGTGCTGTCCGGGTCGGGCAGGCGGGCGCTGATTGGCACGTTGTCGGCCAACGCGATCCGCAATGTCTGGGCGCACTCGGTGATCTTCTGCGGTCACTTCCCCGACGGTGCGGAGTTCTTCAGCGAGGAGATGATCGACGGCGAGACGCGCGGTGACTGGTACATCCGCCAGATGCTCGGCTCGGCCAACCTGTCCGGCTCGCGGATCTTCCACACCATGACCGGGAACCTGTCCCACCAGATCGAGCACCACTGCTTCCCGGACCTGCCGTCCAACCGCTACATCGAGGTCGCACCGAAGGTGCGCGCGCTGTGCGACAAGTACGGCCTGAACTACAACACCGGCCCGCTGCCCAAGCAGCTCGCGTCGACGTGGAAGAAGATCTGCCGCCTGGCGCTGCCCAACGAGCTGCCCTGGCAGCGCGGGCGCGCGGCAGCCACCGCCTGACCCGGCCTCCGGCTTCCCGGCTCCCCCGAATCAGACTCGCGCGTAACGGGAGCGCGCGAACGAATAGATGCCATAGGCCGCGATGCCCAGCGCGACAAGGCTGAGCAGCACGGCGCCCGCCGGGGCCTCGCGCAGCGTCCGCAGCCCCCCGTCGAGCCCGGTGGCCTTCGACGGCGCCCTGCGGATCGCCGCGACGAGGAAGAGGAACCCCACGGCGACGAGGGCCACACCCTTGGCGACGTATCCGGTGCGGCCGGCCTGAATCACCGAGTTGCCGGGATGCTCCTGGAGGTCCTTGACGAACTTCTTCCGCCAGCCCTTATAGACGTGGTAGCCGCCGACGCCGACCACGGCCAGCCCGAGCACTGCGACGACGAGCCGACCGCCCGAGTGCCGCATGGCGATCGCCGTGAAGTCCTCCGTCCGACCGCTGCTCGACGTGGATCCGCCGGTGGCGAACTTCAGCGCCGTCCACGCGAGAACCCCGTAGACGACGAGCTTGCCGGCCGCCTTGACGCGGTCCGCACCGCTGCTCGCCCCGGAGATGGCCTCGGTGAGCTGCCAGACGGCGAGCAGGACGAAACCGGCGACCGTGACCCACAGGAGGAGCGGTCCGCCGGGGGTGTGCGCCAAGGTGGCGAGGGCGCCGGACTGGTTGGGGCTGCCGCCCCCACCGGAGGACCAGGCCACCTTGAGCGCGATCCAGGCGATGAGCAGGTGGAGCAGGCCATTGACGGCATAGCCGAGGCGCGCGCCCCACTCGATGGGCTTCGAGTCGCCGGCCTGACGGGCCATCGTCTTGACGTCGGGGGTGTCCACGCCCGTAGCGTCCCATAACCTCGCCGGTCGCGTGGTCGTTCGGGAGTACGGTCGGTGCATGCCCGGCGCCGTCGTCATCGTCAACCCCACCAAGTTTGATGACCTGGACGCAGTCCGCCAGGAGGTCGCGGCAGCGGCCCGGGGTGTTGGGCTCGAGCCGCCGGACGTCGTGGAGACGACCGAGGCCGACCCTGGATTCGGGCAGACTCGAGAGGCGCTGAGCAGGCGACCCCACGTCGTCTGCGCGCTCGGCGGCGATGGGACCGTCCGGGCGGTGGCCCAGGTGCTCGCGGGCACCGGCGTCCCGCTGGGTTTGCTGCCCGGCGGCACCGGCAATCTGCTCGCCCGGAATGTGGGGGCACCGGTGGACGATCTGACCGAGGCCGTCACTGTCGCCCTTCGCGGTCGGGACCGGACCATCGACGCGGGATGGGTGATCGTCGACCCGACGGCAGCACAGCTCGCGGCCGACGATCCGGCGGCGGGGCGGCCGGACAACGCTCACCTGTTCACCGTCATGGCCGGGCTGGGCTTCGATGCGGCGATGATGGACGACGCGCCAAAGAGCCTCAAGGACAAGGTCGGCTGGGCCGCCTATCTCGTCTCAGCCACGAAGAACCTCGGTGCCGACGGGTTTGCCGCGACCGTGTCGGTCGACGGGATGTCCGACCATCTCGAGACGGCGCGCACCATCGTCGTCGGCAACTGCGGCACGCTGACCGCGGGGCTTGCTCTGTTTCCCGATGCTGCCCTCGACGATGGCGTCCTCGACGTGGCGACGCTCACCCCGGACCGCCTCGCCGCCTGGATCGGACCCGCCGCAAAGGTGCTGAGCAAGGACCCCTCCGACAGCCCGTCGATCGAGCGGCAGCAGGGCCGCGACATCGTCGTGTCCGTCGACCCCGAGCAGCGGGTGGAGGCAGACGGCGACGTTCTCGAGTCGGCAACGAGACTGCGGCTGGTCATCGACCCGGGCGCGCTCGTCATCCGCGTCGCAGGAGGCTGAGCGACCCCCGCCTCGAGAGGCATACATACCCATCGAGCGGCACACAAAATAGCTACACCTGCCGGTGTGCATGTATGCCTCTCGGCGAGAAGGCGGCAGCAGCCGGCCCGCCCCTCGACCACAGGTCCACCCGGGCACGGCGCCGGGCACGCTTCATACGATCGTCACGGGTCGCTGCGAGCGATGCCACAAGCCGGCCGAGCACTGTGCAGCCATGGCTCACATCGCACCGGCCCTGCCCAGGTCACCCGAACGGCGGACCCCCCGTGCGACCTCGGTCGACATCGTGGTCCCGGTCTACAACGAGCAGGACGCCTTGGCCGACTGTGTTCTGGGGCTGCGCAACGAGATTGCGGAGCTGCCCTACCGGGTGCAGATCGTCGTGGTCGACAACGCCAGCACCGATTGCACCGGCGAGATCGGCCGGTCGCTGGCCGACGCCTACCCCGACGTGTCCTACCGCCGCCTGCAGAAGAAGGGGCGCGGGCACGCACTGGCCAGCGTCTGGCAGGACTCACCCGCCGATCTGTGCGCCTACATGGACGTCGACCTGTCGACCGACCTCGCCGCGCTCGCACCCGCCCTGGCGGTGCTAGCGACCGGGCACTCTGACCTCAGCGTCGGCAGCCGCCTGTCTCAGGGGTCTCGGGTGCAGCGCGGCATGAAGCGGGAGATGATCTCCCGCACCTACAATCTGACGCTCAAACTCACGCTGGGCACTCGCTACTCGGACGCACAGTGTGGCTTCAAGGCCATTCGGCGCGACGCCGCGCAGGCGCTGCTCCCGCACATCAGTGACACCGGCTGGTTCTTCGACACCGAGCTGCTCACCCTGGCCGAGTGGTCCGGTCTGCGGATCCACGAGATCCCGGTCGACTGGCGCGACGACCCGATCAGCTCGGTCGACATCCTCGCCACCGCGAGCGCGGACCTTCGGGGGATCGCGCGCATGCTGGGGGCACGGCTGCGTGGGAGGTACCCGCTCGCGCACATCGCGGCAGCGGCCGCCGGCCGACAGCCGTCTGGCACCGCTCGGCTCGGCCTGGCCGGCCAGCTCGTCAGCTTCTGCATGATCGGTGCCCTGAGCACGATGGCCTTCGCGCAGCTCGGGGCGCTCGTGGCGGCGAACCTGCTGGCCACCGTCGTGCGATTCGTCCTCTTCCGGCACTGGGTCTTTCGACGAGATCGCTCAGGTGAGGACCTCTCCCTCGCTCAGCAGCGTGGGTAGCGCGCGGTCGCCACGTCCTGCGGGTAGTCGTCGTAGAACGGGACGTAGCCGTTGTCCCGGTCCTGCAGCACATAGAGCGGGTCGTCTCCGGTCTCGGCGAAACCGGCGCTCCGCAGCTCAACCTTGCGGGACTTGAACGTCGAGGTGTGCTCCAGGGAGCCCACGACCCGGACGAACAACGGCACGGCATACGCCGGGAGCGAGTCGATGAGCGCACCGGCCACCCTGACGCCATCGAAGTCGTGGCCGTCCCTGAGCACCACGGCCGCCATGCCGGCCTTGCCGTCCGCGCCCGGCACGGCCACACCGAATACCGATGCGTCCTCGACGGATTCGATCTCGCTGACCGCCGCCTCGACCTCCGTGGTGGCGACGTTCTCGCCCTTCCAGCGGAAGGTGTCGCCGAGCCGGTCGACGAAGGCGACGTGGGTCAGACCTTGCTGGCGCACCAGGTCACCGGTGTCGAACCAGCAGTCGCCGTCCTTGAACGCGCCGCGCAGCAGCTTCGCCTCCGTCGCGTCCTCCTCGGTATAGCCGTCGAAGGGTGCGCGCGAGGTGACCTTGGCCAGCAGCAGGCCGGTCTCGCCCGTCTTTACTTTGATCAGCCGGCCGTTGTCGCCCCGCCGCGCCTTGCCGGTGTCCGGGTCGTAGGCCACCACCTTGTAGGGCAGCGGGCAGGTGCCGGCGGTCTGGTCGAGGTTGAACGCGTTGATGAAGGCGATGTTGCACTCGCTCGCACCGTAGAACTCGGCGATCCGCGCGATGCCGAACCGCTCCTGGAACTGCGTCCAGATGTCCGCGCGCAGGCCGTTGCCGACGATGACTCGAATGCTGTGCTGCCTGTCGACCGGTTTGGCGGGCTGGCCGAGCAGGTAACGGCACAGCTCACCGATGTAGACGAAGGCGGTGGCGTCGTAGCTGATGCACTCGTCCCAGAACTTCGACGCCGAGAACCTCGGCGCCACTGCCATCGAGGCGCCCCCGACGAGGACCGCTCCGAGCGCGACCGTGACGGCGTTGTTGTGGTAGAGCGGCAGCGGGCAGTAAAGCGTGTCGCTGGAAGACAGCCGCACACCCAGGGCGCCCAGACCGGAGTAGGACTTCAGCCACCGGAAGTGGCTCATCACCGACGCCTTGGGCAGACCGGTCGTGCCAGAGGTGAAGATGTAGAACGCCTTCTCGTGGGCCACAGTCCGCTCGCAGGCCTCCGGGTTGGCCGACGAGGCGCCCTTGGCCTTCTCCTGAAGCTGTTCAAAGGACAATGCGGTCTGGGCGGAGGCCGCGTCGCCGGCGGAGGCCAGGCCCTCCAGGCAGTCGTCCTCGACGATCAGCAGCCTGCTGTCCAGCAGGCCGAGGCTGTGCGCGAGCACGTCACCGCGCTGGTTGTAGTTGAGCAACCCGCTGATCGCGCCGAGCTTGACCGTCGCCAGCAGGACCAGGACGTTCTCGATGTCGTTGTGCCCCATCAGTGCGACCACGTCGCCGCGGCAGACTCCGTGGTCGAGGAAGACGCCGGCATACCGATTGACGGTCTCGTTCGCCTCGCCGTAGGTCAGCACTCGACCGGGTCCCTTGAGGAAGGGCCGCTCGGGATGGCGGGCCGCCGCACGCTGGAAGACCAGGCCGATCGAGTTGCGGGCCGTCGGCTTGCGGAACAGCAGCCCGGGGGTCTCCTTTGCCAGCAACGGCAGATCGGGCACCAGGCCGAGCACGCCCCTGCCGACGTCCAGCAGACCAACTCGCTGACGTGTCTTCGCGTTCATGCCGGGGCCCCCGTGAAGTATCGGAGCGAACGTGTGGGTGGAGAACTTTGTGGGGTGGCGTTCATTCGCGCTCCTTCGGGGTGTTTCCACCAGATTACCTACCTTGCAGTAACAACGGTAGGTCGGCGACCGGCGGCGCTGTTCGCCCCACGGCTCGGACGCTTCGCCCCAGGGCTCAGACAGTTAGGCTGACCTTATGGGCCACAACCACGGACACGCACCGGCCGTGCACGCCGGTGCGCGCCACCGATGGCGGCTCCTGGCGACCTGTGCGATGGTCATGGCGTTGTTCCTGCTCGAGCTGATCACCGCGCTCTCGGCTCATTCCCTGGCGCTGCTCTCGGACGCCGGACACATGGCGGCGGATGTGATCACGCTCGTCGCAGCGCTGATCGGCACGACCATTGCGGCCCGGCCGGACCGCAGCGGCCGACGCACCTACGGGTCTTACCGCGCCGAGGTCTTCGCGTCCGGCGTTGCGGTGCTCGTAATGGTGGCCGTCTCGTTGTATGTGGGGTACGAGGCCATCCACCGGATCGGCGGCCACCCGGCCACCCACAGCGAGCCGCTGATCGTGGTCGGCGCGATCGGCCTGGTCGTCAACGTGGTGTCGATGATGCTGCTGCGCGATGGTGCCCAGGAGAGTCTCAACGTCAAGGGTGCCTACCTCGAAGTGCTCGCCGACGCGGTCGGTTCGGTCGGCGTCATCGTTGCCGGCATCCTGATCGCCCTCACCGGCCTGGACTGGTGGGACAGCGTGATCGCCGTCGCCATCGCGATCTTCGTGCTCGTGCGGGCGGTGCTACTCGGGCGTGAGGTGGTGGCCGTGCTCGGCCAGCACGCGCCCGACGGGGTCGACCCGGAGCAGGTGCGATCCGCGCTCGGCGGCCTGCCCGGCATACGCCGGGTCCACGACCTGCACCTGTGGACCCTGACCTCTGGGATGAACGTGGCGACGGCACACCTGGTGATCGGTGAGCACACCAGCAGTCATGACGTGCTCGATCAGGCGCAGGCGATGCTGACCAGCCAGTTCGGGATCGAACACGCGACCTTGCAGGTCGAGCCGGAGAGCCACACCCAGTGCCAGTCGCTGCAGTGGTGACTTCTCGCCGTCTCACCATTCAAGCGGGCCGTCTCACCTACTGACCCTCGCGGCTAGCCTGATCGGAAAACTTCATACCGCTCATCCAGAGGGGCAGAGGGATACGGCCCGACGAAGCCCCGGCAACCCGGTCATCCGCGCATCACCGCGCCGACCGTCAGGTGCCAACTCCGTCCCGCATGCCGGGAGAGATGAGGATTCGATTCGCCATGATGATCCGCCTGCTGACCCGTCGACTGCACGTCGACCTCATGCACCTGTGCAGCAGTGCCTGTCGCGGGTGACACCACGCCGCCCCGCACACTTCCCCGCACTTTCTGTACAAGGAGCATCATGAGCACCAGCACGTCCACCGAATCGACCACGTCCACCACCCCCGCCGACGAGGCACAGATCATCCGCCCCGAGGTGCGCACCACCCTCGTCACCGGCACCCCGACCGAGGTTTCCGTGCAGGCCGGCAGCCACGCGTTCACCATCGATGAGCCCGCGGGACTCGGCGGCACCGACAAGGGTGCCAACCCCGTGGAGCACCTGCTCGCAGCGCTCGGCTCGTGCCAGGTCATCAGCTTCCAGGTCTGGGCGCAGCAGTTGGGTATCACTTTGGACCAGGTCGACATTGCGCTGACCGGCACCCTCGACCTGCGTGGCTTCTTCGGCCTGAACGACTCGGTCCGGCCGGGCTTCGAGTCGATCGATGTCTCGGTGCAGCTCAGTGGCCCCGAGTCCAAAGAGCGCTACCAGGAGCTTGCCGACGCCGTCGAGGAGCACTGCCCGGTGCTCGACACTCTCGGCGGACTGGGCACGGCGACCCCGGTGCGCACGACCTACGCGATCGGTTGACCCCCAGCGGATTCGGGGCGGCGGGGATGCTCGATCCCCGTCAGCCCCGAAACCGCTCGCCCTTGCGCCACCTGGCGACATCATCGTCGATACGATCCGCGACTATCTGCGCGCCCAGCAAGAGCGCGGGCTCGTGCGTACCGACCTGCCGTTGGAGGACCTGGTCACTTACTCAGCGATCCACCTCGACGGCATCACCCTCCAGATGCGACTCGGAGCCACCCCCAGAGAGCTCGCCACCGCGGTCGACCTGTACGAGGAGGCACTGCGACCGTCAGATCACGAGCCGCGCTGAGTCGCTGGCCAGGCACGGTGTGGCCACCCACTCTGGTGAGCGGGCCAGGAGTGACGCCAACGTTCAGCAACATCCTCGACGGGAACGTGTGACCGACGCCAGGATTCACCGAAATTCGACGTCAGGATTGACCGACAAAGCCACATGCCACTGCCCGGCCCGCGGACTCACACACCCAGTACCGCGGGCCGGTCCCAGGAACGAGGTCGTCCCGGATCTTCACCAGGAGGCCTCCTCGTCGGCGACCGGGCCACCTCCCCCCGCCGGCCCGCACCCCGAGCATAGGAAACCAATGAGTTTTTATACCCGAATGGGGGGCTCGCCTGGGATCGTCAGGGCACGGTCGCGGTGGCGATGAGTCTGTGCATGACGCCCGTCACCGTCGGCGGATCAGGGTTCTGTTGCCCACAAAGGGAAGGCCCAGGAAAGCGCGCCCAGTAGTAGATCGCGTATGTTCCCGATGGCAGGTTCGGTGGCACTGAGAGGATGATGTGCTGATCTCCGACGGGGCGGGAAACTGCGACCTTTGCCACCTGGTTGGCTGGGTCCGCCAGGAAGATGCCAGGTGCGGTCTTGGACTCCGCGACCTTAGCGGTGACCATGATCAGCTGCACTTTCATGATGTACCGGTCGGAGAACTTACTTGGTGGCACGTTGAGATCGAACGTGATCTCTCGAGTAGAGGGGTTCAGTGCGATGGTCGGGCCGAAGCGTCCGGACGCCAAGGACGGCTGCATCGGGTGCACGGTTCCTGGGTCCGGTGGGCACGCGGGCCTCACTCCTACCGCAACAGGTGCTCCTGCGGCCTGAGATGGACCGGGCCCACTCCCTCGCAGGTATCCGCCCGGGAGGGTCCCTGCGACCGTGGCGCCGACCACGGCGATCAGTGCCGCGCCGGAGAAGATCGATCGGTATCGACGTCGTCTGCTCTTGACCCTCGCGGCGATGCTGGTCAGCGAGATGTCCGGGGCGGGTTCGTGCGCACCGGCTTGGTGGATGAGTTCGCGGATATCGTCATCAGACATCACGGTCGCCTGCTTCCTTGGGTTGGTCGTGAGCTTGGATGTCCCGTCGCAGCGCAGCCAGGCCGCGCGCGGTCTGGCTCTTCACGGTTCCTTGGCTGCAGCGCATGACCGCGGCCACGTCGTCGACGCTCAGGTCGAGGTAGTACCGCAGGACCAGCGCCGTCCGCTGGCCAGCAGGGATGGCACCGAGTGCGTCCAGCACGACTTGACTCAACTCGGATCCTGTCGCACGAGCACCCACCTCACGGGGCTCAGCCATGGGAATCTCGCGGCGTCGCGCTTTGCTGGTCCGATACCACAGACGCACCATCGTGGTGTGCGCATACGATCGCGCCGCGTGTGGATCTCGGATTCGTCCCCAGGCCTGCCAGACGCGCACGAGCGTCTCCTGGGCCAGGTCCGCGCCCGACTCCCAGTCTCCGGTGAGCAGCCGGGCGGCCCGCAGCAGCCGATCGCCCTCGGCGAGCACGAACGCCTCCGGGCCGGTTGGCACCGGCAACTGCTGGTCGCGCCGCATCCCGCTCATACCTTATTAGAGTCCGGTCCGGTGACTGCCGGTTGCGCAAGAAGCCGACTTTCTCCCCTTGGTCGGCCAAAACCCTGGAGGCCGGTGACGTCGCCTGGGAGGGCCTTATGAACCACCGCCGTATGCCCAGTCCGTCGCCGCTCCCTCGGGTTGAGTCGAGTAGAACGGGCCACCCGATACATCGTCGTAAAGCGTTCCTGATGCGATGAAGGAGCGGGGCCTCCCCGTTCCTCGTGGGTTTCCTTCCAGCGCGGGATGCTGGGAGGTGCTCAAGACCATCGGTTCCAAGGAGGCCCCTTATGTCTGAGTATGGCGGTCAACAGTTCGTCGGGATTGATTTGCATCGCAGGAGATCGGTGATCGTGCGTACCACCGAGGCTGGTGAGGCTTTGGAAGCGGTGCGGATCAACAATGGTGTGGACTCGCTCGCGGCGGTGATGGCGCGGGCGGGTGAGGCGCCGGAAGTGGTGCTGGAGGCCACCTACGGGTGGTACTGGGCGGTCGACGCTCTCCGGGCTGGCGGTGCCGACGTGCACCTGGCGCACCCGTTAGGGGTGAAGATGTTCGAGCTGCGTCGGGTCAAGAACGATTTTCGTGACGCGACCGATCTGGCTGATCTGCTGCGAATGGGCCGGTTACCGCAGGCCTGGATCGCGCCACCGGCCACCCGAGAGCTGCGCGAGCTGGTCCGGCACCGGGCGAAGCTGGTCGCGCTGCGCTCGGGCTGCAAGTGTGAGGTGCACGCGGTGCTGGCCAAGCTGGGCGTGCAGGTCCCGATGTCCGACCTGTTCGGTCAGCGCGGACTGGACCTGCTGGCACTGACGCTGACTTCAGAAGCCGCTGGGCACAACGAGGCGCACTCTTGGTTCATCTGAGGCTGAATACATCATTCGCTGTATAGTCGGGTGGTGAAGACATCTACGCACGAGTCCGTGCTGGCCCGTTTCGGCCACGCACTGTCCGACCCCACCCGTGCCCGGGTGCTGCTCGCGCTGCAAGATGGGCCGAGCTACCCGTCGGACCTGGCCGACCTGGCGGGGGTCAGCCGGCAGAGCCTGTCGAATCACCTGGCGTGCCTGCGAGGCTGCGGCCTGGTGGTCGCGGTGCCCGAGGGCAGGCGGTCACGATACGAGCTCGCCGATCCTCGCCTGTCGCACGCGCTGGGCGACCTGATGGGTGTGGTCCTGGCCGTCGACCCGCAGCACTGCGCCGCCGCGGCGAGGGACGAGTGCTGCTGATGTCGGCGATGGCTGGGTCGGCGGCCGGCATCGACACCGGCCGGCAAGAGACCTTGCATCGCCGCATCCGATGGTTCGTCGCTGCCACCATCAGCTACAACATCGTCGAGGCCGTGGTCGCCATCGCCGCAGGGGCGGCCGCTTCCTCGGTGGCCCTCATCGGCTTTGGGCTGGACTCGATCATCGAGGTCACCTCCTCCGCCGCCGTGGCATGGCAGTTCGCCGGCAAGGAGCCGCGAACGCGGGAGGCGACCGCGCTCCGCATCATCGCGTGGTCGTTCTTCGCCCTGGCGGCATACGTCACCGCCGACGCCGGGATGTCACTCGCCAGTGGGAGTCATGCCCGTCACTCCCTCCCCGGTCTGATCCTGGCGGCACTGAGCCTGCTGCTCATGCCGCTGCTCTCCTACGGCCAGCGTCGCACCGGACGCGAGCTGGCCTCTCGCTCAGCGGTGGCCGACTCGAAGCAGACCCTGCTGTGCACCTACCTGTCGGCGGTCCTGCTGGTGGGCCTCGCACTCAACTGGCTGCTCGGCTGGTCGTGGGCCGACCCCGTCGTCGCCCTGGTGATCGCCGCCGTCGCCCTCAAGGAGGGTCGCTCGGCCCTGCGGGGCGACAGCTGCTGCGCGCCCACAGGTGCGCTGCATACCGACGGCTGCCACGACGCCGCACCAGACCACTGCTGCGGCGCCTGACCGCTCTTGCCCGCGCCGCTGAAGACCAAATCAAGTTGCGCAACCGCGCGGCGCTGCGGCACAGTTGGCACATCATGAAGTTCTGACTCCTCGCACTGCCCGCGCCCGTGGCCCTCGGCCCGACGGGCTTCAGCGACTTTCGCGCCATTCACCTCTGGCGTTCGCGAGACGGAGTCTTCGTGCCCACACCCCTTCAGCTCACCGACATCACCAAGACGTATGCCGATCGGCACGTGCTCGACGGCGTCGACCTGACCATCGCTCCCGGCACCCGGCTTGGACTGGTTGGTGAGAACGGCGCCGGCAAGTCGACGCTGCTGCGCATCGCCGCCGGAATCGACCCGGGGCACGGCGGATCCGTCAGCGCACCAGTTGATCTCGCTTACGTGGCGCAGTACACCGGGATCGACCTGGACTCCACGGTTGCGCAGGTCATGCACGATGCCCTGGAACCGCTGCACGCCGCGGTCACCCGGCTGCAGGCACTCGCCGCCCGGATCGATGAGCCCGGCGCCGCGACGGCATACGACGAGCTGCTGACCTGGGCTCAGCTGCACGAGGTGTGGGATGCCGACCGCCGTGCGGAGATCGCCGCGACGCGACTGGGACTCGGCGAGATCGCCGGCGCTCGCCCCGCCGGATCCCTGTCCGGTGGGCAGCGATCTCGGCTTGCGCTCGCGGCAATGCTCACCCGTCAGCCGGAGTGCGTGGTCCTCGATGAGCCGACCAACCATCTCGACGATGCGGCACTCGACTTCCTTGAGGATGAGCTGCGCGCGCTGCACGGCAGCGTGCTGGTCGCCAGCCACGACCGGGTGTTCCTGGATCGGGTGTGCACCGCGATCGTCGACCTCGACCCTTCGCACTTCGGCACCGACGGCGATGGCGGCAGGCGCTTCACCGGTGACTACACCGCGTACCTGCAGCACAAGCACGAGGCCCGCCACCGTTGGGAGGAGGCCTTCGTCGCCCAGCAGGACGAGTTGCAGCAGCTGCGCGCGACGGCCGGGACCACCACCTCCGACGTCGCCCACAATCGCCCACCACGGGACAACGACAGGTTCATCTATGGGTTCAAGGGATCTCGGGTGCAGGCGACCGCCACTCGGCGAGTGCGCAACGCGGAGCAGCGCATCGCAGCCGTGGAGCGGCGGCGCATCCCGAAACCCCCGGTGCCACTGCAGCTCTCGGCACAGTTCGGATCACGCAATGCCGGATCGGCGGCGCTGCACGATGTGTATGTGAACGGTCGAATGCAGCTGCAGCGCCTCGTCGTCGACTCCGGCGACAAGGTGCTGGTCACCGGGCCGAACGGCGCGGGCAAGTCGACCCTGCTGTCGCTGCTGGCGGGGCAGCTCCGCGCCGACCGAGGCTCTGTCGTGGTGCAGGCTCGGTCTATCGGGCTGCTGACTCAGGAGGTCGACCTGCCGAGCAGGTCGCGAAGTGCACACGAGCTCTACGGCGACCTGGCTCCCGGCGCACCGCTGCATGACCTGGGGCTGCTGCACCCCCGTGATTTGCACCGACCGGCGGGCGAGCTCAGCATCGGTCAGCAGCGAAGGCTCGCACTGGCGCTGCTCGTGGCCCAGCAACCTGATCTGTTACTCCTGGACGAGCCGACGAACCACCTGTCGCTGTCGCTGGTTGACGAGCTCGAGTCTGCCCTGACCACAACGCCGGTCACCGTGGTGATCGCCAGCCACGACCGGTGGCTGCGCCAACGCTGGACCGGCAGTGAGATCACATTGACCCCCTGCGACTGATCGAGCTGGCGCCCGGCCGGCCAAGGTCAGGAGCGATCGACGTTACAGCCTCGTCGCCGGCGGCGGCCCAGCCAGGAAGGAGAGCGCGTCGTCGGGTGTGCCGGGCCGCAGGCCGCTTGGTGTTTCGGCACGGGCTCGCAGGCTCGCCCTACTCAATCCAAGGGTTGAGTAAGGCGAGGAACGAGCCCGGTGACTCCCCACGGGTCGTGGCTCGACGCCGTGGTTTCGGGCGGAGTTCTCCCCTGGGAGGGTCAGGCGGTTTGCGCGTGGTCCGGTGGTGCGCCTGGTCCGTGGGTCAACGGGTCGTCCGGCGGTAGCGGTTGGGTCGGCATCCGCCCGGGCACCAGGTCCCACACCACTTCCGTGTCGCCGATCCAGGGGAGGTACCCCTTGGCGTGCACGAGGTGATGATGACGACTGCACAACAGGGTCCCGTTGGCCAGATCACTGCGTCCGTTGACCCACCACGGGACCGCGTGGTGGGCCTCGCACCACGGCGCGGGCCGGTCGCACCCAGGGAACGTGCACCCGCGGTCCCGCTTGACGATCGCCTGGCGTGTCGCCGGGTGGAAACACCGCGTGGCTCGGCCGATGTCCAACGGTTGTGACTGGGTGCCGATCACCATCGGCACCAGCCGGGCGCTACAGGCCAACGCCCGCGCGGTCCCCGCATCAATGATCTGCCCCAACGCGGTGACCGCGTGCCCCGCATTGACCAGCGACCCGATGAGCACGGACAGCGGGATGGTGATCGTGGCCTTCACCGACACGCGACCCCCATCCTGCTCGCTCGCACGAGTGCCCGCGTTGATCAGCTCCATCAACGCGTCGGCGCGGCGCTTACCCGGGGAGCGCTGATCCACCCCATGCGTACGAGCCGGCTTCCCCTCCAGAGTTTGCGCATCCTTGGGGACCGCGTCCCCGTCACTGGTGGTGCCCGGTCGGGGTTTCGCCAGGGCTTCGATCGCGTGCGCGAAGACCGCCGCATCACCGGGTGACAAGTCGGCTCTCACCCGGGTCATCCCCCCGGGCAGCTCAACCCAGGACAACGACTCCTGCTTGCGGGCCGCCACCTCATCGGTGGGGGCCTGGTCCCCGCCGTAGGCGGCGATGATCTCCTTCGAC
>NZ_VCQV01000031.1 GCF_007845645.1 Leekyejoonella antrihumi
GAAGGTGCTCCTCGAACTGGATCAGATAGGGACTTCGCAATCACTATCTTCCCAGGTCAGGGGCACTTTTCAGCTCACGCCACGCACTCCGCGACCCTCACCCGATGAAATCCCCGGGTTAGACTCAGTCAGTTCGGATGCGGCCTGCGCCTCGAACTTTGGTGATCGCCTCAGACTCAAGCTCGTGCTCCCACACCCTCACCACCGTCCAGCCATCTGCTCGCAGCGAGGCATCCTGTGCCCGATCACGCTCCACGTTCCGCTGGAGCTTAGGTCCCCAGTAGTTGACGTTCTTGCGCGGTGAGCCACCATGCTCCGGGCAGCCGTGCCAGAAGCAGCCGTCAACGAACACGGCGACGCGCTGCTTCGTGAACACGATGTCGGGACGCGCCTTGACGCCACTCCCAGTCCGGATCAGCAGATCCTTGCGGAACCGGTACCCGGCGCGGTGGAGCGCCGAGCGCAGCGCCCGCTCGGGCCTGGTGTCGGTCCGGCGGATGGCGCGCATGTTGCGGCGGCGTCCCTCTGAAGTTGGGTCAATCTCGTCCACTGGGCGCGCCTTATCCACACCCCACCCGTTCGGGCCTGTATCGTCCACAGCGTGGCCACTTCCTCTCGCCGATCCGACACTCGTTCGAACACAATCGCACTGACAAGTGTTCGAACGAGCGGTGCTCATGACGAGTCACCAGAGTTGGAGGTCAGTATGCATGAGATGACGTGCCTGGAGATCTGCGCAGGAGCAGGTGGACAGTCAATCGGGTTGGAAGCGGCCAAGTTTCGCCACCTTGCGGCGTTGGAGATCGATCCAGACGCCTGCGAGACGCTCCGCCTGAACCGCCCCGATTGGAAGGTGCTCGAACAGGACGTCCATGACCTCGACGGCAGCGAGTTCGAGGGTGTGACGCTGCTGGCGGGTGGCGTGCCATGTCCGCCGTTCTCGATTGCCGGCAAGCAGCTTGGGTCCGACGACGAGCGCGACCTCTTCCCGCAAGCACTCCGCCTCGCCGAAGAGTGCCAGCCCGAAGCGGTAATGCTCGAGAACGTCCGTGGTTTGGCCTCGGCGAAGTTTGATGGCTACCGGCAGCAGATTCTCGACCGGTTGGCCGAGCTGGGCTACGAGGCTGACTGGAAGCTGCTCAACGCCAGCGACTTCGGCGTGCCGCAGTTACGTCCTCGCTTCATCCTGGTTGCGCTGCGTCCGGAAGCCTTCTCGCACTTCGTCTGGCCGACGAGGAAGCAGGAACCGCCCACCGTTGGCCAGAAGCTCGGGAAGCTCATGGCTGCGAACGGGTGGAAGGGTGCCAAGGCCTGGGCGAAGCGCGCGAACGGCATCGGCCCCACCCTTGTAGGTGGATCGCGCAAGCACGGTGGTCCTGACCTGGGGCCGACACGAGCTCGGGAGGGCTGGCTGCGGCTTGGCGTGGACGGGAGGGGCCTCGCCGATGCTGCGCCGACCGCGGATGTGCCCGAGATGCACACTCCGAAGCTCACCGTGCAGATGGCAGCAATCGTGCAGGGTTTTTCACCCGAGTGGAAGTTCTCCGGGCGCAAGACCGCCAGCTATCGGCAAGTCGGCAATGCGTTCCCACCACCTGTTGCGGAAGCGGTCGGCGGTGCCATCCGAGCGGCAATCGCTGCCGCGCGTGCCGCAGCTGATGCTGAGACTCCGACACGGTCAGTCCTCGAGAGTGCGGGCTGACCGAGCTGCTCCTGCAGCTTTGCGACGAGCCGTTTCGGCTCGAATAACACCGGGAATATCGTCCGGGATTGGCGCGATGGCAGTCGCGCGGTAATACGCGCGAACACGTGCTCCCTCATTGTGGCGGTTCTGGTGTTCGATCTTCCAGCCGAAGAAGCGAAGGTCTCGGAGCCGACGCTGCCAGTCCTCCTGATACTCCTTGGCGCTGGCCACGATGCCAATGAGGTCGCTCCGCACCCACTTGCCCTCGAACGCGGCCAGCAGCGCGCCGATCCGTCGTTGCGGTTCGTCGTAGCTGATCGCCTTGCGGATCTCATCGGCATGAGCGTCGAAGCTATGGAAGTAGTCACGCTTGCCGGCGTTGCAGTCTTCGCACAGCGGCTGCAGGTTATCGACATCGTTCGAGCCGCCCCAGGATTGCGGGATGCGGTGGTCAACCACCAAGGTCACGTGGTGCTCGAGGGGTGTTCGGCCACACATGGCGCAGCGTTGCGGAGCCAGCACCTCCGCACGGCGCCGGAGGCTGATCGGCGCGCCATCGGCGGCAGGATGCTCGGCCCAGCCGCGCAGGACGTAGCGATGCTCACCGTCTCGGCGTTCCGCGACGACGTCGAAGTAGCGCCGGAGCTCACGGACTCGGCGGTCGGTCTGTGATTGGTCTTCGCCGAGCGCCTGTGCTGCAAAGAGACGCAGCTCCACCATTGTCGGCGGGTGGTCGCGTCGCCGGTACAGCAGCCCATAGAGGAGGCGCTGCGATGTCGAGCCAACGAGCGCAGCAAGTTCTTCACTGTCGGGGTCGGGCAGCGGACGAGGCTCCATAGGCCGGACGTTAGCCGGCGGCTGCTACATGACTGGCTTCTGACGCTTGGTGTCAGGCAGCACGGGCGCTGGAACAGTGATTGCCTCGCCGTCACGAGCAAGCCGCCAGGTCTGGCCAGCGAGTTCGGCCGACTGCGGGGTGCCTGGCGATGTCGGCACGACACGCAGACTGACGACCTCGCCAGGTTCCGGGGCCCCGGCGCCGAGCTGCCGCGCGATCTGACGGTGTGCCTCGTAATCGCCGCCGGGGATCAGGTAGCCCTCGGGTGCCAGCGCACTGCGTGAACCACCGTTGCTGCGGACGCGCTTCATGTAGTCGTCTTGCTGAGCAACGGTGGCGATCGTGTTGCGGCCAATTCTCTGGTTCGTCACCAGGCGGAGGAGCTCGTTCAGCCGTCGCTGGCCGCTCTTCGGGGCGAAGATGCGGTCGATCGTCACCCGCGGCAGTCCCAGCAGCACGTTTGGCGGCAGCGCCGAATCACGCGCCAGCCATTGGATCGCCTGGCGACCTGTCGGGTTCAGCTGCGTCTTGTTGTCGCGATTCCGACTGGTGCGGAGGTGATCCTCAGACGCGCGCACCATCCCAAGGCTCCAGGTTGCTGCCGCGTCGTCGGCGGTGGCGACAAGTAGCAGCTCGCCGAAGGCTTCGGGCGGGATCATCCAGCCGCCGTCCTTCTGTGAGTACTTGCAGTCGATGTCGAACCCGCCGATCCGGTAGTCGAGCTTGACGCCGTCATCGATGACGTCGCTGAACTCGCGGCGCAGGTTGATCTCTAGCAACGTGCCGAAGTGCGTCTTCTCGGTCTTGTACAGCTGATCCCAGCGATACCGACCGGTGTGCTGGCCGTCGTAGAGCTGGTCGAAGGTGGCGCGCACGACGGCCGCGGCACGCTCGTTGGTGACGTCCGCCTGTCGCCAGCAGGCAAAAACTTGCTGCAGGGCGGCGTCTGGTATCTGGTGGCTGTCATCCGACACAAGGCCTCACGGTAGCTGGTCACGATGCCATCTCCCGCCTGTAGTCCTCCGCACGCCCATCTGTGCCAGCTCAGACCTGTTCCGATCGCCTCACGACTTGTGACTGCCGTGCGCTACAGGGTCAAGCGCGCGAGGCCCCTGTGACCCAGACCACGACGCTGTCGAACGATTCCGCTACGTTACTTACATGGTCGAGCAGGCGAACGCAGAAGCCGAGGCGGGCACTCCCGACGATACCGAGGTTCTCGATGAGACTGAAGTTGACGACGACGAGCTTGTAGAAACTGAGGAAGCAACCCTCAAACACTTCGGCGCAGATTTCGACATTGCCGGGCTTGTTCGCCGATTAAACGACGGTGACATCATTATCCCTCGTTTTGACCCCGATGAATCCGATGGTGCAAGCATCTCGGGATTTCAGCGACAAGGGGTCTGGACAAGTTCTCGGATGGAGAAATTCATCGAATCGCTCCTCTTGGGATGGCCCGTTCCAAGCATTTTCCTGGTACTTGATGAAGACCAGCGATACCTGGTCCTTGATGGACAACAGCGTCTCACAACACTGCAAGCGTTTTTTAGCGGATTCTTCCCAAACGGTAAGAAGTTTGTCCTTAAGGATGTCGCCGATCACCTGAAGCAGGCTACCTACGAGACACTCTCCCAGGAAAGCCGGCGCCGACTTCACAATACATTTATTCAGACGACCGTCATAGAGCCGAAGGGTGACCCCGGTCGCGACTCTGTGTATAAGCTCTTCGGCAGGCTCAACAGCGGTGGTGTTAGCCTCACTGCTCAGGAAATCCGAGTAGCGCTGTATCGCGGACCAGTTGTCGATTGGATCCGAGACCTCAATCATGACGTGAATTGGCGCCGTCTGTTCGGCTCGCCGCACGCACGTCTCAAAGACCACGAGCTGATTTTAAGATCCATGGCGCTATGTAATGTGATCTCCGCCGTTGTAGACGACTGGCAAGAACGAGATCTTTGGGTTCGTGCTTACAGGCCCCCTATGTCCGAGTTTCTTAACTCGTATCTAAAAGAGCACAAATCTCTAAGTAATATCGATCGCGACAAAATGACAGCCGCGTTTTCAGTAGCATGTCGACTCTTGGTTGAGGCGGGGGGAACTTCCGCGCTGCGTTACCAAGGTACGCTGAACGCAGCTCATGTCGACGCAGTCATGGCGTCACTTCTCTACGCCGCCTCCATGGAGAAACTTCCAACCAAGGAACGGGTGAAGGATGGGCTGAACTCGCTCCGAGGGTCGGATCCGTACCGAGAGAACGTGACACGCAGCACGTCCCATCGCGAGAACGTCATCGGTAGACTGCGTGAGGCAACTGCTGCGTTCGATATTGATTAGATCGGTGATGGTGTCACGAGGGAGAGCCGAGGCGTACAAGCTGTGGGCAACATTGCAGACCGAATACGAACGCCATCAGGAGGCAATCCGTGCCATGAACGGAAGCAAAGAGCTTCCCCTTCAGACCGCACTTAAGGTTCAGGATGACTTACGACGTTATTTTTGTCTCAGGAGCGCAGGATTTCTCGAGCAGGTCACATTCGAAGTTCTCCACGAATACTTGAGGTCAAAGTCATCGGGTCCGGTACACGAGTTCGCATCGTCCTATTTTCGGCACTCGCCTAACCTGAACGCTGAAGCATTTGTTGGACTTGTCACTCGTTTTGGCACTGGTCACTCAGAGCGTGTTAACCATTTCATTTCGGCTGAGCGTAAAGATGCACTTGACACGCTGCTCGAGGTTCGAAATCTTGTCGCTCATGGTCTCGAGATCGGCGGCGCTAAACTATCCCCCGATCCGCACTTCAAGCTGTGTCGCGAAATATATGACTGGTTAGTCGAGGAATTTCTCGACGACGTCGCGGCTAAATGAATCGGGTCAGCAGTCAGACCTAAATGCCGAGCGGGACAGACAATAGGGTGAGTGCAGATCCGACAAGTCACCTATACCTCACTCCCCACGGGCGAACCTCGACGCCACGCTGCCGCACAATCCGGAGCACTGTCGACTTGGCGAAGCCAAGCTCCTCGGCCACGGTCAGAGCATCCTCGCCCGAGACGTAGCGACTGATGATCTCGTCCTTGTCCGCCTCGCGCAGCCGCCGACGCCCATGGGCGACCGGACGCGGAGTCGGCGGCGTGACCGGCGGCAATGGCGTGTCGCCGGTGTTGAAGTTCAGAGCAGAGAGGGCGACCAATGAGCTAGAGGATCGCCCGAGGTACGAGGGCGGTCCTCTAACTCATTTATTGAGCAGGTCAGGATTTGGGAGGAGTCGCGGGAGCGCAGCGAACCGCGCGACGGTTCCTGTCACCCCGACCGTGGCACATAGGGCCTGACCTGCGGAAACCCGATCCGCGCATCGTCCGAGACTTGGACCTGGGACTCCTAGCGGCACGACCACAACCGTGCCGAGTGGCGTGATACCGCCGTCGACCTTGCGACGATGACCAGGGTGCCGACGAATCAGGAGTATGAGCTCGCCCAGCTCATCCGGGAGCGGGACCGGTTGCGCGCGGATAACCTGCGCCTCTGACGGTTGCTGGAGCTGCGCGGTCAGGACGTCACGCCGGCTCCGGAGCAGCTGGCCGCCACGCTCGACCCACCGGGCATGGTCACCATGTCCTCTCCCGCGGCGGACAAAGTCCGCCTGTTCGCCGGGCTCTTCGCGGCACGCACCGATCGGTATGCCGTGCGGTGGGAGAACAACCGAACGGGCGCGGCCGGTTGGATGCCTGCAGTAGCGGGCGGCTGGCGCAAGGGTATGCGGCGGAGTGACGCGACCTACCTGCCGCTGACCAGCGAGGTTCTCGCCGCCCACCTGGTGGGCGAGAAGTTCATCGGTGTGTACCCGCTGCGGGCCGACAATTCGTGCACCTTCCTGGTCGCCGACTTCGACGGTTCCGCAGCCATGCTCGACGCCCTGGCCCACGTCAAAGCCGCCCGGTCCAGGCAGGTTCCCGCCGCGCTGGAGATCTCCCAGTCCGGGCAAGGCGCCCACGTGTGGGTCTTCTTCGCCCAGTCGATCCCTGCCGCCACCGCGCGTTCGGTGGGAACGGTGCTGATCCATGAAGCCATCACACTGCGCGGGGCGATGGACCTGCGCTCCTACGATCGGCTGTTCCCAAGCCAGGACGCGCTGCCCGCCGGAGGATTCGGCAACCCCATCGCCCTCCCACTGCAGGGGAGCCGGCGCCGACCCGACGGGCTGACAACGTTCCTGGACCTGGCCCCGCTCGAACCGCAAGAGGACCAGTGGCACTTCCTGTCCACCCTGGACCGGCTCAGCCGTTCCGCCGCGACCAAGATCGCGAACCAGGCCGGCACCACGGTCGGCAGCAACGTCCGCAGCCTGAGCCGCGCGTCCGCCAGCAGGGTTCACCCCCGCCTGCCGACCGTCCTGCACGCCGAGCTGGACGCCGGCCTGAGACTGGAGACGGCACAGCTGACCCCGGCCGCGATGTCCACCTTCAAGCATGCGGCATCGATGACCAACCCGAAGTTCTACGAGCTGCAGCGGCTGCGCAAGTCGACCTGGAACACGCCACGGTTCGTGCGCGGGTACGACCTGACCGTTGACGGCGACCTCGTCCTACCCCGTGGACTGCGCCACCTCGCCTCGCAGATCGTGCAAGAGGCCGGTTCCCGCCTGGACATCACCGACCTGCGCAGCGCCGGCACCGAGATCGACATCGCATTCGACCGGCCGGCTCGACCCCCGGCAGACCGCCGCCGTCGACGCGGTACTGGGCCACGATGACGGCGTGCTGGTCGCACCGCCGGGGTCGGGCAAGACCGTCATGGCATGCGCCGTGATCGCCGAGCGGGCCGCCTCCACCGTGATCCTGCTGGACCGGAAGGCGCTCGCCGAGCAATGGCGCGCCCGGATCGAGACCTTCCTGGGATTCAAACCCGGCCAGCTCGGCGGCGGCCGGCGCAAGCTCACCGGAGTCGTCGACATCATCATGCTGCCCTCACTGGCGCGCCGCGACGACGTGACAGAGCTGACCGACGGATACGGACAGGTCGTCGTCGACGAATGCCATCATCTCGCCGCCGCGGCCTACGACCACTCCGTCAAACGGATCCGCGGACGGTACTGGCTCGGGCTCACCGCAACTCCGCAGCGACGCGACCGGCTGGGCGAACTGGTCACCTGGCAGCTCGGACCGATCCGCCACACCATGAACGATGACCCTCCGACCACCCTCACAGACGCGCCTACTCAAGAACCTGGTCAGCGGCGGGTCCTGCACGTGCATCTGACAGCATTCCGCTGCGACGACGTCGACCTCACCGACCCCGGCGCGCTCGCCGAGGTGCACCGCACCCTGGCCGCCGATCCAGTCCGTAACGCCCAGATCGTCGACGACATCGTGGCCGCCGTCTCTCAAGGTCGCAACTGTCTCGTGCTCACCCGCCGCGTGGCGCAGGTCGAGAACCTTGTCGGCCTCCTTGCCGCGCGCGGGCACGAGGCCATCGTCCTGCAAGGCGGGATGACCACCGCACAGCGCCGCGAGGCGGTCCAACGACTGTCCGAGAGGAACTTCGGGGACGGCGTGATCGTGGTCGGGACAACACCATTCATCGGCGAGGCTTCGACGTCCCAGCACTGGACACGCTGTTCCTCGCCGCACCAGTCTCGTTCGACGGGCTGCTCGTCCAGTGCGCCGGACGAGTCGTACGAGCCTCTCCCGGCAAACACCTTGTCGAGGTGCACGACTACCACGACCACCGGGTGCCCATCCTCGCCGCCTCGCTCAAGCGCCGAATGCCCGGATACCGCACCCTCGGCTTCACCGAGTCAGCCCACCATCCACGCCGCAATTGACCAGCGGACACTACCGATGCCCGACGCTCACGTTCCCGCGGTCAGGCAGGATGACGCATACCGCTCCACCGCGCTGCGACGTCCTCCGAACCAGTTGACGATTACACACGGAACCACCCGGGCCTCTGCCAGCGTGTGATTAGCGAGTGCATCCATGGCCAAACTCTCGATCGACGCCTCACCCTCACCGACCCTGAAAGAGTATGGATCGCGGCCGCGGGGCCTGCCCCGGCGCACACCGCCAGCCCGCGACATGCTCCGGCATCGGCACAGCAGCGGCCACGCATTCGTCCGTGCGCACCGTCAAGAGAGACGCCGACACGATGAGATTTCCTACGCAGACAGCCCGAGGTTCCAGCCGGTGGAGGCTGAAATCTGTTTCAGGAGCGAAGATCCCACCAAGGTTGCGGGTTCTTCCGCTGGGACCCGCAACAAAGCGGTAGTCAGCCGAGGGTACCTTCGAAACCGATCGATGTGCTCTCGACCTGATGAAGGTCGAAGACGACAATCTCGTTGTGACCGTGCTTCAACCACGACGCCGGGCAGTACAACCGGTGCTGTGGACCGATCTCCCAGTAGCGGCCAATGTTGTGGCCGTTCACCCACACGACGCCCTTCGTCCAGCTGGACATGTCGACGTAGGTGTCGGCCGGCGTGCCCAGCCGCACTGCTGCCCGGAAGAACTGCCCCGGTCGCTGTGCGTCGGTGATCTGGTGTCGCAGCGTCTGCACGAACTTCTCGTCCATCGGCAGCAGGTAGATGTTCCACCCGGTCAGTGTGCCGGTCAGACTCCCGGCATCCTCGAGCGAGGCCGACTCGAGGATCCCCTTGCGGTCCACAAGCGCCTGACCGTAGTTCGTGTGGCCCATTCCCTCGACAAAAATGTCGAGCTCTGGCTTGGTCCCGACCTGCTGAGAGGTCTGCAGTGTCAGCGGCGCATTGCCATTGGTCACGTTCAGCGCCTGCGAGAGGGAGTCCGGAATTCGCTGCCTGGAGAGCCCACCCATGTACGCGCCGCCCATGAATACGGTGGCGTAGTCGTGCACCCACTGGATGTCCAGTGATCCGCCGCTGTAGCCGTCGAGCTGCTTGCGGTACAGGATGTAGCCGCGGCTCTGCCCATACATCTCCATCGGTTGCGGGTCAACACTCTGGCGCGCGGGCACTGGCCTGGGCAAGTTGTCCCAGATGGAGGCAAACCGCTGCGGCGTCACAGCACTGGGCGCGATCGTGGGTACTGACGCAGGTACCTTGGGCAACGATGCACCCAGACTCTGTGCGATGAGGTTGCGGTACTCGGTATAGTGAGCCGTCGCTCGCCCCTGCTCGGTGATCGGCGCCGAGTAGTCGTAGCTGGTGATGTCCGCCTGGTAGCCGCCGGAGTAGTTGTCTGCGTTCGCGCCGGCCCAGTAGCCGAAGCTGGTCCCTCCGTGGATCATGTACAGGTTGAACGACATCCGGTTGTCCATGAAGCTCTGCAGCGTGGGGCTGATGTCTGTCGTCTCGCCCGCAAAGGTCGAGTCGCCCCAGTGCGTCAGCCAGCCGGGGTAGACCTCGCCGCCGAAGGCCGGTACGTCCGGGAACGCCTTGCGCGCGGCCTCGATCGAGCCTGCGTTTCCGCCACTGAGGCCGATCGCGCCGCCGGGCACGTTCGTGTGGTTCGCCTCGACCTGGCCGAGCCCGTCCTCGGTGTAGAACGGACCGGTGATGCCTCCGTCGACCCACAGCTGGCGGACCTCTTCGACGTAGGCCTGGCTGTTGCCGTAGGAGCCGTACTCGTTCTCGACCTGGATCATCAGCACCGGCCCGCCGTTCTCAACCAGCAGGGGCTTCACCAGCGGGACGAGCCGCTTGTAGTAGCGGGTGACCGCCGCCATGTAGTGCGGATCGTCGGCTGCCCTGACACGCAGCTTGATATCCGGGTAGCGCAGCAGGTAGGGCGGTATACCGCCGAGATCCCACTCACCGCAGACATACGGCCCGGGCCGTAGCAGTACCCACATGCCCTCCTGCTGGCACAGCTCGATGAACCGCACGAAGTTGCGCCGGTCGGTGCGGAAGTCGAAGTGCCCCGGCGTCTCCTCGATGTAATTCCACATCACATAGAGGGAGATCGTGTTCATCCCCATGGCCTTGGCCATCTGGATCCGGTGCTGCCAGTATTCGACCGGGATCCGCGACGGGTGCATCTCACCGCTGCGGATCTGGAACGGCGCGCCGTCCAGCAAGAAAGCGCTCCCATCCTTGGCGAAGCCGAACGAGTGCTGCCCGCCGTGACCACTGCGAGCCCGGTCGGCTGATCCGGGTTCCGTTGCAAATGCCGTGCCGGGCGTCGCGGCCATGACCGCAGCCGGCGTCAGTGCGCTGAGGATAAGGAACTGTCGACGATCCATGTGCTGTCTCCTTCTGCAGATTGGCAGATCACGACTGTGAGCCGCGTTCGAGTCACGAGAGCGGGTAGGCCTGCAGCTCGTAGATCGAGTACCCGTACGCCGTGGCCCGGCTGAGGCCCTGCATGCGCAAGTAGCTCACGCCGGAGGCGTTGATCCAATCCGTCTCCGTGCCGCCCGTGCCGTTCGTCACCGAGTCGACCGTGGTCCACGTTTTCCCATCGGTCGAGGTTTGCAGCCGGTAACCGGTGGCGTAGGCCGCCTCCCAGTGGATGACGACCTCGCCAAGATCCTGCGGGCTGGCGAACTTCACCTGGAGCCACTCGTTGTCGTCGTGGTTGGAGGACCAACGCGTGGTCAGATCACCGTCGTTCGCGTGATCGGCAGTGAACTGCGCCAACCCGTCCTCGGTGCTGGATGCGCTGGCAACCGCCCCATTGGCCGAGAGCGCCACGTTCGTCGAGCTCACCGCCGGATGCACCGTCACCGTCACCGTGGTGGACACCTCCGCACCGTGGCGAGGCTCGAAGGTAATGGTCACCGGGTAGGTGCCTGCGCGCGAAGCGCTCCCGGTGAGCGCAATCGACTGCTGCGAACCGCGATCCACCTCGATCCGTTCCGTCGAGGGGTGCACGCTCAACCCGTTCGGGGCGGTGACACTCAGCGTCCCTGGCACGTTGCGGGGTTGCGTGGCGAGCAGTTGCACCGATAGGTCGACCTGCTGGCCCACCGACGTCTCCACAGAGGGCGGAGTCGCCACCACGCTCGCGGTGGGCACATCCGCATACCAGGGCACGACCTCGGCAATCTTGGGCACGGACGAGCCGGCGGTCCACTCCAGCCGGATCGCACTGGCGGTGACCCCCGAAGCGTCCAGCTCGGTGTAACCGCTCGTCGACAGCGAGCCGATCGTGGCCCAGGACCCACCGGACTGGACTTGCACCTGCGCGGATCCGGTACCGACGACCTCCACTCGTGACAGCGGTCGAGCCTTGGGCAAGGTGACGAGCAATGCGTCACCGGACGCGGGGGAGCTCGCAGCCGTGTAGGAGGTGTCGACATCGCCGTCGACCGCCGCGGCGAGGCTCGACCCGCTTGCCGCCGCGGGTGTTCCACTGACGGCGAGCTTCTGTTCGGCGGGTGCGCTGACGGTGAACTCGTGGATCTTCACCCAGTTCGCGTCGGAAGCCGTCGCCACCAACCGCACATACCGCGCCGTCGTGCCCGCGGGCAGTGTCGCGGTGATGTCCGCCGTGTCGGTGTAGGACTGGACCGTCGTCCAAGTGGTTCCGTCGCTCGAGTACTCCAGCGTCGCATTGTGGATGTAGTCGTCCGGGCTCGCAGCGTCTCCACCGGAGATCGTCACGGTGCTGATCGGCTGCGTCGCACCCAGGTCGACGCCTACGTAGTCACCGGCCGCTGGCGTGCGGCTGCTCCAGAAGAAGGTGGATGCGTTGCCGTCGACCATGTTCGCCGGTACGTCGGACTGGTAGGTCGGCATGGAGGTGGTGGCCGACACGTGGTTGCCCGTCAGCCCGAGCCACCGACTGTTTTCGGCCAGCGCGCTGGAGACGAAGGTATCGATGACGCCGTCGCCCATTTCGACCTTGGCGGACTTGGCCTGGGTCACCTGCGCCTGCGCCTGCGCACGGGCACGGATCGCGGCCGCACCGTTGCCGTCACGCTCCGCGACAAGCATCTGCAGGGCGTCTCGAGCGGCGCTGCCCCAGTGGCCGGCGGCATCCAGCCAGGGCTGCGCCTCCGACACGAACTCGGGGTCGTTCATGTCCGCCGTGAGAGTGGTGGGGATGTTCTGGATCACTGTGAGATAGCTGTCCAAGGTGCGCGCCGCAGAGCCTGTTCCCGACTCCCACTCGGACCAGAACTGCTTCAGCTTGCCGGCCAGGACCGGTGCCTGCACCGGGTCGATGTCGGAGTAGTGCTCGAGGTCGGCGAACGCGGCGAGTGCCGTCCGGGCCGAGCCGCTGGGGCCGGCGAGCTGCGTCAGGCTGGCTTGAAAAGACTTCTGCGGGTTGTAGTCGGCGCCGTTCCAGGCATAGTCGGCCACCGTGAACAGGGCGATCTTGGAGGCCTCCGGCTCGATCATCGGGTTGGCTGTGATGCCGTAGAGCTGGGTGCCCAGGTCGCTGGAGCGCCCGACATACGGGCCGAGCAGCAGCCGGTTCGTGACGTAGTCATTGACCGGGTAGTTGTCCCACAGCAGGATGTCGTGCCCGTACACACTCTTGGCCGCTGCGGCCTGCGCGGTGCTGATCGTCGGCGCGATCACCCCGACACCGGTCCAGCCGACGATGACCTTTGCGCTCAGGTCCGCCTTGATGGCCGCCTTGTACGGAGTCGCGGAGACGTCGGAGTACTCGGTCGGGACCATCTGCAGCGGTTGGGCGCCCGGGTGGGTGTCGATGAAGTCCTTCTGCACCTCGTTGAGCACGTAGGACTGCGCCGCTCCGGCCGCGCCGCCGCCGGCGCCGAACTTGGTCTGGTCTGCTGCGCAGTTCCAGTCGGTATAGCTGATGTCGTCGAAGGGGATCGAGAACGAGCGCACCCCGATGTTCCACAGCGACTGGAGCTTGGCGACAAGTGCCTGCTCATCACTCGCGGAGCTGTAGCAGATCGACAGTCCGGGCGAGAGCGCGTAGGTGAACTGGACGTGGTTGGCGCCGGCGGTGTCGACCAGCGCCTTGATCGCCGCCAGCTGAGCCGCGGGATATGGGTCACGCCACTGGGCGCGCAGGTAGGGGTCGTCCTTCGGCGAGTAGATGTAGGTGTTCATCTTGTTCTGGCCGTAGAACTGCAGCTGCGCGGCTCGCTGCGCGTCGCTCCAGGGCGCGCCGTAGAAGCCTTCGATCGTGCCGCGCACCGGCATGGTCGGCCAGTCTCGGACCAGGACCCCGGGCACTTCGCTGGAGCGTCCATGACGCTCGATCAGCTGTCGCAGCGTCTGCACCGCGTAGAACGTGCCCGTTCCGTCGTGCCCGTCGAGCACGATGCTCGGGTGATCGGCAACAGCACCCGTGGCGAGCACATAGCCCTCCGCGGGCAGGTTGGTCGCATCACCAGCCTTGAGGTCACGCAACGCCGTCGTGCTGGCCGACACCACCTCCGGTCCACCGACGTAGATCGCGGTCTCGTGCGCCCTCAGGTCGTGAGTGCTGCCGACCTGATCGACGTGACGAACACCATCCTGACTCAGCATCGTCTTGAGCGCCGCGACCGAGTCCGCGTCGCTACCAGTACCGGTCACGAGTGCCACCGTGTCGCCGAGCACAACCGCACGGCCGTGAGCCGTCATGGAGTGCGGCACCGGATAGACCGACGGCAAGGAGCTGTGACGGGGCCCGCCATGTCCCGCACCGGCGGCAGGTGGCGAGCTCGAGTTCGCCGAGAGTGGGCTGGCAATCGCCGGCGAAGTGGCTGCCACCGTGCCGACGCCGGTGCCGACCGCAACCACTGCTGCGGCAAATGTCGTGATGAGCGTACGACGCATGCGAGCTCCACCTGTCTCGAAATTGGACTAGACCAACTGGTCCACGCATGAGTGTGGACCGAAACTATCGACGCGTCAAGGGATTGATACCGACAACCTTGAAATGATTTGAACATCAGTTGTTTCGACTACCTGCAGCGGCTGGTTCGATGGATATGACACAGCCCCAGGCATCTTCACTGCATGTCGGGTTCAACTGGCAGGTAAGGACCTCGAGACCGGACTGCGCAGGAAAGGACTCGCGACGAGCGTCCATCGGCGGCCGACAAGTAGTGACCCGGCTTCTGACGCGCAGTGGGGTACGCGGTGAGCCGGGCTCACCGCGTACCCTCCACTGACCTGTTCAAGATCGCCAATCGCACCCTGTCAGGTGCCGCAGCGATCCGTCGTCTTGGCTACTTCTGCACCTCCATCGCGAAGATGTGCACCGCTGCATTCGTCGGCAGCGTCACACTGGCGACCTGCTTGCCCGCATCGAGCGGGATGGAGTTGTAGAACACCCGGTAGTCGTAGGCCGAGTCCGCGTAGCCGGCCTGGGTGTTGCGTCCCTTAACGGATATCGCTACCTGCGAACCGAATTCGCTCGGGTCGGAGAAGCTCCAGTTGGGGAATCCAAGCTGGCCGGTGCTGGTCGACCCATCGGTATAGGTGACGGTGACGGTGTCCTGCACGTCACCGGCCTCGGAACCGAGAAATCCCAGCTTGCTGCCCTGGCCGGACGTCGTGATGGTGGCACCACTGCCCTGCACATTGTCCGCCGTGCCGGGTGCGGCATCCGGCCAGGTGAACGTTGTGCCGCCGGCACTCACGGTCGACCCGGGCGTGACACCGGCGGCCTCGAGCTGCGCCTCTGAGAAGCTGTTGCCGCCACCGTCGAAGTTGCCCTTGGTCGCGTTGGCGAGGGTCGTCACGCCGACGTTGTTGTAGGCGGCGGCCAGGTTCGGATAGGGAAGGTTGGAATAGATGTCGTCCTGGGCGGCATACGACGCCTTGGCGGCACGCGCGCGCTCTTGCATCGTCGCCGTCAGTGCGTAGGTGCGCGGGCCGGGTGCGGGATTGACGCCGGAGACCTGGAAGGTCCGTGTCGTCGACTGTCCAGGCTTCAGGTTGTGCACCGCGACACGGTTTGGAGCGACGGTCCAACCGCTCGGTGCGCTCAACTGCACGGAGCCGGCGTTGACCTTGATCGGCCCGTTGTTCGTCACGGTCACGGAGACCGGGGTGTTCTTACCGGCAACGAGGGCGCCGTTGCGAAACCTCACCGACAGCGCAGGAGCCAGGGAGGACGACGCTCCGGCGTGGACGCGGTACATCACAGTGCCGTGCGCAGGCACGTTCGCCGCGATCGTGTCAGTGCTCGCCGTCGACTGCCCGGTGACCAGGTCGGTCAGTCGGTAGTCCGAAGCCTGGGCCGCTCCGGCGGCACTCGCGGTCGTGCTGATCGTCTGTGACGCGTTGCTCTTGTTGAACAGCACCACCGACACATCACCGTTCGCGAGTGGCTTGGTGAGCACGTCATATCCATCACCCTGCTGGATGATGTGCCCCTGCGCGCCCAGGGCGTCCTGGTCGACGGCGACGACGCGCGCGTTGCCCAGGATCGACAGCGCGGCAGCACTGAGCTGAGTCAGGTCGGTGCTGCTGATGAGTGGTGCCGCCATCTCGGCCCAGAGCGACACCTGGCTCTGCATCTCGGTGTCGCTGAGCCCGGAGTCACCGGCCAGCAGGAAGTCTGGGTCGTTGAAGTGTCCCGGCCCGGCATACTGACCCAGGCCGACGTTGTAGCTGTAGTTGTAGGCGATGGCACTCCATTTCGCGGCGCCGCTCTCCTGCCCTAGGGCAGTGTCCGCGCCTTCCCGCCACAGGTTCGCCACCTTGCTTGAGGCTGCGATGACCGTCTGCCAGTCCGGGCCGCCCTGGAAGTAGGCCGGCGCGGAGTCGGAGAAGACGATCTCCCGGCCGGTGTCGACGAGCGCCTTGCTGAACTGGTCGTAGGCCTTGACGTAAGTCTGCGCAGCCGTCTGGCCCGCCACGTTCGGGACGTTGCAGCCATCTAGCTTGACGTAGTCGACACCCCAGGAGGCGAAGGTGTCTGCGTCCTGCGTGTAGTGGCCCCAGCTGCCGGGGTAACCGCCACAGGTGTTGGTGCCGGCATCCTCATAGATGCCGAACTTCAGCCCCATAGCGTGAATCTTGTTCGCCACGTATGCCATTCCATCCGGGAAGAGCTTGGGGTTCGCCTGCAGGCTGCCGTCCACGGCACGTGTGCCGGCCATCCAGCAGTCGTCGATGGTGACGGTGTTGTAGCCCTTCTTCGCCAGACCGGTGGTCACCAATGCCTTGGCCTGCTTGAGGATCAGCGCCTCGCTGATATTGCATTGGTAGTAGGACCAGTCATTCCACCCCATGGGGGGCGTGGGCGCTAACCCGTTGTAGGCGGGCGACTGCCGGACGGATGCGGGCAAGCGGTGGGGCTGATCTGCAGCGGCGTGCGCCGCTGGAGCGGCGCTGATGCCGGCAAGCGCAAGGCATACGGCAGCAGCCAGAGTGATGGGTCGACGTGTGGGCATGTGCACTCCCTGTGAGTGAAAGGACTGGGCCGAGACTCACGTTATTGCGCCCGTCGAGTGCATACATATGAGCGAAGCAATCAATTTATGATCACTTTTGATCACTCATCGACGGCCATCGACCTCGCGGTGCAGCGGAGGTCGATCACGCCAGCCGGACGTCGACCCCGAGCGCCTCGAACTGCTCCACGACCGCGGGATCCGCGTCGGCATCTGTCACCAGTTCATCAATGGATCCGGCCGCGCAGATCGTGCAGAACGCGCGCTGCCCCAGCTTGGAGCTGTCGGCCACGACCACCACTCGCCGCGCCCGCTCCACCATGACCCCGTTGATCAGCGCCTCCCCCTCATGCGTTGCCGCCGCCCCGTGCGTTGCACTCACGGCATCGACTCCGAGCAGCATGACGTCGAGCGTGACCCCTTCGAGCACCGCCTGCGCGAAGGGCCCGATCAGCTCGAAGGACTGCGGGCGGAGCACACCTCCGATCACCACCACTTTGAGGTTCGGCCGCACCGCGAGCTCGTTGGCAATGTTCAGTGCATTGGTCACGACAGTCAATGAGGTTAGGGGCGCCACCTCGTGTCCTCCTTCGGTGCGCGTGGCAAGACTGCGCGCTACCTCCGTCATGGTCGTGCCGCCGTTCAGGGCGACGACGCTGTCTGGCGTGACCAGGTCGGCCACTCCTTCGGCAATCCGACGTTTCTGCTCGGTGCGCCGGTCTCTCTTGTAGCGCAGAGGCAGGTCGTAGGTCACTGCATGGGCAACCGCGCCGCCGCGAGTTCGCGAGATGAACTGCTGGGAGGCCAGATCGTTCAGATCCCGCCGCACGGTCGCGGCGGAAATCTGAAACTCCTGCACGATGTCGTCAACGGAAACCGAACCCTGAGTTGCCACCAGTTCCAATAAAGCACTGAGTCGTTCATGCCTCAACATGGCAAGCCTCTCGCCCTCTCTTCCACCAAACGCAGAATTTTCCGGACCGCCCCCGGATGCTTGGACCCAAGATCTCTATGGCAAGGACGTACCCGGACCACCGCTAGGCGGCACGGGTAAGGCGCGACGAACTCCGGCCGGCCACAAGCCGATCGCGGGGCTTCACGGGTGTCCCCTAGGAACGACTTCAGTCAACACCGCACGGCCGGGTTGACTGACTCACCGGTAGATTTTCGCAATTTGTCACCGGGCCCTTCCAGGTCGGACTTTGTCAAGGTGCTTGAGGCTGGTGACCGCAGCACCACGGGCGAGCCGGCCACATACCGAGCACCGCATCGTCACCCTCGCGAAGGAGTGGGACACGGCGGTGTCGAATCGAGGCCGAGAAGTTCTCCAGCATCGCGCCGACGCCGTGGCCTCCGGTCCTCGCCATCGACACGCGTGACCTGAGGCCGGAGGAGCTCGACCCTACACCGTTCGTTGGGCAGCTTACCGATGGTTGCCCCATCGAATCAGCTTGTCAATGAGTCCGATCGGTGATCTGTGCAATGTCGAGGCGGCCCTCTGCCTGCATGGGTCAGCAGGTGATCAGCCGTGTCAGTGACGGCCGCCGTCCGATGACCTGTCACCGGGATTGCTGGGTCGACTCGTATGACGTGCTCGCTCGCACGAGGTAGCCCTGCAGCACGGGCGTGTTGTGGTGGACGAGAGCAAGCCCTCCCAACGCGCCGGCGTCCTGCAGCGTTGATGGGCGGATCTGCAGGGCGCCTCGGATCGAGGGAAGGAGCCGTTCTCGTGCGGCGTCGGTGAACCGAGTCAACGTGTCGTCGGGGACGTGAGCCAGGATGCCACCGACGATGACGTGGCAGATGTCCAAGGCGGCCAAGGCATCGCCGACGACGCGCCCGCATAACCCGGCCGCGTCGTGAAGTGGACCGGCAAGGCGTGGGTCGGCAGCGACCTGGTCCACCGCCCGGCGGTCACCGGTTAGCCCGGCGCGGCGTAGCAGCGCGGGCAAGGCCGCATGCTGCTCCAGACAGCCGTGCTTGCCGCAGTGGCAGCGTGGCCCGTTCTCGGTGACGGTGACGTGTCCGAGCTCTCCGGCGCTGCCAGTGGCTCCCCGGTAGAGTCGCCCGTCGATCACGACCCCGCCTCCGATGCCACGACCGAGGTGGAAGTACAGCAGGGAGGCAGGGCCTGGTCGGGTCGACCAGATGGTCTCTGCCAGAGCGGACAGCCGCAGGTTGTTGTCGACGTACACCGGGGCGGCCAGCTCGTCCTGCAACCGGTGCACCATGACCCGCCAGGGTGCGCCAGACGGAGTTAGCGGGACAGGGCCCGGGACACCGACACCGATGCCTTGTGGTGCGGCCAGGTCGACACCGTGCCGGGCACACAGGGTGCGGATGGCCTCCAAGGCGATCGTGGTGCGGTCCTGCCAGTTCAGTCCGCGCCGGTGAGTGCGGCTGATAGTGCCAGTGACCTGCTGCAGCGGGTCAGCCAGGGCTACCGAGGCGCCGTCAAGACGGAAGTCGACCCCGACGGAGCGAACCCTGTGCTGCGAGAGGGCGACCGCCTGCGCGGGCCGGCCCGACCCCGCGCGACGGTCCGGGCCCGGCGGGAGGTTGACCGCGATGCCCTGGTCGATCAGGTCGCCGACGATGCTGGAGATCGTCGCGCGCGACAGGGCGGTTCTGGCACCGAGCTCGGCCCGGCTGACTGGGCCCGAGCGCAGCAGAGCGAGAACCTGCTCCACGTGCACCGAGCGCAGCGACACCTGCCGGGGCGCCGCTCCGGCGTCGACGCCTGATCGCCCGACCGGCGAGGTCATCATTCCGTCGATCGCGTATCCATAATCATGGGAGCCGACTCTAGCCGCGCACGTGTACCCCCGTGGCAAATGACTGGCAATTGCAGCATCTGGCGCATGAGGCCCCACAGATTACGACTCCCATCACAAGTAATTATGTCGAACATATTGACAGAGTAATTGGTGCCTTGGACTCTGATGGCAAGAACTACCCACACACTCGTACCGCCGGAAGGATCCGCATGTTCCGCAAGGCCTGTGCCACCGCAGCCGTGACCGTCCTGACCGCAGCGCTGGGCACCAGTCTGACCGCCATGCCCGCACAGGCCACCACCGCGCGCCACGGCAATCACGTGGCACTGCCGGCGGTATACCCGGCCCCCCAGTCGATGCGTGCCACCGGGACCGCAGTCGCCCTCGGTGACCGGGTCGCAGTCGTCGCTGGCCCCGGCAGCGACCACGATGCACTGGTGGCACTGCGGTCACTGCTGAGCACCAGTGGGATCCACCACATCGACCAGAGCAAAACAACCGCAGACCTTCCCGGCGGTGAGCCAGTGATCTTCCTCGGCGGGCCCGAGGTGACCCACGGCAGCGCGGCAGCGTTGCGGGCGCTCCACGTGACGGACGCATCCTCGTTGCCAGCCGAAGGCTACGTGCTCGCCGACGGTCGCGTAAATGGCAGACCGGTCGTGATCCTCGACGGTCACGACGGCACCGGCACGTTCTACGCCGTGCAGACCCTGCGGCAGCTCATCGAGCACCATGGCGGCCAGGTCCCCGGGGTCCTGGTGCGCGACTGGCCGGCCACGAGTCTGCGCGGGGTCATCGAGGGCTTCTACGGCCAGCCGTGGAGCAACGCGCAACGAGCCGCGCAACTGCAGTTCTACGGCCAGAACAAGATGAACACCTACATCTACTCGCCCAAGGACGACCCGTACCTGCGCGCCCAATGGCGCGATCCGTATCCCGCGGACCAGCTGGCCGCGATCAAGACGCTGGTCGATACCGCTGCGGCCAACCACGTCCAGTTCACCTACGCGCTCTCACCCGGACTGTCGATCTGCTACAGCTCCGCAAGTGATGAGCAGGCCCTGGTCGCCAAGCTCCAGTCGCTGTGGAACATCGGCGTGCGCTCGTTCTCGATCCCGTTCGACGACATCAGCTACACGCACCCCAACTGCGCCGCCGACACCGCCACGTTCGGCACCGGGCCAACCGCCGCGGGCGCCGAACAGTCATCCGTACTCAACTACGTCCAAAAGGACTTCATCGACACCCACCCGGGAGCCCAGCCCCTGCAGACCGTGCCGACCGAGTACTACGACGTGACGCCCTCTGCGTACAAGGCGACGATCAAGAAGGACCTGAACCCGAACATCCTTGTCGGCTGGACCGGCGTCGGTGTCGCGCCTGCCACGATCACCGCCGCGCAGACCGAACAGGCCGAAACCGTCTACGGACACAAGATCCTGATCTGGGACAACTTCCCCGTCACCGACTACGACAACCACTCCCGGCTGCTACTCGGCCCCTACATCGGCAGACAGGCCGGCATTGCCGAAAACGCCGCGGGGGTCACGGTCAACCCGATGCCGCAGGCCGAAGCATCCAAGATCACCGAGTTCACAGTCGCCGCATTTCTGTGGAACCCCCACAACTATCAGCCCCAGCAGACCTGGCAAGCCGGGCTGACAGCACTGGCCGGTCCCGACCTCCATGCCCAGACCGCACTGGCCGCGTTCGCCGACCTCAATCGCTCCTCTCGCATGGACCCCACCCAGGCACCCGAGTTGACACGCCTGATGAAGGCGTTCTGGTCATCCTGGAACACCGGCAACTCTGGCGGCAGCCGACAACTGGACACCTACCTGAACACAATCCAACACGCGTCGGCCACCCTGAGCCAGTCCATGGACGACCCCCATTTCGTGGCCGAGGCGACTCCGTGGCTGGACTCCGCCAGCGAGTGGGCCGAGGCGGCCCGCGACGCGACCGCGATGCTGCGCGCGACCCGCAGCCGCGACGGAGCTGCAGCACTGAACGACCGGGCCTACGCGATGTCGGCGATGGCGAAGGCGAAGGCTCACACGTATACCACCGCTGTGAACGGAACCATCCCCGTCGACCTCGGCGCCGCGAGTGTCTTCACCGACTTCATCAACGCCGCAATGGCACAGCTCGAGCACTGGCTTGGGCTACCCGCCACCGAGACCGCGATGTCTTCCATGGGTACCTACCAGACCGACAAGCCGGCGAACATGATCGACGGGAACCCGGCAACCTATTACTGGAGCAACCAGCCCGTCGCTCCCGGCGACTACGTCGGTGTCGATCTCGGCACGACCGTTGCGATCGACACCATCACCATCACCGGCGGAGACCCCACCAGCCCAAACGACTACATCCACAACGCGACGCTGGAGTACTCGACAGACGGAACCACTTGGACGACGGTCGACTCTTACACCGACACGGCCGACATCACCGCGACACTGCCTGCAGGCACGAAGGCGCGGTACGTGCGGCTGGTCGCCACCCAAGGCGATAAGCAGTGGGTGAAGATCCACGCATTCACCGTCACCGATGCGCAGACCACGACCGTCACCGGTACCCCTGCGGCTGCACCCGGATCCAGCCTGGCGGGCGCAGCAGACGAAAACCTTGATACCAGCTACACCGCCGCGACCCGGCCCGCCACCGGCGACGCCGTCGTCGCCACCCTGGCCGACCCACGGGTACTTCACCGCGTGACCATCATTGGCACCGGACAAGCACGCGTACAGATCTCAACAACTGGTCAGTGGGTCACCATCGGCCGGCTCGCACACAGCGGATTCACCGACCTGGCCGCGGATGACCGCAACACCGATGCGATCCGACTGCTCTGGGACGCCGGCTCGGCCACACCAACCATCACCGAAATCATCCCTCGCTCGAAGTGAGCCTGGCGCTATCCGGGGTCCTCGAACCGAATGCGCAGCTCCTGGGTCACCGGTTGTCGACGCTGCCTGGGGGGAGCTGGTGCATGTAGGAGGCCTGCTCGTCGAGGGCGGCGGCCAGCTGGGTCAGCGTGTGGGTGACCATCGCGGAGTCGACGCCCACCATGCCCTCGAGGACCGCGGCGAGCCATTTCTCGGTGTGATCCATCTGCTCTTCGCCGCGGGAGGTCAGGGCGACAACGATCTTGCGCCGGCCGGTGGGGTGTGCTGATCGGTCGGCAAGGCCGGCGTCCTGGAGCCGGTCGAGCAGGGCGGTCACCGTGGAGGACGTGAGGCCAGTGTGCTTGGCGAGGTCCCGGGGGGTCAGCGCGCCGCGCGCACGCAGGTGGCTTAGCGCCACCGTCTCGGTGACGCCGACACCGAAGTGGTCGGCGATGGCCGACGGAACTGCTTTCCCGACACGATCAGGGCGCGTAGCGCACCGGTCGCGTCGTGGATGCCGGGCTGGTTCATGACCGGGTCCTTCCTGGCCGAGAGAAGGCTACCAATGAAAACTCAACTACTCGATACACGAACTACTTGGCAGTCGAAGACTCTACCACTAATTTACTTTTTGCTGACCCGGACCTTACCTGTTTTTCGGCCTGAGTCGTCGCCACGCCGGGCGCTTCGTCCCGGGGACGGGAAGCTTTGGCACGCTGCAAACCGGCGTGACCACGACGAAACGGGAGGGCCATGATGAAGAGTGAACTGGCGTTGGAGGTCAGGCGCAAGGTGCTGGTCGTCGTGGGCACGAGGCCGGAGGCGATCAAGTTGCTGCCCGTCATTCGAGCGTTGCGTTCCGATCCTCGGCTGGAACCGCTGGTGGTGACCACCGGGCAGCACCCTGGCGTCGTGGAGTCCATCCTCGGGCTGGACGGGGTGATCCCGACCGCAGACATCGGCGTCGGAAACACGGCGCGCGGCGGACTGACCGACCTGTTCACGGCCGTGATGACCGGCCTTGAACAGTTCTTTCTGAGCCAGTTCGAGGCTGCCGAGCGCCCGTCATCCCCGGGTGACGAGTCCTACCCGGTCGCGTGCCTCGTGCACGGCGACACCACGAGTGCCGCCGCAGCAGCGATGGCCGCCTTTCACCGCCGTATCCCGGTTGTGCACGTCGAGGCGGGCCTGCGCACCGGCGGCATCCGCTCACCGTTCCCGGAAGAGCTGAACCGGCAGCTGATCTCGCGGATCGCAACTTTCCACGTTGCTCCGACCTACGCGAACCTGCAGAACCTGGTGCGCGAGGGAGTGGCGGTCGAGCGGATCTTCGTGACCGGCAACACCGCGATCGATGCACTCCGATGGGCCGCCGAGCAACACGCGCCCTATGCCGACCCGCAGCTGGCGATTTTGGAGGACGAGGACACGCCCGTGGTGGTCGTGACCGCGCACCGACGGGAGAACTGGGGCGAGGGCCTGCAGCACATCGCGAGTGCAGTCGCCCGCCTGGCAGACGCCTACCCCCGGGTTCGTTTCGTGCTGCCGTTGCACCCGGACCCGCGCGTGGCGGCACCCTCCGGCGGAGCCTGGACGGCCGACCGAACGTGCTGCTTGTCCCGCCACTGGACTACCTGCAGTTCGCCAGGCTGCTGCGCAGAGCGCTCTTCGCGATCAGCGACTCCGGAGGCGTGCAGGAGGAGGCACCAGCGCTGGGTATCCCGATCCTGGTGACCCGAACCTCCACAGAACGGCAAGAAGGTGTCGCCGCCGGCACACTGCGACTGATCGGGACCGACACCGAGGCGATCGTCGCCACCGCGCGAGAGCTGCTGGACAGTGAGCAGGCACGGTGGCAGATGGCCACAGCGCTGAATCCCTACGGAGACGGGCACGCCGCGGACTGCATCGTTGCCACCTTCGCCCACGTTGCCTTCGGCGCCCCGGAGCCCCAGCCGTACGGCTGCGGCTTCAACCGCCTGGCGGTGCTGCGCGCCGCAGGATTCGACACGGATCCGCGACCCCAACCCACACTCGCACCGGCCTTCGACAGGGACGTGCCGCGCCGCAACGCGATGCCGCGGCCGGCACAGTCCGGAATGCACGGGCACGCGGCCTGACCGTCAGCCCGTGCCGTCTATCTGTTACGGCAGCCGGCAGCGGCCTCGGGGGTCCGGTGCTTCACCGGACAGTTGCCGTGCCGGTATATGGGCGCCTTGGTTCGCCTCTTCGACCCGGACCGCAGGCTGGTGGCCACCGACCGCTCCACCGAGTACTTCGCGTTGCTCACCGGATGCATCGCCCGGCGCACCCGCTTGACCGGCTTCGGCGTGACGGCACGGCGCACGGCGCGGGCCGGGTGCGCCGCACGGCGTACCGAGCGCGGGATGAACAGCCGTGACAGGAACCCCATGAGTGGAACTCTAGGGGAATTCAGGAACGCGCGGACCACCTCTCACGCCCGGTAGAACGCGGTGCTGGTCAAAGAACTAGCCCTCGGAGACGGCCTCAGGCACCCAAACCCCGCCCCCGACCATTCCCTTCCGCATAGCAGCCTTGACCAAATGACACGTCCTGGGCCCAAGGCTGCTACCGTTTACGCAGTTGCTGTTCCGGCCCACGCTTTTACGGGCTCGGCATGACCGGCCCCGTCGCGCGAAGGTTCGTGTGCCAGGCCGGTCATGGCAATCGGCGACTTGGGGTCTCCACACGGGAGATCTCGCAGACTATGAAGAGGCAACACCAAGTGGCAACAGGCACCGTGAAGTGGTTCAACAGCGAAAAGGGCTTCGGCTTTATCGAGCAGGACGGTGGCGGCTCTGACGTCTTCGTTCACTACTCGGCCATCGACAGCAGCGGCTACCGCGAGCTGCAGGAGGGCCAGAAGGTCGAGTTCGACGTCACCCAGGGCCCGAAGGGCCCCCAGGCGGAGAAGGTCAAGGGCATCTGACCCAGCACAACGTATTCGGTGGCCTAGGTCCCGAAGCGAATCCCCCGGCCGATCGGCCGGGGGATTCGTGCTTTCCCGCCAGGCAGCCACCGCAGCCACGACCACCTGGCAGGATTCAGGTTATGCGCAGCCGCCACGTCAGCCAGGTCATCAGGCGCCCACCGGCGCAGGTCTACGACTTCGCCGCGAACCCCGACAATTTGCCGAGATGGGCCGCCGGCCTTGCCCAGAGCGAGATCATCCGGGAGGGCAACACCCTGCTCGTGGACTCCCCCATGGGGCAGGTCAGGGTCCGGTTCGTCCCCCGCAACGACTACGGAGTCCTGGACCACGACGTGACCTTGCCGTCAGCGACCACCGTCAACAACCCGGTCCGCGTCATCGCCCATCCCGAGGGCGCCGAGGTGCTCTTCACCGTTCGGCAGATCGAGCTGTCCGACGACGAGTTCGAGCGTGACACCGCGCTGGTCGCCCAGGACCTGACGCGCTTGAAGGAGTTGCTGGAGTCCTGAGACTCAGTCGCCGGTCAGCGACAGCACGAGCTTCCCCCGTGCATGCCGCGTCTGCACCTTTGCCAGTGCCATCGGTGCCTGGTCAAACGGGTAGACGTGCTCGATCTCCAACCGGATCTCACCCCGACCCACCTGGTCGAACAGCTCCCGCATCCCCTCAGACACGTCGACCCCGAATGACGGCAGGATCACCTTCACCCCGCGTTCGGTGGTCGGCTTGTCACCGGAGATCGTGACCACCGTGCCGCCGTTCTTGACCACCGTGAGGCTGTCCGTGCTGGTGTGTGGCGGCACCGCGAGGGCGGCGTCCACTCCGTCGGGCGCCCAGCTGCGGATCCGATCCGGCCAGCTCGCCTCGTGATAGTCGACGATCATGGTTGCGCCGAGTGCGGCAAGGTAGTCGTGGTTGCGGCGTGAGGCGGAGGCAGCCACCCGCCAGCCTCGTAGTCGGGCCAGCTGGATTGCGAAGGTGCCGATCGCACCCGATGCGCCTGCCACGAAGATCGACCCGCCTGCCGGGATCGGGGGCAGCGTGCACATCGCTCGAAGCGCGGTGCTGCCGGCAACCGGGATCGCCGCCGCCTGCACGAAGTCCAGGCCATCCGGAATCGGCAAGATCATCGAGTCCGCTCGAACCGCCGCGTATTCGGCCCAGGTCCCACCCTTGACCTGCATGGAGCTGACAAACGCGATGCGCTCCCCGAGGTGACGCCCCTCCACCTGGCTGCCGACAGCTTCGACGACTCCCGCGGCCTCGATCCCCGCCGGGAACGGGTACGCCGCGTCCGAGGGCAGGAAGTACGAGTCGTGGATTCCCACGCCCACGGCCTTGATGCGCACCAGCAGCTCATCAGCACCGATCTGCGGCACCGGGACGCGAGCCGGCTCCACGGTGTTTGCCTGGGCTTCGGGAACGACGAACGCGGTCATGGTCCGCATCATGATCACACTCTCTGGACGCTTCGGCTCACCTGTCGAACACCAGACGTGGTCGTTTCGACGAGTCTCCAGCCCACTATGCCCTACGAGCGCGCGGCCAGCTCCGCTCGCAGATCCTGCGACGACCGGTCGACGGCACTCAGCAGGTGTCGGCCGCTGCGATCGGTGACCACGACGCTGACGCCTTCTTCGCGCAGCGCGGCCAGCCGCGCGTCGATCATCGCGGCGGCGAGCCGCTGCAACCGCGTGACGTGACTGAGGTCGAGCACCAGCCGCGTCCCCGCCCTGCCGACGTCCTCCAGCGCCGCGAGCACCGTCTCCGCTGCGGCGAACTCGATCTCGCCCTGCAGACGACGCAGCGACGTGGTGCCGCCTCCTGTCGCGTCGGGCTCATCGGTCTCGTAAAAGACGGTCGGGGCGGACAGCCCCAGGTCGTGCATCAGGTGCAGGTCGAACCGCTGGGACAGCTCCCGGGCGGCGGCGACCGGGCGCACGGCGTTGCCGCGATGGTCCAGCCGCGGGCTGTATGCGCCCAGGCCCAGCTGCGCCGGGCTCGACGCGGTCAGGCACCCGGAGATCCCACTCTTGGCGGGGAATCCGACGCGCAGCATCCACTCACCGGCGTAGTCGTACATGCCGCAGGTGGCCATCACCGTGAGCACGTGCTCGGCCACCAGACCCGGGACGACCTGCACCCCTGTGCACGGGTTGACCCCGCCGTTGCCCAGGGTGGCAGCCATCACGGCAAGATCGACGCAGTCGACCACCAGCGAGCACTGGCGGAAATAGACCTCCACGGCATCATCGGCATCGGACACCAACGATCCGGCGCTGCGCATGAGGTAGGCCAGCGCCCGGTTGCGGTCGCCCCCGGCCCGTTCGGTGGCGCACACGTCCTCGTCCATCTCGAGCGTGCGGCCCGCGAACGCCGACAGGGTGTGCCGGATCCGCCCCCACTTCTCCTCACGGTCGCCCGGCACCAGAGACGAGGTGACGATCGCGCCGGCATTGACCATCGGGTTGTCCGGCCGCCCGGTGCCGACCTCGAGGCTGATCGCGTTGAAGGCTTCACCGCTGGGCTCGGCGCCGACATTGCGCAGCACGGTGTCCAGCCCGAGCTCTGCCAGCGTCAGGGCAAAGACGAACGGCTTGGACACCGACTGGATGGTGAACGGCGCCGCCGCGTCACCGGCCCGGTAGACATTGCCCGCCATGCTGACGACCGCCAGCCCGAAGAGCTCCGGGTCTGCCGCGGCAAGCTGCGGCAGGTAGGTGCTGACCTCACCATCACGGATCTGCGCGGCGCCCTGGTGGATCTGCGCCAGCTCCGAGGTCACCAGATCCATCACGGCCTCCTTGGTCCAGGTTCTCCGTCACCGCCTGACGGCATACGCCGTCCCAGTGTCAACGTATGCCGGCTCGAGGTCGAGTCTCGCAGCCGCCAGTTCACCGACCGTCACCCGTTGACCGTCGCGGCCTCGGCGAGGTTCAGCGGTTGGCCGGCCGGTAGGCCGTAACGACCGCGGATCCGCCGAGCCCGATGTTGTGCTGCAATGCGACCTTGGCACCCTCGACCTGTCGCTTCTCGGCATCCCCGCGCAGCTGCCAGGTCAGCTCGGCGCACTGTGCCAAACCGGTGGCACCCAACGGGTGACCCTTGGAGATCAGCCCGCCGGATGGGTTGACGACCCAGCGACCACCGTAGGTCGTGTCGCCCTTGGCCACGAGGTGGTGAGCCTCGCCCTCGGCCGCCAGGCCGAGGGCCTCATACGTGAGCAGCTCGTTCGGTGCGAAACAGTCGTGCAGCTCGATCACGTCGACGTCGTCCGGGCCGATCCCGGCCTGGTCATAGACCTCGCGCGCGGCGGTCCGGCTCATGTCGGCCCCGACGAGGGAGATCATGCTGCGGTCCGCAAATGTGGACGGCAGATCGGTGATCAGCGACTGGCCGACGATCTCGACGGCCCGATCACCCAGACCGTGCCGCTCGACGAACTTCTCACTCGCCACCACCGCTGCCCCGGAGCCGTCAGATGTCGGTGAACACTGCGTGCGGGTGAGCTGGGCAGGCGCATAGATCATCTTGTCGTTCTTGATCTGCTCGATGCTGTAGGCGTCCTGAAACTGTGCATAGGGATTGTTCACCGAGTGGCGGTGGTTCTTCTCGGCAATCTTGACGAAGTGCTCGGGGTTCGAACCGTACTTCTCGTTGTGCTCCAGCCCGGCGGCTCCGAACATCCAGGGGGCCGGCGGGAACGCCATCTCGCGCAGCTCGGCCATCGCCTTGATGTGCTCACCCATCGGCGCAGCACGGTCTTCTGCCCCCATCGACAGCGAGCCGGGCTGCATCTTCTCGAACCCGAGCGCGAGCGTGCAGTCGACCAGACCGCCGCGGATCGCCTGGGCCGCCAGGAACAGCGCCGACGAGCCCGTCGAACAGTTGCTGTTCACGTTGAAGACCGGCACACCGGTCAGGCCGAGCTCATAGATCGCGCGATGGCCCGAGCACGAGTCTCCGTAGCAGTAGCCGACATAGGCCTGCTGGACCTGGTGGTAGGCGATCCCGGCGTCTTCCAGCGCCGCGGTGCCGGACTCGCGGGCCATGTCGGGGTAATCCCAACCCGCACGCCGTCCGGGCTTCTCAAACTTCGTCAGACCGACCCCGACGACATACACCTTGTTGCTCATGACTCTCCTTCTGGTTGATGCCCACAATGCGTCGAACAGGCAGGGATCAGTCCGATACCTCGGCCAGTCCGTCCTTTATCACGACGGCGCCGTCGTTCGTGCTGGTCTCGAATGCGTAGGTCCCGCTGCCCCGACTCCACAGCTGCGTCGTCACGGTCTGCTGTGGCCGCGCCGGTGCGCTGAACCGCACCGCCAGGCGCTTGAGCCGACTGGGATCCTCAGGGCAAGCGGTCTCGATCACCGCGCGAGAGACGAAAGCCATCGTGCAGAGACCGTGGATGATGATGCCGGGCAGCCCCACGGACTTCGCGAAGTCCTCATCCGTGTGGATGGGCATGGTGTCACCGGAGGCCTTCGCGTAGCGAAAGGTCTGGTCGGCATCAAAGGTCTGCTCGACGTTTGCGTCGCTGGGCCGCTCGCGCAGGGACTCGTCGAACCCATGAGCCGGTGCCGCCTCACCCTGTCCATCGCTCAGTCGGCCACCACGGAAGAAACCGGTGAAATACTGCTCGTTCACCAGTTCCCCCTGTGCCGTTGAGGTCTCGATATACGTGGTGACAACGACCCCGGACGACCGGCCGTGGATGCCGATGACCTTCGCTCGGCAATGCAGCTCGTCTCCGGGACGGATCGGTCGCACGAAGCGCATGTCCTGCTCGCCGTGCAAAATGCGCATCTTCAGATCGTCCGGCACGACGCTCAACGCGGTCTGCGCCATCGTCGTGAAGGCGGGCACGACTGCGTATACCGGTGCGGCCTGGTCACCGCGCACGTGCGGAGCCGAGTCGTCATTGGTCGCTGCGGCGAAGGCAACCAGGTGCTCACGCTCTGCCCGGAAGACAACCTCGTCGCTCCACTTCCCGATCCTGGCGAACGTGAAGTCATGGTCCGGATCAGACATGGGGATGCTCCTTCGCTGGTGTGGCAGGTCCTCCTCCGACGGTACGTACGATGGGTAGGTAAACATAATGACCTCGGCTCGCGAGATCCGTGACCGAACCGCACGCTCGCCCCATCGTGCCCAAGGAGCCGCATGACCACTCCCCGCACCATGCCGGTGAGGTTCCTGCGAGCGGCTGCCAGCACAGCGCAACTGCGGGGCATCGATCTGGACCCATGGATGGACCGCCTTGGTATCGACCCCGCTCTGCTCTTCGACGACCGGTCCCGGATCACCCTGGAACAGGCCACCCGGATCGTTCAAGAACTGTGGCGGCGCACCGACGACGAGCTCTTCGGTCTAAGCGTCGAACGAGTCCCCCGCGGCACGTTTCGGCTGCTCTGTCTGGCTGTGCTCAGCGCGCCGGACCTCGGCACCGTGCTGAACCGGTGGAGCGACTTCAGCCGGGTTCTGCCCGGCCTTCCTCCGTTCGAGGTGCACGTGACGCCGACAACAACCCGAGTCGAGATCACTGTCGACCCAGAGCGCGACCCGGCGTGTTTCGTCACGGACATCGCGCTCGTGGTCAATCTCCGTTTCCTCAGCTGGCTGGTCGGCCGCCGACTACCCCTCGAGGTCGTCATGCTCCCCTACCCGATTCCCGATGAACCCGCAGACTACGAAGTGGTATTCGGCCAACGCGTCACCTATGACCAGCCAGTCGCGGGCTTCGTCCTGGATAGTGCGGCAATGACGCTGCCCGTGGTACGCGATGAGCGAGCGACCGAGAAGTGGCTACGCGACTCTCCGCTGGATCTCCTGAGAAGTCGCGACCACAGCACCACCGTGGCAGACCAAGTCCGCCACATTTTCGAGCGTGGGCTGCGGGGCGACTGGGCCACGTCGGACGAGGTCGCAGCAAAACTGGCGATCAGCACCCAGCACCTGCGACGAGCACTTCGAGAGGAGGACACCTCGATGTCTCGTATCAAGGAAGAACTGTTGCGTGACGCTGCCGTCACCAGCCTCGTCCGAGGTGAGGAGTCGGTGTCCGACCTCTCCGCTCGACTCGGGTTCTCTGAGCCGTCCGCGTTCTACCGCGCGTTTCGACGCTGGACCGGAAGCGCTCCCGGTTCCTATCGATCGGCGGACCGACCGGCAGTCGACGCACCGCGCTGACGTTCGGCCTATACCAGGAGCCCGGAGCGAACCTTGTGCTTGAGGATCTTCCCGGAAGGGTTGCGCGGGATGGCACCCAACACCATGTCATGCGGGATCTTGTAGTGCGACAGCTTGTCGGAACAGAACTCCTGCAACTGCGCCAAGGTCATTGACCCGCCATCACGCAAGGTGATGACCGCAACGATGCTTTCACCGTAGAGCTCGTGAGGCTTAGCGATCACCGCTACATCCACCACATCGGGATGAGCCGCAATGACGGACTCGACCTCGACCGAGTAAACATTGCGACCACCGGTGATGATGAGGTCCTTCAACCGGTCGACCAGAGTCATGTACCCGTCGGCATCGACCTTGGTCAGATCGCCGGTGTGCAGCCACCCGTCCCGGATCGTGGCGGCCGTCTCTTCCGGCTTGTTCCAGTACCCCTTCATCACCCCTTCCCCCCGCAGGAGCATCTCGCCGACCTCGCCGTTGGCGACGTCGTTGCCCACCGGGTCCACGACCCGCACCTCGGCAAACATCGTGGCCTGACGTCCGCTGGCATCCGGGCGCGCACGCACCTGGTCCACGGAGGCGTAGATGCCGCCGGGCCCGCCTTCGGTCTGCCCGCACAGCTGCATGAGATCGACGTTCGGCAGCGCCTCGGTGAGAGCGACGACCGCGCTCGCCGGCATCGGGGCGGCGCCGAACATCGCGGTGCGCAGCGAGGTGAGGTCTCGGTCGAGCAGGCCCACGCGCAACAGGAACTGGAACATGGTGGGGACGCCGAACATCATCGTGATCTGCTCTGACTCGAGGCAGTCCAGCACAGGGACCGGGTCGAATGCGGCCATGATGACGTGTGTGGCGCCGACCATCGTGCCGGGAACGAGCATGATGCACAGCTCGGCAGCGTGATAGAGGGGCGCGACGTGCAAGAACCGGTCACCGACCTTCTGACCGGTGTTGAGCGCGCAGCCGACTGCGACCCAGATGGTGCGGTGGTGATCGAAGAGGGCGCCCTTGGGCTTGCCCGTGGTGCCGGAGGTGTAGAGGATCAGCGAGTTGTCCTCCTCGGTCGGCACGTCCTCGAACTCGCCGGTGGCCGACTTCGCAGCCAGCGAGGTCAACGCCAGATCGTCGCTGCCCTCGGTGAGCGCCACGATGTCACCGAGGCTCTCGGGGAAACCGCTCCGGGCCGCATCCACAGTGCCCGCGACCGCAAGGTCGTAGGCGAGGATCTTGGCGCCGGAGTCGCTCAGGAGATATTGCAGCTCGGGCGCGGCCGAGCCCGGGTTCACCGGCACCACGACGGCACCGACTCGCAGCGCGGCATAGAACGCCACCACGTAACGGTCGGAGTTGGTTGCCATCAGGGCAAATCGGTCACCGCGGCAAAGGCCCAGGTCGGACAGCGCGTGCGCCGTCCGATCCACCTCGGCGTCGAGCTCCGCATACGTGCAGCTGTAGTCACCGAACTTGATAGCGACGGTCTCGGGGACACGTCGGGCTGTGGCCCTGAGGGTGCTGGGAATGGTCGGCATTGGTCGCTCTCCTGATCAGATCATGAAGCCGCCGCCGCAGATGAGGGTCTGCGCGCTGACGTAGTTGGAGTCGTCTGTACAGAACATGTAGACCGCACCGGCGGCCTCCTGGGGCGTGCCGGCTCGACCAAGTGGGATCATGGCCTCCATCGCGGTGAGCAGCTGCGGATTGACCCCCACCTTAATCTCGCGGCCGGCGACGTCAATGGTGCCGTCGCCGTCAGCGGGCGTCTCGGTCAGCCGGGTCTTGATCATCCCGAAGGCAACGGTGTTGACCGTGACGTTGTAGCGACCCCACTCCTTCGCGAGCGTCTTGGTCAGACCAGTGACACCGGCCTTGGCCGCGGCGTAGTTGGCCTGGCCCGCGTTTCCGCCCAGCCCGGCAACCGATGACACGTTGACGACCTTGCGGCAGGGCACGGGCTTGCCGGTCTCCTTGGCCGCCTTGGCCGCGGCGGCAATCACCGGCTGCGCGGCACGCAGGATCCGGAACGGCGCCTTCAGGTGGACATCCAAAATGGCGTCCCACTGCTCATCGCTCATCTTCTGAATGACGGTGTCCCAGGTGTATCCGGCGTTGTTCACGATGATGTCCAGACCACCCAGCTGGTCCACCGCGGTCGACACGAAACGGTCGGCGAAGCCGTCGTCGGTCACGCTGCCCACGCAGCTCACCGCGCGGCCACCGGCCGCCTCGATCGCGGCAACGGTCTCCTTCGCGGGGCCCTCGTCGAGGTCGTTGACCACAACGGCGGCTCCCTCAGAGGCGAGCTTCAAGGCAATTTCGCGGCCAATTCCCCGGCCCGAACCGGAGACCAGTGCGACCTTTCCATCGAGCGTTCCCATCGAATATTTCCTTCCTAGAATGCTGAACTGAGCATGGTCGTCTCACAGAGATCGGGAGATGATCTCCTTCATGATCTCGTTGGTGCCGCCGTAGATCTTCTGGATCCGAGCATCCGCGAAGATGCGCGCGATCGGGTACTCCTCCATGTAGCCGTAGCCGCCGAACAGCTGCAGGCAGCGGTCCGCCACGACGTTCTGCTGCTCGGTGAGCCACCACTTCGCCATCGCCGCAGTGTCCGCATCCAGCTTGCCGTCAAGGTGAGAGACGATGCAGTCGTCGAGGAAACTCTGCGCCACCCGCACCAGGGTCGCGCATTCGGCGAGGACGAACCTGCTGTTCTGGAAGTTGAACACCGGCTGCTTGAAGGCGGTGCGCTCCTTGGTGTAGTCGATCGTCAGCTCGACGGCCTTCTCCATCGTCGCCACGGCCGTCGCGGCGAGGATCAGACGCTCCTGCGGGAGCTGCTTCATGAGGTGGGCGAAGCCGGTGCCCTCCTCGCTGAGCCTATTCGACTGCGGCACCCGGACCGAGTTGAACGAGAGCTCGCACGTGTCCTGGCCATGCTGGCCGATCTTGCGCAGGTTGCGACCGCGGGAGAACCCCGGCCGATCGGTCTCCACGATGACCAGTGAGAACCCTTTGGATCCGGCGTCGCAGTCGGTCTGGCATACGGTCAGCACGATATCGGCGTGATGGCCGTTGGAGATGAATGTCTTGGAACCATCGATGACGTAGGCATCGCCGTCCTTGACGGCCTTGGTCTTGATCGCCTGCAGGTCGGATCCGGTGCCTGGCTCGGTCATCGCGATCGCACCGATGACCTGCCCGTCGGCCATCTTCGGCAGCCAGCGACGCTTTTGTTCCTCGGTGCCGTAGGCGTTCAGGTAGTGCGCGACGATGACGCTGTGCACACTGATGCCGAGGCTCGTGGACAGGCTGTGTGCCTGGGAGCGGGCCAGGACAGCCTCGTGGGCGAACGTACCGCCGCCGCCGCCATACTCCTCGGGAATGCTGAGGCACAACAGGCCCTGGCTACCCGCCTTGGCCCAGGCTCCGCGATCGACGTGCTGCTGCTCGCGCCACCGATCTTCGTGCGGGGCGCACTCCTTCTCGAAGAAGGTGTCCGCCATCTCGGCGAGCGCATCCAGATCGTCGTCCATCCAGCGTGAGCGGCGCATTCGATCCGGCCTCCAAGCCCGTCGGGAGTCCCGGTCCTTCCGGGTGACTCTCACGGTAGGAGAACGAAGCGCTCCGCCCAATGACCCAATCGCTCCGATCCATTGACCGCACGACCGGTGACGGTCATCGAGACCCTGCCAGTCGCTCCCGCACGGGCGCCAGCATCGTGACGACCGGACGCCCGGTGACGAGATCGCCGTCCGTGACGAATCCCTCCTCGCGCCCGGTCAGCGCCTCGACCAGTCGACCGCGCCACAGGTCGCGCAGCTCGCTGTGCTCGGGTAGCCGGGCGAGGTTGCGCAGCTCGCCCGGATCACGTGTCAGGTCGAACAGCTGCTCGACACCCTTGGCCGAGCCCCAGACGTACTTCACTCGCCCGTCAGTCACCCACTGCAGCGACTGGTTCCAGTAGGCGTGCTCGCCGTGCAACCAGTCCCGCGGAGGCGTCAGGTCACCGCGCATTGCGGGCGCGAGCGAGACGCCGTCGGCGCCCTCGGGGATCGGCAGCCCCGCGAGGTCCAGCAGCGTCGGCATCACGTCGCGCAGCTCGACCACGTGGTCGACCACCGCGCCACGCGACGTGTCGTCACGCGTGGCCGTGTCCGCAATGATCAGCGGAACATGCGCAGACCCCTCGTAGGGCACTGCCTTCCGGAACATCCGGTGGTCGCCCATCATCTCTCCGTGATCGGAGGTGAAGGCGATGATCGTGTCATCGAGCACGCCGAAGTCGACGAGAGTCTCGCGGATCCTGTTGATCTGCAGGTCAATCTGAGCCATCAGCCCGTAGTAACCAGCGCGGGCACGGTGGACGACCTTGTCCGGCAGGTCACCGATCGCGGCCTTATGGTCGCCGTCCTTGCGGAACTCGTCCCAGTCGTCCTCCCAGTCGCCCAGTGTTCGTTCGTACGGCGGCAGTGCCAGGTACTGGTCGAACGCCCATTGCGGCGGGTCGTACGGCGGGTGGGGGCGGTGGAAGGACAGATAGAGGAAGAAGGGCCGCGTCGGGTCTCGGCGGTGCAGCCACTCGGTGGTCATCGTGCCGACCCACTGGGTCGGGTGCGTGCTCTCCGGCTTGTCCCAGGGGCGGGCAACGACCGAGTTGCAGTCGATGCCATGGTCGAAGTAGTCGGCATCCATCGTCATACCCGGCTGCCGTCGCAGCCACGGGACGTAGTCGTCGAAGGAGGCGAACTCCTGGCGCCGGTTGCGCCGGACGTGGTGCAGGAAGCCGTCGTGCAGGATCACGTCATCGAAGCCGCTGCGCGAGCGTTCGGGCCAGACGTGCATCTTGCCGATTGCCTGGGTCTGGTAGCCGGCCCTGCGGAACTCACCCTGCAAGGTCACCGGGTGAGCGACGTCGAACGGGACTCCCTCCTCGTAGCCGACCCGGCCGTGCGCCTCCTGCGACTGCCCCGTGAAGAGCGCCACCCGTGCCGGCACACACGTGGGGGTGGCGGAGTATGCGCGAGAGAACCGCACACCGCCACGAGCCAGCTCGTCGAGGTGCGGCGTCTCGACATGCGGATGTCCCGCACTTGACAACGCGTCGCCACGCCACTCGTCCACACACAGCAGAACCACGTTCGGCGCAGTCACTCCACGATCGGTATGCATCTGATCAGCGTAGGGCGAGCAGCTCCAGCAACCTGGCGGTCTCCTCCTGCACCGCGCTGCGGCTGGCACCGAGATACTTCCGCGTGTCGACGACCTTGGGGTTGGCCTCGAGGTATTCCCGCAGTGTCTGGGTGAACACGTTGTTCAGGTGTGTGGCGATGTTCACCTTCACCATCCCCGCCTTGACCGCCGCGACGATTCCGTCGTCCGGGACCCCAGAGGATCCGTGCAGCACCAGGGGCACGGGCACGGCCGCCCGGATCCTGCCGATCAGCTGGATGTCGAGAGCTGCCGTTCGGTCTGTCATGGCGTGCGAGGAGCCGACCGCGACGGCAAGCGCATCGACACCGGTGTCGGCGACAAACCGCGCAGCATCGTCGGGATCGGTGCGCACGCCCGGCGCGTGGACACCGTCCTTGCCGCCGACCTCGCCCAGCTCGGCCTCGATGCCCACACCGGCCGCGTGGCACCGCTGCGCCACCTGCTTGGTCACCGACCGGTTCGTCTCGTCATCGAGCTGCGAGCCGTCGAACATGATCGAGGTGAACCCGAGCTGCAGCGCTTCGTCGACCAGGCTCTCGCTGACGGCATGATCGAGGTGCAGGACGCACTGAGCGCTCGACGCCTGAGCGGCCGCCTTGGTGGCCAGGGCGATCGGAGCCAGCGCGCCGTGATACTTCGCGGCGTTCTCACTGATCTGCAGTACGACGGGAAGGCCCGTCTGCTCGGCAGCCGCGACCAGCGCTTCGGCATGCTCGATCTGGATCACGTTGAATGCTCCCACCGCACGCCGCGCAGCGACAACCTCGGTGAGGACCTCGTTGAGGTTTGCCAGGGTCATACGATCTCCTCTGTTCGGACCTGGCTCTCCAGGCGTGTGACATCAGTCGGGTCGACCTGGCCGGCAGCGGGCTGCAGCACGGCTGCCGCGGACCAGGCAACGGCGTCGCGCACGATCTGCTCGTTGGACCTGCCGCCCGCAAGCCCGGCCGCCAGTGCGGCCACCAAGGCGTCACCGGCACCGGTCGGGTTGCCGGACAGAGGTGTCGCGAGACGAGCTCGAAGGTTGCCACCGGCGGCGGGCAGCATCAGCACGCCATCCGCTCCGGCCGACACGACAACATCCCGGGCACCCAGCGCGCGCAGCGCGGCTGCTCCGGTTACGGGATCCGACTCCCCTGTGGCACTGGCAAGTTCGGCACTGTTGGGCTTGATGATCTCGGGGTGCGCGGCCACGGCCAGTGCCAACGTCTCGCCATCGGCATCGACGATGACCGGGACACCCACCTCGTGCACCTGGGTCACGAGCCGGGCGTAGGCGTCTGCGGGAAATCCTGTCGGCAGGCTGCCGGACAGCACCACGACCTGTGCCCGCACCTCCTGAACGAGCCGCACGACGTCGCGCACGAGTGCATCGAACGTCGACTTCGGTTGCGCAGGACCCGCCTCGTTGAAGATGGTGGCGTCACCCGTGTCGGCGTCGACCACGTTGACCGTGCGCCGTGAATCACCGACCAGATCGGTCAATCGGTGCGACAGACCGCGAACATCCAGGTCGCGGCGAATCTGCTCGCCGGTCGGTCCGCCGGCACAGCCGGCCACCACGACCTCGTGACCGAGCTGAGCCAGCACCGCCGCCACATTGATTCCCTTGCCGCCCGCTCGCTGCGTCACCGAAGAGACACGGTGGCTGCCGTGCACGGTCAAGGTAGGCACGGTATACGTCACATCGAGCGCCGCGTTCGCGGTCACCGTGACGATCACAGCGCGTCCCAGACGAGGCAGGCCGCGCCCAGCGATCCGGCGCGATCGCCCAAGGCGGCCGGCACGATCTGCGGCGGTCGCTGGAAGGTGAGTCGCGCCATCACGTCGGCGCGCAGGGGTGCGAGCAGGACCTCTCCGCTCTGCGCGAGGCCGCCTCCGACCACGACGCGGTCGACACCGGTCAGGGTCACCGTCGCAACGATGCCGCGACCGAGCGCCGCAACCGCCGCATTCCAGACCTCACCGGCTACCGGGTCCCCGGCCTCGGTCCGGTGGGCGACCTCCTCCGCCGACGCGCTTTGTCCCGTCGCAGCCGCGTAGGCGCGTTCCACGGCCGACGCCGAACCGAGCACTTCGAGGCATCCTCGCTGGCCGCAGGGACACACCGGCCCGTCTGGGTCGATCACCACATGGCCGAGCTCGCCCGCCCATCCATCCGCGGCGATCACGACCCCGTCGAGCATGAGCGCTCCGGCGATGCCGGTGCCGAGCGGCATGAACAAGACATTGGCGTGGCCCCGCGCCGCGCCGAGTCGCGACTCGGCCAGCAGACCGGCCCGCACGTCATGCCCGAGAACCACTGGCACGTCAACCCCTTGGGCCACGGCGTCGCGGATGGGCAGGTCGCGCCACCCGAGGTTGACCGACAGTCGGCCGATGCCGCCCGCCTCGTCGACCAGCCCCGGCACGACCACCCCCACTCCGGCAAGACTCGCCGCCGGCGCGTCGGCGAGCAGTGACCGCACCGTCGACGTCACGACCTGACCGATGTCCTCCCGGATGTTCGCGGGAGTGGCCACCGTCGTCTGGGTGACGACGGTGTAGCTCCGGTCGACGAGGGACGCCTTGATCCGCGTGCCACCGACATCGACGGCCGCGACGACCGCGGCCGGTGACTGCCTCATCAGGCCTGGTCGGCGCTGGTCTGCAGAATGACCGAGCGGGTCAGGTGACGCGGGTTGTCGGGGTCCAGGTCGAGCGTGCGGGCCTTGTAGAGGCACAGCCGATGCACACGCACCAGGTCGGCGAGCGGGTCGATGTCCCGGGACACGAAGTGTGCACCGGTCGCGGCAACCTGCTGCTCGAGCCCCTCGGGGACCTCACCCATCGCCCAGACGGCGCGCCCCGTGGTCGCGATGCTGACCGGGCCGTGGCGGTACTCCATGGCCGGGTACGACTCGGTCCAGAACTGCGCCGACTCGCGCAGCTTCAGGCCGGCCTCGGTCGCCAGGCCGACAGTCCAGCCCCGACCCACGAAGGTGACCTGCTCGGCGTCCGCGACGCCCGCCAGAGCACTGGCCTCGTCCTCCGCAAGGACGGCGCGCGCATCGGCGATCGCGCCGGTGAGGTCCTCACCGAGCGAGGCGCGCAGCAGGGCCAGCGTGGAGGTGGCGAACCGGGTCTGCACCACGGACTGCTCGTCGACCTCGGGCAGCAGCACGACCTGATCGGCCAGCTCGGTGATCGGCGTCCCCTCGGTGGCAACAACGGCAATCGTCTTGACGCCCTGGGACTTCGCGTCCTTGATGAGCTCGATGACCTCGGTCGTCGTGCCGGACCGGCTGATCGCCAACAGCGCGTCGTAACCCCGACCGTGCGGGTACTCGCTCGCGGCAAAGGCATCGGTCTCGCCCTGGCCGGCCCGCTCCCGCAGCGCCGCGTAAGACTGGGCCATGTAGAACGACGTGCCGCATCCGACCACCGCGACACGGGCTCCGGCGGCGGGAAGCAGGGGCGCGAGCTCGGGAAGGCGCGCAATCACCGCGGCCCAGCTGTCGGGTTCGCTGCTGACCTCTGCCTGCAGGTGGCTGCTCGGGTTGAACGCCATGACGATCTCCTCTTGATGCTTGTTCATGCCTGGTATCTGGTCAATTCATTCATCCGTGCGTCACTGCACAGCACCGGCCAGCTGTCGACCGGCCTGCCGCAACCACACCTGGGGTTGCGCGAGCGCACCTGCCGGACTGTCCGCGAGCTCGACCAGCTCGCAGATGCGTGCCAACGCCGTTGGCCGTGCATCGGCCCGTCCGACGCAGGCCCACACGTCCTTGCCCGCGTTTCCTGCCTGCTCGGCGACATAGCCTACGACCTTTCCGCGCAGACTCTGCTCATCGAGGCACCCCTCACCGGTGATGACCAGGTCGGCCCGCTCGACGGCGTCCCCGAAGCCGACCAGATCGGCAACGGTCGACGAGCCCGGTTGCAGGCGGGCTCCCCACGCCGTCGACAGCCCGTATGCCGTGCCGCCGGCGGCCCCGGCACCGGCGCTCGCGCCGTCGGCGCCGATCACGTCCGCGAACCGCGCAAGAGCCTGATCCAGCAGCTGGACGTCGGCCGGGGCAGCGCCCTTTTGAGGTCCGAACTGTGCCGCTGCACCGTGCGGTCCGAGCAGCGGGGCATCGACGTCGACGAGTAGGTCGACTCCTCCGCTCGGAGGTGCCACCAGCGGGGTCAGGTCGACCGCAGCGACGTGTTCGAGCGCGCCGCCACCCAAGGGCAGTGGCCGACCGTCTGCACTCGTGATCCGGGCACCGAGCGCCTGCAGCGCACCGCTTCCCCCGTCCGTGCTCGCCGACCCGCCGAGGGCCACGACAAGCCGGCGCACCTCGGGAGTTGCCGCCGCGGCACGCAACACCTGGCCGAGGGCATACGTGTGCGCACCCAGCGGATCGGGTGCCGGCCACATGGGCAGACCGCAGCAGGCCGCGAGCTCGACGACGGCGGTGCCGTCCTGGAGCAGCAGCCACGGCGCAGGGCCGAGCCCGCCCGGACCATCGACAGTCGCCTGCTGGATGCTGGATTCCGTTGTCGCACCGCGGATCGCGTCGATCGTTCCCTCGCCGCCATCCGCGAGTGGAAGCACGACGACGGTGTCCTCCGGTCTGGCGTCCAACCATCCCTGTCGGATCCAGCCGGCGACCTGCACCGCAGAAGCCGAGCCCTTGAACGAGTCCGGCGCGACGAGGACCCGCACTCCTAGACCCCCACGACCACGTCGAGGTAGCGCTGCTTCATCGTCGCGAGGACCTGGTCGGGGTCGGCCGCCCAGACGTCGGCGTTGAAGATCTCCACCTCGATGTCACCGGTGTAGCCGGCCGCGGTGACCAGGTCGAGATGGTGGCGGAAGTCGATGTGCCCATCGCCCATCATTCCACGTGACAGCAGGGAGTCGGCCGGCAGCGGGGTGATCCAGTCGCAGACCTGGAAGCTGGAGATGCGTCCCGCGGCCCGTGCCACCTGCGACTCCAGCTGCGGGTCCCACCAGACATGGAAGGAGTCGACGACGACCCCCACCTGCTCCGCGGGGTACTGCTCCGCGATGTCGAGGGCCTCCCCCAGGGTGGCGAGCACACCGCGGTCGGCTGTGAAGATGGGGTGCATCGGTTCGAGCGCCAGCTGCACGCCGTGGTCGCCGGCGACGGGGGCCAGTCGGGCAATGCCGTCCGACACCCGTGCCCGAGCACCGGGCAGGTCACGGGAACCTTCCGGCAGGCCGCCTACCACCATGACGAGGCAGGTGGTCCCGAGCGCGGCGGCCTCCTTGATGGCCTCGATGTTGTCGGCGATCGCGGCGTCGAACTCGGAGTTGTCCGTGGCGGTGAGGAAGCCGCCACGGCAGAGTGAAGACACCCGAAGGCCCGCGTCGTCGATCAGCCGCTTCGCGGTGTCCAGACCGATCTCGGCCAAGGGCTCTCGCCACACGCCGATCGAGCTGAGACCGGCACGCACGCAGCCGTCGATCGCTTCGGGCAGAGACCAGCGGTTCGTCGTCTTCTGGTTGAGGGACAACCGGCTGAGATCGCTCATCGGGTGACCCCAGCAGTCTCGAGAAGGGTCTCCATCCGGCGAACGGCGAGGTCTGGGTCGGGGATGAGTCCGGCGTCGTCGGCCAGCCGCAGCGTGTGGGCGAGGTCGACGATGCTGCGGGCGCTCTGCAGCCCACCCACCATGGTGAAGCCGGGTTGGTGACCGCAGAGCCACGACAGGAACGCGATTCCCGTCTTGTAGTAGAACGTGGGCGCCTTGAACACATGCCGCGCCAACGGGAGCGTCGGCTCGAACGCCGCGTCGTAGGCCGCCTCGTCCCCCGCGTCCAGGGCACGCAGCGCCATTCCGGCAGCCGGTGCGATCGCCGCGAAGATCCCCAGCAGGGCGTCCGAGTGGTGCCCGCCGTCGCCCTTGATGAGCTCGGGATAGTTGAAGTCGTCACCGGTGTAAAGGCGCACCGTTGCCGGCAGGGCCGCGCGCAGACCCTTCTCGTGGTCGGCGTCCAGCAGCGACACCTTGACCCCGTCGACCCGGTCGGCGTGATCTCGGATGAGCTCGAGGAACCGTGCTGTCGCCACGTCCACGTCGGACGAGCCCCAGTAGCCCTCGAGCGAGGGGTCGAATGCGGTGCCCAGCCAGTGCAGGATCACCGGACGGTTGACCTGGCGCAGCACCGTGTCGTAGACCGTGCGGTAGTCGTCCGGTCCGGTCGCCACCTGCGCGAGCTGGCGGCTCGCCATCACGATGGCCTGCGATCCGGCGGACTCGACCACCTCGAGCTGCTCCAGGTAGGCGCGGGTGACCTGGTCGAGCGTCTCGACCTGCGCAGGCAGCTGGTCGGTTCCTGCGCCGGAGGCGATCCGCGCGCCGCACTCCGTGGCCTGGGCCGCCGAGCGCTTGATCAGCTCCTGCGTGGTGGCCCAGTCGAGCCCCATGCCGCGCTGGGCGGTGTCCATGGCCTCGGCAACTCCGAGACCGTGGCTGAACAGATGCCGGCGGAAGGCGAGGGTCGAGTCCCAGTCGACCTGGGCCGGTGCCCCGGGGACGTTCTCCCCGAGCGGGTCGGCCACGACGTGCGCCGCACCGAAGGCGATGCGGGATGAGATGGGCGTCGTGGAGGTCGGCCAGGTGCGCGGCTCCTGCAGCGTGCGCGATTCCCACCCGCCGCCCGGCAGTGGCAGGTCGATCGAGGTCATGCGTGGATCTCTTTCAGCTCGATCCGGCGGCCCTCAAGCGAGGACTGCAGCCCGGCCTCGGCCAGCCGCACGCCGCGGGCGCCCGCCATGAAGTCGTACGGATGGTTTCCCTCGCCTACGACAAAACGCAGGTACTGCTCCCACTGCGCCTTGAAGCCGTTGTCGAAGGATCCGTTGTCGGGCACCTCGTGCCACTGCGCCCGGAATGGAGTCGCTTCGACCAGGTCGGGGTTCCAGACCGGCTTGGGAGTCTCCGAGCGGTGCTGGACCACGCAGCGGTGCAGGCCGGCGACCGCGCTGCCCTCTGTGCCGTCCACGTGGAACTCGACCAGCTCGTCGCGGTGGACCCGGGTTGCCCAGGAGGAGTTGATCGCGGCGATCACGTCGCCTTCGAGCTCGAAGATGCCGTATGCCGCATCGTCGGCGGTCGCCTGGTAGGCCTCCCCGCGCTCGTCCCACCGCTGCGGGATGTGAGTGACGGTCTTGGCCGTCACGGCCTGAACACTGCCGAAGAGGTTCTCCATCACATAGTTCCAGTGGCAGAACATGTCCGTCGCCATGCCGCCGCCGTCTTCCTTGCGATAGTTCCAGCTCGGCCGCTGTGCTGCCTGCCAGTCACCCTCGAAGACCCAGTAGCCGAACTCGCCGCGAACCGAGAGGATGCGACCGAAGAAGCCACCGTCGATGAGCCTCTTCAGCTTCAGCAGACCCGGCAGGTAGAGCTTGTCGTGCACCACGCCGTCCTTGATGCCCGCTTCGGCTGCGGCCTTGGCCAGGCGCAGGGAGCCTTCCAGACTCTCCGAGATCGGCTTCTCGGTGTAGACGTCCTTTCCGGCGGCGATCGCGTCGAGGATCGACTGCTCTCGCACGGTCGTCAGCTGAGCATCGAAGTAGATCCGGTCGTCCGGGTTGGCCAGCGCCTCGGCGAGGTTGGTGGTGTATCGCTCGACGCCGTGCCGCTCGGCAATCTCACGAACCCGGTCGAGGTTGCGACCGACCAGGATGGGGTCGACCTGGAGCCGCGAGCCGTCCGCGAGCTCGACGCCGCCCTCGTCCCGGATCGCCAGGATGGACCGCACCAGATGCTGCCGGTAGCCCATTCGACCGGTGATGCCATTCATGATGATGCCAATGCGACGTGCCACGTCTGCTCCTTGAATTGGGAAAGCGCTTACCGGACAGCATAGAGACGTCCCGCACAAACGACAACTACTTCTTATCCATCAGCTGCACAGCGAAATCCGACGTTGCCACTGCTGGAGTCCGGGTCGTTGCTCGTTCGCGCCGCGACACGGTAACGGTTGCAGTAGGAGTCGTGGCACAGATACGACCCACCGCGCATCACCCGGCTCTGCCCTGCGGCAGGCCCTGCCGGGTTGTGCAATGAGCGCTTACCCGAACCGTGCTCGACCGACCACCAGTCGGCACACCACTCCCACACGTTTCCCGAGGTGCCGAAGATCCCGAAGCCGTTGGGCGGAAATGCCTCCACCGGACAGGTTCCGGCGAATCCGTCCTCTGCGGTGTTGCGGGTGGGGAACCGACCGCGCCAGATGTTGCAGCGATGCTGCCCGCCCGGAGCCAGCTCGTCACCCCACGGGTAGCGCGCCTGGTGCAGTCCGCCACGAGCGGCATACTCCCACTCGGCCTCGGTGGGCAGCCGCAGACCGGCCCACGCACAGTAGGCCAGTGCGTCACCGTGGTCGACATGCACGGCCGGATGGTCGGCCCGCGTCGCCACGTCGCTGCCCGGACCTTCGGGGGCGCGCCACGTCGCACCGTCGACGCGGCACCACCAGGGTGCTGCATCCGGACGCTGCGCTCCACGACGCAGCGCGGCTGGAAGGAACGACGCAAAGACGAAGGACCAGCCGAATCGCTCTGCACCCGTGCGATATCCGGTCAGTGACACGAACTGATCGAACTCGCGATTAGTGACCTGACTCGCACCGATGCGGAAGGGAGGCAGCTCGACCTCGCGCACCGGCCCCTCGCCGTCACCGCGGTTCGCATCGCGGTCGGCCGTGCCCATCGCGAAGGTTCCACCGGGAAGTCTGATCAGGGACTCGGCAGCGACAGCCGGCGTCTGCAATGCTGCGGTAGGCGTCTGCCCTCTGGTCGGGTCCGGGCGCCGCTCGATCCGGCCCGAGGCCGACACTTCTCGCTTCCCACCATGGCCAGGCGGTGCGCAACACGAACCCATCACTGGGACGATCCCCAGGTTGTCGTGGACCGGGTCAGTAGGGAACATCGAAGATCTCCTGATGCACCTCGGATGGGGCGTCGGCCGGGAGCGCCAGTCGCTTGAGAAACGTGGTGTCGCGCGTGTCCAAACACCAGTCCAGCATACGGTGACGCATCTGCTCCAGCAGCGGATCAAACACCGACTCGGCCGCGAGGTTGCGCAGTTCTCCGGGGTCGGCCTGCAGGTCGAAAAGCTGCTCACGGTGGGCGCCCCAGCCGTAGACGACGTACTTGTAGCGCGCGCAGACCACGGCACGTCCGCTGGTCCCGCTCCCGGCCGACCGGGCGAAGTGCGTCTCAACCACGACCTGGTCGTGGCCGACCGCGCTGCGGGCCACCTCGAGCAGGTCCAGGCCATCGGCGGTGGGCGCACCCCCCTGCGCGACGGCCAGTGCAGTCGGCAACAGATCCAGCCCCACGCTGACGAGGGCCGACGTGGTGGGCCGACCGGTGCTCCCGCGTGGGTCACGAACGATCAGCGGTACCCGGCAGGTCTCCTCGAAGAGCGCTGTCTTCTGGTTCCATTCATGTGATGCGTCGCCGTCTCCGTGGTCGCTGGTATAGACGACTACCGTGTCGTCGGAGCGTCCCGCGATCTCAAGAGCATCAAGGACCTCACCGACGGCCGCATCGGTGCGCTCGATCAGCCGGGCGTAGACATGCCGATAGCGCCGCCAGTCGTCCGGGCCAAAGCGCGAGGTGCCATAGGTGGCCTCCGCTCGCGCCTGCTCAGCCCGCAGGGCCTGCGGTTCATACGCAGCCCGTCCATGATTCGCAGGCAGCGGAGGCAGGTCACGGGCGTCTGTCGGACAGTCCACCTGACCGTAGGGCATGGGCTGGTTGCGGGCGTACTCGCAGATGGAGTGCGGGTCGTCGAAGGAGACGATCAGGGCAAATGGCCGCTCCTGCTCGGCCCGTCCCCGTAGCCAGTCGGACGCAGCCGCAGCGAGCCCGCGGTCACCGAACGGCGCCACCACCTCGAAGCCGTCAGCTGCCGAAACAGAGGGCTGCAGTGCGTGCCACTTGCCCGCGTAAGCGGTGTCGTAACCGCGGTCGCGCAGCAGTTGACCCAGAGACTGCCGGAGGCGACCTGGCTCCTCGCCCGCGGCCTTGTTGCCGTGTATGCCGAGCTGATGCGGACAGCGACCTGTCACCATGCTGGCTCGAGCGGGCACGCACAACGGGAACGTGGTGTAAGCGCGCGTGAATCGGGTCCCTGCGGCCGCCAAGGCGTCGAGGCAGGGCGTGCTGACATGTGTCGCACCGGCGCAGGAGAGCAGGTGAGCCGAGTGCTGATCCGCCATCAGGATCAACAGATTGGGTCGCTTGCTCTCCAGCACCATTATCCCGCGTTGCGCAACAGTTCCAGGCCCGGCCAGGGATCCTCGATAGCCTCCAAGGCATCGGCCAGGGCCGTCAGCAGCTGCGTTCTGGACTCCGACTGATCGGCGGAGACGTCTGACATCTCATAGGGATCGCTGCGCAGATCGAAGAGTCGCACGTCCAACGCTTGACCTTGACGGAACCCGACGACCACCTTGTGCGTGTGGGTGCGCAGGCCGCGCACGTCAGGATCTCCGGGAGCGTAAGGAGGGCCGTGATAGAGCGCCGCAGCCGGCCGTGGCGCATCCGGCTCACCAAGCAACGCAGCCGAACAGTCAGTGCCCTGAACCTCATCCGGAATTTGGTCCACAACACCCAGCAGACCGAGCAGCGTTGGGGACACATCGACCAAGCTGAGCAGCAGGTCGTCGCTTCCGGGGGCCACGTGGCCGGGCCAACGCACCAGGAAGGGAACCCGAATGGACTCCTCGAAGGGCACGCCCTTGTACATCAGGTCGTGGCTGCCCAACTGCATCCCGTGGTCGGAGGTGAAGACCACGATCGTGTCATCGGCCAGTCCGAGCTCGTCGAGCTCATGCAGCAGCCGACCGATCTGGTCGTCGATAGCCGTGACCGCGGCGAAGTACTTCGCCGCGATCTGCGCTGCCTCGCGGCCGGTCTCGCTCGTCAGGTCGACATTCGGGCGGCGAAGCAGCTCCTCGGGAGTTCGGTCGGCGTACCGCGGCAGATAACCCTCGGGCAGCTCGTCGAACGGTTGGTGCGGCGGGTTCAGCGAGAGCATCAGCGCGAACGGGCGGTCGTTGACGTCAGCGGCCTTGAGGTAGTCGATGGCCACGTCGGTCTCGTGCTCCGCGGACCACTGCCGGACCTGAAGGGGAGACTCGCGAGGGGCATCGGTCGTCCAGTAGTGCGGTTCGAGGTGCTGGTCGCAGCAGCCGTGCGAGTGCCAGAAGTCGAATCCGTGGCGTTCCTGCGGAGGGGTCCAGGCATCCCAGACCTTGCCATCGTCGCGGCGCCCCTCGCCATACAGCTCATCGTCTGCGGTCGGCGGGGTCAGGTGCCACTTGCCGATGTAGCCGAGCCGGTAACCCTCGTCCGCGAGGACATCGCTCCAACAGCGCACGTCAGTACGCAGTCCGACTCCCTCCTCGACCCTGGACGAGTTCACGTTGAGTGGAACGCCATTCAACGAAGGGTACAGTCCGGTCATCATCATTGCCCGGGCCGGACTGCACACCGGGTGGGTGCTCACTGCATTCGTGAGCACCCGTGCCTCGGCTGCCAGCCGGTCCAGCGCCGGGGTGTGGGTGGGGTCCTGTCCCAGACACCCCAGCGCCGATGCGCGGAACTGGTCCGCGAGGACCACCAAGAGGTTTGGCCGGCTCACTTGCCGACACCGAGGGTGAGGCCCTCGGTCAGCCTGCGGCCGAGCCACAGGTAGACCAGAAGCATCGGCAGAATGACAATGCACAAACCGGCGAAGAGCCCGCCCCAGTTGGCACCGCTGTATGTCTGCTGCTGCACGAACGAGATGAGCGCCAGCGGCAACGTGTTCTTGTCGGTGGACTGAAGCAGCGTCAGGGCGATCAGCGTCTCGTTTCAGTTGGCGATGATCTGGAGCACCAGCGCGGTGACCAGGCCGCCGCGTGCCACCGGGAGCATGACCCGGATGAACGTGGACACCGGTGAGGCACCGTCGAGTGCAGCGGCCTCTTCCAGTTCGCTGGGTAGCGATCTGAAGAAGGCGGTCAGCAGGAAGACGGTGAACGGCATTCCGACGCCGATGTAGACGATAACCAGGCCGATGAGGCTGTTCGTCAGGCCTACTTTGGCCAGCATGACAAACAGCGGAATGATGATGATCTGCGCCGGAATGCCCAGCCCGAGGATGAAGTACATCGTGATCCCCCCGGTCAATCGCGACTCGTGACGGCTCAGGTGGTAGGCCGCCGGAGCGGCGAGAGCGACCGTCAGGACGGACGCGACGGCGGTTACCCCGATGCTGTTGATCGCGGCGCGTCCGAATCCCGCAACATTCCAGGCCTCGATGAAGTTGGTCACTGCCCAGGAGTGCGGCCAGCCGAGCGGGTGGTTCAGGATCGACCGGGTGTCCCTGAACGCCTGCAAAATGACCCAGAGAAGTAGCGCAATATTCACCGCCACGAACAACCACAGCAGGATGATCCCAATCATCCGCAACGGACCCCTGCCGCCCAGCGGAGCGGGTTTGCTGCGCTTCAGGCGCGGTAAAGCAGAAACACGTGACATGATCCCTTCCTCCTCTAGAACTCGATGACGTCGCGTCGCATGGCCCGCCGGAGCAGCACGACGAGTACTGCAACCAGGATCAGGGAGACGACTGCGGCGGCAGTGCCGGCGCCGTAGGCCGGGATGGACTGGCCCCCGAACGCAGTGGCATAGGTGTAGACCGCGGTGGTCCAGGACTGCGTGGGAGGCTGACCGACGCCATTGCTTCCGCCGAAGATCCAGATGATCTCAAAGATCTTGATCGACGAGATCGTCCACAGCACCGCACAGACCCCGAAGACGTCCCAGGTGAGCGGGATAATCACGTAGCGGAGCCGCTGCCAGGCATTGGCTCCGGCCATGGCGCAGTCCTCGTAGAAGTACGGCGGGATCCGGTCGACGCCCGCCATCAGGATCGTGGTGTAGTACCCGGTCGTGATGAAGAGCATGGCGGCCATGATCAGCGGGAACAGGTTGTCCGGGGAAAGCCACTGCGGGGGGCTGTTGACCCCGATCGCTTGCAGGAGCGAGTTGACCAGGCCACCGGGGTTGAACATGAACCCGATGACCGCGCCGAAAACGAGCGCGTTGATCATGTGCGGAAAAAAGATCACGGCTCGTGCGATCTTCTTGCCGGCCATGTCCCGAAGCACGAGGGACATGACGAAGCTCAGGATGAACATCACGACGCCGACGATGACGAGCAGCTCAAGGGTGTTGAGCAGAGAGCGACGGAAGAGCGTGTCGTGGTAGAGCGCCACGTAGTTGCTGAGCCCGCGCCACTGCATGGGGCCCGAGCCGGCCCACTTGTGCAGACTGATCCACACCGCGATGACCGTAGGCACGATGAACAGCACGGTGTAGAAGGCCAGAGCCGGCCCGACGAACGGGATGAACATCCGGCCGCGCCTGCGGGCCGGCGACCCTCGACCACCCTTCACGGTGGTCGAGGATCCAGCCCGCGTGGACTGTGCGACGCTCATGTCAGCCCTGGCTCGCCCAGTAGTTCTTCTGCGCGGCCACCATCTGGGTCACGAACTGCTGCGGCGTGATCTTGCCGAAGAACAGCTGGTCGTCGATCGGGTCGAGAACCTTCGTGGTGTATCCCGGGTAGAGGATCCCACCGTCCTGCGAGCGGAACGTTGTCGCCGTCGTCAGATCCTTGACCACATTGGCGAGCGACCCACCCACCGGCACGTCGGAACGCACGGGGATGAGTTGCGCGTCCTTCGCCCACATCGTCTGGTACTTCTTGCTCAGGAAGAATGCAGCGAACTGCTCCGCGACCTTCGCATTCTTGGCCTGCTTGGGGATCTCGAAGCCGCTGAAGTCGACCCGGGCTGCGTCGTTACCGCTGCCCCCGACCGTGGGGAACGGGAACGAGTCGTACACCATGCCCTTGGCCGCGAACGCTGATGCCTCGCTCGGCAGCCAGGAGCCCATCAGGATCAGACCGGCCTTGTGTTGGCCCACTGCTGCTCCTGGTAGGGGAACTGAGATGCTGAGTACCCCTTGATGATGTCGCCGTTCTTGACCATCTGCGCGACCTGCTCGGCCGCCTTGAGCACAATCGGGTTCTTCCAGGCCTGTCCGGTCTTGTCGGAGGCGGTCTTCTTCAAGATGCCCGGTCCGCCAGCTCTCATCATCAGCAGCTCGAGCCAGTAGGCGTTGTAGCCCGGGACGTTGCCGTCGGCGGCAATCGGGGCGACTCCCTGTGACTTGAACTTCGCCAGGAGAGCGGTGAACTGGGCCCACGTCTTCGGCGGGTTGGTCTTCAGCTCGGGGTACTTCGCCGCGTTGAACCAGACGCCGTCGGTCTGGATGTTGTAGGGCACCATATACGGCTGCCCATCGGGCAGGTTGATGTCGATGCTCTTGAGGTACTTCGCCGGGATGACACTGCTGACGGTCCCGCCGTCTGCGGTCTTGTCGGCCCAGGCCGCCTTCAGTCCGAGCGCCTGGCTCGTCGCGACCAGGGTCGGGTTGGCCTTGCTGACCGGCCCATCGACCAGGTCCGGCACGTTGCCGGTGTTGAGGGCCGGCGTCAGCTTCTGCATGTTCTGGCGGCCCACCCACTGCACGTTGACCGTGTCGCCGGTCTTCTTCTCGAAGTCCTTGATCGCGGCGGCCAGGACCTTCTGCCCTGGTTCACCCTGCTTCCACATCGACCAGTAGGTGAAGGACTTACCACCACCTGATGCGCTCGCGCCCCCTGACCCACTCGCGGAACTTCCACCACTGGAGCACGCAGCCACGCCGACGGCGAGGCTGAGCGCGGTGGCCGCGGATCCGAGGATGTCGGCCTGCTCGCCGGGCGTCAGCGCATCGATGAGGTCGCCGACTGTCTCGGCCCAGCGCCCCCAGGGCGCAGCCAGCTCGCATACGGGCCAGTCCGAGCCGAACATCATCCGGCTCGGCCCGAACGCGTCCAGCAGGACGTCGAACGCGGGCACCAGATCCGCCAGGCTCCAGCCCGTCCAGTCGGCCTCGGTCACCAGCCCGGACAGCTTGCAGGTCACCTGCTGGTGGGTCGCGAGTGAGTGCAGCCGGGAGGCCCAGGAAGATAACTTGTCGGGTCGCGACGTGGGATCGCCTGTCAGGTCGGGCTTTCCGGCGTGGTCGAGGACCAATGGCAGACCGGGCAGCTTCTCGGCAAGGGCAGCGGCCGAACGCAGCTGCTGCGGGCGAACCAGCACGTCGAAGGCCAACCCGGCCTCCTGGACCCGGCGCAGGTTTGACAGCACGCGCGGTCGCAGCAACCAGTCCGGATCGCTCTCGTCCTGCACGAGGTGGCGGATCCCTCGAAGCCGTTCACCTCCCGGAGCGGACCGAAGGCCGGCCAGCTGCTCGGAGACGTCGGCGGCGTCCAGATCAACCCAGCCGACGACGGCGCCGACGAGCGCATCCTTGGCCGCCACCTCGAGGAGCGTTCTCGTCTCGGCCTCCGACGCAAGTGCCTGCACCAGGACCGTGGAACCTACCGGAAGTCCGCCGACACCGCGGGCGGCAGCAGAGCGATAGTCGGCAAGGTCGAATCGGCGCCGTAGCGGCGCGAGCTCGGCGTTGTCGAGCCAGGCGTGCCGCAGCGCGGACGGGTCCCACAGATGGTGGTGCGCGTCGACCACGTAGGTTCTGCCCGGGCCGGCCGCGCGTTCTGTGTCAGGCACGCTCGCTCCACACATGACCCGTCGGGTAGAGGTAGGCCTTCAGTGTGTCCGACAGGATGTCTGCGGCGAGCCCGGGCGCGCGTGGAGCCAGGTATCGCCCGTTCTCGATGACCACCGGGTTGACGAAGTGTTCGTGCAGATGGTCGACGAACTCGATCGCTCGGCCGTCCATGGTGCCGGAGACGGCGACAAAGTCGAACATGGACAGGTGCTGCACCATCTCGCACAGGCCGACTCCCCCGGCGTGTGGGCACACCGGCACCTGGAACTTCGCCGCCAGCAGCAGGTTCGCGAGATTCTCGTTGATGCCACCCACCCGCGCAGAGTCGATCTGGATGACATCCACCGACCCGGCCTGGAGCAGCTGTTTGAACACCACTCGGTTCGCCACGTGTTCGCCGGTGGCGACCTTGATCGGATGGATCGCGCGACGAATCACGGCATGCGCGAGGATGTCGTCCGGCGACGTGGGCTCCTCGATCCAGTACGGGTTATACGGGGCAACGGCCCTCATCGCCTCGATGGCCTCGGCGACATCCCACTTCTGGTTGGCATCCAGGGCGATACGGATCTGCTCCCCCAGCGTTTCCCTGACCAACGAAATGCGCCGCACGTCGTCTGCGATGTCACCGCCAACCTTGAGCTTGATCTGCGTAAATCCTTCGGCCACAGCCTCTTTCGCCAGTCGAACCATCTTCTCGTCCGAGTATCCCAGCCAGCCCGGGGATGTCGTATAGGCCGGATAGCCGGAGTCCAAAAGCTCCCCAATCCGAGCCGAGCGCCCAGGTTCGGCGCGACGCAGGATATCGAGCGCCTCATCCCGAGTGAGTGCGTCACTGAGGTAGCGGAAGTCCACCAGGTCAACCAGCTGCTCGGGCGTCATACTCGCGAGGAACAGCCAGACCGGCTGATTTGCCCGCTTGGCTGCCAGGTCCCATGCCGCATTGATGACGCCCCCGATCGCCATGTGCATGACGCCCTTCTCCGGGCCGAGCCAGCGCAGCTGCGGATCATTGACCAGATCGCGGGAGAACCCGCCGAGGTCATCACAGATCTCGTCCACGGTGCGGCCCACCACATAGGGCGCAAGTGCCGCAATGGCCCTGGTCTGCACGTCGTTGCCGCGGCCGGTGGTGAAGACGAGTGCCTGTCCCTGGGGTCCGGCAGCGTCATCGGTGCGTAGCGTCACGTAGGCGGCCGAGTAGTCCGGGTCCTTGTTCATCGCATCGGACCCATCGAGGGACTCGGACGTCGGAAACCGAACGTCCATGGCGTCGACGGCGACGATGCGTGCCCGAGTCGGGTCTGAGGACATGGTGAACTCCGAATGCGGTGGAGAGGTGGGCCAGGACGGTCGGTGCCGGTACAGCGGCAACTCTAGCCTTCTAAACATCTGATGTCTAGACTAGTGGTTGGATGTCTCATGTGCAGATCCGTGCCGGGTGCCCACAAGGGATCCGGGCCGACGAGAGGGGTGTGAGTCCCGCATGGCCGCTCCCTTGACCGATGCTGCGACCAACAGCTTGCGGGACCTGATCATCTCTGGCCGGCTGCAGCCCGGCCAACGACTGCCCGCGGAGGCCGAGCTCAGCGCGCAGCTCGGCGTCTCTCGCGGTTCCTTGCGGGAGGCAGTGCGCGTGCTCGTTGCCGCGGGAGCTCTGGACGTGCGCCGGGGAAACGGCACCTTTGTCACCTCGCTCACCCCCGAAGTCCTGCTCTCCGGGCTGGGTCCCGCCGTCGAGATGATGGGCGACACCTCACTGGTGGAGCTGATCGAGGCACGCCGGCTGATCGAGCCGGTGGTGACGGCACTGGCCGCGGAGAAGGTGACCGAGCCGCAGATCCACGACATGCGGCTGCATCTCGCCCTCATGAGACAGTCGCAAGACGTCGAAGAACTGGTCCGCCACGATGCGAACTTTCACTACTCGATCGCCTCGTCGTGCGGCAACTCTGTCCTCGCCACGATCCTGCAGGGCATCTCAACCATCACCACCAGGACCCGCGTGTGGCGCGGGATGATCGACCAGGATGCGCGCGAACAGACGATCACCGAGCATGCGGCAATAGCCGACGCCATCGCCTCGCACGACGCGCGAACTGCCGAGGCCGCCGCGCTGATGCACGTCAAGAGCGTCGAGACCTGGATCCGGGAGACTGTTGCCCGCGCCGAGTCGACCAGGTCGGCGATTGAGCCGGCCGAGATGCCTTGACCGCCTCGGAGGTCGAATAAACATCGTATGTTTAGTTGCTTGAGTCTTCTCCCGCTGTGTACGCCGCGCCATCCGGGCGAGCGCATTTCTCAATCTCCAGGAGCCATTCATGGACGACCCGAGCGAGCGCCCCTTCGCGACCATCGCGCCGGCATCTGCGCAGGTGTGGGAATCCCTCAATCGACCCACTCCGGCCTGGCACCCACGGGCCAAGCTGGGCATCTTCATCCACTGGGGTGCCTACTCGGTGCCCGCCTGGGCGCAGCCCGGCGGCGCTCACGGGACACTGCAGGGAGTCGACAAATTTACGCACTGCCCGTATGCCGAGTGGTACGGCAACACCATGCGCATCCCGGGCAGCCCGACGGCCCTGCATCACCAGGAGGTCTATGGTGACGCGCCGTATGACGCGTTCTTGGACCAGTGGACCGTCGACCAGTTCGACCCGGCCGCCTGGCTCGAGCTGTTCGCACAGGCCGGCGCCGATGTCGTCATCCCCACCACCAAGCACCACGACGGCGTTGCCCTCTGGGATGCGCCGGGCACCGGCACGCGCAACACCGTGCACAGAGGCCCGCGTCGGGACCTCATCGGCGAGATTGCCACCGCAACCCGTGCCGCGGGGCTGCGCTTCGGGGTCTACTACTCTGGAGGCCTGGACTGGAGCATCTTCCCGCCCGAGGGCGCCGACTTCCCCGAGAGCGAATTCCGCCCCAACGACAATGCGTACAACATGTATGCCCTGGCCCACCTGCGCGATCTGGTCGAACGGTTCGAGCCGGACGTGTTGTGGAACGACATCAACTGGCCCGATGCCGGCAAGCGGACCGGACCGGGCTCGTTGCACGAGTTCCTCACCGACTACTACCGGCGAAACCCGGATGGCGTGATCAACGATCGCTGGGGTCAGACGCACTGCGACTTCCGCACCAGCGAGTACGAGGCCCGCGGTGAGTCCGAGTCCGTGGCCAACTGGGAGCACTGTCGCGGGATCGGCCTGTCCTTCGGATACAACCAGATCGAGGGCGCGGACCAGTACCTGAACGGTCGCGCGCTGGCCCGGCTCCTGGGAGACATCGTCTCTCGCAATGGCCGGCTTCTGCTCAACATCGGTCCGACCGCCGAAGGAGCGATCCCCCAGCTGCAGCAGGAGGCGTTGCGGGGCCTCGGACGGTGGATGCAGGTTGCCAAAGAGCTGCTTGTCGATGGCGGTTCGGCAACGCAGCATCAGGTTGAGCCCTCCGACGACCCATGGGTTCGATGGCTGCGCACTCCGAGGCACCTGATTGCACTGGTGGACCATCTCGGGACGACACCCTTGGCCGTTCCTCACATGGGCTTCGACCTGGGACGAGCGGCGGTGCGACCGCCGGTGATCGGGCCTGCGGCAACTGCTGCAGTCCGAGACGGTGCGCTTGAGGTGACCATGCTCGAGCATGGAGACGGGCCTGCGATCATCACTATTCCGGTGGCGTAGCTGCCGCGCAAGACACCGACGCACGGCGCCATGCAGGGGGCGTTTGCCAGTCGTTGAGCGCCCTCGAGCTGCGATCGTGAAACGAGACCGCGGATGCACCTTCCCGGGAATGGGGGTACCGCCCGCACGGAGCGAAGCGAGGCGGGGGAGATCGGCGACACCGAGGTCGTGTGGGACCTGGTCCCCGGGCGGATGCCGACCCAACCGCTACCCCCGGATGACCCACTGACCCACCGGCCCGGAGCACCACCGGACCACGCGCAAACCGCCTGACCCTCCCAAGGGGAGAACTCCGCCCACAACCCGGGCGTCGAGCCACGACCCGACGTGTCACGAGGTTTCGATACGAGCTGAGCGGCTGGGTGGCTGGCGGCTGGGCGGCAGAGACGACTGTGATCCTGGCACACCTTGCGGCGTGGACGACCTTGCCGCCCCAGGGTTGCACGCACCATGAGCGACCCGAGCTGTGCCGCTACGTCCGCGAGCAGGGGCCCATGTCGCCGGCACCGACCACCGCACCGCCGTCGCTCTCGCCGAAGCCGGTGCGCACTCGGTGGCGCCGAGACGGCCGCGACGGACCGGGCCCTTCCGGCCGGCGGCAAGCGCGGCGCCGGCCATCCTGATCAACCGGCTCCTCTACAGCGTGCACGACCTGCCGCACGAGCACCGCATCAGCCAGGCCGACGTGACCACCGCGATCACCGACCTGATCCTCAACGGGCTCCGGCCCCACCTCACGCCCTGCCCTCGTCAGGCCGGCCCGCCCAGGGGCGGATACTCGAAGTATGGACATGTCGGCGATGAACCACCATGTGATCGAGCAGTTTCGAGGCGGTGAATCGATGCGGATGCCGCGGGAGCAGATGCTGCTGCTGACCACCCGTGGGCGTCGGACCGGCCGAGAGCACACCACGCCGATGATGTTCACCACCGTGGGCGGCACGGTGGTCGTGGTCGCGTCCAACTCCGGGGCACCTCGCCACCCGGACTGGTACCGAAACCTGGTCGCCGACCCGCGGGTGAGCGTGGAGCCCGGCACGGGCGGCCGGTACGAGGCCCGAGCCCGCGTCATCCCGCCGGAGCGTCGAGCCGAGGTGTGGGATCAGGTGGTCGCGCAGATCTCGCTCTATGTGCAGCACCAGGCGAGCACGTCGCGTCAGATTCCGCTGGTCGAACTGATCCCGGTGGGCAAGACCGTCCGCTGAGCCGTCCGTCTCGTTGCGATAAGACCCGGCATACAGAGCACGCCACACAGGCGACGTGGCCGTCTTCTCGACAATCCTCACCGTGTCGGGAAGCGCCTACACGCACCGCTGGCCGACCGTCACAGCGCCCGGCGCGGTACCTACAGCGTGATCTACCGGATCAATGACACCCACACGACGGTGACGGTCGTCGACGTTGCGCATCGGCGCGACGCCTATCGCGGCAATCGCTGACGAACCTTGGTCGGATGCTGACCTCGGGCCCGGCTCGGGAATGGTGGGCTGGGCTTGGTCGCTGGTTAGGTGTCCAGGACACCATCAATGGCGTCAGCGGCGGGTGCGACCTGGTCAGTGTCCAGATCTTCCATCAGGTAGATCCCGGCGTATTCGTGATCGACGGGTAAGCCCTCATCGTCGAAGACCGGCAGCGTGCGGCGTAGCAGCAATCCGGGGCGACGCCGATGCCGGAAGGTCACGATCACCCGGGTTTGGGGCCAGTCACCCTCGACGGTCACCGAAGGATCCGTGAGCCCGGCGCTCAGCGGGGAGGTCGCACCGTCCTCGCTGCTCCAGTAGCCGTCGAGATGGTCGAACATGCGACGAACCCGATCGATCTGCTCGCGAATCTCCTCGTGTGGTGGCTGGTTCAAAGGAGGCGCGAAGTGGGAGATGTCGATCGAGTCGGCCGACTGCACCGTGCGCACGATGTTGTCCGCCGATACGGCGAGCACGTCTACGCCATGGTCAGCAGAAGCGGGAAGTGGGCGCCGACGCTGCACGGTGAGCCACAGCTCATCACCAATGGTGCGCACCTCACTGACCAGGCCAAGGCCGAGGTCGACCGGCACCACCGGTCGACCCGTGACGGGATCATGACCAATGGCCAGGGCGCGGCGGTTGATGTAGTCGCCAGCAGCTGGTGCACCCGCCCACCAGACCAGTCCGTTCGCGCGTACCCCGTACCGCAGGACCGTCTCGGGGTCATCTTCCAACCAGGTCCACGCGTGGGGCAGGTCCTCAGCCTCGAAGTCGATGGCCGGCCCTGGGACTGCCGCCGTCAAGCCATCGGTGAGTAGCGTGGAGCGCTCGGCGCGCAGCACCGAGGTCGGGTACTCAAAGTCCCACGACCCCTGACCGCCGGGATGGGCGACGGGTGGTTTCGCGATCATCACCCACACCTGGCCGTGCCGGGTCGCGAGAGCATTCACCGGCGCAACGGCAGGGATCTCAATCCGGGAGCCGTCCCGGTGGGCCGCGACGATCCGGCCCAGCGGCAACGGTGGCGGTGCTGCCGGTGGATGCCCGGGGTCGACATACGACCGGTCAACAAACCACGCCGTGGTCGGGTCGGCCGCGGTCAGCCACAGGGTGGCCTCTATCCGACCGATGGTGCACTCGTCTCGTCGCACCCACACCACCTGCTCGCCGTCCCTGACCACGATGCCCACACCATCGGCCACCGAGACGTGATCCCGTTCGGGATCCACCCGAGTCTGCGGCCAGGGCCACGCCACCAGTGTCATCGACCCGTCGGCGTCGATCGCCGCGGCTACCGGCCAGGACTCGTCCACCAGCCAGGTCAGGTCAGCACTTCGGACGATGCGATCTGGGCGAAAATAACGGAGCATATCCACACCCACCGATGAGGCGACAGGGCACGACCGGCCCGGGCGGCAGGCGACCACCCGCAAGCCTATGCCGCACGACGCGCACGGCCGAGCAAGGTAACCCCGCGACCACGCACCAAAAGTTCCAGACCGCCCCACAACGTGTCCCCTACGGGACGCCGGCCACCTGCTCGTGTGTCACAAGCCGATCCCTTCCCGTCTGGCACGACAGCGGCTGGACGAGTGTGGCCCGACCTATTGGACGAGCAGACAGAACGGATGACCAGCCGGATCGGCCATCACGTAGAGCGGTTCACCCTCATCCTGGGAACGGTCGTACAGCAGACGAGCGCCGAGCTCCTCGGCGTGGTCACGATGCCGCTCCAGGTCCTCGACGGTGGGAACCTTGAAGTCCATGTGCATCTGCATCGGTACGTCCTCCGACGGCCAGGACGGGCAGGTGGTGCGCGTGTTCTCCTGGATCGCCATCACTCGGCTGCCGTCTTGGTCGAGTAGAACAAGCCAGTCTGCGTCATCGGGAGCGCCTTCGGGCGGTGGCTCTTCCCCCTCTCGGTAGTGCAGCCCAAGAAGCAGGCGATAGAACTCCGCCACAGCTCGACAGTCGGGTGCCTCGATTACTGTGTGAAGAAGGGCAGGAAAAGTAGGCACGGAATGCCTCCTCGCTAATTGCGTCACCACTCAACATAAGGGTGCGAGCTCCGCTCATCGCCGCATCGGGACATTCCGATAGAGAAACGGCCACCGGCGAGACCGCGGCCACAACCGGCGGACGATGCCTTCCCGTTCCGCAGGGGTAGGCGATACGGAACAGCCCCAGGCGCGTCGACGGCATCGATCGACATCCGGGCAGCGAACACGGCTTTCGCGTAGTTGGCATTCAATGTGTGCATGCAGGATGTGCCGCGTCGGGCTGGCGTCGAGGGTGTCGACGGCATTTATGCGCTGCGGCAGTCGATCGAGGAGTGGCTCGCGGGCCGAGGCGTCCAGCAATGGGGACATGGCGAGGTCCCTCGCTCCTTCATCGAGGCTCAGGTGGCCACCGGTGAATGGCACGTCATCGGAGCACAGTGGCGACCGGCCGGCGCGCTGCGCTACCTGCGGCAGGACAAGGACGTGTGGCCAGGCCACTCTGAGGCCGCAGCGTACGTGCACGGACTGATGGTCCAGCGCGCCCAGCGGGCGCGGGTCTAGGTGCCAGCCTGTTGCGATGGGCCGAGGCGCGGGCATGCCAGGAGGGCTTGAGCCTTCTTCGTCTCGATTGCGTGGAGTCCAACACCGTGCTGTGCGACTACTACACGTCCCAGGGCTACACGCATGTCGGCCGCCGCGACTTCGAGGGCCCCTGGTTCAGTGCGGCACTCTTCGAGAAAACCCTTCGACCACAAACGAGCCGCGCCCCAACCCGGTCCCGCGACATCAAGATCACGACCCTGGCCGAGGTGACGCGGCCCGAAATGGTCGACTGCGGCGACGGCCAGCAGCAGATCTGGGCTCCGCGCTCGGATCTCCGCGACCGTCCCACGGGCTCTTCCCAGTTGAGGATGCAGATCAGCGGGACTGGTCAGTCGAAGCGCTTCCAGTGACCCTCGGAGACGACAGCGACCTCGCCGTCGATGACGGTGATGGCGGTCTGGTCGTCGATGGCGTAGCCCGGCACGTCGAGCGCGGCGGCCCAGCGCTCCGCCTCGGCTAAGCCGAACTCCGGCATGTTCGGGTTGTCGAGGTGCGGAAAGATACTGAAGTCGACCAGCCCCAGTGCCTCGACGCTGCCCGCCGGCGCCTGCCACTCACTCAGGTCCTGGCCTAGGTGGGCCGCCGCCACGAGGCTCCCGGCGCTCACCCCGACCCACATCGTGTCCTGTAGCGAAGGCAGGACGTCAGCCACGCCGGACTGCTGCAGCCAGTGCGCCAGGTACAGCGGATCGCCACCGCCTACCAAAAGAGCGTCGGTTTCCCGGACGATGGGGATCCACTGCGCCGCGTCGATGCTGGGGAGCGCTGTGAGCTCGAGCAGGCCGAGAGACTTCCAGCCGATCTCGCACAGCGGACTCATCGCGTGCCCGGAGACGATGCGCCACGCGGCATCGGGACCCCCTGCGGGGTAAGCCGCCGTGGGGATCACCAGGGCGCTGGCCTCGGCGATGGGCTTGCCCAGCATCTCGACGAGCGCGTTGGCGATACTCGTGTTCTTGATGCCGGCAGAGGTGAGAAGAAGCTTCATGTCTCTCCTGCGATCGCGCCTTCCCGAATCCGACAACTGTAACCGACCTGATCGAAGGGCAGATCTCTCAACCGGTGAGCTTCGAAGAGGCTGTCCGCAGGAGGAACAATCACCGGGGGCCGATGCGGCGATCTTCGCCCAGTCCGCGGGCGTCGCGGTCGACGTCCCGCAAGGTGCCCTATGGCACGCCCACGACGATGTCGGCGCAGCGTATGTGGATCGGCATACGGGCCCCGGTCGAACAGGTCTGTCCGGAAGGGTTGAAACGGTCGATGAGTTGCCGCGGAGTGACTACTGGGGGCGTCCGCCACTCGTTGAGCGCCTCGAGCTGCGAGTCATCATTCAGCCGCGAATGCTGAGGAATCGCAAGCAGAGCCAGGTTTCAGTGTCGTTCTTGACGGTCGGCTCGTCGGCCATGTCGACGCTGATCCTGGAGTCACAGACGGATCGGAGCCTGCGGACGTCAGCGTCTTGGACGCCACGCACCCCTGACCTCGCGAGGCGGGTAAGCACGCAATGGCCGGGCGGTGGAAGCCGCGTTGGGGTTAGCGCTGCGCTGGGGTTTCGTCCGGATCGAGGGGTCCCTCTCCGAAGGGCTCGTCGGCGAGGTGGCGCAGAGCGCGTTCGCCCAGAGTGGCGAGGGTGTCGAGCTCGGCGGGGGTGAACAGGTCGATGAACTGCCGACGCACGTGCTCTACGTGCGCGGGCGCTGCATCCTCGATGGCACGTCGGCCGGCCGGTAGCAGGCAGATCAGGACGCTGCGGGCATCGTCGGGGTTGGGCTCGCGAGCGATCAGTCCGCGCTGCTGCATACCGCGAATCTGATGGGAGAGCCGGCTCTTCTCCCAGGACAGTGCGGCGCACAGCTCCCGCGCAGGCATGCGATCGATCGAGTTCCCGGAGAGCACGGCGAGGACCTCATAGTCGGCTTGCGTGAGCCCGGAGTCCTGGAGCAGGTGGCGGCTGAGACTCACGTCGAGCTGGTGACCGGCGTGCTTGAACGCCCGCCAGGCCCGGTCTTCACGGGGGTTCAGCCATCTCGGTTCGGTCGGCATGCGTCCAGACTAGCTTATGGTTGACCACTCAACCAATTGAGCTATGGTTGAGGAATCAACCATTTATGCCCGCCGAGCAGCACCTGGTCCGGGCAAGACCCCGAGGAGCTCCTCATGTCTACTTTTCCCAAGGCGGTGGCCGGCCCCGATGCGGCTGTCCGCCCACCCCAATCCGAGCCGGCCGGGCGGAGGCACGGCATCGGCTTCTGGTCGGTCGCGGCGACGTTCGCGGTCATCATGGGCTTGTCCGCGGTTCCCACACCGCTCTACGGTCTCTACGCCGCGCGTGACGGTTTCGGCTCTCTGACGATCACGATCGTCTACGCCGTGTATGCCGTGGGCGTCATCCTCGCGCTGGTGACCGTCGGGCACGTCTCGGACTGGTACGGCCGCCGTCGGGTGATGATCCCAGCGCTGCTCACCGCCGCGCTCAGCGCCGTCCTGTTCCTCGTCTGGCGCGATCTCGCCGGCCTGATCGTTGCTCGCTTCATCGGCGGCATCGCCGTGGGCGCGACCACCGCGACCGCGACCGCCTGGATCACCGAGCTGCACGCCGCACGCCGCCCCAGCGCAACCGGCCGCCGCGCCGAGATCGTCGGCGCGGCAACCAACCTCGGCGGGATCGGCGCCGGGCCACTCGTCGCCGGTGTCCTTGCGCAGTGGTCGCCAGGCCGCTCACCGTGCCCTACCTCGTGTTTCTCGCTCTCATGGCAGCGGGCGCTGCCGGACTCGCCCTGACGCCCGAGACCCGCACCCTGGCGCCGGCCGAACGGCCCCGCTACCACACCCAGCAGATCAAGGCTCCGACGGAGGGACGTGCGTCCTTCATCGGCGCGCTCGTCGGCGGCTTCATCGCCTTCGCGGCTCTCGCGTTCTTCATGTCCCTGGCCCCGACCTTCCTGTCCGGGCCGCTGCATCACCCGTCACACGCCTTGGCCGGTTCCGTGGCGTTCCTCGTCTTCGCCGCGGCGGTCGCCGCGCAAGTGCTGCCCGCTCGCTTCGGGCGACAGACCCTGATCTCCTGACATAGGTCGGCCGAGTTCTTCAGATTTCCCTGTCATTCCGGTGTTTTGGGGTGTGTTGAGTTACCTCTTCACAGCCCAACCCTGAGATAATACGTGTAGTGAATATCCC